>CAXSGJ010000002.1:241911-281288 GCA_964236865.1 uncultured Polyangiaceae bacterium
GGCCTTTGGCAGCGTCGAAGCGGAGACTGAGGGTGCTCTTGCCGGCGGGCAGGTCGACGGTGGAACGAGCGTCGGGCCAGTTGGTCCAGTTGGGCGTGGCCGGGAACACTTGCTGGTCGGGCTGGGCTTGGCCGTTGACGATCAAGCTGCGTTTGCAGGTTCCTTCGCCTGCGGTGTAGCGCCAATCAAGCGCATACTTGCCCGCGGTTGCCACGGTGACGTCGATGGAGACCGCTTGTTTGTCTTTGGTCCAAGCCGAGACGTAGCCGAAGCCGATGAAGTTCCGGCCCTTGGTTGCCTCTGCATCGACGTGGTCGAGAAAGCCTTCTTCGGCCTGGTACACGCCGGGCTTGGGCGCCACTGCCGTAAGGTCGGTGCCGCACAGCATCGCGTACAGGTTGAGCGCCATGGCGGCTGAGCCTTGCGCTTCGACTCCGGCAGTGGTGGGCGCGGGGCCGGCCCAGACGGAGGAGAATAAGTTGGTGGCAGGATCACGAGCAAGGGTCCAGAGGGCGTTGGCTCCGCTCGTGAGTACGTTGCGATAGTCTTCGTGCGTGGGATCTCTTCGGAAAAGCTCGGCCAGGTAACGATAACCAATTCCCTTCCATGCGGCGCAGTCGCCGGTACAGGGTGAACCGTCGTAGAGCAAGGGGCCGGCGCTCGAAGCGCGCGTCGCCGTGGTGATCATGTAATGGCCAAAGCCATGGGCTTCCGTCAGATAGTGGGCTTCGGCCGTGGCGGTGTTTAGCTCCAGCGCGGCGCCGATCATCAAGCCGTGGTTATACGTGAGCGCGCCCGGACCGCGGGTGCCGTCCGGCGAAAGGTGATCATAGATGGCGAAGGTTTTTTGTTCGACCATATCGCTCATCCAAAAGGCGTACACTTTCTTCGCGAATTCCAGGTATTCGCTCTTGTTCGTGCGCTTAGCCAAGCGCACGCCAGCGAGCGCGGGCCCGGCGTTGGATGCGGTAGCCTTTTGTGTTTTCTTCTTGTCCCACCAAATGCCGCCCAAGTGTGAGCCGCAGCAGCTGGTGTCCCAGCCAAGCATGATGTCCTTGTAGATGGTCTCGGCGGTGTCCAGATAACGTTGGTCCCCCGTTAGATCGAAGGCGCGCATGAGGGCGAGCGTCATCCACGCTTCGTCGTCGTAGTAGTCTACGAGCCAGCCGCGCGCGGCGCGCCCTTCGTAAAATGCCCGCACCAAGCCACTGTAGTGCTGACCCCGCGTTCGCTCCACGCCATCCAGCACGGCATCAAACACTTGCGCGTAGGTCCAATAGCCAGTGATCTTGCCGTTGCTGGGCGAGGTTGCACGCAGGTATTGATCGGCGCCGCTCCAAAAGTTGGTGAGGTTCGCGGCCAAGGCACTATCAGCGTGCGCGTGGGCAGCGGGGATATCGCAGCCAGCGATCAGCGGGGGGAAGCCGGTCGCGGCGCTGCCCATTCCGGCGGAGCCCGCGGCCCCGCCGTTACTGCCCGTGCTGCTCATCCCGCCGGCACCTGCCACGGCGGCGCCCCCCAGCCCTCCACCGCCTTCGCCGTTGGCGCTGCCGGCGCTGCCTTCAGTGCTAGAGCCAGCGAGTCCACCCAGCCCTCCGGCCTCAAGGCCGGCGCCCGGAGCCCCGGCGAGGCCGGTAGCTCCTGGGCTGCCGCCCGTGCTCGAGGCCGGCGTTGAGTCAGAGCTGCACGAAGCGAGGAGCAATCCGAGCGACGCGCAGCCGATTGACGCGAGTAAGCGGTGGTTCACCCCGCTAGTGTGACTCGAATGCGGCCTTTCCGCTCAGATACCGTCGCGGCCGGATGATTGCCGAGAAGACGGCCTAACCGAGGGACCGCTCGTCAAGCCACCGGGTCCTTGGCTGGCCATTGACTTGCGGCGCGATAAACAGCTTGCGCAAGGCCACTCGAAGGCGTTCTGAGGACAGATATGCTTTGAGAGGCACGGTGAGTCACCTCCACGATAAATCGACTCTTTCCGGCTCGATAGTGGTCCTCGGACGGCAAGCGCAGGGTCTTGTCGACGAGCCACGTTGAAACCGCTGGTTTCCATTAACCTCGGAAGGCGGTAAGCTGAGTTATGGATAGTCAATCGGTGGTATTGGCAGCGGTGCTGGCGAGTGCAGGCGGCGGGTGCTTTCGCGTTTGCCAGGCGCCGTCATGAGCCGCCGCTCCGATCTGCCGGGCGCCAAGTTGCACCTCACCTTCACGAACGGGAAGACCGAACAGGTGGTGACGGTGACGCCGCCGATCATGTCGGCGTACGCACGCCCCAAAATCGCGCCCGACGCCGCGGATGCCGCCGCGCAGGCCAACGCCTACCGCGCGGCCGTGTATGAGCATCAAGTCCACAACAGTGTGACGGCTCGTGCGGGGCTCTTGCTACAGAACGCCGGCGCGGTGACGGCAGAAGACGTGATGATCGAAATCAGCATCCCGGAGCGGCTGCAAATCTCCTTCGCCGAGCAGGATCCGCCACCAAAGTCCGTGCGTAAAACGCCGATCGTTCCGATCGAACCTTCGCCGCGCTCGTGGCGCGCGGACTCGGACACGCAGGCGCACTGTAAGGTCGTGCGCGTGACTTCGAGCGTTGGCTTGCCGCTCTTGTTTTTGACGCTGCGGGACCCGAAGGACGCGGGCAGCTTTGCGCTCGACCTGAAAGTCACGGCCGCCACGCCGCCCTTGGAGCACACGAGCCGGCTGACGGTCGAGTTCGTGCACGCTGCCGCCGCCCTGTGACGCCGAAGGCTGAGCCGAGCGCGCCGTGGCGCGCGACCATCACCCCAGTCGACCCGCCTGCGGGACGGGCTAAGCCGTTAGGCGTTCTGCTCCCGCGTACACGTTGAAGCGATCGCCGCGGGCGAAACCGCAGAGCAGGAGCCCGAAACGCGCGGCGGTGGAGACGGCGAGCGAGCTTGGCGCGGAGACTCCGACGACGCCGGCAAGCCCGGCCGCGATGGCCTTCTGCACGATTTCGAAGCTGGTGCGTCCGCTCACCATGAGCACGTGGCCGTGCACGGGGATGAGGCCGTCGAGCAGCGCGCGGCCGATGACTTTGTCGACGGCGTTGTGGCGCCCTACGTCCTCACGCACGCTGCAAAAGCCGGAGCCGGGGTGGGCAATGCCAGCCGCGTGCAGGCCGCCCGTGCGGTCGAACGCCGGCTGCCTGGCGCGGAGCTCGTTCGACAGGCGCGCAATGAAGGCGCGCGGGAGGGCGGCGCAGGGGGGCGCCGGCGCCAACCGTTCGAGCAAGTCGTCGATCATCAGCCGGCCGCATAGGCCGCAGGCGGCCGTCGTGAGCGTACCGCGGCGGATGTGGCCAAGAGCCTCGACTTCGAGCACGCCGCCCGGCGCAGGCAGGACGTCGAGGGCATTACCGAAGCCTTCTGCGCCGAATTGCCCGCAGTGCCGGATCGTACCGAGATCTGCGCGCGAGCGAATCAAGCCCTCTGCCAAGAGGAAGCCCGCGACGAGCTCGTGATCATGCCCGGGCGTGCGCATGGTGACCGCTAGTGGATCGCCCGCGATGCGGATTTCCAGCGGCTCTTCCACGCTGAGCTCGTCTTTGCGCGCTTCCAGCGCGAGGCCCGGCTCGGAGCGCAGCGCCTGCACCACTGCCACCGGTGCCATCACGCCGATTGCTCCATGCTGACGACGATTGACTTGGAGACCGGTTGATTGCTGCCATCCGACACCAAGTCGACGGGCACGAGCACGTTCGTTTCGGGGTAGTAGGCCGCGACGCAGCCACGCGGGATGTCGTATGGCACCAACTTGAAACGCTCCGCGCGCCGACGCTCGATGCCGAAGTGACTGGTCAAGTCCACGAAGCTGCCGGCGCTAAAGCCGCGCGCCGTCATGTCTTCAGCATTCAAAAACAAGACCCGCCGGCCGTTGATGCCGCGGTATCGATCGCTCTCGCCGTAAATGGTGGTGTTGAACTGATCGTGACTGCGGATGGTCGTGAGCAAGAACTGGCCCTCCTCCAATTCATGCTTTGGAATGGGGTGCACGGTAAAGTGCGCGCGGCCGGTCTTCGTGGTGAATTTTCCTTCCCGCGCGGCGTTCGGTAGGTAGAAGCCGCCAGCGTCGCGGACGCGGGTGTTGTATTGCGCGAAGCCGGGCACCACGTGCTCGATGTGCTCGCGAATGCGGTCATAATTGGCGGTCAGTGCCGCCCAGTTGGTGGTCGCACGCTCTGCGAGAGTGTGTCTCGCGATACCGGCGACGATCGCGGGCTCGCTCCGCAGATGCTCCGAAGCCGGCGGCAACACCCCGCGCGACTGGTGAACGACGCCCATGGTGTCCTCGACGGTGACAAATTGCTCCCCCGAGGCTTGCTGGTCTTGTTCGGTGCGGCCAAGGCAGGGAAGAATGAGCGCTTGCTGGCCCGTGATCAGATGGCCGCGATTCAGTTTGGTCGAGATTTGGACGGTCAGCGCGCAGCGCTGCATGGCTTCGGCCGTGAAATTGGTGTCGGGCGTAGCGGCCAGGAAGTTACCACCCAGGCCCACAAACACTTTGATTGTACCCTGGTGCATGCCCTTGATCGTGGCCACAGAATCCATGCCGTGCGCCTTCGGTGGCGCGAACGCGAATTCCTTGCCGAGTGCCTCTAGAAATTCATCGCTCATCTTTTCCCAGATGCCGACGGTGCGGTCCCCCTGCACGTTGCTGTGGCCGCGCACTGGGCACAGGCCCGCGCCGCGCCGGCCAATTTGCGCGCGCATCAGCGCCAAGTTTGCGATGCTCTGCACGTTTGCGACGCCATTTTTGTGCTGCGTGATGCCCATTGCCCAACAGAAGATGCTGTGCGTCGAGCGCATCGCGATCTCCGCCGCCTCGCGGATCTGTTGCCGAGTGCAACCGCTACTCGCGACGATGTTCGCCCAACTCTCGGCCTCCAAGTCTTCGCGCAGCGCGGCGAAGCCGTGCGTTTGGTGTTCGATGAAGTCGCGGGCCAGCACTTGGCCGCCCCGCCCGTCTTCCTCGAGCATTTCCTTCATGATGCCCTTCAGCAGGGCAACATCGCCGTTGATCTTCACCGGCAAGAACAAACTCGCGATGGGGGTGCCCGAGCCCAGCAGAGTCCACGGCTCCTGCGGGTTCTTGAAGCGGATCATGCCCGTTTCCGGCAGAGGATTGATGCTCACGATCTTGCAGCCGTTGCGCGCGGCCTTTTGCAATTCAGTGAGCATGCGCGGATGGCACGTGCCGGGGTTTTGGCCGATCACGAAGATGGCGTCGGCGTAGGAGAAGTCCTCGATCTTGACGGTGGCCTTGCCGATGCCAATCGCCTCGGTGAGCCCGAGGCCGCTCGACTCGTGGCACATGTTCGAGCAGTCGGGCAGGTTGTTCGTGCCGAACTGACGGGCGAACAAACCATACAAGAAGGCGGCTTCGTTGCTGGCGCGGCCCGAGGTGTAAAACGATGCTTCGTTCGGTGAGCCAAGCGCATTCAGCTCACGGGCGATCAACGCAAAGGCGTCCTCCCAGGAGATCGCTCGGTAATGGTCGGAGCCGCTAGGGCGCCACATGGGCTCGGTCAGGCGGCCTTGACGTTCGAGCCAGGCGTCGCTCTGCTTCAGCAGATCCGAGATTGCGTGCTCGGCGAAGAACTGCGGCGTGATGCGCGCAAGCGTGGCCTCGCTGGCCACCGCCTTCGCGCCATTCTCGCAAAACTCGGCGGCCTTGCGCTCCCCGTCTGGGTCGGGCCAAGCGCAGCTCGGGCAATCGAAGCCCTCTTTCTGGTTGACCTTCAGCAGCGTGCGAAAGCTCCGCCCCACGCCCATCTGTTCCTTACCGCGCTTCACGGTCTCATAGATTGAGTACAGACCGGCGGCGCTCGTATGCCGCCGAACCACCCGCGGCTCTTTCTCCTCCGGAGGCGGCTGCGCGCCGGACACCAACTCGTGCTTCGGGGTTTCCTCGTCGTGCTGCGTGGGGGCCACGCCCCGAGTGTAGCGCGCGGCGATGGCCGTCTCGCCCGTTACTGCGCCGCAAAAGCGTGACTCCTTTCCCCAACTGCCTCAGCTTCAGCCCGCGCTGGGGCGGTGGCCCGTGACCCTCGCGCTCCTGAGGCATCCGTGTATGCTCCGCCGCGGTCGCGCTGGGCGATCCGAACGGGTGAGGCCAGAAGCGTGAAATATCGAAAACTCGGCTCTGCTGGCGTGAAGGTTTCAGAGCTCTGCCTGGGTGCAATGACGTTTGGTGAAGCAGACGACAAGTCCTTCATGCATCGGGTAGGCAGCGACGAAAAGACGTCCTTCGCGGTCATGAATCGCGCGCTCGAGCTCGGCATCAACTTCATCGACACGGCGGATGTATACGGGGACGACGGCTTGAGCGAGCGCATCATGGGCGCCTGGTTCGAGCGCGACCAGCGCCGCAGTGAAGTGGTGCTGGCCACCAAATTTCGCTTCACCATGGGCGAAGGCGCAAACAAGAGCGGGGCCTCGCGTTACCGGATCATGCGCTGCGCTGAGCGCAGCTTGCAGCGCTTACGGACCGACCGCATCGACCTCTACCAGATCCACATGCAAGATCTGGATACGCCGGAGGACGAGCTCCTGCGCGCTCTGGATGATTTAATGACCCAGGGCAAGGTGCTGTACATCGGCTGTTCCAACTACGCCGCATACCGCATGATGAATTCGCTGTGGCTCAGCCGCACGAAGGGGCTCTCGGCTTTCGTCTCCTTACAGGCCCAATACAGCTTGGTGACGCGGGAAATAGAGCGAGAGCACGTGCCGCTGTGCCGCACGGAGGGCCTCGGTATTTTGCCCTGGTCGCCGCTGGCGGGCGGATTTTTGAGCGGCAAGTATGCCAAGGACCAAGCGCCGCCCGCGGGCACCCGCCTCGCGCATTGGAAAGAGTGCATGTCCGGCTTCGATAACGAGCGCAACTGGCGCATCTTGGACGTGGTGCGTGCGGTAGCCGAGGAAGCGAACGCCACGCCGTCGGCGGTGTCGTTGGCTTGGCTCCTCGCTCAGCCGCAGGTCAGCTCCGTGATCTTTGGCGCGAGGACCGTCGCGCAGCTAGAGGACAACGTGAAGGCCGAAGACGTCAGCCTGAACGCCGAGCAACTGAAAAAGCTGGATGAGGCCTCCAGCTTCGACCTCGGCTACCCGTACGCATTCATGAAGAATGCACAGGGTACCTGGTAAGCGCGGCGCGCGCGCCGCTTTGCGCGAGCAGGGCTAGAACAAGCTGCCCTGGGCTTTGACTGGCGGCTTCTCTCCCAAATGTTCATAGGCTTTCTTCGTGGCGATTCGGCCGCGCGGGGTACGGCCGAGGTAGCCTTGCTGTAGCAGGTAGGGCTCGTACACATCTTCGATCGTGTCGCGCGGCTCGGCCAAGGCGGCGGCCAAGGTTTCGACACCGACAGGGCCGCCCTCGTAGTGTTCGATCAAGATCCCCAGCAAACGACGGTCCATTTCATCGAGCCCGGCATGATCCACGCCCAGCCGCTCGCAAGTGTGGTGCACGATCTCGCGATCGATTTTGCCGGAGCCTTGAACCTCGGCGAAATCGCGCACGCGCCTCACGAGCCGGTTGGCGACGCGCGGCGTGCCGCGCGAGCGGGTCGACAGCTCGCGGGCACCCGCGGCATCACAGGCGATGCCCAGCAGCCGCGCGCTCCGCGAAATGATTTTTTCCAGATCCTCGGGGGGGTAAAAGTCGAGGCGCAGGGTGACGCCAAAGCGCTCTTGCAGGGGCTTGGTGAGCAGGCCCGTGCGCGTGGTTGCGCCGACCAGCGTGAAGGGTTTGATATCGAGCGTGATGCTCTCGGCATAGGCGCCATCACCCATCATCACGTCGATCCGAAAATCTTCCATCGCCGGATACAGCGCCTCTTCGACGGTAGCGCTCAAGCGGTGGATCTCGTCCACGAACAGAATATCGCCGCGCCCGAGTTTGGTCAGTTGCCCGGTGAGCAAGCCCTTGTGCTCCACCGCCGGGCCGCTCGTCTGGTGTAACGTGACCCCCATCTCCTTCGCTAAGATGTGAGCGAGCGTGGTTTTTCCGAGGCCGGGTGGACCACACAGTAAGATGTGATCCAGCGGTTCTTTTCGACGGCGCGCGGCCTCCACGTACACTTTGAGATTTTCGCGGTGCGTCTTTTGGCCGACGAATTCCTCCAAGGATTCGGGGCGGAACAAGCGATCGAAGCGATCCTCGTCGGGGCGCGCGGCCACGCCCAAGACGCGCTCTACCTCACCGGCCGTGACCTCGGGCTCCGCGGCTGCGCGCGGCTTTTTGGCTGCCATCTTTTCGGCCGAGCCTAGCAGTGTTGGCGCGCCGATTCACGGGCGAGTCGAAATCGGCGGCGTGAAGCGCGACTCTGCTTCGCCCGTTGGCAGCAAAATGGAGAACACCGCGCCTTGGCCGCGGAGCGCGCTGACGGCGACCGAGCCGCCATGTAACTCGACGACGGACCGCGCCAAGCGCAAACCGAGCGCGAGCCCGCGGTGCTCGCTCGGGCCCAGCGCCGGACTCGGATCCAGCAGGGCTTCGAGCTTTTGTGGGTCGACGCGTGAGCCTGGCACTTCGACATCGAAGCGCACCCCGTCTGCTTCGGGCACGACTTGCACATGGACGGCGGCGAGCTCCGAAACGCGGACCGCATGGCCGATGAATGTGGCGAGCGCGCGCGGCATGCGCACACGATCGACCCGCACGGTGCTCACCGACTGCGAGATGTCCGACAAGATTTCGACGCCGCGATCACCGCCTAGGTCTTTGCCCTTGGCCACGGCTTCCGCGAACAATGCACGGACGTCGCACTGGTCCAAGACCAAGCTCAATTGTCCGGCATCCACCCGTGCTGCGTCTAAAATCGTCTCGATTAGCGCAAGTAGCTCCCGCCCGCGGCGGTCGATGAGACTCAGGCTTTCGCTTTGACCCGGGCTCAGCGGTTCGCTCTTTCGGACCAATTCGGTGAAGCCCAAAATGGCGTTCAGCGGGCTCTTCAAATCGTGGCTCACGCTGGCGAAGAACAGGCCGCGCATGCGCGCCGCTGCTTTGCGCGCGGTAATGGCCCGCTCCTGGGCCTTGGCGAAGACGCGAAAACGCGCGGCCAGCCGCTCGATGGCGAGGCCCAACCGGGCTACGACGCGGAAGCGTGCCGCGCGCACCACGTGCCTCCCGCCGCTCAAGACCGCGTCCGTGCCGAGTTCCCGTACGTTCTTCGTCGCGGCGCGTAGGTCCTCACCCAACGCTTGACCAAAGGCGATGCCGAGCCCGCTGGCGATACCGGTTCCGAGCAGCGCCACGAGCACGAATGACGCGCTCAGCACGCCGACCACGGAGCCCTCGAAGCGCACCTCGGCGCTGCCTTCGTCGAGCGGCGTCACGACCGTGACGATGCCGTCATCGCCGCGCTCGACCCGATAGCCGTCGCTCCGATCCCGCACCGCGGCGGCGAAGCCCAAGGTTTTTCCCTGGGCGATGGCGCCCTCTAGGCCCGCGCCCCTCACCACGCCCGGCCGGAGCTCGAGGACCGCGCGCGCCATGACTCGCGCGGTCTCCTCGCGGCTTCGTTCGTCTGCCCGCCGCAAATGCGAGCTTACGATCAGCGCGCAGCCGAAGACCAGGAACACGACCGGCGTGGTCACCGCTCTGGCCCGTCTTGTCGACGCCGGCACCGGCGTGGTCACCGCCGCCACCAACCGGCGCGGCACGCGCTGGGCGATCACGCCGTGCAGATCGGCGTTCTCAACTACCTCGCGCATCACCTCCGGCGGCGCGAACTCGAGCGCGCGTAAGAACGTGGAGCGCACGATCACGAACAGGGGCAGGGAGGCCGCGGCCACGATCACCACGCCCAGGAGCGCGAGGTTCATACCCGTCGAGAAGTCGACGATCTTCGGCCGGAGCAGGGTATGGAACAGAACGATGCTCGAGGTACACGTGGCGAGCCAGCCGAATACGACCAACCCTGGCTCGTCGCTCAGCGCGAAGAGCTCGCGCGCCTCGACCGCTTTCGATCCGAGCGAGAGCGCGCGCAGCAGGAAGCGATAGCGGCGCAAGTGCAGGTAGCTGCGCGCCAAGGAAAGCGCGCCGCCGGCTAGTACGGCGAGCGCCAATGTCTCAGCGCCTTCCAGCGCCATCTGGCCGCTCAGCACCAAGAAATGCGAGGTGAGCAGCGCCAAGAGCGCGCTCGCGGACAAGGTAAACGAGAGCTCGATGCCGAGCGCGCGCCGAATCAGCCGGGCCGCACCCGAGTTCACGGTAGCCCCCCGAATTCGCTGGAATCGATCGAATCGATGGTGGCCCTTGGGGCGGCTTCAGAAGCTCGCTCGACGATCACCGGCGGGCGCGATGGCAATACGATCGTGAAGGTGGAGCCTTTGCCGAGCTGACTCTTCAAGTCGATGAAGCCGCGATGCATTTGCACCAAACGGCGAGTGATGGCCAAGCCCAGACCCGTGCCCACGCGCTGACGCTTCACGTCCCCCGCCTGCCAGTACTCTTGGAAAATTGCTTCGTGATCCTGAGGCGCGATGCCCGCGCCCGAGTCGGTGACGGCGATCGTCACGCCGCCGTCGCGCGGATCGATGCGCAAGGTGACGCCGCCCTGGGTCGTGAACTTCACGGCGTTACCCACGATATTGCCGATGATTTGCCGCACGCGCCGAGCGTCGGCGAAGGCCATGGCCCGGTTTCCGACCGCGCTGATTTCCAAGTGCTTGGCTTCCGCGGCGATGCGCGCCTCGCGCACCACTTCTTGGCCGATCGAGAGCACGTCGATCATCTTGCAGTTCAAACGGAGCTCGCCTGACTCGAGCGCCGATAGATCGAGGATGTCGTCGATCAGAGCGCGCAGATGTTGTCCACTATTGCGGACTACGGACAAGTTCTCTTGGGCGTCTGCACTGAGCGGGCCGTCCACCTCGCTCAGCAACACCTCCGTGAAGCCGAGGATGGCGTTCAGCGGCGTGCGGAGCTCGTGACTCAATGCCGCCAAAAAGTCGCTGCGATCGCGATCGTAGGCGAGGGCGCCCGACAGATCTTGGCGGTAAGCGTGCTCGGCTGCGGTGAAGCGGTCTACCAGGACGTTGAAGGCGCTGGTCAATAATCCCACAAGATCGACCGAGCGCACGGGGATGGGTATCCCGGTGGGGTCGGCGCCCTCCTTGGCCATTGCCACGATGCGCTTGCGCACGAACGTGACGTCGGCGTGAACATCACGCGCCAGCGCCAGCGCCACCAGGGCCGCGACTCCCACCAAGAGCCCGGTGAGCGTCGCCACCCACACCAAGAGCGAGCCAGTAGCGAAGGGCGTCGCCGGTGCCGCGACGAAGACGAGTAAGTTCACATAATCCGTGGGCGCTTGCAGGGCGGCCGAGAAGAAGCGCACCCGTCCCAGCTGCGTCGTGGTTTCTCCTTCCCCCGCGATCAAGAGCTCCAGAATGCGTGGCTTGGGCGGAGCGCCTTGCGTGCCGTCGACCATCACGTTGCCGTCGGCCGTGACCAGCAAGAGCTCTGCGCCAGAGCGGCGCGCGGCGCGTTCGAGCACCGCGGGTCGGTCTTCCTCGGAGGTGCTGCGGATGCGCTCGGCAAGGGTGAGAGACAAGAGCCGGGCGCGTAGCAAGGCGGCATCGTCGCTCTGCGTGCGCAGACGCATCGTCCCAAGTACGGCCAGCGCCAAGCCTGCGGCCAGACCAACGATCAGCACGATCGCCGGCGCGATGACCAGGAACGGAATTTTGCGCTGTCTTGTACTCACTCGTCACTACTGAGCCGCGCGAAGATGGCATGATCGAGCCAGCGCGACGAGACCAGCTCCGCTTGGCGGGCGATGCCTTCGAAGCGAAACCCCAACCGAGCGATCACGCGCAAGCTTGCGCTGTTGTCGGTGGCGGCGGCGCAGCGAATGCGGTGCACGGCCATGCGCGCGAACGCGAAATCGACGCAGGCGCGAGCGGCCTCGGTCATGATCCCACGGCCCGTTGCCTCGCGCTTCAACCAGTAACCTAGCTCGCACGAGCGGTGCAAATGAACGCAGGAGTCGAGCCCGACTACGCCCAGGAGCTCCCGCGACTGACGGTCTCGAATCGCGAACCGAACTGCACGGCCCGCGTCCCAGTCCGACACGCAAGCTTCTGCGTAACGAACGCTGGCCTCCGGCGCGTTGTTGAATGGAACCCAGGGTAGCCAGCGCTCCAGATGCCAACGGGAGCCCTCCACGGCGTCCCACAGCTCGGCGCCGTCGACGAGCTCCAAAGGCACGAGCAGGGTGCGGCCCGTCTCCACAGGCACGCGCCGGATGGCCGAGCGCGAGGGGATCGACAAAAGATGGGCCACCGGCTGCGAGCCGGGGTGAGGGGTCCGTTCGTTACTGTCCCGATGTTTCAAGGGCATTCCGTGCGCAGCGCAAACACCTCGAGGTGCGCGGATTCGTAGTCGCGCCAGGAAATGTACCATTGCCCGGACTTTTCGCCTGCGGCGAGGTCGGGCTGCGGCTGAAACCCGCTGACCCGGCTGATCGACGAGACCGCGCCCAATCCGTCCCGCGTGAGCGGTGCGAGGCGCAATCGAGATTCGTCGAACCAGGCGATGACCGCGCTGCTGTCGCTCGCGGCGACGGCTGGCCGCGTGACCTTTGGTGGTAAGTCGCGCCGCCAAAGCATCTGCCCCTTGTCTTTTTCGACGAAGGCGACGGATGCGCCCGCTTTCTCGTCGTCCCAAGCGACGAAGCAACCTTCGGCTGCGCACGCTAAGACGGGCGTGGTGTTCTTGCCCTCCCGGGTGCTCACTGGCTGCGCCTGACCCAGGTACCGCTCTTTGCCTACGGTGCGCTTGGTCGACTGCAGCCCCGCCTTCAACAGCGGATCGTTTAGGGCAATGCGCTGCACGTACACCTGCAGATGCTCGAACCCGCGGTTAACCGAGAACGCCACGTACAAGTGCCCGTTGTGCACTGCGACGCTCGGCGTTCCGGCGGCGTTACCATTTGCGCCTTTCGAGGGCGGGATCGCCGTCAGGCGAACGGCGTCGCCGATGGGCGCGAGCTCCGCGTCCAGTTCGCGGGCCATGATGTCGGTCGAGCCCTTGTCGACCTCTTCTTGCCAGACCGCCCAGAACTTGTTCTCGTCGGCGGCTAGAGCCGCGTATAATTCGCCCTTTTTCGCGACCGAGATACGTTTGGAAGGTCCGGCAATGTGGCCGTCGTGCGAGATGAAGCGCGCATACACCCCGGGCTCCGTGCCGCCATCGTCCCAATACAGGAGCACGTACTTGTCGCCCGCCGGCAGGAGCTGCGCTTGACGCGCCGAGGACGCCTCCGGGGTCAATGATACTTCGGGCGCGGAGCGCCGGAGAGCATCATCAAGCAGGACGGCATAGGCCTGCTTCTTCCTTACATCTTGATGATTGTCGATCCAAACGAACACAGTGCCCGCGCTACTGTGCAGGAGCGAGGGCCGAGAGACCGGCAGATCGATCGTGTACGGTCGGGGTCGGCTGATGCCGGTGAGCTTGCATGGGCCGCTCGGCTCTTCAATTGCTACCGACATGTGCGAGAGCACCGAGCGGGCGACCGCAGTGTTGCCCTTGAGCGCGTCTTTGAACACGTCGAGCGCGCCTTTGCCGTCTCCGCTCGCCAGGAGCTCTTGACCACGGGCGATCTTTACCGCCGAAACGTCGGCCTCCGCAGCGCGCGTGGCCGAGCCTGCACCGGCGGAGCTGGCCGCCGTGCTCGAGCTCGTGGCTCGCACGGCAACGGCGGGGGCGGCGTGCGGCTGGCCTGGGGGATGTAGTACGTAGAGCCACACCGCATAGGCGCCCAACGTAAGCGCGGAAATCAACATGAGGATGGAGATTGCGCGACCGGCTCCGGATTCCGGGCGCTGAGAGAGCACGGCTCCGGTAGGCGGCGGTGGCGGTGGCTCGCGGGTCTTGACTTGCCGGTCGGTGAGCGGGCCGCTCACCGGTGAAGGTTCACCGGCCATCATCTCGTCCACCACCATTCCTTCGTCATCGCTGGACAACGAGATGGATCGCGCGGGACCGCGGTTGGGGAGCAGCGATTTGGCGAGCGCTTCGGCGAGCTCCTTCGCCGTCTGATAGCGTTTGTCAGGATCGCGATCGAGCGCGCGCGCGAACCAAGCGTCGAACGTCGGCGGTAGATCAGGGCGCAGCTTGGTCGGACGTGGCAGCGGCGCGCTGGCGATCTGAGCCAAGATCATGGCCACGCCTTGCTCGACGTTCCACACGGTTTGCGCGGTCAAGCACTCGTACACGATGCAGCCGAGCGCCCACAAGTCGGCGCGGTGGTCGACCTCTCCTTTACCTTTGGCCTGCTCCGGGCTCATGTACGCGGGCGTGCCAAAGAGCGCGCCCTCACGCGTTAAACGCACGGTTTGGGCGTCGGGCGTGGTCGGCTCGTAGAATTTTGCCAGCCCGAAGTCGACGATCTTGACAACTAGCTTGCCGTCCTCGTCCTTGGTCAAAAAAATGTTTTCGGGCTTGAGGTCGCGGTGCACGACGTTCGATTCGTGTGCCTTGGCGAGCCCGCGCGCAGTATGCGTCGCAATGCGCACGGTCGTGTCCACCTCGATTTGGCGGACTCGTGTCATCAGATCGTAAAGGCTCTCTCCCTCGAGCAGCTCCATCACCAAAAATGGGCGCTCCTCGAACATGCCAGAGTCGTACACGTCGCAGATGTACGGGCTGCGAATGGCGGCGGCTGCGCGCGCTTCGCGAATGAAGCGCTCACGGACGACGCGTGAGGTGATGAGCTCCGCCGCTAGGATTTTTACCGCGACCCGTTTTCCAATGTCGATATTCTCGGCCTCGTACACCGCTGCCATGCCCCCGCGGCCGATCTCCTTGGTGACCCGAAACTTGCCTTCGAGGACGGTCCCGACAGGGACTTGCGACTGGTTCTGAGACGGCATTTACGAAGGCGAATGTGCGGGAGTCGTGGCCCGGGTTGGGAGATCCGGAGCCCATGAACAGTACTCGAAGTACCCGCGCGACCATCGCGCTTAGGGTAACCGGCTGCGTGGCCGCTTGACTCTCTCGCAGGTTTTGCCGCCACACCCGGCGCGCGTCTGGATGCCGCCCGAAGGGCTACCGAGGAGTGCCAAAGCGCTGCCAATCTCGGCGCCGTGTTTCCAAATATGAAGAAAAGCACTGATTTTTCCTGAGCGGTACGTAGACTCCACTTGGAAACAATTCGGAAACACGGGTCCCAGTACCTCCATCGCACCTGCCGCGCTACGGCGGGTTTCTACGAACCGAGCGGTGCCCCCGCGCTTAGGGAGGGGAGGCCTCGCAAGGGGCTGTAACCCCCCAACAGGATGGAGAGCCAGATGAAGAAGGTCGAGGCGATTATCAAGCCGTTCAAGCTGGACGAGGTCAAGGATGCCTTGTCGGAAGTCGGTATCCAGGGCATGACCGTGACCGAGGTCAAGGGCTTCGGGCGCACGGGCGGTAAGAAGGAAGTCTACCGCGGGTCCGCCTATGTCGTGGACTTCGTGCCGAAGGTGAAGCTCGAAATCGTCGTTCCCGACCAAATGGTTCACCAGGTGATAGACGCGATCGAGAAGAGCGCGAAGACCGGCCGCATCGGCGACGGCAAGATCTTCGTGAGCCCGGTCGATGAAGCGGTTCGTATTCGCACCGGCGAGCGCGCGGAAGAAGCGATCTGAGAGACTCGGCTCGAAGGCCTAGCGCTGTGTGCCAGTCGAGTGAACGTCGCGATCGCGCGTTCACTGCGCACGGGAGACCTACTGCCGGATCGGAAGAATTCCGGCAGTAGCCCCGCGCGCCCGATAGCGATACAGCTAGCGTCATGGACGCGAAACAAGCGATCGAGCTGGGGAAGAAGCACGAAGCGGTCATGGTCGACCTAAAATTCATCGACCTGATCGGCAAGTGGCAGCACACGTCCGTGCCGTTTCATCGCCTCACGAGCGATGCCTTCGAGGAGGGCTTTGGCTTCGACGGCTCCTCGATCCGAGGTTTTCAACCGATCAACTTGAGCGACATGCTGCTCATTCCGGATCCGACCACGGCGGTCATGGATCCATTCACGCGCTTCCCAACGCTATCCTTGTTGTGCAACGTGCAGGACACATTGACGCGCCAGAGCTACTCCCGGGACCCGCGCTATATCGCTAAGAAAGCCGAGGCGTACCTGCAGTCCACTGGGCTGGCGGATACGGTCTATTTCGGGCCCGAGGCGGAGTTTTTCATCTTTGACGACGTGCGCTTCGACGTTCAGGGAAACGCCGCCTTCTATGCCGTCGACTCCGCTGAAGGCAGTTGGAATAGTGGGCGCGACGAGGGGCCGAACCTGGGCCACAAGATCAGGAGCAAGGAGGGTTACTTCCCCGTTCCGCCGCAAGACTCGCACATGGACCTGCGGACCGAGATGTGTTTAGAGCTCGAGCGTGTCGGCATCGAGGTGGAGGTGAGCCATCACGAGGTAGCCAGCGCGGGGCAGGGCGAGATCGACATGCGCTTCGACAGCCTGCTCAAGTGCGCGGACAAGCTGATGTGGTTCAAGCACGTCGTGAAGAACGTGGCGTATCGCAACGGTCGCAGCGCCACATTCATGCCCAAGCCGTTGTTCGGTGACAATGGTAACGGCATGCATTGCCATCAGTCGCTTTGGAAAGATGGTAAGCCGCTGTTTGCTGGCGACGGCTACGCAGGGCTGAGCGAAATGGCGCTCTATTACATCGGGGGTATTCTGAGGCATTCGCATGCCTTGGCCGCGTTCACCAACCCCACTACCAACAGTTACAAGCGGCTCGTGCCCGGTTATGAAGCGCCGGTGAACTTGGCCTACTCCAGCCGGAATCGCTCGGCTGCAATTCGCATCTCGACTTATTCGCCTTCACCGAAATCGCGGCGGCTCGAGCTCCGCTTCCCGGATCCGACTTGTAACCCTTACTTGGCGTTCTCCGCGATGATGATGGCGGGGCTCGATGGCGTTCAAAACAAGGTCGACCCGGGCCCGCCACTCGACAAAGACATCTACTCCCTATCGGCCGAAGAGCTAAGAGACGTGGAACGCATGCCCGTCTCCCTCGAAGAGTCGCTGGACGCGCTCGAAGCCGACCACGAATTTTTGCTCAAGGGTGACGTTTTTACGCAGGACTTGATCGACATGTGGATCGATAACAAGCGTGAGCACGACGTGCAGGCCTCACGCCTGCGTCCGACGCCATTCGAATATTATTTGTACTACGACGTGTGAGTTTTTCCGCCTCGCCGACCGCGACGCGCTGGCGGGCTGCGTCGTGCGTTTCGCGCGTCGAGCAGGGGCGCGAAGCGTCCTCACAATGTAGGCCAGTACCCCACATTGCTGACCGATCGCGGCACTCGAGACAATGAGCATGCGCGCGCATCTGCTATGCTGAAAGTCAGTCCGCGCATTGCAATCCGCGCGGGAACTCACATTAACTTGGCGGACGACGAGCTATACGAGTCGACTCTCGAGGTCACGATTTCGCGCGATATGCGCAGTCTGATCCGAGTAGCGGGTCAACAGCAAGCATTGCTGCTGGTGCTGTCCGGCCCACGCTTGGGTAACCGCACCGTGCTGTCAGACTCCCGCATCGAGATTGGGCGCGGCTCGAACGCGGGCCTAGTGCTCGACGCTGATTCGGTCAGCCGGCGTCACGCGACGATCGAGCCCAACGGCGACGGCCATCGGCTGACGGATCTGGGTTCTACGAACGGCACGTACGTGAACGGACTGCGTGTGAAGGAGCACGAGCTGAAGGACGGCGACCGCGTGCAGATCGGCAAGGCGTTGTTGAAGTACCTTGCGGGCGGCAACATCGAGAGCGCGTATCACGAAGAGGTGCAACGGCTGATGAGCTTCGACGCGCTCACCGGTGTGCACAACAAGCGCTACTTCGAAGAAAACCTGCGCGTGGCCGTGTCCACTGCGCAAGGTAGCCCCGTGAGTTTGATCGTGCTGGATATCGACCACTTCAAAAAAGTGAACGACACGCACGGCCACATGGCAGGCGATGCGGTGCTGTGCGCCACTGCGCTCGTTGTCAAGGCGACCGCCGCCCCGGAGTACCTATTCGCTCGCGTTGGTGGTGAGGAGTTCGCCGTTCTTTGCCCGAATACTTCACTCGCCAGGGCCAAGCTGTGCGCAGAAAAAATTCGCCAAGCGGTGGCCGGCAACTTGCCAACGTTCGAAGAGCGAAGCCTGCCCGTGACCGTCAGCTTGGGTCTCGCAGAATTCGAACCTGGCAGTGACGAGGAACCCGAAGCCCTATACGGTCGGGCCGACGAGATGCTGTATAAAGCCAAGGACAGCGGTAGGAATCGAGTCTGCGCGTAGCCACGTGCGATTCGGACGGCAGCGCGAGGAGTGGCTCAAGACAGCTTGCGCCGCAAGTGGTTCAGCACATCCATTCGGGTGATCAGGCCAGAGAATTGTTCATGCTCACGCACGATGGCGACTAGTCCTCGGTCGAACAAGGGCATGAGTGATTCCAAGGAAGCGTGGGCCTCGACGCTGACGAGCTTCGTGCTCATGAATTCCCGCACCGGGTTACGAAAGCTCGCCCCGTCGCGGTGCGTCGCCAAGAGCAGATCGGACTCGTCGATCAGGCCGACTATCTGTCCATTCTCCAGCACGGGCAGTTGCGAAACATCGTACAGGCGCATGCGCGAGTATGCGACGAGCAAGCTGTCGATCGGCGCCACGGAGACGACGGCGCCGGTTTCGGCGCGCCGCGAAATGAGGTCCCTCAGGTCCCCGTAGGTCGTGCCAGGCAGGAAGCCCTGGTCGCGTAGCCAATAATCGTTGAACATTTTCGACAGGTATTTGCCGCCGCTGTCGCAGATCAAGCTGACGACGCGCTTGGCGGTGTTTTGCTCCCGACAGTAGCGAAGCGCAGCGGCGAGCAGGGTACCCGACGACGAGCCGCCGAATATGCCCTCTTCTTTCAAAAGCATGCGCGCGGCGGCGAAGCTGTCTTCATCGCTCACCGTGTACGCCTTGTGCACGCGGGACAAGTCGCAGATCTTGGGCAAGAAGTCCTCACCGACGCCTTCGACCAGCCACGAGCCAACCTCGCCCACCTGACCGGTGCGCACGTAGTCCGCCAAAATGGAGCCCTTTGGATCGGCCAGCACCAGTTCCACATTGGCGGCAGTACGCCCGAAAAAACGACTGAAGCCCGTCATCGTGCCGCCCGAACCGACACCGCACACGACGGCGTCGAGCCGGTGCTCCATCTGCCTCCAGATCTCCGGCGCCGTCGTCTGCTCGTGGGCGAGGGGATTGGCCGGGTTTTCGAACTGGTTCACGAAATACGCACCAAGCTCGCCCGCGATTCGCTCGGCATAATCTTGGTAATACTCGGGGTGACCCTTGCCGACGTCGCTCCGCGTCATGCGCACTTCGGCGCCCAGGGCTCGCAGGTGATGCACCTTTTCCTGGCTCATCTTGTCGGGAATCACCAAGACGAGCTTGTAGCCTTTACGGGCCGCCACGAGCGCCAGGCCGAGCCCGGTGTTGCCCGCCGTTGCCTCGACGAGTGTTGCGCCGGGTCGAATGGCGCCGCTTCGTTCGGCGGCTTCGATCATGGACAGGCCGATCCGATCCTTGATCGAGCCGCCCGGATTTTGGTTCTCGAGCTTCACGAATAGCTCGCACGGGCCCGTATCGATGCGGCTGATCCGCACCAGCGGGGTGTTGCCGATCAGCGATAAAACGTCCGCAGAGGGGGGCTCGAAGTCGGGCATGATCATCAAGCCTGACGCCTTGCGCGCGTGTCTGCAACGCGCACGCGAAGCCTGCGGCGCGCGCGCCCGCTCAATGCGGCAAACGCAAAGCGATCACACTATCAATTGCGCTTTGCGGCACTTGGTTGGGTAAGGCAGGCAATAGCGCGCTCAATGGGGCCGGCACTTTTCCGGGGTGGATGATGGCGTATTGCACGGTGCGCGTGCGCACATCGAGCAGCAGAACGAAGTAGCGGTAGCCCGTGGTGGGCCGGCGCAGAAAACCGTTCGGGCTCTTCATCGGCGTTTGCGAGCCGAGCACGCCCGCGGTAGCCGCCGCGCTGCCAGTCACCAGATCGGCAGTGCCTGCCACCTTGGTCGCGTCGCAGTTTTTGGTGCCGCACGGCCCGCCGAAATCTCCTCCATAGCTGAAGAAGTTGGAGCTGAAGATCTCGAGGTTTTTATAGTTGCCGCTCGTGTCGTTGTCGTTGATCACCTCCAGCGCATTGATCTGGCCGCAGCCATCGCCGTGGTACGGCGTTCGCTCGTAACATTGGCAAGAGCTGAAGGCGCCCGAGCGGATCAGCTCCCCTACACTGAGGCCGATCCACGGCGCATCGTGCCAACCGTTGCTGAGCGCGCCGCAGTTCTGTTCTGCCGTGATCGCGCCGCTGCCAACGTGCGGCATGGACGCCAAAAACACGAACATTTTCGAGCCCGCCCAGCCTGTATTTTTATTGCTGGAGTTGGCGGCGCAATAGGGATTACTGCCCGCCCCGCAACCGAACGCTTTGTCCGTCGATGCGTTGACGAGGCAGGTGCTCGCGACCACGCCGGTGAATGGCTTGCCGCCTTTGGCAGCGTCGCCGGAGAACGCGATGCCTTGCGCTGCGGCCGGTGTGCGCACGTCCCACGATGAAACCAGTCGCCAAGGTGAGGCTTGGCCTTCGACCGTGGGCTGGTAGGTGGCGAATTGCTTGATATCGATTGGGCCGCGCAGCGTCATGATCAGGTCTTCGTCCCAGGGCGTGAGCTTGTCGCTGCTGATGATCTTGTCTTTGCGGCAACAAGCGTCGCCCGTGGGCGAGCAGACGCTCGGGTACGAGCCCACCGCGCCAATGTTCTGGTACGTCACGGTGCCGCCGTCGGATGGCGCGCCGAAGTCGATGCCCATGAACGCGCCCAAGCCTCCGCCAGCGCCGGCGGCTGGGGCGCCCGCGGCACCACCCCTACCGCCAACGGCTGGCGCGCCGCCAATGTCGCCGCCCGCCGTGCTCCCGCCGCTCCCGCCCGCCCCAGTTGCCCCAGCGCCGCCCAGGCTGTCCGCCCCGCCGGCGCCGCTCCCGCCCGCTCCATTTCCGGCGCCTCCGGCGCTCGCCCCGGCCAGCGGCGGTTCCGCTCCGCCCGCCGCCTGTCCGCCCGCACCCGTCCCGGGCCCGCTGCTCAAGCTGTTCGAGCAGGCCAACAGCGCAAAAGCAAGGCTCAGCGAAAGCGAGTGACCCAAAGTCGATGTCATGACCCTCAGTGTTCGTTGGAGTAACGATCTTACAATGAATTGCGAGCGCACGTGGCGATTAGCCCGGGGGTCGGATGGAGACGAGCCACGTAGGTGTTGACCTACATTGGGGGCTTGCCGCTCAGCTCGCGCACGCCCGCAGCGCCGACTCTAGGTCTTCCCACAGGTCAGTCACGTGCTCGATGCCCACCGAGAGACGTACCAATGAGTCGCTGATTCCGAGCGCTGTGCGGTTGGCGGCCGGAATGGAGGCGTGGGTCATCAATGCCGGGTGCTCGGCCAAGGATTCGACCCCGCCAAGGCTTTCGGCCAAGGCGAACACGCGGAGTGCCTGAAGGAAGCGACGCGAGCCTTGCAAATCGCTGGCGAGCTCGACGGAAATCATGCCGCCGGGCCCAGACATCTGACGCAGGGCGAGCTCGTGCTGTGGATGCGAGCTCAGGCCGGGGTAGTGGACGCGCGCTACGCCGGGATGCGCAGCGAGACGCCGGGCAAGCTCGGAAGCGCCAGAGACGTGCGCGTGCATGCGCACGGACAGCGTTTTGATGCCGCGCATCACCAGGTAGCAGTCCATGGGACTCGGCACGGCGCCCAGGGCATTTTGTAGAAACGCGAGGCGCTCACACAAATCTGAATCGCTCGTCACCAAGGCGCCGCCGACCACGTCCGAGTGGCCATTGATGTACTTGGTCGTCGAATGCAAGACGACGGTTGCGCCGAGTAACAGGGGCCGTTGGAGGACGGGCGAAGCGAAGGTATTGTCGACCACGACGCGCACGCCGACCTTCGAGCAAATCCGGCTGATCGCGGCGATGTCTGCCAATTTGAGGGTGGGGTTGGTCGGCGTTTCGAACCACACGAAGCGTGTCTTCGGGGTGATGGCCGCCTCCAGGCGCGATAAATCCGTCAGATCGACGAAGCTCGAGGCGATACCGAATGGCTTCATGACCTTGTCGAAGAGACGAAACGTACCGCCATAGACGTCGTCGCCGCTGATCACGTGATCGCCGGGCTGAAGCGTGTGTAGCAGCGTGGTCGCGGCGGCGCAGCCGCTGGAAAATGCGAAACCACGCGCGCCACCTTCGAGCGTGGCCAGCGCCGCTTCCAAATTCGAACGAGTGGGGTTGCCACTCCGCGAGTAGTCGAAGCGGAGCGGCCGCCCCGGCTCCGGCTGCGCGAACGTGCTGGCCATCACTACCGGGGGCATCACCGCGCCATGGGTGGCGTCCGGCTCATAGCCCGCGTGGACAGCCAGCGTTTCGAAAGCGTAGGCGCGCGAGTCTTGCTTCATCGATGAAGCGTAGCGCATCGCGGGCGCCCGCCGCATCTACGGGTGGGTTCGTCGGCGCACCGCTTCTCGTCCCGCCTACGGCGAGAAGCCTACACTTGAACGACGCCGGCAAGCCGAACTCCACCTCGCTCGGCGACTAGGATTCGGCCGAGCGGCACCGCCGGGCGTCGGCCGGCGTCAGCTCGGCGCGGCCACTTCCAAGAAAAACCGAGGCCCGAGCGTCTGGGCGAGCTTGGCCGCCGTGACGCCGGTCAAGCGGGCCCCCGCGGGCACGAGCAGCACCCCGCCTTGATTTCGAACGTCGTGCGCGAGCACCATCCCCTCACACAGCTCGGTAGCCGCGACCCGCTGGTTTTGCCGGCTGCGGACTTCACCAACGACGGCGATGCAAGGCCCATCGCAGCTCAGCCTCAAAGTCCAGCACGACCGCGGGCCTGCCGATGTCGCCGCGTTGTCGTTGAACGGGATGCCCGTCGTGAGCGTGACGCCCTCACACAACGCCGCACGCTTTACCGCACCGCCCGCCGTGTTCGCAAATTCCCGCAAGGCGTCATCGGTCGCGGCTTCGACGGCCAGGGGATCGCACAGCACCGAGTCACGAAGCCACTTGAGAGTCGGTTCGTCTACCGCAATCGAGACACGTACTTCCAACTGATCGCCCGCGAGCGACATTGGGATGGTCGCGGTGCGGCACGCGCCGACGAAACGCGCCGGCCAGCCCTCCGAAACCGAGAAGGCGCAGCCGGCAATCTGCGATAGATCGCTCGCGACCAGCCCGCCCAGCCCCTTCCAAGCTTGGAGCCCGGCGACATCCACCGGCCCGGACAAATCGAACACAGCTGGCTTGGTCAGGGATTGGGCCCAGCGGATGACGCGTGCCGGAGCGCGCACCCGCTCCACGAGCTCAGCGTCCACTATTGGGCGGCGCACGAAGTCTTGGACCCCGGCACCCACGACGTTCGCGATCTCCCGATTGCTGGCGCCAGTTTCGAAGACGGCGATCGAGTAAGCTTGCCCCGAGGCGTCGGCTCCTTTCAGCCGCCGCGCGAGGTCGGCTCCGCCTTTGGCGGGGGAGTTGAAAATCAGAACGTGTGGCGCCTCACGCGCGATTGCAGCGATGGCCGCGTGCTCGTCAGCGACCGCTTCGACCGCATAGCTATCTCGCGGAAGGCAGCGAACGATTGCTTCGCGCTCGAGGCGCTTTTCATTGAGCAGCAAAATTCGCACCGAGACGACCTTTTCCGCGTTAAGCGGTCATCGGCGCTAATTTTTTGGCCGTGGCCGTGAGAAATTCTGGTTTGAACGGCTTCACGATCCAGCCCTTTGCCCCAAGCGACTTTGCGCGTTGGATGAGCTCCGGCTGCCCCTCGGTGGTCAACATCACGACCGGCACCGTGGAGCCACGTGCCATGAGCGACTCGAGGAACTCGAGGCCATTCATGCGTGGCATGTTCACGTCGCAAACGATCAAACGGGTGTCGGCGTTGAGCGCGAGCTTCTCCAAGGCGTCTACACCGTCGGCCGCCTCTATCACGCCGTACCCCATTCCCCTCAGTGCCGCACCGACCTGCTTACGCACCATCAAGGAGTCATCAACTACCAACACGCTAGTCATGAGATGTTCGCTTCCTTTGCAAGAATCAAAAGAGGATGCCCGTGCCCGCCGCCGCCGCCTGGGCGCGGGCGCTTCCGCTCTGCAGGGTGAAGGTCCGCTCGAAGCTCGCGTCCAGGCGCACGCCAACCAGCCAGCCTTGGCCGGCAAAGGTCAGCCAAATGGACTGCGCGGGCGGCTGCGAAAGTCGCAGCCCATTACCCGTCGCGGTGGTGGGCGTGGCAAGCAGAATGGGAAAGCCGCGCAACAAAAGCTTGGCCTTCAGCCGGCCGAGCAACATGTTCGAGAACTCACCGATCACGTCACCCGGATCCGTATCGCACGGCAGACCTAAAGCCTCGATCCAGGCGCGAATGGCTGCGTGTTTTGCGAGCATCGCGAGCGCGCCCTTGACCCGATCGCCAGCATAACCAATCTGCGCCAAGCTCGAGGTGGCGCTCGACGACGACTGAGGGCACCCCGTCCCTGAGCGCTGTACAACGAGCTCGTACTCGGCGAAGAGCTCGACCGCCGAGGCGGTAAGATCTTCGGCCATCGAGTCGAAGTTGGTGTCTACCGGTGGCCCGCTGCAAATGATGCTGCTCATGTCGGTATACCGGCACACAGTCGCAGCGGCGCGATCACCGCAGATCGCGAGTCGCGAACTAAAAAGGGACGAGGGCTCACCGTACCATGACGATCGACCGGGTATGTCTAATTAATAAGTGGCAATCTGCAATGGTGTCAATCAATAAGAAATACAATAATGCAACACTTGGTTCGGCGGTATTTGCGGGTCATTTGGCGTCGGCAGCGGGTGTTTCGCTGGTGCTGGCGGGCAACGCGGGTTGTTTGATGTAGTCGACTGGCAACTTACCGGTGAGTGCACCAAGCCAGGCCACAATCGCAGATATCTCGCCGTTCGATAGGCTCAAACCAAGTTGATGCTTCGCCATGATACGCACGGCATCGTCCAGCGAGTTCACGGAGCCATCGTGAAAATAAGGCGCGGTCTCAGCGACGTTGCGCAGCGTCGGTACCTTGAAGACCATCCGGTCGGCTTCCGCTCCAGTGACTTCGAAACGGCCTTGGTCCTTTTGATTCGGCCACTCCTCGACGATACCGACTTTTTGAAACATCGCTCCGCCCACGAATTCGCCGGTGTGGCAAACCATACATCCGATGTTGGTGAAGACTTTCAAGCCTTCCAGCTCGGGTCGGGTCAGCGCCGCCCCGTCGCCCTTGAGGTAGTCGTCCCAGCGGGAGGGCGTGGTGAGTCGACGCTCGAAGGCGCCGATCGCGCGCCCGACGTTGGCGATCGTAATGTGGGTTGCTTCGGACGGAAAGGCGCGGTCGAAGGCCGCGCGATATTCCGGCATTGACCCCAACACCCGCACCGCAAAATCCGCGTTGGGCATCGCCATCTCGATCGGGTTCAACATGGGTCCCGCCGATTGTTCCTCGACGCTAGGCGAGCGACCGTCCCAAAATTGAGCGAAGAAGCCGGCGGCGTTGTACACGGTTGGAGAATTGCGCCGGCCTGGCTGATGCCGGTGCCCAGGAGAGGTCGGCTGATGATCCACGCCGTAATGTGCAAGGTCGTGACAACTGTTACATGAAAGATCGTGATTTTTCGAAAGTCGCGTGTCGAAGAACAGCATTCGACCTAAATCCACCTTCGCGGTGGTGATGCTGTTGTCGGGAGATTCTATCTGAGAGCGCAGCGCTTGAAAGCGCCTCAGTAATCGGGGGTTCACATCGCTGGCGGGGGGCTCGGCCTGGGGAGCCTCTTCTGCGCTCCTCGCCTCGAGGGCGCTCAGCAGCGCTTGCGTTTCGTCGGGCTCAGTACAGCCTGAGACCGCGACCGCGATCAGCACCGCACACGCCCGCCAGAGTGGAATTGACCTCTCGCTCGAAGCGCGACCGGGGGAGCTCATGCCCGTACCTCGGCGTCGAACAGCACCAACGAGGCAAGCTCGCTGGTAGGCCAGGAAAAACGAAAGGTCGTTCCTTTGCCGAGGTTGGAACTGACCGAGATGGCGCCGCGTTTCGCCGCGCAAGTGGCTCGAACTGCCCCGAGGCCGACGCCGCGCCCGGCGACCTCGCTGATATTTGCTTCGGTGGAGATGCCGTCCGTGAACAGGGCGTTCTGTAAATCGCTCTCCGTCGCGCTGGGCAGGTGGCTTGCAACCGCGCGGGCTCGAACCGAGTCCCAATCAATGCCAGGCCCGGAGTCCTCGATCTCCACGAACAATCGTGCATCCTCTACGCCAGCGCGCAGCGCGAACGCGCCGACGCGCTGCTTGCCGCGCAGCTGCCGCTCGACCGGATCCTCGATGCCGTGGACCGCGGCATTGCGCACGACGTGCGCGAAGACGCTCCAAAATGCGCTCAGCTCGTCGCGCGCCAGGTATATCTGTGCGCACTCGACCACGACTCGAACTTCTCCCTTACCGAGGCGCGAGGCGGTGGTGACGAGCTGATCGGCGGCTCGCTCGAGTCGTACGCGTAGCGGCTCCAGTCGCCAAGCCTCTAGCATACGTGACAAGAGCGCATGGTCGCCGCCACGCCGGACCTGCGCAAGGAGTGCCTCGTAGTCTTGCTCGTCGACCGAAAGGCCATGCGAGTGCCCTTCGCCCAAGAGCAGGCTCACTTTCGAGCGCATGAGTTGCCACTGGGTGCCGATCGGTGAACAATCTACCTCCGTGCCGCCCGTCAGCTCGAGCTCCGACTCCGCGGCGTGACACAGCGCCGACACGTGTGACAGACCAAATAACGCGGCATTACCCTTCAGCGTGTGGAGGTCTCGCTTCAATGACACCACGTCAGTGGTGTTCTTCTCGATTCGCTCCACGAGGCGCTGAGCCTCGCTGAAGAACTCGGAGAAGCCCACGCGGTCTCGGAGTATGTGTGACGAGAGCTCGATGACGTCCCGATCTTCTCGCTCGCTGCGTTCACGCAGCACGAGCGCCGTCACGTCAGATATCACGATCAACAGTCGTTCGAAATCCTCGTCATCACCGAGTGGCTTGTATTCGAATCGCAAGTGACGCGCGTTTATCGAAAGCTCGTGGGGCATTTGCGCAAGGGATACCTCAGCCGGCATATCCCCTTCCACCAGTTGCGACCAAGCCAGATCGAAGCGGGCCTTCATTCCGTGACTGACCCGATCGACCGATTGCCACAAGCAATCACCGGCCACGACTTCGCCTAGCCAGGTTTGAACGACGCGCGACTGTTCGCCCACGACATTTGCATCGCGGTCGACCGTGATGAAGCCTTGATCGACGTTGTCGAGCACGCACCGCAGATCGATGTTTCTTTGGCCGAGCTCCTGAGTCCTATCTCGAACCAGGTGTTCCAACCGATGTTTCTCCTCGCGTGCGGTTCGATGAACGTGGTCGATCAGCTCGCGCAAGCGGCGCACCATGGCGTCGAAGCTATGAGCCAGCACCCCTATCTCGTCCCTTGGCCCGTCGAGCGCCAAGTGTTGGTCGAGGTCCCCTCGCTGCACGGCAAGCGCCGCCCGCGCGACGCCCTCCACGCGGCTCGCCAGAGATCCTGCGCTCCAACGCGCCAAGAGCGTGCTCAAAGCCAGCGCGGCCGCGCCCACGCCGAGCGCCACTTTCACCAAGTGGTCGCGCGCGGCTATCGCAGAGCTCGTCGACAGCTCCATGATCAAGGTCCCGCGCGGGCCCTCCAGGCTCTTGATCGGCGCTGTAACCAGCACGCGCCCGGGCAGGTAAAAGGTGTGCGCCTCATCGAAGCCGTGACGGGCAGATTGGGCTAGCTCGCTCAGCTTGCCGACGCTGTCGAGCAGGGTGCCATTGTCTGCATACACGGCTCCGCCGACCACGAGATGATCCTTCGACAAGGCGTCGAGGACGTCTCGGGCGGTCTGACGATCGCCAAACGCGATCGCGGAGCGGAGTTGATGGGCGGCCAGGTGCCCATACATCCCCGCCCGATCGCGAAGCTCGGACCTGAGCTCGGAAATTTGACGAGCTGGAAAGTAGGAGGTCAGCACGCCCACGATCACGAAGCTCGTCCCGACCAGCAGGGCGACGAGCTTGACGCGAATGCCGAGCGAAATTTCGGGCGGTTCGGCGTTCGGAAAGCCGACATCGAGCGGCACCTGGCGTTGCGCCTCGCTCGCTATATTCGTTCCTGGTGGAAACGAACGCGCACTCGGCGTGGGCGCAGTGCTCGCGGGCTCTTGCTGCATCGACGGTTACCTGGAACGGTCAGATGCCGCTCTGCTTTAGAGTCGGGGCCCCCCCTGAGCGCCTTAAGCGGAACGGCGCGTCGAATTGCAACCCTGACCGCGTTCAAAACCAGGTGTCTGCCACACACGAGCGGCTCTGAGACACGAGCGCGCCAAACTGCAACGCTTCGCTGCCTAGCTTCGCGAGGACGGGGCGAATCCGTCGAAGGGCGCACATGAAGCGCTCCAGTGCGCGAACGGCGCTTCAGTGCGCAAAGGGCGTCGCGCTCACCAGAGCTCGCCTGTGGTCAGGGAGCGGCGCTTAGCGCGGCGCGGCATTCGCGGATGGCTTGGCTCGCCGTGTCGCGGTCGAGGTAACTCGTGAACTGACTCAAGTCCAGGCCCGGCAGTGCGTTGCTCGCGGTTGCTTCCACGTAGTCTTCGGCCGGGGTCTCATCATGATTGCGCAGAGCTCGGGCCAACATGAGCCATTGTACCAGTGAGCGGGCGCGGAGTGAGAATCTGCCGGTTCCATGGCGGCGCTTGCCGCGCAGGAGCACCCCCAAAAACACGAAACCCGCGGAATCTCGGGGGACTCCGCGGGTTTCACGATCGACCAAGCGCTAGGCCCGTGCTCAGGCGCGCGCTTGGGCTTTGGGTTTCGGCTTCTTCGAATCGCCGGTTTCGACTCCGTTCGATTTCCCCGCGGACTTGCCGGCGCCGCCCAGCAAATCAGCGGCGAGCTTCTTGGAACGCTCGGTCTTTTCCCAGGCGAACTCGCTGCGCCCGAAGTGGCCGTAGCTGGACGTGGGTTGGTAGATTGGGCGAAGCAGATCGAGCTCCTCGATCAGCGCGCGGGGGCGCATGTCGAAGTTTTTCATGACGTAGGCGGCCAGGGTCTCGTCGTCTATCTTGCCTGTGCCGAAGGTCTGTACGTAAACGCCCATCGGTTGGGCGACGCCGATGGCGTACGCGACTTGCACTTCACAGCGCTTGGCTAGGCCGGCCGCCACGATGTTCTTGGCCACGAAGCGCGCATAGTAGCAGGCTGAGCGATCGACCTTGGATGGGTCCTTGCCGCTGAATGCGCCGCCGCCGTGCCGACCCATGCCGCCGTACGTATCGACGATGATTTTGCGGCCGGTGAGGCCGGCGTCGCCGCAGGGTCCGCCGACCACGAAGCGCCCTGTGGGGTTCACGAAGTACTTGGTCTTGTTGTCGAGCAAGTGCTTCGGCAGGGCCTTTTTGATGACGAGCTCCATCACCGCCTCTTTCAGGGCCTTGTGCTTCACTTCCGGCCCGTGCTGAGTTGAGACGACGACGGTCTCGATGCGCTTGGGCACGTCGTTCTCGTACTCGACAGTGACTTGGCTCTTGCCGTCAGGGCGCAAGAAGTCGACCGCGCCTTTCTTTCGGACGGCAGCGAGCTGCTTCGATAGCTGATGGGCGTACATGATCGGCGCCGGCATGAGCTCGGGGGTCTCGTCGCATGCATAGCCGAACATGAGGCCTTGATCGCCCGCACCTTGGTCTTTATGTAAGCCCTGTCCTTCGGTGACGCCTTGCGAGATGTCCGGGGATTGCGGCTCGACGGCGATCAGAATGCCGCAGGTGTCGGCGTCGAAGCCGATGTCCGAGCTCGTGTAACCGATGTCTTTGATCGCTTTGCGCGCGATCTTGCCGAAGTCGATCGTCGCCTTCGTGGTGATCTCACCGGCGATGACCACGAAGCCCGTTTTGACCAGCGTCTCGCACGCGACGCGGCTGTACTTGTCGCCGGCGAGGGCGGCGTCGAGCACGGCGTCAGAAACGGCGTCGCAAACTTTGTCCGGATGACCTTCAGTTACGGATTCGGACGTGAAGAGATAGCTGCTCATCGTTACACTCCATGGCGGGGGGTCTCCCCGAAATCTTCAAGAGCTGGGCTGCGCTCGCCCAGCGACGGATCGGCGCGGAACCTAGCAACGAAACCGGCCTACGGGAAGGGCTCCCGAAACCGTGAAAATCGGGCCTAGACCCTGCGCAAACGCCGAGCGAGCGCGCGTCAGGGCGGCGCTCCTGGTAAGTGACGGGGCGGCAGCAGCTTTTGCGCTTCGGTACGCTTTAGCGTGGCGCGCAGTACCTGTTCGCCGCGCACGACCGTGAGCTTCACCTGGTCGTCCACTTCCCCCGATAGCATCGCGTGGATCTGTCTGGAATCCATGGCCCGAACGTCCACGCCGTCGATCAACAAGATTTCATCGCCGGACTTGAGACCAGCGCGCGCGGCCGCCAGCCCGGGCGGCACGTCTCGAAGGAAGAGCCGACCAGTGTCGGGCTCTTCCGCGATCACGGCCCCGATTGTGCCGTGCTGCGCGGCGCAGGCGCACAGCACGATGGCCAACGTCAGCGCAAAGACGTCAAGAGCGGTAGTCCGCATTCACGTCGACGTAGCCGTGGCCGAGATCGCTGGTCAAGTAGCTGAACTCACCCGGGCCGGAGCCGAGGCCGATCTCGATCTTGTAGCTTGGGCCTTTCAACACCTCGGCCGCGAGCTTCTCGGCGTCTTCGCCGACGGCGAGGCCATTTTTCACGATCTCGACGTCCCCAATTTTGATGCTGGCAAGCTTTGGATCGAAGCTGACTCCGGCGCGGCCGGCGGCGGCAAGCAAGCGACCCCAATTGGCGTCTTTCCCGTGCAAGGCGGTCTTCACCAAGAGCGAGGTGGCCATGGTTTGGGCCACCTTGCGCGCATCCGCCTCATTGGCGAGGCCGACGGCGCGGATCTCGGCCACGTGATTGGCGCCTTCGCCATCGGCAATCATCGAGCGAGCAAGCTTGTCGCAAACGCTGAACAACGCCGGCGCGATCTGAGTGGCATTGAGCCGGACGTTCGAGGCGCCGGAAGCCAGAGCAAGCACCGTATCGTTCGTGCTCGTGTCGCCATCTACGCTCGCGGCGTTGAAAGTCTTGTCGGCGACCTGCACCAGCGCGGCTTGAAGCTCTTCTTGCTTGATGACGGCGTCCGTGAACAAAAAGACCAGCATGGTGGCCTGGGGTGGACCGACGTCCGGGTGAATCATGCCGGCGCCCTTGGCGATGCCCATGATGGTGACGGGGTACTCGGATGACGTCTCGACCTTCGCCTCCGCCACTTTGATCCAGCGATCTGTCGTGCAGATCGCCTGGGCAAAGGCCTCATAACCTTCTGGGGTGATGCTCTTGGCCAGCTCTTTGGCCTTGGCGTTCATTTTCGAAACCGGCAGCAACTGGCCGATGACGCCCGTGGACGCCGGCAGCACCTCATCCACCGGGATGCCCAACGCGCGCGCGACCGCCTCCGTGGTTTCACGGGCCGCCGCGAAGCCCGCCTCACCCGTGCATGCATTGGCGCAGCCCGCATTCACGAGGATGGCGCGCGCCAAGCCGTTCTTCACGCGCTCCTCAGCCAGCAGCACCGGCGCCGCGCGCACTAGGTTGCGCGTGAAAAGCCCCGCAACCACGGCGGGGCGGTCGGCAACCGCCAAGGCAACGTCCACACGGCCGTCCTTGCGGATTCCCGCCGAGACCGCTGCGAACCGAAAGCCTGCAATTGTCGAAGTCATCTGGTCTCGTACCTCCTGCGGCAAGCTCGCCGCCCGCCATCCATAGCACCCCGGGGCCCTACGCTTCGCCCCAAAATACCCGCGCGCGCGATCGCCCAGCGCCCGCTCAACACCGCCACACAAAACGAGCCGAGAACCTTGACTCTCGCCCCTCGCCGCGTATTCTCCCGCGCCCACGCCGACTTAGCTCAGTGGTAGAGCAGCGGTTTCGTAAACCGCAGGTCTCGAGTTCAAGTCTCGAAGTCGGCTCCGTACAATGTAGCATCTGCAGCGATCCGAGTGGGTCGCACGTGGCCTCAGGCGTGGACCAGCGCTGACCCACCCGTGCGCCCGCCAACTGTTTTCTAAAAGTGCGTGAAGGCCACAACGCGCGCCTCGGCGTCGTCGCAGTGACTAATGCCTTGGGGAAAGCGCTCAAAGGCCGGCCACTGGTGCGCCCGATCGCCGGCGGAGCTAAACAGCTGGTGAGGCGCTTCAAGAATGCGCTTGAAACGTCGTGCGAACTCGGCGCTCACCGCCCAGAACCCGCCACGTTCCTCGTGCCGGTCCATCGCGTCCGCCAGCTCCGCCTCAGCACGCGTTGAAGACAAGCAGGTTCATCGAGCGTCGTCGTTCGAACTCTTGCTCGCTGAACAGCGATCCTCGATCTTCCATCAGGTCGCGTAGTCGGCGACGTCGAACATTCCGTCACTTTCTCTCATTCGGCGACGTTCCCGGTTCCGGGGGTCTCGGGTGCCAGCACCGACGCTGTATTGCTAGGGGGATGTCTAAAAAGTCCGTAGCACGCGGCGCCCCGGCTTCGGAAATTGAGCGCGATGGCTGGTGCGTGGCTCGCTTCCTGAGCGCTCCGTCATTAATCGGTTGCGCATAGTACTTTTGTCGGTGGCACGCTGACCTCGCGTGAGCAGCGCGCCTCCGCCGGGCCTGCACCGTCACGTTCGATCGCCCTATGCCTGCTGTGCTGATCAGGCGTATCGTCTCGCGCTCGACATGGGTAAAGCAAAGCCGAACCATGCACCGAATGCGGCCGCTGAAGTGCCGCAGATCGTGAGGCGCGCCGTTGATGCCATCGAGAGCGAGGGCGCGGTGAAGGTGAGCACGCTCGGTGCGAAATCAATGCGCGCTCAGGCGATCGCGGAGCTCGCCAATCTGGGCTTCGAAGTGACCGCGAAGTTCGTCCGAAAGCCCATCGCCGCACAGCTCCAGGCGGCGCTCGCGCACGGCGCGTTCATTCCGTTGAAGCAGGTCGCGGCGCATGCGCTGGGTGCAGCGGGCCCAGAGGCGAAGTCTGCGGCGCTTCGGCTGGTCGCCGACGGCACCGCGAGATTGGTGCTGCGCGGCACGGAGGAGGTACTCGTGCCTAGCAGCGCGCCGGTTCTTACTCGTCAGGAATTGACCGCATTTCACGCCATTTCCAAGATCGTCGCCAAGATTGCCAAATCCAAGAGTGGAGCTTCGCTGCTGCATTCCGATCTTGCGCAGGCGATCGAGCGAGCCTTGCCGAGCGCTTATTCGGCCTTTACCCCAGGCGCCGCGCGCAAAAACGCGCCACCTGAAAAGCCGCGCGTCAACGCCGCTGTCTCGCGCTTGCTGTCCGCCGTCGACGCGACACGCAATGCGCAGACGGGGCTGTCGTTCGTGCCGGCCGTCGTTGCGCGGATGCGACCAGAGCTGAGCGCAGAGGCGGCCAATGCGGCTTTGCTCGACGCGGCTAAGAGCGGGCTACTCGAGCTCAGGCCCGAGGGCGGTATCAACCGGCTGTCCGCGGACGAATTGGCGCTGTGTCCGCCGGGGCCACAGGGCACACGTCTGTCTTGGGCTAGGCGAACGGAGAACGTAGCGCGATGAGCTCGACATTTCTGGATTCGTTACACGCCGATCCGTGGGCGGAGCAGTTCGTCGATTTGCCCTCGTTGAATGCTTCAGCGAGCGGAGCAATCGAGGCCAGCATTGCGAAGATGCGAGCAGTGGCGCGCGCCGAGCCGCAGGCGCTCAGGTCGAGCTCGATCGTGGTCCTCGGGCCGCCGGGCGCCGGCAAAACGCACTTGTTCGCTCGGCTCCGCAGTCGCCTCGGGCCGCGCGCGGTCTTCGTGCATTTGCGGCCGCTCGTGCACATGGAGATTACGCCGCGCTTCGTGCTCGGCGAGATCGTGAAACAGCTCGGCTATGTGACCCACGGCGTTTCTGGGCTGCCCCAGGCGAACGCACTGGTGGGGTCGTTGCTCGCGCATTTGAGCGGGCAAGATGCGTTTTTTCCAAACGCTTTTCTTGCGGAATGCGAGTCGCTTTCCGACTCGGAGCGCGAGGAGCGCCTCGACACGGCCGTCGAACAGGTGCTCGCGGTCTGGCAAGAAGCCGACGAAAGCTATCTGCGCCGGCTCCTCCAGGTGCCCTTCGCCAAGACCGCGGCCATGCAACGCTCACTGCTTGCCTGGCTTTCAGGGCGCGACTGCGACGTCACTCAATTGCAGCGCATCGGCGCGACGGCCTCGCTCGGCGAGGAAATGGCATTGTCGGCGCTGCGCACGCTTTCGGCGGTGGCTTCGCTCGGTGCGCCGATCGTGATCGTCTTCGATCAGCTCGAAAATCTCGTGGACGCTGAGGGCCCCGGGTCTCGCTTGCTGGCCTATGCGAACCTCACCGCCGAGCTCGTGGATTCGATGCGCGGCTTGGTGCTGGTTCACATGGCGCTCGACACCGAGTGGAGCCGCGGCATCGAGCCCGCGTTGAACCTTTCACAGCGCTCCCGCCTACTCATGGCGCGCGAAACGCTCTCCCTACCGAATCCGAAAGAGCGCGAAGAGCTGCTGCGGCTATGGATCGATCGCCTTCCCGAGCGAAGCCTGCCGTATCCCTGGCCTTTCACCGACACTCAAGCGGCGCGGCTGTGCCAGCGTCCAGGCGTCACACCCCGCATGCTGCTTGTCGAATGCCGGCGCGCCTTCAACGGCGAGCCGAGCGAGTGGGACAATGAATCGCTTTCGGGCTCAACCGATCCATTCTCAGAGTCGGCATCACCGGTCGCGGACCAAGAGCGCCGCGACCTCGATGCCGAGTGGGAAGAGCGGCTCGTAGCGGCGCGCGCGACTGCCGATCGCGCTTCCGAACAGCGCGAATGCATCGACCCTTCACGCCTCGCGGATGGGCTATTGGCGTGTAGCCAATTTCTGGGGTCGACCAGCATCGCGCCCGTGAAGGGCGCGGACGGCGTGCAGTTGAAAGTGGTTCAGGGGGCAGCCTCTTCGCGCGTGGCGTTGCTTCATCAGTCGCACTTCAAGAGCTTGGGCAGCGCCATCGCCAAGCTCACGGCGCTCGCCGAGCGCGAACAAATCGTCGTGCTGCGTGAACGCGCGCACGACCTTCCCCCGACCTGGAAGGACACGCTCGCCAAGCGGAGTGCCCTGCTGGCGACGGGCCGCGCCCGCTGGGTCTGGTTCGAGCGAGAAGACGCAGAACGCTTGCTCGCTCTCGACTCGTTGTTGCAGGCGGCGCGCTCGGGCGATCTCACGGACCCGCGCGGCGCGCCCATCAGCTCCGCCGCCGCTTCCGAATGGGTGTCCGCGAAGTTGTCGGTGCCGGCTTGGACGATCGTGCGCGAGATATTGGGTCCTGGCGAAGACGAGGCGAATGATGCCGAAAACGAGCCAAAACCAAAACCGGAACGGCTAGCTACGGTATCTCGAGAGGCAACGACCAGCACCGCGCTCGCGCTGCTCCGACGCTTGCGCGTGGCATCGCTCGACCGCGTCGTGCGTGAGGTCACGCGGCTCGACCCGCTCGCCACGCGCGCCTCCGTCATGTCGGAGCTCGAGGCGAGCCCGGACGAGGTGCGTTGGTTCGGTCGTTCGATCGTGGGGGTGAGGCTAGTATGAGCGAGCGAATCAGCGTCACGGAAGTACGAAACGCGCTGCGTTGCCCGCGCATCTTTGCTCTTGGGCGATTGCGCCGGCAGTCGGTCGCTTTTCCCGTAGGATCTTCGTGTCTCGGCGCGGCGTTCCACCGCATCGTGGAGCTGTTCAGTCGCGATGTCGAACACGCGCCCAAGGCCTTTACCGCGCTCGAAACGGGCACACCGCGCGACGAGGTCGAGGCAAAGCTCGTCGCGTGGTTGCTCGATTATTTGGTCCGCGAGCTCGAGGCCGATGCCGCCTACGCGACCATGCCCGGCGAGGTGGACGACCTAGCGGAAGCCTTGCGCGAGTTCGGCCGGCATTTGGCAGGCCGCTTGCTGTCATTCACGGGGACGCCCGCGGCGGCGCTGCCGAATGTCGTGCGCGGGGGCGAGCGGTCTGTGGAGGCTGTGCTGAGCGAAGGCGGCCCCTTGGTGCACGGCCGTTTGGATGCACTATACGCCGACCGCAGCGGCAACCTGGAAGTCATCGAATACAAGCTGACGGATGAAGCGAACGACGACATGGATCGAGCGCAGGTCGCGCTCTATCGCGAGCTCCTGCGCGTCGCTGATGGCGTCGCCGCCACTCCGGTCATCCTCCGCTTCAGCCCAACCCTCCGCGAGACGACGCTCACGGCCGAGTCGGCAGATTCGATGGTGGCTCGCGTAGTCCTGCCCATGCTGAGCGACATGGCGGCATGGGCGGCCAATCCGAGTGACGTCCCGGCAACGCATCGCAAAGACCTGTGCTCGGCTTGCCCCGTCGCGCGCGAATGCAGCGAGACATACCCCGAGCGCTTGCCAGTGCGCGACGATCCGCCGGTCGCCGCAACGCGCCCGCGCCCAGCCATCGCCTCCACCATCCTGGATGCCGCCCCGTTGCCCATGGCTGCCAGCGCGAGCGACGAGCAAGGACGCCTGGAAGCCGAGGCGCTTCGCGAGCGCATCCTGGAAGAGCTCAAGAAGCAAGGCGCCACCGCCGTGTGCCCGCGCGCGCCGATCGTGGGCCCGACTCTGTATCTGATTGAGGTCTCCCGCCCGCGCGGTCCGGTCAGCCAGCTCGATCGCGCGGCGGAGGATGTTCGCCATCGGCTCGCGGCCGACGCCGACCTCGACGTGAGCTACGAAAAGCAAGGCGGCCATCGCCTGTTCATCGTGCGCCGCCCCAAGCCCCGCCGCGTGTTGCTCGGGCCCTTGCTCGAGCACAAGCGCGACTGGCTATTACAACGCCCCGGCCGCTTCGTAGTCGGTCAGCAACCGGACGGTGAAGTGCTGTGTGCCGATCTGTCCGACTCCAGCACTCCGCATCTGCTGGTCGCAGGCCAAAGCGGAAGCGGCAAATCCGTGTTGCTGCAGTCCATCGTCGCGGCGCTGCTTCAGTTCCACGCTCCCGAGGCGATTCGCTTCGTGCTCGTCGACCCGAAGCGCGTCACTTTCAACGGTGCATCGTTCCGCTCGGCCGTCGCAGCGCATCTAGAAGGGCCGATCCGCGCGGGCCTCGAAGACACGCTGCCCGTCATCGAACAACTCGTGGAAGTGATGGAGGAGCGCTACAAGCTGTTCGAAGCCGCCCAAGTCATGGACATCGAAGAGTTCAACGAACAAGCAACCCACGCTGACCGTCTCAACCGCCGCGTGCTCGTGATCGACGAATTCCAAGATCTCTTCACCGACAAATCCTCTTCCCAGGCCTTCTTCGCCGGCGTGCGCCGCCTGGGCGCTAAAGCCCGCGCCGCCGGCGTCCACCTCATCCTTGCCACGCAGCGCCCCGACCGCGAAACGGTCCCCCCCATCATCAAATCGAACCTAGGCGGCAAAATCGCCCTGCAAGTCGCCTCGCAGACCAATTCGCGCATCATCCTCGATCAGAACGGTGCAGAGCGCTTACTCGGCAAAGGCGACCTGCTCGCAAGCTTGGGGCGCGGCGTCGTGCGCGCGCAGGCGCCGCTCTTGTCGGACCGGTGAAGGCCGTTCGCGGCGTTGAACGGGCTCGGAATCACGGAAACGCCGAGCCAGTCATGCTTCGAATCTCGGATTGAGGATGGGTTGATGGTCGCAAATACCGGAGGTCGACGGCAAAGCCTTCGGCGTCGAGGAGCGGCTGCTCGAGAAGGCAGAAAAGCGCCTAGCCGCCACCGCCGAGACAGCGCTGCCAAATTTCATTGATGCCCTTAATCATCGCGATGAGTCAGCGACACTCACGGCGCGTAGGGACCGCCGTCGCCGGCGAGGCGCCTTAGCTCGTCGGCAATTTGCCGCTTATCTGTTCGCCCCTCGGCCGCGGTCAAAGTGAGATCATAGAGTCGGTCATCGTCGTGCTCGAGTGAAACGCCATTGATGTCCAAGAACACCAAGGCCGCGACTAGTGCAGTGCGCTTGTTGCCGTCTAAGAAGGCGTGGTTCTTCACAAGATGGAAGAGGTAGGCGGCAGCCATCTCGAAGAGATCGATGTGCAGCAATTCGCCGAAAGCGGTAGCTCGTGCCTGTTCGACGGCCGACTCGAGCAGCCCCTCGTCGCGCACGCCGGCTAGCCCTCCGAACACCGCGAGCTGGAGCGCGTGAATCTCGTGGACCTCATCGAGATCCAAGAACACAGGCGCAATCATTTGGCTAATTTGGCCAACGTCTTCGCATGAGCCTTGACCATCTTGGCGGTGGAGGCGCGGACACGCCCCCGCTTGTCGCTGCGAACCGGGCGCAACGTCAGAACGTCCCCGTCCGTAGTGATTTCCAGCGGAGTGTCCTCATCAATTTGTAGGAGCTCCAAAACCGGCCGGTCCAAAATGAGTCCCAAGCTGTTTCCGATTCGACTGAGGGTCTTAACCATGTTCTGCTTTCGTTGAGACTAAGTTCTAACCCCAAGCGCAGGCCAGGTCGAGGCGCATGAGTTCGGCGGCGGACACGGCGGACACGCTTGCGGGAATACTGGAAAGGCGGGCTCGCCGTTTTAGAGGCTCTCTTGCGAATACGCTTTTGGCCCGAGTAAACGGTTCGCAATCGTCATTTCAAACACGACGTGCGACGACCCGGTTTGGTCACGGTTCCTCACCCGTACAAAGGCATTTCCGTTGGGCACCGCTCGCAGCATCGCGCGGCAGGCTGGCGTTGCTTTACCGTAGGAACCGCCATGCAATATCGCGCTACCGTCGAACGCGAAGGCAAGAACTGGAACGCGAGCTTCGTGGATTGCCCTGGGTGCCTCACATTCGGTAAGAGTGAAGCCGCCGCGCTCCGCGCCGCACAGGAGGCGCTAGAGGGGTGGCTCGAGGCGTCTCTGGCTACCGGCACCGTGCCGCCCCTTGCAAAGGCAAAACGGGGCCACCTCGTAACCGTCAATCCTCGTCTATCTGCCGTCGTGCAGATCCGTCAGCGTAGGGCCGCGCTCGGTCTGACTCAGGCAGAAACTGCTCGCCGAGCCGCCGTAACCCAGCAGCAATCGCCAAGCTCGAGAACCCAGACGGCAACCCAACCCTCGCTACGCTGGACAAAGTGGCCAAGGCCCTCGGCATGCGAGTCCAGCTGTCACTCACTACGGCGTAGCTAAAGCTGGCTAAGGCCCCGGACGGCCGAGTGCGGCTGAGCGTATCGCGAT
>CAXSGJ010000003.1:0-123603 GCA_964236865.1 uncultured Polyangiaceae bacterium
TGGGAGCGCGCGGCCGGGCTGTGGGAGCGCGCGGCCGGGCTGTGGGAGCGCGCGGCCGGGCTGTGGGAGCGCGCGGCCGGGCTGTGGGAGCGCGCGGTCACGCCGCTTGCCCACTGCGGGCTGGGCACCGCGAGCCGCGCGGACGACGGCGCCTCGTCGACTCCGATGGGCTCTACGCCAGGCATCCCAGTTTCCAGCTGACGCGTGATGATCATCGCGTAAATGAGTCGGCGCACGGACGCTTCGTCCGCCAACCCGCGGCTGAGCAGCTCGCGCAGCGGCTGCGGCTTCGCGCGCAAGACGTCGATCACCGACTGCTCGCGCGGTTCGAAACGAAAGCGGCGGATCGGCGCGTCCAGATGCAGTAAAATCGGCTGATCGCCGAAGCGAGCGAGGGTCTCCGTCAAATGGGCCGCGTTGGCGTGCTCGCGAACGCCCCGCCAGATCAGCGCCAGCGGTCGCGCTCGAACCCCCGGCCCGCCCCAGCGCTCGAGAAAATTCAGCTTGTCGTAGTATCCGAAGAGCGTGCTGTGAGGCAGCTCAAGCAGCCGCAGCACCTGGCGCGACAGTTGCTCGCGCAGGCCCTCTCGAAGCGTGTGCTCGTCCACGGCCCCCTCCTCGAGCAAAACCCGGCCGTGAAGCACGCCTCGCTCGGTCGCGGTGCTGAGAGTGCGTTCGTAAACGGCCTCCGAAATCACCGCTTGCTCCACCAATACTTTGCCCAAAAACAGGCCTACGTCGTGGAGTTTTGCCTTGCACGGTCCGCCTGCCTCGAAATAAACAGCGTGCCGCGATCCCGTCGCCTCCTCGAGCACAAGCGTCCCTGTCAGCAACCGATCGAGGCTGTAAACCAGCAAGTGCCCGAGCGGAGTCGCTTCCAGAGAGCCCTGCGCAGTGGGTACCATCTCCGTCAAAGCACGCCGAGCTTAACATTCCCGGTGCCCGTTCGGCACAACTTCCGAATGGCCGGTAACCGAGCCCGAGGACCGACGCGCGCCGTCGGCGCCTTCGCGGCAGCCGCTTGGGGCATGGTTATTTTTGCATTTAAACGCCGCTCGAGGGCGGGGTGACTCTCGGCCTGGCGCTGCCGCGTGGCGCGCGAGCCACACCTTCTGTAACGTTTTCTCATGCTACGCGGTCACGTTCTAGTCGTCGACGACGAAACATCCATCCTCAATACGCTGAAAAAAGCGCTTTCCCTCGAGGGGTATCAAGTCGACTTGGCCGGCGGAATCGGCGTCGCAGAACAGCGCATCGCCAAGCAATCCTATGATGTCGTGCTGCTGGACGTTGCGCTGCCCGATGGTGACGGGCTCGATTTGCTGGCCCGGCTCCGCAGCGCCGGCAACGAATGCGCAGTCCTGATGATGAGTGGGCACGCCACGATCGACGCGGCCGTTCGCGCAACCAAGCTCGGTGCGCTCGACTTTCTCGAGAAGCCCTTGTCCACCGATCGGCTGCTCGTGATGCTGGAAAACGCCCTCCGCTTGCTGCACGCCGAGGCCGAGGCGCGCGAGCTGCACGCCGAAGCGGGCCACTTCGACGATTTGGTCGGAAGCAGCCGTGTCATGCGAGATTTGCGTGAACGCGTGCTGCGCGCAGCGCGCTCCAATGCGAGCGTGTTGATTCGAGGTGAACGCGGCACGGGCAAAGAGCTGGTCGCGCGCGCGATTCACCGCGCGTCACCGCGCGCCAAAGCGGTGCTCGAGCGCCTGAATTGCGCCGCCGTTCCCGCGGAGCTGATCGAGAGCGAGCTCTTTGGACACGAAGCGGGCGCGTTCACCGGCGCGACCAAACAACGTCGTGGCAAGTTTGAGCGGGCAAGCGGCGGGACTTTGTTTTTGGACGAGGTCGGAGACATGCCGCTCGCGATGCAGGCCAAGCTACTGCGCGTCCTGCAGGAGGGAGAAATCGAACGCGTCGGCGGCAGCGCGACCTTCACGGTCGACGTCCGGGTCGTCGCCGCGACCAATAAGGATCTGCTCGCTGCCTGCGAAAATGGCCAATTCAGAGCCGATTTATACGACCGCCTGAACGTCGTGCCGCTCGAGCTGCCGCCGCTCCGCGCGCGGCGTGAGGATATTCCACGGCTCGCTGAGCACTTCTTGCTGAGCGCGCGCAAAGCCAATGCCCGGCCTAGGATGACCCTCACTCCGTCCGCTATCGATGCGCTGACGCGCCACCCGTTCCCCGGAAACGTGCGTGAGCTCAGAAATCTCATGGAGCGCCTGGTCATCTTGAACCTCGATGACGCGGTGAACGGTGACGACGTCGACCGCTCCGTCGGTATGAGCGGGGCGACGCGAGCCGCTGGCCTGTACCGGCCTGGGGTGCCATTCCGCGTACTTTCGGAGCAGGCGGAGCGGGCCATCGTCGAAGAAGCCCTGGCTCACCACGGTGGGCAGATGGCCGCGACGGCGCGGGCGCTCGGCCTAGAGCGCAGCCACCTATACAAAAAGGCTCGGGCTCTCGGGCTGCGCGGCGACAAAGACGACGACTCGGACGCTTGAGTTAGGTCCCGCGCATGACTGGATCGTCGATGACCAATCTCAGGCACCCGGCTGGCGAGGCTCGGCGCGCAGACTGCTGATACGTAACTGAAGAGCAACGAAGCCAGCTGAGATTGCCGGAATGCATCGGCCCCCAGCGCGGATCGGCTCAGCCATTCCAGGCCCTTAGCGCGGCAGCTTCGGAAGCCGCGGATTCTTGGCGTCGAGTCCGCGCGCGATGGCCGCCTCTGCTTGGGCGCGCCCGCGTTGCCCGGAACCGAGATAAGACTCAGCGAGCCGAGCGTGCGCTTCCGCCAGCTCTTCGGGGCTACCCGGGCACAGTACGGCGCTCTCCAGTTCGAAGGTGGCGCGTTCAGCATGGTGAGTGTTGCCGAGCGCCTCGGCAAACAACAAGTGCGTGGTCAGCCCCTCGACGTCCGCGTAGATGGCCGCCTCGCCCACGGTCACGGCTTCCTCGAACGCGCCGCTCTGAATTAGACGCGCTAGCAAGCGCTGGTAAACCTTGGGCTCGTGTTGCTCCAACGCGCACAGCACCCGCAAAGCGCGGAGCTCCGCCGGCAAATCATTACTTTTTTGCGCCAAATCCGCCAACGCATAGTGGGGTGAGGCCTGCGTGGGATCGAAGCTTGCCGCCGCTTCCAATGCCGCCTTCGCGCCTACCTCATCGTTCTGACCTAGCGCTTGAGCGAGCAGCATTTCGAGCGCGTACCCGTCGTGGCCGTCCGCCTTCAGCACGTGGAGTGCCGTCACGGCGCGGACGGGATCATCGTGCAAGGCTAGCTGCGCGTCGAGGAAGCGAGCGTCGGCAAGCTTCGGATCGAGCAGGAGGGCGCGGGACAGCTCCGCCTTCGCTTTATCGCCCGCTCCGTGGCGGAGTAAAGCCAGTGCAAGCATCGTGTGCGCGACGGCGCTGTCAGGGCTACGCTCCATGGCTTCTTCGGCGAGCGGCACCGAGCCGCCCCGCGTCATGGGCACGAACTGCGTCTTGTAACGGGCCAGGCGCCGTTCGGCAAAGGCACGAAAATCCAGGTCCAGCTGGTCCGGCGCCTTACCCAGCACGCTTCGCAACACGTCCGGCGTTCGCCGGCCAGCGCCCCACTGGCGCAACATGTCGCTGAGCTTTGGCATGCCGTACGTAGCGGCCCACATCGTCAAAATCTGGCTCGATGCGTAGTAGGCCGTCGCTACATCATTCAGCTCTTCAGCTCGCGTAAAGGCGCGCGTCATGTCCGCTACGGCCGGCAAACGCCCGCCGCGCAGCGCTTGGTACAATTCTGGGTCTTGCTCGCGCGCCCACTCCGGCCGTCGAATGATGGTTTCGTACTCTGCGAGGCCTTCGGTGAACCAGCGGGGCACGTGGCTCTTGGACAGCTGAATGTGAAACACGTGTGACAGCTCGTGCCACAAGGTCATGCCCAAGTTGAACGACTCGTTCTTTGGGCTCATGGCCGCCAGAGTGCGTCCGAAGCAGACGCCCTGGATCGCCGTCTCGGGTAAACCGCCGGTCCTAACGCCGAAATTCTGACGCTCCGCGTACAGCTCGACGCCAATCGGAGTTTCGGGGACGAATCCGTAGGCTTGAGTCATCTTCGCCCAGGCTTGGTTCAAGAGCGTGGGCACGTAGCGCTCCAGGAGCGCGCGTTCCTCGATGCGGTAGCGAATTCGGAAGGGTGGATGCTCGACGGTCACGTACTCGCGAGCGATCGTCTTCTCGTACAGGTTCAGCGTGTTGAATACGCGCACGTTGTACGGGTCGATCGCAAACGCACGGCGCAGGGCGGAAAGGCCCCCTGCATCGTCGCCAGCGCGGATCAGATTGAGCCCGAGCTCCCCGTAGGCAACGCCATCTTCGTTATCGATGGCTACGGCGTCGCGCATCATGCGCACAATCTCGTCGTAGCGGTGCTCCCAGTCCGCGAACTCCGAAGCGATGGCGTACATCCTGGAGAATTGCGGATTCTCCCTGAAAACAGCCTGCTTAGCCGCGTCGACACCCGCCTGGTCGTCGCTCAGAAAACGTTCCGCGACGCGCAAGCTCAAGAGCTCCAAGCACGTCGGCTCCGCCTCCAGCCCCTCTTTCAGCAGGCGCGCGGCTGCTTCGAGATTTTGGTCGCGGAGCGCGATTCCGACCAAGATCGCGTAGGCACCGCCGAATTTCGGGTTCACGCTCAGCGCCAAACGCGCCAGACGCTCTGCCTCGTCGAAGTCGAGCGCCTGGGCGAGCTTGACGCGCGCCAGGAGTACCAGGGCTTCCGGCTCCGCGGGCGCCTTGCCCAGGATCTCGTTCAGCACTTCCTCGGCGTGACCGGGATCATACTTTTCGATGAACAAGTCGGCGCGGTATAAGAGCGTTCGCGTATCACCAGGGAGTGCACGCTCCGCCGCGTCGTAGGCGTCGTTCGCGTCTCCGGGGCTGCGCAAGAGCTGCGCTGCGCGACCCACCATGGCGAGCCCGGCGCCGTCCGTGTCCGCGATCCGGTCTTCGTTGTAATCGTTCACTAGCGTCAGCAGGACCGGCGATGCGTCGGCGCGGCGCCCCTCTCGGATCAGCACCGTGCCCAACTCGAGCGCGAGCGCGCGGCTCGGCGCGGATTTGAATGCTTGCCGCAATGTCAGCTCGGCACCGGCGACGTCACCTGCGTTTCCGTGGGCGCGCGCTGTCCAAAGTGCCGCGTCCGCCGCCCATGCCGGGTCCGAAAGGAGCGGCGCGACGGCGCTGACCGCTTCCGCATAGCGCCCGGTCGTCACCGTTACTTCGGCCAACCCAAGCCGCGCCCGGGCCGACTCGGATGTGCCCAACAGCGGGCGGAACTCAGCCTCTGCGTCAACATAGCGGCTGAGCTCCAGGTGACGCTGGGCGCGAGCCAAGCGCTCGGCAGGTGACAATGCGGGCCGCGCGCGCGGGCTCTTGAGCGGTCCTGAAAGCCTCGTTGGGGCGGGATGGCAAGCGAGGCCGAGGACGCCGACCGCGAGCGCAGAAAGCACGCGGCGCAAGCTCGAAGAGCTCACGGCGCCGGCCTCCAGCGGGTCAAGCGCCTCGGCCACTCCCCATTGCTGCCTTTGGTACGGAGCGCGGTGCGGAGTAACGCGTGGGCATAGGCTTGGAGCCATACGGGCGGTGTTCCACCCTGCCAATCTGCCAGTCTGAGCGCCTCGCTCGGTTGGTCGATGTGCGCCCCGCCCCTCAGCTCGCTCTCGGGCAGAAAGACAGTGATTGAGTAAGCTGCCGTCGTGCTCGTGCCCTCGGCGAGCTTTAGTTCGATTCGGCCGCCGTGGTCGGGTCGCACCCTCTGAATCTGGCTGCATTGGCCGCCCAGCGCAATCGCCCGGTCGACGTTGAAACGACGCGGGGCCCGTGCTGGGCTTCGTCGGTGAGGGTATTTGCACAGCAAACCAAGACGGCCATCGATCTTGTGGCGCTGCTCAACGCGACGCGGCGGTACTTCGACGCGACTCTGGACGTTCAATCCCAATCCGCGGCGGGTGATCGCGTCGAGCTCGTGTTGCTCTGCGAAAAGCACGCCTATGAAGGTCGCTTGTCGATTCGAAGCCGGGCGGTGACCCAGTTCGATCTGCTCGACGCGCGCGAGGCCGAGGAGCGTGGGCAAGCTTCTGGCATGGCGTCGCTGGCCGAGCGCTGCCGAACGCTGTGGGAGGTCGAATCGGTGGGCGCGGCGTGTGAGCTAGCGCTCCTGAATTTATGCGGGATCTTGGCTGCCGTCGGGCTTGGCCCCGTGTTGCCCGACGACGGCGCGACCCTGTACGGCGTGCGGGGCTCCATGGAACGCGTGGAGCGCTTACTCCGCGCCCGGCAGTGAGCCCCAAACGCTCATTCTTCGGCGCGTTTCACAAGCAGCCTGTCTAAGTCGACGCCTGCGCTTTCCAGCGTCTTTCGCTGTACGGAGCACAGCTCGGTGATCCCCTCCAGCGCCAGGTCGATCATCGCGTCGATGTCGCTCCGAGGGACCGCTTCGCCCTCGGCCGTGCCCTGGACTTCGACGATTGCCCCGCGCGCCGTGGCGACCACGTTCAAATCAACGCGCGCGGCACTGTCTTCCACGTAACACAGGTCGAGCGCGTAGGCGCCGGCCACGTGCCCGGCGCTGACCGCCGCGACTTGATCGCGGAGGACGGTTTTTTTGAGCCGGCCGTTGTTCGTTAGCTTGTCGCAGGCGAGGGCCAGCGCCACGAAGCCGCTCGTGACAGAAGCGGTGCGGGTCCCACCATCTGCTTCCAGAATGTCGCAATCGATGTGGATGCTCTTTTCCCCCAACCGATCCAGATCGACCGCAGCGCGTAATGAGCGCCCAATCAGTCGTTGAATCTCGCGCGCTCGGCCGCCCAGTGGTCGCTCGCGCCCATCGCGGTTTTCACGGCGCTTCGGATTGGCTCGCGGATGCATTTGATAGTCCGCGGTGATCCAACCCGTACCTTTACCGACCAGAAAATCCGGCACTGATTCTTCGATCGAGGCAGTGGCCAGCACCACGGTCCCGCCCGCGCGGTACAGAACGGAGCCTTCGGCCAAGCGGTGGAAGCCCGGCGTCGCCTCGACGGGCCGAATCGTTCGCGAGTCGCGGCCTGCACGGGCGGCCAGCAGCTTGTTTCGGAGGGCATCGGGAGCGGGGCTCATGGTCGCGCTTTACCACTCTACGGTGGCTTTCAGTCGTCTTTCGAGCATCGACCGTCAGCTCTCTCCTCAAACGCGTTGGATTCTCCCCACGCGCCCGTAATGCGCTAAATAGCGGCGGGTGCAGGCCCCAGACGCGATATTGAAGGTCTCGGAGATCTTCGAGACCTTACAGGGTGAGGGCGTGAGCGTTGGAGCGCCGGCGATCTTCGTGCGCTTGGCACAATGCAATTTGCACTGCTTGTGGTGCGACACCAAGTACACTTGGGACTTCGCAAATTACCGCTACGAGGATGAAGTTCGCGAGCGGAGCGTGATGGAAGTCGCGCAAATCGTCAACGCCTCCAGCACTCGTCGGCTCGTGCTGACCGGCGGGGAGCCCCTCCTGCAACAGCGCGCGCTCGAACAGCTCTTTCTGGCAATCGCGCCCGATGTCGCCTTCGAAGTAGAGACCAATGGCACGATCGAGCCTGAGTCGGCGGCGCTGTCCCGCGTCGACCAATGGAACGTGTCCGCCAAGTTGAGCAGCGCCGGCGATCCTGAGCCGTTTCGGATTCGGCCCGCCATTCTCACCCGGTTCCGCGACTCCGGGCGCGCCTTTTTGAAGCTCGTCGTGCAAGGCGCCGATGACTACGCAGAGGCGGCCGCCTTGGTTGATCTCCTGAGCTGGCCGCGCGAGCGCGTCTTGTTCATGCCCCAGGCAAACGATCGCGAGCAGCTCAGGGCGCATTCGTTTTCGGTTGCTGAAGCGGCTCGCGCGCGCGGCTTTCGATTCTCCTCCCGCCTTCACTTGGAGCTGTGGGGCGGGCGCCGCGGCACCTGACCTCAACGTACGTCGCCCCAGACGGTGAGTGCCGCGATGGTGTCGGGGTCGAGCACCGCCGGCGCATTGGCCTTCGGCCGCACGCTGGCGCGGAGCGAGGCGCTTTCGGCGCGGAAAGTGGACAGCCACAGAGCGCGACCCGCGTACGAGCGCTCGTCGAACACGTCGTTCACACACGCCGGATCGACGTCCACGGCGCACAGGCTCGGAACTTTGCCGAGCTCGCCCCGCAACAGCCAAGAACCGAGGCGAGTCGCGTAGCGCCCGGCCGCGGTCGCCAGCGAGGGCGGCGTGACCACCGGAACGCTACCGTGGGTGGCCGCATACAGATCGACGCCTTCAAAGTAGTCCGGCATGGGGATGCCGAGCGCAGTCAAAATCGTCGCGCCGACGTCCGGTGCGCTCACCGGCGCGGGCTCTTCTCGTCCCATGAGATCTCCGCCGGGAAATTTCACCACCAAGGGCACCGCTAAACGATTCTCGTCCAGCGCGCCTTGGGGATCGAACGGGAACTCGGGCGGCTCGCCCGCCGACACATCGCCCGCAAACGCGATCAAGGTTTGGTCCCAAACCCCTTTCTGTTTGAGCAGCACGATCAGCTGCTCGAGCACGCGATCTTGTTTGGCAAGAGCTGCGTCTTCTAACGCGTGCAAGTGAATCCAATCGTCCTCTTGCAGGTGGTGGGCGACCCGCTGCTTTCGCGCGCGCAGCTGAGCGAGCAGAATTCCGCCGCGACGAGCATCCAAAATGCCCGAATATTCGGCCGGTTTGAGCGCTTGGGTCTCCTCGCGCGTCAAGTCCCACGGAGGGTGCGAACCGCGGCCGTGCACGACGAGCAACCGTGGTCCCGGGTGCTCGTCGTCGAGCTCACCCTCGAGCCACTTCAACGCGCGCGAGAGCGACTCGGTCGCGGGTACGTCTTGCACGGGGGAGATCGCATCAAACGTATCCCAGCCTACGCCGAAGCCGAAGGCAGCAAAGGTCGTGGGGACGCCGGTGAACATGGCCGTCCTCCCGCCGGCCTCCTTCACGACCTCACTGACCAAACGCACCGAATCGGCGATTCGCGAGCTCGGATCTTCGAGGCGGTGCGTGCGCGGCGACAGCCCGGTGAGCAGCGAGGCGACGACCGATTGCACGACCACGCTGGGCGCGCGGTATCCGCTGAAGGCTGTCCCCAAGCGCCCGAGCTCGCCGAGCGCCGGGAGCTCACCGGTCGGGCCAAAAGGCGGCACGCGGCGCCGGTCAATACCCGATTCAATCAATAAGATCGCATATTTAGCCCGCATAGCCGGGACCGCTTGCGGTCCTTTGCGCGCTACGCTCGGATCGCCAAAGGCGACCCGTCCACCGCGTGACCCGTCGAGCGCGCGGAATTCGAGACCGACTACTTTTCCGGCAAAGGCCGCTAGATCGACGGCTAGCGGCGTCCACGAGGCGCCGTCACCGCCATTCAGGCGTTTGGTTTGCAGGACGACGGGTTCCTCGCCGTCCGCCACCACTCGTACCTCCGCGCTCCCTTTGCCCGCGCCCCAGAACCCGAGCGCAACTTTCAAGCGCGCATCGACGGATGGTCGAAGCCAACAGCGCACCGTACTCGGGGGGTCCAGCACGAGCGCGCGCTTTGGTGCGCCGTTCAAGACCACGTCTCCCACCAGGTCGCTCAGGGTGGGCGCAGCATAGTGGGTCACCTCGTCCGTGCGAGCCCCGATCCGTACCCAGTCGACCTCGCCTTGGACCGGTCGAGGGCCGCGTGGCGCCCCAGAAAAGGTTAGCTTTAGCCGATGATGTCCGCCGCTCAGTTCGGCAGATAGGGCCGGCAATGAAAAGACACGGGTCTCGCCGCGGCTCGGCTTGAGCGACCCGACCTTTTTGTCATCAATTGAGATCGCGAGCCACTTTGCGTCGCCTCCGCGCACCCGCAAGCTGACGCTCGTGTCAGCGCGAGCCGCGTCCAGCCAGAAATCGTAGCGGAGAACGCGACCATAGGCGCGCACGAAGGTTTGGCCGTCTCGTTCGACGTCCTCGCTTTCAGTCGAGCGCTCCGCACCAAAACCGCTGTACGCCGCAGCCGCCGGGCTACCCAGGTCGAGCACGAGCCCCGCGTGGTCGACCTCACACCACGATAGATTGGGGATGACGTCGAAGTGATCGCCCGGGTTCGCCAAGGGCGGCGTGGTCTGTCGGCTTGTGGTCGCGACCGGTGCTCCGACGGCGCCCGGCAGACCCCTGGCCGGCGCAGCCGGATCGGTCCGACTTCCGCAGCCGAGCAGCGTCAAAAGCAACAACGAAAGGCCCCCATGTCGCGTCAGACGGCGGTGACCGCGCCGGCGTGCAGCGCCGGTCGAGCTCATCGCGATGACGCAGGCAACGGGCGGCGCGCGGGCTCGACGGGTCGCTGGTCGCTCGTTCGAAGGTAACTGACGATGAGATACGATACGATGAACGCGAGCAGGGCTCTGACGATCCAGCCCGCCTGGCTGGATCCTTTCGGCGCCGGCCGCGCCTGGTTGAAACTCGGCGCTTCCAGTGCGTGCACGGAACCAGGCTCGGCTGCACTGGCCATAGGGCGCGCATCGGGGATCGGCAACGCGATCTCCGAGCTCGCCGATGGGCGCATCAGCTCGCCTGAGATCTCAGCAGGCTCGGCGAGATCCGTCGGCTCCTGCGTGGCGACCAGGGCGGCGGGCGGGCTCGGAGAGTCGCGAGTGAGCGCGCTGGCCAGCGCGTCCAGCTCTTCCGCGCGGACGGGCGTGGTCGAGCGGGGAGGCTCGGGCGTGACCGCGGTCGCCGGAGCGCTGGCTGACTCTCCGGTTACGACGGCGCCCGCAGTAATGCTCACTCTGGGCAGCGACGCCCCCACCCCCTGCAACGTGCCATCGTTGAACACACCCTCTGTGAGCGTGTTCCACAGCCGGTCGACGGAAGGCGTCACCTCGCTGCTGAAGGGCTTGAAGTTCTCCGTACTAGTGGGCGCCGTATCCGAGGGGATCGTGCGCGGCACGGTCAGGGGCACCTCCGATACCGGCGCCTCGTCGATCGGAGCGACCGCCGAAGGGTGCGCGGACTCCAACTGCAGCGAAAAATGGCCTCCGCTCTGCAGCGAGTCGGACTGGACGGCCCCGCGGGCGTCATCGACCGTGTGTGCGGCAACCAGCGCGGCTTCGATGATCCGCGGCACGCTAGGCGGAACGACCGAAGGAGCGCGCGCGACGGTCGTCACTTCCTCGCTGTCGATGCGCTCGACGGCGGTGATTCCGCCGCGCCGCGCCACATCCGACAGCACGGTTTCCAGGAGGCGCGGCGCCACCGAGCCGGAGGTGATGAGCTCGCGCGGCGACTCCCCGGCCATGATCCTTTGCAGGAGCCCGCGCGCTGGTTCTGGGGTGCACGCGAGGTAGCCTTCGATCATGCGCGCCGCTATCTCGACGCTCGTCACCCCGACCAGCGCGCCGGCAGAAATGGCATTCAACGACTTACGAGCCCGCTCGATAGGACTCTTCAAGATCTGCGCCGGGAAGCCGTCGAAATCGGCGCGGCACGGCGAAGAATCCGACTCGACCACGAAACGCCCGGCACTCACCCCGAGCAATGCGGCCAAAACGAACTCGCCGCGCTCGAAGCTGCCGTCGGACGAGCTACGCGTCGCCGAGCACATTCGACCTCGGCGGATCTGAACCTCGTACAGGTACGCCGCGTCACGAATGCCGACGCGAACATTGCGCTCGCCCGAGCTGGCAAGCTCCAGAATCAAACGCGGAGTGAGCCCGTCGAGCCGCCCGCGCGCATCAGAGCCGGCGTTGATGCGTCGCTCCACGCGTGCCCTAGGCCGAAGCACTTCACGCAAACGTTCCGCAACCGTGGACGCCGCTGCTTCCTTACGCAGATAGCCGTCCGCGTCTCCCCCCAGCTCGCGCACGCGCTGCAGCAAGTCCTCCTTCCAAGACAAGAGAATCACCGGCACGTCGCGGACGGCGACGTCGCGCTTGATCTCGTGACACAGCGAGAAGCCGTCGAGCTTCGGCATCAGCACGTCGCTGACCACCAAATCAGGCCAGGTTTCGTAGGTGAGCGCCAGGGCGCGCGCGCCGTCGTGTGCCTCCAAGACCTCGACACCCAGCGCCTTGAGGAGGCCGGTCATGAACCAAACGACGGCCGGGTCATCGTCGGCAACCACGATCCGGCGCCCTCGGAGCGTGACGTCGTCGCTCTCCCGGGGCTTTCCCACACCGCGCTCGCCCGCGCGGCGTTCCTCATTGCTCCAGACTGCGATCGGCACGGCGCCTTCTGGGCCGCTCGCCTCGAAGCGCACGGACCCACTAGACCGCAACGTGACGAGTTCCCGAACGCGGGCCACGGCGCCCCAGACCGCGGCCATGACGTCCGCCCCCTCACCAAAGCCAACGCTGGTGCCGCGCGCGCTCGGTTCCACGGCCTCCAGGAGGCCACGCCTCACTTCAGCGGCGATGCGCTCGGTCAGTGCCTCTACCGAGAGGTCGCCGAGCGGCTCGCGGACCACACCGGGCTCCGTCGCTCGAGCGCGCAATTCGACGACCGTACGCTGCAATGCCTCGGCGCTGATCGGCTTCGAGAGTAGGCGCGCGGCGCCCAAAGTCACGAAGGCCGAAGCGGCTTGGGGATCGCCAAAATCGCCGATCACGATCACAGGCACTCGGTCGATCGACGGATCCTTCGCGAAGGCTTCTACCAGCTCGTACGCGCCTGAACGGTCCGCGTCGATGATGGCCAAATCTGGACCAAAAATTCGGGCTTGCTCGCGCGCGCGCGTCAAATCTTCCGTGCGTTCGCACTCGACGTGGGTGCCCGGAATGGCTTGAATCGCGTCCGCCAACGATTGCGCGCCGAAGATCAGCACGCTGAGCGGCCAGGGACCGGACGCTCGTTCGCCGCCCGGGTCGATGCTCGGACGGAGCCCGGCGGGCGTGCCGAGGATCAGCGACGGCAGCAGATCGAGCGAGCGGGCGACCTCGGAGAACTCGCTGCGACGTAAGCGCTGCTCGACCTCGGTGAGTGCTTCGGCAACACTAGCGAAGCCGAGCACGCGCGAAGCCGAGCTCAGCGCGTGGACGCGCCGCAGCAGCGCGTGGCGCAGCGCGGAATCGTTCGGGCTCTGCTCGATGCCGCGCAGTGACACGCGCAAGGCCTCGACGCGCCTGCCGAGGCCGCTCACGAAATCGCCGCGCGCGCCCGTGATCCGGGCGGCATCCTCTTCGCGGGCAGGAGTTGGCCCGACCATGGGACGGAGTTACCACAGGCCTCCGCGCGAGCCGAGCCCTTGCTACCGGGCCGTCAGGCCGGCGATAGCCGTCCCAATACAGCGTCCGTCACGCTGCGGGTGCTCAGGGCACCCCCCAGGTCCGGAGTCGTCTCGTTGGCCAGCACGGCCTGCCGAATGGCGCGCTCGAGCTCGTTGGCGGCGGAGGAAAAGCCCAGCTCTTCGAACAGCATCGCCACGCAAAGCAGCGTGGCCACCGGATTGGCGCGGCCAAGCCCGACCAACTTGGGCGCCGAGCCATGCACCGGCTCGAACAGCTTCACGCGCTCGGGATAGTCCGGGTTGGAGCTGACGCTGGCCGCCACGCCCAGCCCGCCCTGGAGCGCCGCCCCCAGATCGGTGACGATATCGCCAAACAAATTGTTGGTGACGATCACCTCAAATTGGCTCGGGTCGCGGATCAGCTCGAGGCACAGCGCATCGATGTACAGATGGCTGGCCGTGATCTCGGGATAGTCCCCCCGCACGTCGTGAAACACCCGCTGCCACAGCTCGTGAGCGTGACGCATGGCGTTCGACTTATCGGACATGAGCAGGCGTGTCTTTCCGTGTCGCCGGGCGAACGCAAACGCCGCTCGCACGATGCGCTCGACGCCCTTGCGGGTGTTGATGTCCTCATTGATCGCGATCTCATCGGCCGTACCGCGCCGGAGCTGCCCGCCCACGCCGGCATAGATGCCTTCCGTATTTTCGCGAAAAACGACGAAATCAACGTCCTTCGCCCGGCGACCACGGAGCGGCACCAAAGCGTCCGAGAGGGCGCGGACCGGCCTCACGTTGGCGTAGAGGTCGAAGCCCATGCGCATGCCGAACAAGATGTCGCGCGCATGCTCGAACCCCGGCACGCGCTCATCGCCGAGGGCGCCCAGCAACACCGCCGCGCAGTCATTAAAAATCGCGTCACGCACGGCATCCGGAAAGGTCGTGCCATCGCGCAGATACCGCTCCGCCCCCAAGTCCAAGTGCCACAGATCCAAATCGACGCCGCGCCGCGCGCGAAACCAGTCCAGCACGCGCACGCCCTCGGCCACGACCTCTGGCCCAACTCCATCGCCGCCGATGATCGCGATCTTTTTCATGCCTTGCCCTCAGCCGCCAGCGGCGCGCTCCAAGAGCGTCCGCAACAAAGCCGCAACCCGAGCCGGGTCGCTGTCATCGCCAGCGCCTAGCAGTTGGCCGGCGTCGACCAGGGGTACGCCCGCGTTTGCGCAAGCCACCTGTAACGCCCGGTCCGGGGTTGGCTCAAGCTCTGCCACTGCGGCGCAGCTGGGTAAAATGAGCGCCCAGAGCGGCGCAAAGGCCACGACGAGCGGTAAGGCGAAAACGGCCAGCTCAGCGCCCTCGGGCAGGCGCAGCGTCGCCAACGCATGAGGGATGGGCGCGCTCGGTACCAGCTCACTCGCGACCACAGCATCGGCGATTCGGCTGATTGCGTGCGTCAGTGCCGCCAGCCGCTGCTGAGAGGCGGCTAGGGCGATGCGCACCGGCCCGCGAAACCCAGGGCGTGCGGCGCGTTTGGCCAGCGCCGCCAACACGGCCATGCGCTCCGCGTCAGCCAGCTCGACGGGCGTGGCGCCCGCGGCGATCCGGCGCACTTGACCGAGGTCGAGCAGCTCCGCTAACGCGTCTAAGACTTCCGAGTCCGCGAGCGGCACTTCGTCCAACAACTCACTCAGAGTCCGCGGCGAGAGCAGCACCTCCAGCACGCGCTGGGCGGCCTCACGCGTCGCTTGCTGGGCGGGGACGAGCGCCGAAAAGGCGTCGGATTCGCCGCGCAATGCCGCGCGCTGACGCTTGCATTCGTCAATCTGGCGCACGCCCTCCAGTAACAAGGTGCGCGAAGACGAGACGATTCGCCGCAACGCCTGCGCCGCTCCGCTGGCAAAAGAGAACACCCCGTCCGTCTCACCGAGCAGGCGATACAGAGCCTTCTCCCCCTCTAAGCGCCGATACACGGCGTCGACGATCTCGCCATTAGCCAGGCGCACTTCGCCAGCCCCGAGCGGCGTCGTGACGGACAAGGATCCGCTACGCCGATTCATGCACAAGAGCTGCAACAGGTCTAAAATCCCAAGCTGCTGCAAATTACCGCGCAGATCCCCGCCCTCGCCCACTGGCGCCGCGCGCGGTCGAAGCGCGTGGAGGCGCCGCGCCACGTCGTCCAGGTCCGTCGCGTCGAGCTCATCGGCCCCGAGCTCGCGTTCCGGGCGCTGGGCGAACAAAGTGAAGACCCGGGCGGAAGCCAGCCGCGGATCTTGCGCCAATCTCTCGGCTAATTCGCCGCGCCTCGAGATCTGCGAAGCCACGATGACGGCCACCGGTGGCGCTGCCCGAGCCTTGTCCAGCGCGCTGTCTATACTGTCTGCAATCGCGACTTCCAGGCCGCGCGATCGCAGGCGGGAAGCCAGCGCCCCGAGCAGATCGAAGTCCGGTTCGACCACCAGCACCAGCTGCGCCACTAATCTTCGAGCCTCGAGCCAGTGGCTGCCGCGAGCTTGCTCAACACGAAGTCGACGAGCAACGGATCGGCGGCGTGCATGGCGCGCACGACGCCCACCTCGCTCCGACCGAGCAACACATAGGCCGATTGTTCCGCGACGACACACAAGAGCTCGAGGTTCGCGCCGCCGGCGAGCTCGGCGACGTTCACCGCATCGAAGCGCATATCCTCCGCATTGCGCGAGTATTCCGCGCGAATTGCGCCCCCCAGACTGATCCCCGGATGCACGGAAGCGACGACGCGCGCCTGTCCCGCGCGGACGGCCTCTGACACGGCCGACAGCGCGACGCTGACGAAATCCTGCGCGGGCAGCTCGATGTAGTGCGGGCGCTCAACCCCGCACCACCCGCTCACCGCGGCGCTTGGCGGACTGAGCAAGGCGTCGACCAGGTCCGAAATTGACAACGCGCGCAACGCCGACTCGTGCACCACGCTGTTCGACGACGACTCGGCGCGCTGCTTGGCAACCCGCAGCAGGCGCGACAGGTCCCCGCCGTCGTGGGGAAAGGTCGCGACGCCTACGGTCACGGACAGGTCTGCGCGGAGCGCCCCTAGAGCGCTCTCTCCGAGCTGGGTCAAAATCCGCCGCCGGCACGAATGGCCGCCGATTCCGCCCGTTTCTGGCAAAAGCAGATAAAATTCCTGGGCGTCGACCCGCGCCAGTACGTCGGTGTCGCGGACCGCGGTCAGAACCTGCTCGGCCACTCGTAGGGAAGGCTCAGCCGCGCCCGGTGGGTCTTTTGCGCTCTGCACGAAAATCGTCGCCAGCGCAAAGCGGCGCCCGTGACGGCGCGCCATGTCGATTTCACGGCCCGCTACGTCCACGAAATAGGCGAACGTGTAAGCGCTCGAGCTCGGATCCTTCATCGCCCCGCGGTGCGATTCTTCACGCGCCCCGATCAACGCCAGAGCCGTCGTAGCCTGAGCTAGGAGCAGCGGGAAAAGTGGAAACGCATCGACCGCGCTTTCGCCCTCCGCGGTGTGGCCCAGTAAGAGGACGCCGCTTTGTTCGCGCTTGAGAGCCAGGCGGCTAGTGTCCAGCTTGCGCACCCGTGCGTGACTCAAGAGCGTCATTTCGTCGCAAAAACTGGGCGCATCGTCGATCTTGCCGCAGCTGCCAGCGCGCATCAGCTGTCGCGATCCTACCGTCGCCGGCACGTACACCGCGGCCGAGGTCGCGCCCAGGTCACGCACCAAATGCGCGGCCAAACGCTCGGCGGCCACGCGGCGAGATGGGGCCTCGGCGATCTCGGCGACCTGCTCGACGAGTGACGCGTGCTGGGCCGAGAGAGCCAGAGCGTGCTCCAGACGCAATCGCTGGGCACGCTCCGCGAGCCGCGTGCGCACCTCCGACAGAGCGCTGAGCAGCTCGTCGCCCGACAAAGGAAACAATAACGTGCCCGCGCTGCCGAGCGAGGCGGCTTGTACGCCAAGTAGCAAGCGCTCAGCGCGGGTCAACGCCAAGACGATCACCTGCGGCGCGAGCGCCCGGATGTGATGCAACATGGCCAGCCCGGCGCCCTCGCCCAGCGTGACGTCCACCAGCGCTACGTCCGGAATCTGGGACGAAATGCGTGATAAACCGTCGGCCAAGTCGGTCACCACGCTCAGCTTGTCGCCCGACTGGGCAAGGACTTTGTCGAGGATCTCTATGGCCTCCCCGTCCGCCACGATGGCAACGATGCTCAGGTCGTGGCTCGGACCGCGAGCCTCGACGTTCACCGCACCGACACCTCGCCCGAAAAGACGCGCTTGGCCGGACCACGCATGGTCACGTCGAGAGTCTCCCGGGACACGATGATGTGCAGTGGACCACCAGGCAAACGCACCTCTATCTCCGTATCGAATGGCACGCGCCCCTGACGCGCTGCGGCCACGGCGACCGCGCAGGCTCCCGTCCCACAAGCCAACGTTCGCCCGACGCCGCGCTCCCAGACGATCACATCCAGCGCCAGCGGGCCGCGCGCCGTTACGATTTCTACGTTGGTCCCGGCGGAAAGCTGCGCAGACAGCGCAGGGCCCAGCTCATCGAGCTCCGTCGTGCCGAAGCCGGTGTCGAAGCTGATCGCGTGCGGATTACCCATGGAAACCCGGTTAAACGTCAGCTCTTTGTCGCCAAACACGAAGCTCAGATCCGCCTCTGGCAGGCCGCGGCCCATGCCGACAGACACCGAGCCGTGCTGCTCGGCGCGCTCTACCGCGACCAGCCGCGGCCCGGCATCCGTGTCGAGGATGAAGCTCACCCCATGGGCGCGGTCCTGAAGGGCAAGGTGCAACGCCACGCAGCGCAGCCCGTTGCCGCACATCTCAGGCCGGGTGCCGTCGGCATTGAGCACGACCATCGTCGCGCGCGAGCCGAGGCTCTTCGGTGGAGTCACCAGCAGGACGCCGTCACCGCCGACGCCGAAATGACGATCGCAGAGCGCCGCCACCTGCTCGGCCCCGAGCGGTACGTCGAGCGCCGCGTCGACAATCAAGAAGTCGTTGCCCAGCCCTTCGTATTTTGTAAAGCGGAGGATTGTCGGTTCAATCATGGCGGGAGCCGCATCCGATCCATTTCAATTTGCGTCCTGGAGCTCGAAATCGCTAGCCGCTCCACCGGAAACCACCCGGCCTACGCTATCCCGGTCCGCAGGGGCAGTCACCGGCGTCTGTTCGCTTTGCCACGCCGAGTGTATGGCGCGGTCGGGCTCGCTCCGGCAAGCTCCCCGGACCCCTGCGCCACCTCGGAGCCCAAAGAATCACCCAATGCTACGCCCGCTGATCCTCAACGGCTTCATGGCCAGCGGCAAGTCCACGGTGGGCGCCCTCGTGGCACAGCGTGCGGGCCGGCCATTCATCGATCTGGACCGGGCCATCGAAGCCGAGACCGGCGAGCGCGTCGAGCGCATCTTTGCAAATCAAGGCGAGGCAGTGTTTCGCCGCCTCGAGCGAGCGTGCTTGCTCCGCTCTCTCGACCAAGCTCAAGGCGCGGCGCTAGCGCCGGTCATCGCAGTGGGCGGCGGCGCGCTCTTGTCCCGCGACGTGCGCCTGCGCGCGCTCGACGCCTGCGTCGTAGTGACGCTCGAGGGCTCGCCCGCAGCGCTCGCTAGTCGGGCCCTCGCGCACGGTGGCAGGCCCTTACTATCCGGTGCTGACGCGGAGCAGCGTGCGGCCGAGCTACTCGACCTACGAGCGGTCGCCTACTCGGAAGCGCAGGCCCGTATCTCGTGCGAAGCCCCGGTGGAAGCTGTCGCGGCTAACGTTTACGAAGCGTGGGCGCGCGACGAAATCGCGGTCGCCGCCGGTCAAGCGTCGTACGGCGTTCAGATTGGGAGTAATTTTGCTAGCGGGCGCGTCGGCGCCCTGGCGGCTCAAAGCCCGGTTAGCGTCCTCGTGTCCGACACGACCGTCGCTGCCCTGCACGCGGCCGGCATCGAGCGTTCCCTGACCCAAGCTGGCACGCGCGTCGTGCGAGTCGATCTCGAGCCTGGCGAAGCACACAAGCACATCGCCTCCGTCGAGCGGATCTGGCGCGCTGCGCTCGCCGGATCGGTGGACCGTCAAGCCACGTTCGTCGCGCTCGGTGGTGGGGTGGTCAGCGACATGACCGGCTTTGCGGCGGCCACCTGGATGCGCGGCGTGCGCTGGCTCGGCATTCCCACCACCTTACTGGCCATGGTCGACGCCTCGGTCGGGGGCAAGACCGGCGTCGATTTGGCATCGGCCAAAAACGCCGTCGGCGCTTTCTGGCAGCCGAGCGCCGTGCTGTGCGACGTGGATTATTTGTCGACCGAATCGCGGCGCGGCTTCGTTGGCGCACTCGCAGAGGTGGTGAAGAGTGCGCTGATCGGAGATCCGGAGCTATTCGAGCTCCTGGACGTCAACGCTGAGCGCATCGCGGGCCGTGATCCAGAACTCACCGCCGCTCTGGTTCGGCGAACGATCCGCGTGAAGGCGCGGATTGTCAGTCAGGACGAGCGCGAGAGCGGCCTACGCGCGGTGCTCAATCTCGGGCACACGGTAGGCCATGCCCTGGAGGCACAAGCGGGCTACACCGCGTTGAGCCACGGGGAAGCCGTGAGCTTGGGGCTGGTAGCGGCACTCCGCTTGGGCGAAAGACTCGGCCGGACGCCCAGTTCACTAACCGAACGGACTGTCCAGCTGCTGGAACGGTTGGGCCTTCCTTCGACGCTGTCGGGCCAGCCCCTGGCCGCGGCTGCTTCACTGATCGGTCACGATAAAAAGCGCGCTGGGTCTTCGGTGCGCTTCGTTTTCGCCAGCGCCCCGGGCGTCGTCGAGACGGCGCTCGTCCCGCTCGGCGAGCTCAGGGCGCACGTGCAGGCGCTCGTGGAGTGAGCGGCTTCTCCGCATTCCTTCTACTTCATTAAGCGCAATTCTGCACAATCTTGGCGTCGCGCTGAGTCGCTCGGTACACTTCGACTAGGTGCGTGCATCCCGCGCCTGCTGCCTTTGAGGTCCCTATGCGCCGCTCGACCACCAAGTACTTGCTTTCCGCCGGGTTATTGGCACTCGGCTCGCTCACCCTAGTCTCCGGCTGCGTCGACAACGACAGCTCGCTCTTCGTACTAGGCGTGATCGATACCAATCAGTCGACCTGTGTCGCGAAGCCGGACACTACCGCCGCCATGTTGGCCTCCGGGACGATGGATACGGAATTCACGAACAGCTACACGGCAGCGCTCTTGGTCGGCAACCAACTCACGCAACGGGGCTCGCGAGAGCAGCTGCGAACTGAAACATCTCGGATTTCTCTGCGCGGAGCCGAGGTGACGCTCACTTCGCTGAATGGGCAAAAGACGTACGGTACTTACTCGACGGTCGGAACAGGCTTCGTGGACCCTTCATCCGGCGACGCCCCGGCGTATGCAGCGATGGCCGTCAGCATTATCCCGCCCGGCATAGCAGGGCTCTCACAGACGGTCGTGCTGGCTAAGATCCGCGTGTTCGGCAACACCCTCGGCGGCGAGTCCGTGACCTCGAGCGAGCTGGATTTCCCGATCACGGTTTGCCAAGGCTGCCTGGTGCAATACCCGTCGGCGGCGAACGATCCCGTGGCGGGCAGTACGGGCTATCGCTGTACGGACTCGGCATCGACGACCACCGCTACGACGGCTGCCGTTCAACCCTGCTTGCTCGGTCAAGACCAAGCCATCTCCTGCACTTTGTGCGTCGCCGCTCATCCTCTGTGTGAAGATCCGACGCAAAACCCGTCCTACGCTCCGGCTTCGACCCCCTGAGCGCGACCGGCGATGCAGCGACTCGCTGGGCGGCGCTCGCGTCTGCCGACGCTTAGCGCCCTCGGAGGGCCAGTCGATCGCTCTCACGGCCGATGCATCCTGGCTATTCTGCCATGCGCGCCATTTTAATATTGACGTTCTTCGGTGCGTCGTCGTGGGTAGCGCACGCGCAGGCCGAACCAGAATGGAATCTCGCCGCGCAAAGCTCACTATGTGGCTTGGGCGGGCGCCAAAGTCTCTGGCAAAAGACGGCATTTTGCGGCGCATTTCGCGGCGATCTGCTGTTCGGCCGCGATCGCAACGCCGCCTTCGCGCTCGGGCCATACGCGAAAGTCGGCACAGCAAATTTCTCGGATCTGCGCTTCGGTGGCGGGTTGAGCTGGTTACTGCCGGCGTTCTCGGGGGACATGCCGGTCGTCCTGTCGGCGGGCGGCCTCAGCCGAAACGGCGGTGATGCGCGTTTGGCCGCGGAGGCATTCTTCGGGTTTCGGAGTCATAACTTTCATGGCGCGTACGCCATGGCGAGCGGCATCGTAGTCGGGGGCGATGCGGCGCTCGGAGCGAGCCACGCGAGCACGGTGTACGTGGGCCTGCAGGTCGACGGCCTGTGGCTCGCACTCCCTTTCTTACTCGGATACGAGTGGCTGCACGGAGCGCCGGACCGGGGCGATTAAAGCCGGCGTGGCCTTGTTTGGGCAGCGGCGCGGGCCCACTGCGGCGCGCTTGTTAACTAAGCCTCTGGCGCCGGTCCAAAATCGAACTCAACCTCGGCCTCATCCGCCGCGGCGGGCGGCGCCGCTTGCGTCGTAGAGAGCTCGGCTGAGTCTGCCTCTAACGCAGCATCGATGCGCGAGACCAAGCTGCTCAACATCTCACGGGCGCGTTGCTCGGAGCGCAGTCTTCGGTTGCGTTCGTCTTCGAGGTCGTGAGCGAGGGAGATTGCGGCGAGCAGCAGCGTCTGCGGCGAGACCGCGCGACCCGGTGCAGTGAGCTGACGCAAGCGGCCGTCCACGACATCGGCGAGACGATGCAGGTCCGCTTCTTCCGCGGTCGAAGCGACGCGGTAGGTCTGTCCGCCAACACGGAGCTCGACCGGACCTTTGGGCATGCGCGAGCGACGCTAGCACCCTCGCGCGGTGATGGAAATGCTGAGCAGCAGCGATTCGCCGGCCTAGCTCAGTGCTCGAAATGGCACGCTTTGCCCCAGAAAGCGCGCAGGTTTTCCACAACCGCCGGGCGACAGCTGAGGCCAGCCGAAATCGCCCCGCTCGCTCCTGGAAACGCTCGACGTGCGTGCCATCGGCACCGGTTCGAGATGCGGCGGCTCAACGCAGTAAGCGCAACGAAACATCTACTAACGCCGCGTGCAGCGATTGCTTCGACATCGGCCGCGGGCCGAAGTGAGCACGGCTGATCGTCTCGAACACGGCCGCGACCGCTTCGACTTTCAGCGGATCAGCGAGCCCCGGAAGGGCGCTTCGGGCGCTCACCTCCGTGCTCAACAGATCGCGGAGGTGTTCGCCCAGCGCAGACAGCTGCGCGTGATGACGCGCCCGTGTAGGCGGTCGCAGGGCAAGCCGTACCCAGTTGGGCTGCGCAAGCGCAGTATGCACCCAGCCCCAGGCCAGTGCGCGAATACGCTCGTGGGGAGTCCGTGCCGACGTCTGCTCGAATGCGACGCGCGCACTCAGCTCGCGCCGAGCGCGCACGCTGAGCGCGTGCAACGCATGCTCGACATCGTCAAAGTATTCATAAAACGTATTCCGGCCGATCGCTGCTACCTCTACGACGTTCGCTACGTTCAAGTCGCGCCCGGTCGCACTCAAGTGCGCCAGCGCGCCAGTCACCCGTTCGCGCTGCGCATCCTGCCGTTCGCGACGGGTCAGCGCGCGGTCGTAGTGGCCGCGGCTGGGCGCCGGTGCCGGCTGGCGGGTTGGCATTGAGACTTGTTTTATCTAATGTGCTGCGACGACTGACCAAGGCTAGTTACATTTAATTGCCGCGCGGTGCGCGTAGGTAAATGCGAGCGCGCTGTTTCTAGGCATTACAAGACCTTGACGCTGTGAGCATTCATGCCGCTCATTAGTGCACTTGCGTCTCTTTCTACTCGACCCGAATTAATCTCGTCAAATCGCGCCTATCGGGGATGTCTCGGCGGGGCGCCGGGATCTTAGTGTCGCAAGCCTCGTCGTTTTGCATCGCCCGACTCATAGGGCACCATCCGCGGGGATTCACGCGGTCGGCGCCTGCTTAGGGACTAATGGCTTAAGCGTCCGCGCGGGCGCCCGGATGGGCCGAGTGACGAAGCATGGGTCTACGCGGAGGGGACGCGGCATAGCCGGACCAACACAATGCGCCACGGCTTGCCCCTGCGGCATTCGCGTGGCAGGTCGCGCCCCTTCGACTCGAACTTGGAGGCACTTGGCTATGAAGGAGCCACACCTTCCAACGGCGGTGCATGAGACCCTCAGCGAATTTGTGCGCTGTGATCAACCTGGGCGGCGACGCTCTGATGATGGGGGCTGTTTCACGTGAAAGCGCGACTTCCTTGCCGGTTACTCCTGGCTCGGGGGTTGCGAACGGTGGTGCTTTTGGCGGAAGGTCCGCTTGCAATAGGCTAGGGCGCGTTCTGACGCGTTGGACGCGCGCAGGCCCGCGACCGCTCGCGGCGACTCGTCGATCACGGCAAGCAGTCGCTGCCCGACGTCGTTGCGCACCGCCGACGGCGGGAACGCGCGGCGCTAGGACGCCGCAGCGCTAGGACGCTTGTCACGCGTCGGGACGTGACGCAAAGGAACCCACTTTGCGAAGGTCTTAGACTTTGGCGTGCCGGGCGAGCGTGATCGCCTCCGAAGCTGACGCAGCGTGAACATGAGCACTACGCCCTTGACGTCCGCGGTGTCCTCATCGAGGCACACGTCCGTCGCCGAGCTGAGGTGCTATGACGCGGTGGTGCGGTTCGAGGCTCTCATTGATCAAACGCTGGCGCAGCTGGCAGCGGACGGGCTGCTTCGCGAACCCGATGACGGGAGAGCCCGAGCGGCAGTGGCGGCCGCGGCAGCGCAGAGCGGCCAGCAGGCCTTGGACGCATCGTCCAATGACTATCTAGGTTTAGCTGAGAGCGGTGTTTCACGTGAAACACTAGGCAACGCTGGGTCCGGCGCGTCGAGGCTCATCCACGGCACCTCGCTCGATCATGTCTTACTCGAGACGGCGCTGGCCTCGTGGGTGAGTGCAGAGACGTCCTTGCTGTTTTCGTCAACGTACGCAGCAAATCTCGGTCTTATCTCCGCGCTCGGCGTACGCGAGTCAGTGATTATCTCAGACTCAGGCAATCACGCGTCGCTGATCGATGGCGCCCGCCTCGCAAAGGCGGAGCTGGTGGTGGTTCCTCATCTAGACCTTGCCGCTATTCGTCGGGCTCTGACTGCCTACTCTGGGTCGCGCGCGTGCTGGGTGCTGACCGAGTCTTATTTCAGCATGGATGGCGACGGTCCGGACCTGGCAGAGCTTCGCTCAATTTGCGACCGCCACGATGCCTGTTTGGTCGTGGACGAGTCGCACGCGCTTGGCGTCTTCGGACCCGCGGGAAGCGGGCTGTGCGCCCAGGCGGGAGTGCGTGCAGACATTCTAGTCGGCGCGCTGGGCAAAGCCATCGGGACTCATGGCGGCTTCGTTGCTGGAAGTGCATCCCTGCGCACGTTTCTGTGGAATCGTGCGCGCAGTTTTGTCTTCTCGACCGCGCCTCCGCCACGCCAAGCTCGGCTCACCTTGCAGCACCTCACTGAGGTGCAGAACGCTGATCGAGCCCGGGCACAGCTGATCACCAACTCGAACGAGCTCAGACAACGACTCCGCGCGGCCGGTCTCGACACCATCGGCGGTTCGTTCGGGCCCATCGTGTCTGTCGTCCTTGGCGGCAATCAACGGGTGTTAGCCGCCTCCGGCCGCCTGCGCTCACGGGGGATATTGGCTCAGGCGATTCGCCCACCGACCGTGCCCGCAGGCGCCGCTCGCTTGCGGCTCACGGTCAAGGCGACCTTCACAGAGGCCGACATCGAGCGGCTCGCCGCTGCCGTCGAGGACGCGTGCCTCGCGTCGTGATCCTAGGCTGCGGAACGGGCGTTGGCAAAACCCGGGTCAGCACGGCTCTTCTCCACGACTTGGCGCGCCACGCGCAAGCGTCCATCGGACTCAAGCCGATCGAGAGTGGCTATACAGGGAGCGGAGTTGGTTCCGATGCGCTGGCGCTGGCGGACGCTGGATCCATCAGCCCTCTCAGCCATCTGCCGCGCTATGCATTCGAGCCGCCCTTGTCCCCGCATTTGGCAGCGCGAGACACGGGGCAGAGCGTCGACCTGAGTGCGGTCCGCCTCTGGTGCCTGGATGCCGGCGAACACGCCTCGGCACGCCTAGGATTAAAGCCTGCCGTCTGGTCGATCATCGAGACCGCAGGCGGCGTGTTCTCGCCCCTGAACGACTCCGAGTCGAACTTCGAACTCGCGCGCCAGCTCGACCCGTCGGTGTGGGTACTGGTGGCTTCCGATAGCCTGGGGGTTCTTCACGAAGTGAGCGCAACGCTGCAGGCCATGGCCGCCCGCGGACGCGCCCCCGATCATTTGGTGTTGTCCGGCGCGCGCGACGCAGACGCGAGCACTGGGCGCAATGCGGCTGAACTGGAGCGCCTCGGGATCGCGAAAGTGAGTGCGGTGTTGGCCCGCCATAAGGACGACGGAGTGAGCGCACTGACGGAAGCGTTAGTCCGCGCCTCGAGCGACTAAACGCGATTTCGTTCGCGGCACCGTGCTTGGCCCCGGGCTCGAGCTGAACGGCAAGAATTCGAAACCTCGTCGCCTCACCGCACCGAGCGTGGCGACGCAATCGCGGATGATCCAGCGCCCACGCGCGCGAGCGATGGCCAACGCCTGCCGCCGCCACCCGCGGGAAGTTGGACTAAGCGAGGCGGCCGTTCTCTAAGCGAACGCATCGCGCTCCCAGCCGTTCTGCCAACCCTTCCGTATGGTTGACCACAATCACGAGCGCGCCGCGGGCTCGCTCTTCGAGCAGGGCGTGCTGCAGGTGCTCGGCGCTCGCGCGGTCTAGCCCGGACCACGGCTCATCCAACAGCAGGAGCGACGGATCGTGAACGAGCGCGCGAGCCAAGGCCACGCGTTGTCGCTGCCCCCGCGATAGCGTGCCGACTCGCCGATCCGCGAGTTGCTCGGCGCCCACTCGCCTCGCGACTCGCTGCCATGCGCCTTCGACCGGAACGCCATACACACGAGCCGCTAACTCCACATTCTGCCGCGCGCTGAGCTCGCGATAGCACAGTGAATCATGAGCGACCCAGCCGATATGCGGCCGCACCAACTCGAGCTCCCCGCCCAGCGGATGATACACGACCTCGCCGCTGGTCGGTGCGAGCACCGTGCCGATCACGGCCAGGAGCGTGCTTTTGCCGGCGCCGTTTGGTCCTTCCAGGAATGTAATGCTCCCGGCGTCAAAACGCAGACTGACTGCGCGCAGGGCGGGTGTCGCGCCGAAGAGCCGAGTCACCGACCGCACCTCGATCTGCTCGATCACCCGACTATCCTTGGCACTCGGCCTCGAAAATCGTTGCGCGAGCGCGCGCCGCGCTCGCCTCGCGGCAAATGTCGTGTGCGTTCATTACAAGTCTCCGCGTACCGGCCAAACCAGGCCCTTTCGGCTTGACCCAGTTGCGGCTCGCAGCATGCTAACATGGCAATCGAAATGAGTTCTCCCGCTCTTGCGATGCAAGCCGTGCGTCTCGAGCACCTGCTCGAATTGCGGCGTGCCGTGGAAGGCGCGTTGGAGGGCAAGGCGGAGGTCGTCGAGCTTGCACTGATTGCGCTCATCGCACGCGGGCACATCTTGATCGAGGACGTGCCGGGCGTCGGCAAGACCACCCTCGCACGCGCGCTCGCCCGCGCCGTGGGCGGGGAGATGCGGCGCGTCCAGTTCACGAGCGATCTCTTGCCGAGCGATGTACTCGGGGTGTCGGTGTTCGACCAACGCACTTCAGAGTTCGTGCTCCGTCACGGGCCCGTATTCTCGAATCTCCTACTGGCCGACGAGATCAACCGCGCCAGCCCGCGCACCCAGTCTGCGCTGCTCGAGGCGATGAGCGACGAGCAGGTGTCGCTCGACGGAAAAACACACCCCTTACCGGAGCCTTTTCTGGTCATCGCCACGCAGAATCCGCAGGATTTTGCCGGCACTTTCCCACTCCCGGAGTCGCAGCTCGACCGTTTCATGATGCGCATCCGCATCGGCTATCCGCCGCCGCAGGTCGAGATGCGATTAATGATGGAACCCGATCACGACCGCATACAAAACGTGCCCGTCGTACTCGATCCCAAAGGTTTGGTCAGCTTGCAACGCGAAGTCGAACGCGTCGGAATGGATGGCGCGCTCGGCACCTACCTCCAGGCGCTCGTCACCGCCACTCGCAACAGCCCCGCGCTCTCCCTCGGCGCCAGCACGCGGGCAGGTATGAACTTGTCACGGGCCGCTCGAGCCCGTGCCCTGTTGAATGGCCGCGATTACTGCATCGCGGACGACATCCACGGCTTGGCCGTGCCCGTTTTCGCGCACCGCGTGCGGCTCGCGGCCCACGCCGAAGGCTACGCGCCCACCCGCGAAGAGACCGAAGCCGCGATCCGCGAGGTCATCGCACGTGTCCCCGTGCCGCTCTGATCGGGGCAGCCGTGGCAGATGCTCCCTCCCTCGAGGCTTCTTCGGCGCTGACCGACGTCCTGGCCTCTGGTCGCGCCGCCAACAACACTGCAAGGCAAGCCCCTTTCGCGCAAGGCTCGCGCGCGGCATGGACGCGGCTGCGCCGGTTCTTCCGCCCGCCGCGGCGCTTGAAGCTGACGCGCGAAGGCAAATATTTTATCGGCATCACGTTCGGCGTCGGCTTCGCGGCCATCAATACCGGCAACAACCTTTTATATTTGTTGCTCGGTATGCTGCTGTCGATGATCGTGGTGTCGGGGGTCCTGAGCGAGCTCAGCTTGCGCGAGCTCACGGTCGTGCGCCGCTTGCCACCGCGAGCGCAGGTCGCGCGCCCGCACTTGGTGGAGATAGAAGTCTTCAACCACAAGCGCCGCATCCCCTCCTATGCGATCGAGGTCGAGGACCTCCGCGCTGGCCAGCCTGCCGACAAACGCTGCTTTTTCCTGAAAATTAGCCCTCGCTCGGCGCAAGTCGCGGCCTATCGGCGCACGCCGGCACGGCGTGGCCGCGACCGCCACGTGGGTTTTCGTGTCGCCACACGCTTCCCGTTCGGGTTGTTCGAGAAGTCTCGCGAGCTCAGCGCGGACGGCGAGTTGATCATTTATCCCGCGGTGGACGCGGTGCGGCTGCCCAGTAACGTGCCGGGCGATCGCTTGGGCGGAAGCTCGGCATTGAGCCGGGGGGCGGGCGAAGAGATTTTGTCGTTGCGAGCCATGCGTGAAGGGGACGACCCGCGAGACATTTATTGGCGGAAAAGCGTCGAGCAAATGATCGTGCGGGAGCGAGCCCGCGAGGTGCGGCGCGACGTCTCCTACGTGATCGACGCGGTGCACCCGGGCGCCACTCCGGACGAGGATTGGACGGCACGATTCGAACGGCGCATTCGCGACGTGGCGTCTCGCGCCGTCGCGCACATTAAGCGCGGCGATGGTGTGACCGTGCTCGCTCGAAGCGGTGAGCGCGTGCGAGCCAACACCGCCGTGGGCGCCGATCCGGTGCTTCGATTTCTAGCGCTGCTCGAGGCGGGGCCCGCGGGCGCCCCGCTCCCCGCCGCGCCCTCGAAAACCATCGAAAATGCCGCGGACGGGAGCCGGACGAGCGCGTGAGGTTCGGCCTAATTCACCGAATCATGACCGACAGCCTGGCCGCGCTCGGGCTCCTGGCCTTGGTCTCGAGCGGCGAGCTGAATCATTGGCTAGCGATCGTCATCTTGGTTGGCCTCGCGATCGCGGTCATCATCCCGGAAAGTTTCCAAGATCGCCCGACCATGCGCCGAATTGGCATCGTGCTGCCGTTGACGCTGCTGGGCGTCCAGGCGGTGCGGCTGTTCATGAATGCCAATCTGCTCGAGACAGCAGTTGAGTTCGCGGCCGGACTGCAGGTCATCCGCCTCGCCACGCGCCGCGGCGCCGCCCACGACCAGCAAGTGATCGTCTTAGCGTTATTGCACTTGATCGCCGCGACAGTGTTGGGCAGCGGCTTGGCGTACGGCCTGTGTTTTCTTGGATTTTTGGTGATCGCGCCCGGCGCGCTCGTTCTCAGTCACCTGCGCCGCGAAGTCGAGGGCAACTATCGGCAAGGCGCTCGCGACCGCACCGGCTTACCCGTGGACGTGCCCCGCATTTTGCGGAGCCGGCGCGTGATCGGTCGCTCGTTCTTGGTCTTCACGTGCTTGCTCTCGGTTCCGATTTTTTTGTTTACCTTGGTGCTCTTCGTCGCCTTTCCGCGCGTTGGCCTGTCGCTGCTGCTACTTAGCCACCCAAAAGCGGAGCGCATGGTCGGGTTCACCGAGCACGTCGACTTGGGCGGAGTCGGGCGGCTGCGCAGCGATCCCACGATCGTGATGCGCGTCGAAGTGCCGAGCCTGCCGCGAGATCCGCCGCCGCGTGTCGCTCTTTATTTGCGCGGCGCCGCCTTCGATAGCTACCGGGGCAAGGCGTGGTCGCGGAGCTCCGGCGGGGCTTTGCACGCCGAGCAGCGCGGACGTCAAGTGCACTTGCTACGGTATCCGGATGCGGTTCGCGATCGAGTCCTGCGCGTAGACCTCGAGCCGATCGAGCCGCCCGTCGTGTTTCTGCCGCCCGAAGCCGTGGCGCTCACCGTCGCCGTGCAGGGCCTGAATATCTTAGACAACGTGCCTCAGGTCAGCGGCGGACCCGAGGGCTCACTCACCTATAAGAGCCCGGATGATCGTGGCCTGCGCTACGAAGTCTCTTTGGCGGCGGCGGATGAACCGACCTCTCCGGCACTCCCGGCCGCCGAACGATCGCATTACCTGACCCTGCCAAATGACTTCCCGCCGCGCATCACGGAGCTCGCTCGCAGTTGGATCGGCAACGCGACCGATCCAAGGGTCGAGGCGCGTTTGATAGAGAACCGGCTGCGCAAGGATTACCGGTACGACGTCGACTCGCCGTCCGGCTCGGCAAAAAACCCGCTGCTCGATTTTTTGTTCGTGTCCAAACGCGGACACTGCGAGTTCTATTCAACGGCCATGGCCTTGATGCTGCGCACCCTGAACGTCCCCACGCGTAACGTCACCGGCTTCATCGGCGGCACCTATAATCGCTTTGCGCGCTCCTACGCGGTGCGTCAGGGGGACGCCCATTCCTGGGTGGAGGTTTACTTGGACGACACGGGCTGGACGCGCTTCGATCCGACCCCGCCTGCCAATGCGGCACCGCAAAGTGACATCACTGGTTTCTTGGCGTTCGTCAGGGACTTCGTGGAAGCCACGACCCAGCGCTGGAATCGACACGTCATCGGGTATGACTTGAAGCAGCAGGTTGGGCTGTTGAAGTCTGTCCACCACGGGTTCAACGCGTTGCGGGAGCGTCCCGGGGCACTTGGCAGACTGCTGAGCTCGCCGCGCGCGACCCTCTTGTCGGTCCTGGGTTTGGCACTCGGGGTGTATGCGGCCATTTGGATTCGTCGTCGCCGCACGGGCCAGTCCTCCGCGCTGCGCGCCGCAACCGAGCGCGAGACCTCCGCGCGCGAAATAGTCGACCTGTACCGCCAGCTGGACGCGGCGATGGCGGCTCGCGGGGTGGCGCGGCCGAGCGGCACCCCGCCCCTGGCGCATGCCGCTGCCCTTTCGACCCTTCATCACCCGCTGGGCGTAGAAGCCCTGGCTCTCACTCAGCTGTACCTCAGCGGCCGTTTTGGCGGCGTGACCCTCGACGCTGAAGAGCGGAAGGACTTTGCTCGGCGGGTGCGGGCGCTTCGCGCATTCCGCAGCTCAGAGCGGGCCGCGGCGTAGTGACTGCGCGGAACAGCGACTAGGCGGCCTGACGACGCAGTACTATCTCCGCGGACCCAGCGGAAGCCTTGGCGACGCCTACGATCGCACTGCGGCTCGGGCGAGCGCGCAACGCATCGAGCTCCAGGTCAGGAGCGCCATGCTCTATCCACGCCACGACGAACTGGTCACCCGCGTTGGCTTCGTCTATTTGCAAAACGTCGACGTGCACGCCGCGCGCTAATTCTTCAGCGGTGACCGAGCGTTGCGCGGAGGCCAAGGGCCGGTGATTGGCACCCGGCAACTCATCGGCCGCGACCGAGGCGCGCGCGTACGATTGAACGATCAGCCGATAACCTGCGCTGGTCGCAGCGGCCAGGTCCTGCGCAGAAACCTGAGCGCGCATCCGCTCGACCGACACCGCGCCGAGGCTTGTCGCGGCGAGCAGGGCCATCCAAGACGCGCCGGCAGCCGCAGAGCTCACGACCGACCCGCGTGGGGGACGCGTTCGTTTTGCGGTGCTGTGGGTCCTGGTCATGGCTCGCCTTTGTAAAACGTTCGAAGTCGGCTTTCGTTTCTCGCACCAGCAATAAGCACGTTACGTGCCAGCGCCGCAGGGCTGTCCGCAATTCCCAGATTGAGGACTTAGAGCCATCTGCAAGCGGCGAGCGGGGTCGCCCAAGACCTCAGCCCGGGTCAAACCGGACCTTGTAACCGGAAGGTCTAGACCCGGGTTTTACGGCTTTGCCGTGTTCAGCAGCCGCGTTCCCCAGCCAAGGGCGCCGCTGCATGACCCTTCGGACGAAGCCGACTGCAAGTTGCGTCGAAAAGGACCCATGGTGACCGCGAGCTCCCGCCCTCGACGCGTGACGGACATCGGGCCGCGGACGTGCCGATCGCGACACAGCTGTCCGGATCGCGTCGCCGCCTCCGCTTCAGCCGCCGACACGAACTCCGCCAGCCGACCCCGCTCATCAAGACCCTGATCCTCCGGCCGGAGAATGCCGCGAGCAAACGCGTGCAGGCCGTTCAACGCGGCGCTGTCGGTGTCGAAGCGAATGCGCCAGGCCACACTGGTGAGCTCACCGTCCGAAAACGAGGTGACGCGGTCCCCCGCCCAACCGCTCGCGGCGTCGTGCGCCGCGCGCGCCGGCATCCACTCTTCGAACAGAATGCGTAACGTCTCCTCACCGTAGACGTCGCTATAGGTCGGCTGGCTCGGGCCGCCAGGATTGGACACGAGAGCCGGAAGCGGCTCGGGATCCTCATGAGCGTCATACTTGTCCAAGTGTAAAATTTGCTCGGTGCTGGTGGGCAGACGCTTCCAAACGGCGTCCACGCTGGGCCAGCCCCCGCGCCGCCGAACGGAGTTAACGAACGCTAGTCCGTCGACGTACGGGGCAATCACCGAGCGCTTGATGATGGCGGGCACCTGCTGCACTGCGCCCGCGGACAGAGCGCCCTCGAGGTCCATCACCGAATCTGGGACATCGGGAGCGCGCATGCCCTTGGGAGCAAACATCGCATCGAGCATGGCGCTGGTCGCGTCGCCTTCGGCTAGCGCGTGCACGGCGCCCTGCCAGTCGCCCGCGTCGGCGCTAAAGACCAGTAGCTTCTCCAACCCGTAGTGTTGGTCCTGCAGGGCGTGCACGAGCTCGTGCCAAAGCGTTGCATCGCGCTCCGCGCCGCGCAGGTCACCACCCAGATACATGGTTTTGTCGTGCGGCTCGTAAAAACCCAGCAGCTCGGCCCGCATGACGTCCAGTAGCCCATGGCGATAGTCGAAGGACGCGGGGACGGTGCCGAGCGCGAACAAGATCTCTCCAGAGGCGCTGACCACGGCGGGAGGGATCTCGGTATCTAGCTCGTGCTCCACGCGCTGAACCATCTGATCGCGCGTGATCACTCGCCCGGTTACGGGGCCCGTGGCCGGCAGCTGACGCAGCGCGGAGATGTACGTGAGCGCGCGCGCCACGACTTGTTCGGCCTCTCCCTCTGGGTCAGGGGCCTCAGCGGGACGGGGTTGGGCTGACCCCGCCGCGCCGGGAGCGGGCCGCACAGCGGCGGACGCGGCGGGCGAGACAGCGGCCACCGTCGGCGCCACCCCGCTGCAAGCAAGCGGCGCGAGACCCGCGAAGCAAGCGAGCGATACCCAGCCGGTCATTGCTGCGCAGCAGCACGGAGCGCGCTCAGCGCGGCACGCCGATCGCTCTGCCCAAAGACCGCGCTTCCGGCGACCAGCATGCGAGCTCCAGCGGCAACCGCGCGGGCCGCGGTATCGGGGGCTATGCCCCCGTCCACCTCTAGCTCGATCTTCAAACCGGATTCGTCAATCATACGCCGGACGGCGGCAATCTTGGGCAACACGCTGGGAATGAACTGTTGCCCGCCAAAACCGGGGTTGACCGTCATCAAAAGGATGAGATCGAGATCTGGCAGCACGTAGCGCAGAAACTCCTCGGAAGTGTGCGGGTTCAAAACAACGCCCGCCTGCGTTTTGAGCTCTCGAATCTGATTGAGCGTGCGCTGCAGATGCGTCGATGCTTCGACCTGGACGCTGATCGAGTCAGCGCCCGCGCTCGCGAAGGCCTCCACGTAACGTTCTGGCTCAACGATCATCAAGTGCACATCCACGTGTAGCTTCGTCGCGCGGCGCACCGCGTTCACGATGAGCGGGCCGAGGGTGATGTTCGGGACGAAGCGACCGTCCATCACGTCCACGTGGATCCAATCCGCGCCAGCCGCTTCTGCCTCTTTGACTTCCTCAGCCAACCGTCCGAGGTCCGCGCTCAGGATTGAGGGTGCGATGCGAATGGCTGAGGAGGCGCCATTATCGGTAGACATGCGACACAGCTTGGACGCGCCGTGACGAGCGGCCAAGCACATTTCTCGTGTCCAGGTTTGGCGGGAGCGCGGGCAATTGCGTGTTATTCTGACGCGAACAGCGGATCCCGACGTTTTCGTCGCAGCAGCCTGAGCCCATGATCACTCGGCCCCTCGGTAAGCAGGACTACGATCACATCGTTCAGATCATCGATCGCTGGTGGGGTGGACCGACGACGGCCCTGGCGCACCCGATTTTCTTTCACGAGCTCGGCGCCATGGCCCGCGTCGTGGAGCATGACGGCATCTTAGTCGGATTCTTGTTGGGCTTCGTCGCGCCGGGCCCGCCAAAGACGGGTTACGTGCAGCTGGTCGGAATCCACCCGGATTATCGCCGACGCGGGGTCGGCAAAGTGTTGTATCAGACGTTCGAGGACGACGTGCGGGCCGCCGGTTGCAAGCGGCTCAAGGCCGTGACCACGAGCGGCAACGAGGGCTCGATCGCTTTTCATCGCGCGACCGGTTGGAGCGTAACAACCGTCGAGGACTACGCCGGCCCTGCCCGTCCGCGCGTCGTCTTCAACAAAAATCTCTGATTTTAGGGCCGTTGGATGTGCGCGCTTGCTACCGCGAGTTTGACGCAAGGCCGGGCGACGATAGGCTGTACTTGGAGCTGAAATGAGCAATCTTTCATCGGACACTATCAGCCCGGCAGAGCTTCGGTCGATAGGCCTGTTCGGCGCTCTCAGCGACGAGGTGCTGACTCACTTGGCCGGCACGCTCAGCGTGCATCGCCCCGAAGCCGGCGAGATAGTATTCCGCGAAGGCGACGACGCAAACGCCATGTACGTCGTCGTCGGCGGCGAGATGGAAGTCTTGAAGAAGAGCAAGCGCGCAACGGAGGCGCGCGTCGCGGTGCTCGGCCCCGGCGACTGGTTCGGGGAGATGAGCATCGTCGACATTCAGCCACGCTCGGCGACGGTGCGCGCGCTCGCGCCGGCCAGGTTGCTGCGCATCAGCGCGGCTGATCTCGATGCCTTGTATCGTTACGACCTGCGCTCGTACTCGCTGATCGTGTTGAACCTCGCCCGCGAACTCAGCCGTCGGCTCCGCGTCGCAGACGGCATTCTCGCGGACCTGATCTCGAACGTGATGGACAATTACTTGCTTCGCCCAGGCGCAAGCTGAAGGGCTGAGCCTTCCCCTGCAGCGCCGGCCGCCGAAGTTTCTCCCGCGGCTCCGGCCTCGTTGTGCGCGCCTCCGACTCCTCCGCTTTCCGCCGCACCTGCCGCCGATGAGTCCAGCGCCCCGCCAGCAGAAACCCCGGAACCGTTACCGGTCGTCCCACCGGAGCCCTGGGCTCCGCCACCGGCATTGGCGCCGGCCGCCTCTCCCGGCCGGGTGGGCGCCACCCCGGTTTCGCCGGGCAAATCAGGCTGAGGGTTGAGCGTGCAGCCCAGGAGGCCGAGCCCGATCAACCACGACTTGTGCCACACGCCACCCATCCTCCTGCCCTCCATAACACGCTCAAGACGGTTTGGGTTGGAAGCAGCGATTCGCGTTGGCACACGTGGCACAGCCGGGACTCCGCGATCAGCGTTGGGCTGAGCTTGTGTCGGCCACTCCGGCTGCGCCGGCTGCGCCGGCCGCTCCCGGTTCGACCTCTCCCCCGGATCCGGCGTCTGCTTTAGTGGGCCCACCGGCTGAGCCGGGTTGGCCTGCGTTGCCGTTGTTCCCGCCCGCGCCGCCTCCGCCCAGGCTGCCCGGAATCGCACTCGAACCCGCGGCGGCAGGGCCGCGGCCCGCTCCGTCGCCGGGGCCGTCGCCGGCGTTTAACGAGCCACCGGCCTCGCTGACAGGCGCGCCGGACGGCAGATCCGGTTGCGGGTTGAGTGTGCAGCCGGCAACGATTGCCAGGGCGGCCAGCCACCGCCATCGCCCATTCAGCACGCGCATCCTTCGAGCTAAGCAAAAACCCGGCCACGCTTGGCCGCTCGGCCTGCGCGTTAGGCCGAACGCGCGGCGCGGGCTCGTGCCAGCAACGCAAGCGCCGCGCTGGGGTCTGCGGGCGCGGCTTCGAGGCCCGCCGCGACCGCTTGCAGCTCTCCGCCCAGCTCGCGCAGGACAACGCTGATCTCATCTGCGTTCGCCTCGAAAATATCACGCCACATCGAATCACCGCCGCCCGCGCTGCGGGTCGTGGCCCGATAGGCGGGGCCTGCCGCGGGGTCGGCGCCGGCCGCATTGGCGAGCACCGATAGCGCGCTGGCCACCAATTGCAGCGCGTGGCTCGTATAAGCGACCGCGCGGTCGTGCTCGGCGAGGCTCAGGCACACGCTCTTTGCACCCAGCAAATCGACCAAGCCGACGACACAGGACAGCGCGTCGTCGTCGCTGTGTTCAGGGCACAACAGCCAAGTCTGGTTGCGAAAGAGATCGGCGCGCGCGAGCTCTGCGCCGCCGCCAGGACCGCCGGCCATGGGGTGCCCGGGCACGAAGCGGCGGGCGCGCGCGAGGCCGGCAACGGAGGCGTAGATCGACCGCTTACTGGACCCGCAGTCCGTGACGACCCGGGCGGCCTCGACGAACGTGGGCAGGGCGGCCCGGATCACGGCCACGGGCGCGGCGAGCACGCACACGTCCGCCGACGACGCAGCTCGGCGCAGTTGCACATCGTCGGCGCTGTCGATGAACTCGTGGGCAAGAGCGCGGACCGCAGGCGAGGCCAAGACATGCGGCACATCGAGCGCGATGATCTCGGTTTCGGGAGTTGCCTCGCGAAGCGCCGCTGCGATCGAAGCGCCCACCAGGCCGAAGCCGAAGATGGCAATCCGCTTCATTTGCGCAAGACGGCGCCGATTTCTCGCACGCGCTCGGCGAGCTCGACCGCTTCTTGCCAGCGGAGCGTGGCCGGCACCCGCGGCGTTTCCCCGTCACGACCGACCCAGGTCCGCAGGATGACGCCGTCTGCGCCGCCGGCGATGGCGGCGCACGCCACCGCCTGCGAATACTTCGCGCGCTGCGCGATGCTCGCAACGTCCACGACGAGCGGTAGATGGGTGCGGATTTTGGCGCGGGCGATGGCGGCGATCTCCAGGGTGCGAGCACCATTGGGATACTCCCCTCCTGCTTCCAACAGCACGACTTGGTCGAGTCCGCGTTCCAGTTCGCGTTCGGCCGCACCAATCCAAGCGTTGGCGCCCCAGCTCGGCTGGCGCTCCACGAAGCGCACCGGAAAAGCTTGCTGCAGTGCCTGGGGGTGCATCGACAGACAAACCAGCGAGCCGACATTTTCAAATGCCAGGTGCGAACGAGTCACGGCCGCATCGAAGGGCCGACCGGCCGCGACCGCGTAGGGAAGCTCGGCAGATGGCGGCGACTCCTCTTCCGAGAGGCCGCGGTTACGAGCGGAGCCGAGCGGACCAATGGGTTCAATGGCGATCCAAGGGCGATCTCCGCCGATGCTCCCCCAAGCGCCCTCGACCACGGTGGACCGGTTTCGAAACCGGCGGGACGCGAGCCTGAACGGCTCACTGACGCGAGTCACGTGGGCCACGCCCTCGAATTCGCTCAGCACTGAAACGTCGTTTGCACTCACGTCGCCTACGACGCCCAAGATCGAACGCGATTGGCCGCTCGATCGGTGGACGTCGAAGCCGGCCGAAAGGAGGAAAGAAATGATGCTCTCGATCGCCGCGTCCGACGCATCCGGCTCCATCACGACAATCATTTGGCTCGCGAAGCCTATCAAACGACACAATTTGTTGCCACCTCATCCAGAGCGCTCTGGCTGCTCCAGAGAAGGAAAGGTATGGTTTCATGCTGCGCGGGCCCGGCATGGAGCTCGCGTGCACCGCTCGCCATGACCGAATCCACCGACCCGATGATTGGCACGCTGGCGGCGGGCCGCTACCGGATCATCAAGCTGCTCGGCGAGGGCGGCATGGGTCAAGTTTACTTGGCCGAGCACGAAGCGATCGAAAAGCGCGTCGCGCTGAAGGTCCTGCGTGCCGAGTACGCGACCAAGGGTGAGATCGTGACCCGCTTTCAACAAGAAGCGATCAGCGCCTCGCGCATCAAGCACCCGAATGTGCTGGACGTCTTCGACTTTGGTCAGCTCGAAGACGGCTGTTTCTATCTGGCGATGGAGTTTCTCGCGGGCAATGACTTGGCCGACGAGATCACGCGCCGCCGCGTGCTCGACGCGGCGACCGGCATCCGGGTTTCGATGCAGATCTGCCGCGCGCTTGCCGCCGCCCACGCCAACGGCGTCGTTCACCGTGACATGAAGCCAGAGAACGTCTTTCTGCAGCGCACGGCAGACGGGGAAGAGATCGTCAAGATCGTCGACTTCGGCATCGCTCAGCTTCGCTCGAAGGACGACGCGGTCGTCGAAACCAAGCGCCGGCTGACACGAACCGGCATGATTTTCGGCACGCCCGAGTACATGGCGCCGGAGCAGGCCAGCGGTAAGCACGCCGATTTGCGCGCGGATATCTACGCCGTGGGCATCATCATGTACGAGATGTTCACCGGGGCGGTGCCATTCACGGGCGAGACGTTCCTGGGCGTCCTGACGAAGCACTTGAACGAGCCCGCGCCGTTCATGAACGTGGTGTTCCCCGAGCTTGCGATCACGGTCGAGCTGCAGGCCGTGATCATGCGGGCCCTCGTGAAAGACCCGGACGTCCGTTATCAATCCATGCTCGAGTTTGCGCAGGCGATCAGCGCAACTCCGGATGCCGCCGCGCTCGGCTACCGCGCCATCCAGTCATCCCTGGCGGAGCATTCGCTCTCGTACCTGCCGCACGCTCCCAGCACGCCCACGCATCAACAGTTTTCGCCTTCGACCCCGCCGCCCGCCGCCGTACAAGCGCCGGATTTGGCAAGAAATGGGCTCGCCATCACCGGTCAGGAAACGGCGGCGGCAAGGGCCGAAACGTTGATCGGCGCCGAGGCTATGACGCGACCGCTCGCGCCGCGCGCCAAAGGCGGCGCGATCGCCGCGGGCCTGCTCGGGCTACTCGCGGCCGGCGGAGGCGGCGCCTGGCTGTTGGCCGCACGCAACGCCAGAACCACGAGTCCGGCGCCGGAGATCAGCGCCGTCGTGGCGGCTAAGCCGACGGAGCCCGCGCCCAGCACGTCCGCTGTCCCCGCCGCCAGCGCGGAGGTCAAGGCCAACCCAAGCCCAGCGACGGTCACACCGACGAGCGCGGTGCGCTTGGAGGTGTCGAGCGATCCACTGGGCGCGACCCTGCTCAAAAATGGCTTTCAGGTCTGCGACGTGACGCCCTGCGAGGTGCTCGCCGCGCCCAACGAGACATTGGAGCTGCAGGCGGTAAAGGGCGCGCTGAAGGGCGCGGCCAAGGTGCTTGCTCAGCGCGACCAAAAGGTCACCATCAAGCTCAGCGCGCCGAGCGTCGCGGCCTCGCCCAAGCACGATGCCCAGCGCATGTGCGAGGTCGAAGTCGACGGCCTTAAAATACTACGCGCCTGCAAATAGGGCTTCACCATCACGTTCCGAAACCCGCCTGTGTTAGCGTTCGCGAGCGATGCGGACCCTGCGACGGACCTTTGTCTTTGGACTATGTGCGGCGGCACTGAGCGCGGCTGGCTGTAAAAAGAGCGCCTCGAGTACGGGCCCTGCGCTGACCGCGGGGAGCGCCACCGAGATCGTCATCGGCCACTACGCCTCCATGACCGGCAGCACGGCGCACTTTGGTCAAGACACCGACCGAGGCATTCGCCAAGCGCTCGATGAAGCCAACGCCGCCGGCGGCGTATTGGGTAAAAAGTTGAGGCTCGTCACCCTGGACGACCGCGGCGATTCGGCCGAAGCCGCCAATGCGGTCAATCGCCTGATCGACGTGGAAAAGGTGAGTGCCGTGCTGGGGGAAGTCGCATCGAGCCTGTCCTTAGCCGGCGGCCGCGTCGCTCAGCGCCGAAAAGTCCCAATGATTTCGCCAACCTCCACCAACCCCAAAGTGACGGACGTCGGCGACTATATCTTCCGCGTCTGCTTCATCGATCCCTTTCAGGGGAAAGTCATGGCGACGTTTGCCCGACAGCACTTGAAGCTAACCAAAGTCGCGATCCTGCGAGACGTAAAGAACGATTATTCGATCGGGCTCGCGGATGCCTTCAAGGCCTCCTTCAGCGAGATGGGCGGCGATATCGTCGCCGAGCAAGCGTATTCCCAGAACGACACCGATTTCAGCGCGCAGGTGACCGCAATCCGCAGCAGCGGCGCCCAGGCCATCTTCGTGCCCGGCTACTACTCCGAGGTTGGCTCGATCGCTCGCACCGCGGACCGGCTCGGGCTGAAGATCCCGCTCCTGGGCGGCGACGGTTGGGACTCCCCCGATTTGTTCAAGATCGGCGGCGACGCGCTCAACGGCTCATACTTTTCCGACCATTTTGCGCCGGATGTCGCGACGGAGAAGGCCAAGCAATTCGTCGCCAAGTTCACGAGCAAGTATGGTCAAGCGCCGACTGGCTTAGGCGCGCTAGGCTACGAGGCGGCGGAGGTGTTGGTCGACGCGATTGCGCGCGCCGGCAAGCTCGATCCGGCGGCGATTCGCGACGCCATCGCCAGTACCCAGGACTTCGAAGGCGTGACCGGCCAGATCACGATGGACGTGCACCGGAACCCGATGAAGAGCGCAGTCGTGCTCAAGATCGAAGGTGGTAAGGCCAAGTTCGAAACATCGATCGCCCCGTGAGCGCGTGACTCAGTTTCTTCAGCAGATCATCAACGGCCTGTCGCTCGGGTCGATCTATGCCCTGATCGCGTTGGGCTACACCATGGTCTACGGCATCCTGAAGTTGATCAACTTCGCGCACGGTGAAGTGTTCATGGTGGGCGCTTACGCTGGTTACTACACGGCGGGCGCCTTCGGCATCTCAGCCTACGAAGCGCGTCATGAGAGCTTCCCGCTTTATTTGGCGGTAATCGTGCTGCTGGCGGCGATGGCGGCGGCCGCGCTGTTGGGGGTGCTGATCGAGCTCCTGGCTTACCGACCCGTACGCAATGCGCCGCGTCTGACGCCCCTGATCACCGCCATCGGCGTGAGCTTATTCTTGCAAAATGCGGGCATGCTCGTCTTCTCGCCCAATCCGCAACGCTATCCGGCGATCCTGTCGGAGGTGCGCTTCGAGATCTTCGGGGTGATCGTCACCAACATCAAGCTCACCATCTTCGTCGTCGCGTTGTCCTTGATGTTGGGGCTGCATCTATTCGTGCAGAAGACCTGGACGGGGCGGGCCATGCGCGCACTCTCGTTCAACATCGACGCCGCCAAATTGATGGGCATCGACACCAACCGCGTGATCCGCTCGACCTTCGCGGTCGGGTCGGCGCTGGCGGCCGCCGGCGGCATTCTGTTCGGCTTAGACCAGATCACGATCAACCCCCTGATGGGCGTACTGACGGGCCTTAAGGCCTTCGTGGCCGCTGTATTAGGCGGGATCGGTAGCATCCCGGGGGCGGTGGTCGGAGGCCTCTTGATCGGGCTCGCCGAACAACTCACCGCCGGTTACCTCTCGCCGGAATACCGCGACGCGATCACCTTCGTGATCTTGATCCTGATCTTGCTGCTCAAGCCAGAGGGCTTACTGGGCGTCGTCCGCGTGGAGAAGGTTTGACGCGCGCGCTGGTTAGAACGGGCATCGCCGGCGCGGTGCTGCTGGCGATCTACGGGCTCGGCCTGGCCTCCGAGGCCGGCTTCACCGAATACGTGCAACGCATCGTGCTCTTGGCGGGCATCAACATCATTTTGGCAGTTGGGTTGAATCTGATCAACGGCACGACCGGTCAGTTTTCTATCGGTCACGCTGGGTTCATGGCCGTTGGCGCCTACGGCGCCGCGTACGTCGGCGTACAGCTCGCGCCAGCCGTGCAGCACGCGCTCGGCAAGGGGGGCGCGGCGGACGCCGTCTCCTTCAACCTGGCGCTCTTGGCGGGCGCGTTATTTGCGGGCTTCACTGGCCTCATCGTCGGTCTGCCCAGCCTCCGCTTACGCGGAGATTACCTGGCCGTGGTGACCCTGGGCTTCGGGGAAATCATCCGCATCCTGTTCAACAATGCGACGTTCCTGGGCGCTGCGACCGGATATTTCGGTGATGACCCGTCGGGCCTGCCGGCGTACACGACTTTCTTCTGGGTGTACGCCTGGGTCGCATTGATCGTGGTCTCGATCCACAACTTGACGTTCTCGCAGACAGGGCGTTCGCTGACGGCCATCCGCGAGGACGAGATCGCCGCAGAAGCGATGGCCACGCCGACGACGCGCCTCAAAGTGACCGCGTTTGCGATCAGCGCCGCCACCGCCGGGATTGCCGGCGGCCTCTTCGCGCACATGCAAGCCGGAGTGCGCCCAGAAGATTTCCGGTTCGAAAAATCGATCGACATGATCGTGATGATCATCGTCGGCGGCTTAGGCTCGATTTCGGGGGCAATCCTAGGCGGAATTTTCGTGGCGGTGTCGCTCGAGCTGATGCGCGATCTACAGCAATATCGGCTGGTGCTCTACGCTCTGCTCCTGATCGTGATCATGATCGTGCGGCCGCAGGGATTGCTCGGCAGCCGTGAGCTTTACCAACTGTTCCGAAAGCGTAAGCCGAGCGCTCCGGCGGAGGGCAGATGAGCCTGCTCGAGCTGAAGAGCATCGACAAGATCTTCGGTGGTCTACACGCAGTGCGGGGCGTCTCATTCGCCGTCGAGCGGGGCTCGATCTTCGGTTTGATCGGTCCGAACGGCGCCGGCAAGACCACCCTCTTCAACGTCATCACGGGCGTCTACCGGCCGGAGCACGGCGAGATCTTGCTCAGTGGCAAGGCGTTGACCGGTCTACGGCCGGCCCTGGTCGCGGCGCGCGGGGTGGCCCGCACCTTCCAAAATATCCGCATTTTTCGCACGATGACCGTCGCCGAGAACGTGATGGTCGCTGGGCATCATCTACACAGTGCCAGCATCGCCGACGCCATGCTGCGCACGCGCCGCTACCAACGTGACGAGCTCGCGCTGAATAAACGGGCACACGAGCTACTCGCAATCTTGGGTCTCTTGGATCTGGCGCACGAGGTCGCGGGCAGCTTGCCGTATGGTTCGCAGCGCCGTCTGGAGATCGCGCGCGCGCTGATGTTGTCGCCAGCGTTGCTGCTGCTAGATGAGCCGGCCGCCGGCATGAACAGTCAAGAAGCGCAGACCTTGAACGAGCAGATCCGCTTCTTGCGCGACCAGTTGGGCCTGACGGTCATCTTGGTGGAACACAACATGGCCGTCGTCATGAAGGTATGCGACGCGATCCACGTGGTCGACCACGGCGAGACGATCGCCCAGGGCAGCCCCACCGAAATCAAGGCGCATCCCAAGGTTTTGGCCGCTTATCTCGGTGAGGAAGAGCCTCGATACGAGGCCGCGCCGTGAACGAGCCGGCGCTCGAGCTGGGCTCCGTGCGGGTAGCCTACGGCGGAATTGCGGCCGTCAAGGGCGTCTCGCTCACCGTTCAGCGCGGGGAAATCGTGAGCTTGATCGGCGCCAATGGGGCCGGCAAGAGCAGTGTCCTGAAGTCGATCGTGCAGCTCGTGCCGCATGCGGCGGGCAGCGTGCGCGTGCTCGGAAGAGACGTGCGCGGCATGCCCAGTCACCGCGTGATTGAATTGGGCGTGGCGCTGGTGCCCGAGGGCCGCGCAATCTTCGGCAACTTGAGCGTGCGCGAAAATTTGCTGCTGGGCGCTTTCTTGAATCGCGATCCCGCTGCCATCGAGCGGAACCGGAAGCGTACCGTCGAACTCTTCCCACGTTTGGGCGAGCGCCTGGAGCAAAACGCCGGCACCCTCTCGGGGGGCGAGCAGCAGATGCTCGCCATCGCGCGCGCTTTGATGGCCGAACCGAAGCTCATTTTGCTCGACGAACCAAGCCTTGGGCTGGCGCCCAAGCTGGTCACTCAAATATTCGAATCCATTGCTGAAATTGCAAAGTCAGGGATCACCATTTTGCTCGTTGAACAGAACACGCGGCTGGCCCTCCAAGTGGCACGGCGGGCGTACGTGTTGGTCACGGGCGAGGTCGCGCTGAGCGGTCCCTCCGCCGAGCTACGCGACGATCCCCGAATCCGAGAAGCGTACCTGGGCGAAGCAATCGAAGCTTGATCCGCGCCAACTCGGATCGCGTTCGGGCGGGCCTCGAGCTTCGTGCCGACGCGCGCGTGCCGCGCCCGCTACCCCCCCAAAAATCTACTGGCGAAGTGCCACGCCTTTGGCGTTCGCCGCATTCACACCCCCGATCGGCAACACCAGTCCGTGCGCGATCAACAGGTAGTTCACGATCGCCCAGTAAGCGCCTTCGCCGAGGGTCCCCGCGCGCGACTTCGGCAGCGGCATACGGAGGCTCACGTAATCATAGACGTCCTGCGCGGTACGGAATGGACGACGCTTGGATTGACCGGGAAGATGCGCGACGTCGTGATCAACTTGCGTGCTCGTGGCAAACACGGGGCTGGACGACGTGGTGTCGTCACGCGGGTATTCGGCGAGCGCGCCTGCGCCGATCACCGCGGGTGAGATAGTCAGACCCTCGCCGCGCTTGCCATGGCACCGCGCGCACTCGCGCTCGAACAGCTCCGCGCCAGCAGGTGCGGCCCGGCGCGCTTGGGCAATGCCGGTGTCCGTGGCGCCGAGCGGCGTCACGCTGCACTGCCCAAGCGCGAGGCCGAGCACCATGCCGAGCGCGGCGGTTACCGTGGGAGCGATCCGGTGAGTACTAAGCGCCATTGCTTGGTTTGCCTCTGCATGCGGCCGGGAGTCCACTCTGGCAAAGCGCGGGCTCAGCGCTATCCTAGGCGCGTGCATCGCTTGCTTAGCCCATCGTGCGGCGCGCTGCTGCTAGCCGCAGTCGTCGGCTGCGCGCCGAGCGCTCCGCCGCGCTGGGCAGAGGGCGGCGCGTTGCTACTCATCCAGCCGGCCCACTGGCAACGAGGCGGAGACGACGCGATCGACATCCAGGCCAACGGGCGCGTGCTGGAGGGCGGGCATCTGCGGTTCGTCATCGACCGCGTGGGGCGCGTCACGGACGACGACTACGATCCGTTCGCCGTGCTCTTGCCCGATGGCCACCTGGTGGGCACGGACGATCATGCCTTGGGCTACGTGGGGGTGAACAATGCTTCGCCGCCACTTTCAGAACAGGCCTGGCTCAGCCTGGCCCCCGACGGGCGCGTGCTGTTCTTCGAACCCAACGGCGACCGTTTGGAGCGCGGGAAGTGGACTGGGTGTGACGGCCCGGCTCGACGCGCGTGCACGCTCGTCACTCAGCTCGTCGCGGTCGAGCACTATCGGGTCGCTCCGGAGAGCGGAGTCACCTTTGGGGTCGGCGTGGGCGTCGGGGTGGGTTTCTGAGTCGCCCACGGGCTGCCGGTTCCACGCTATAAACGACGGGCAATGTTGGATTCTCGTCACGTCGCCGATCATCTGGATGAAGTGCGCGCCCAGCTGGCGCGCCGCGGGTCTGAATTTGCCGACGCTCTGGATGGCGTGGCGAGCCTCGTGAGCTCACGCCGGGAGCTGACCCGCAAGACGGAGCTCTTGCAGGGCGAGCGCAACACGGCCAGTGACGCCATGGCCAAGCTCGCCAAGAGCGGCGACAAAGACGGCATGGCGGCGCGGCGCGAGGAGCTGAAAGCGCTGTCCGAACGAGTCAAAGGGCTGGAGACCGACCTCGCCGCCGTGGAGGCGCAGATTGAAGAGGTGTTGCTCGGCATCCCCAACGTGCCCCATGCGTCCGTGCCCGATGGGCAAACGGAGGACAAAAACGTGGTCGTGCGCGAGTGGGGCACGAAGCCGAGCTTTTCATTCGAGCCGAAGCCCCACTATGAACTCGGAGAACAGCTCGGCATTTTGGACTTCGAGCGCGCCGCAAAGCTGTCCGGCGCGCGTTTTTCTGTGCTTTGGGGCCTCGGGGCGCGTTTGGAGCGCGCGCTCCAAACGTTCATGCTCGATCTACACACTCAAGAGCACGGCTACACCGAGGTGTACCCGCCGTATCTGGTCAAAGCCGAGGCACTACGCGGAGCCAGCCAGTTGCCGAAATTCGAAGAGGACTTGTTCAAGACGAAGCGCAGCGACCCGAACGATCCGAGCGCGCTGTATTTGATCCCTACGGCGGAGGTGCCCGTCACCAACCTGCACGCGGACGAAATTTTGGAGGCCGCGCAGTTGCCACTCGCGTACACCGCGTACACCCCGTGCTTTCGCAGCGAGGCGGGCTCGTACGGGCGCGACGTGCGCGGGCTGATTCGCCAGCACCAATTCGACAAGGTCGAAATCGTGCGATTCGCCGCACCCGAGCAGTCCTTGGCCGAGCTCGAGCGGCTCACGCTTCACGCAGAAGAGGTGTTGAAGCGGCTTGGGCTGCACTACCGGGTGGTCGAGCACTGCGCGGGCGACCTCGGCTTTGCCGCCACGAAGGGCTATGATCTGGAGGTCTGGCTGCCTTCACAGGCTACCTACCGCGAGATCTCCAGCTGCTCGGTGTTCGGCGATTTTCAGGCGCGCCGGGCCAAGATCCGCTATCGGCCGGAGCCCAAGGGCAAGCCCCGGTTGCTGCACACGCTGAATGGCTCGGGTCTGGCCATTGGGCGAACTTGGGTCGCCATTCTCGAGCAGTATCAGCAAGCCGACGGCAGCGTGCTAGTGCCCGAAGCGCTGCGCCGCCTGATGGGCACGGACCGCATCACGCCGCGTTGATCACCCGGCTCAGCGCCGCTTCTTGGCGCGACCGCTGCCTGCGCTGCTCTTGCCGTTGCTGACGCTCGATTTGACGCTCGCGCGAGCTGGCTTGTAGCTTTTTCCCCCGCTGGCGCTGGGCTTGGCCGCACCTTTGCGCGTGGGCGTCGGACGATGGCCCACCTTGAGCAGGGGCGCCGCACTCCGCCCACGGGTTGGGACGCGCGCGCCACGCTTACCAGGAGCGCGCAACTTCGGCTTGCCCCCGTCGGGCTCGCTGGATTGATAAGTGCCCTCTTCGAGCGCCCTCAGCACGCTGTCCGGAACGATGCGCCGGGCGAGGGTTTGCCGGCGCAGAATCGCAACGTCCTCGATCACGACGGCGATGCGGTCACCGAGCGAGAGGGTATCCCCCGACCGCACCCCGACGACGCTGAGCTCGTCCTCCGCCATCTCGTATTGATCAGGGCCCATGCTCTCGTAACGCATCAGCACATCGACGAAGGGTGCGTCGAGGGTGACGTAGGCGCCGCTGCCGACCAACGCTGTCACGACGCCCTCGCAGGTCTCGCCGATGTGATCGCGCATCAGCAGGCAGCGATACAGATCGACGACTTCCCGCTCGACGTCCATCGCTGCGCGTTCGCGCACGCTGGCAGAGGTGGCGCTCTGCGCGAGCTCTTCGAGCGCAGGCTCACTGCTGATGGGTTTCCCACCGCGCAATAAGTGCTTCACCGCTCGGTGGACTTGCACGTCCGGATAGCGGCGAATGGGCGAGGTAAAATGCAGGTAATTTGTGGAAGCGAGCCCAAAATGCCCGACATTTTTGATGTCATACGCCGCTTGCTTGAGCGAGCGCAGTAAGAGCATTTCAAGTACCTGCTTGCGGGCATGGGTCGAGATACGCTGCAAGAATTTCGACACCCCAAGCGATTCGCTCATCTGATCCGCGTCGAACTCGACGCCCAACTTTTCCGCGATCTTGCCCAAGCGCGCAAGCTTGACCGGATCCGGTTTGCCGTGGATGCGATAGATCGCGGGCGACTTCTTCTGCCCGAGCCAGGTGGCAACGAGCTCATTCGCCAAGAGCATCAGCTCTTCGATCATGTTGTAGGCGCGCTTGATCCCGGGGTCGGACGTGCGCCGCGTGACGTCGGTGGGCGCCTTGGTCGTCGGGTCGAGTGTGAGCTTGGCTTCGGGCAGGTCTAAGTCCAGCGAGCCGCGCGCCATGCGCGCCTTGCGTAGCTTTCGCGTCAGCTCTTCCATCACCCGCAGCTCTTTTTTGAAGGCCTCTGCCGGCGCGCTTCTGGGCGGAATGTCGGTGAATCCCAGCGTTCGCGCGACGCCGCCGTACGTCAGCATGGCCGCCGAGCGCATCACACCCTCGACGATTTCGAAGCTCTTCAGCTTGCCATCGCGGTCCAAGTCCGCGATCACGCACAAGCACAAACGGTCTTTCTCCGCCAAGAGCGAGCACAGATCAGCGGCGAGCGCTCCGGGCAACATCGGGATGGCCCGGTCCGGTAAATAGATCGTGCAACCTCGGCGCAGCGCTTCCTTGTCCAGTGCGCTGCCCGGCTGCACGTATTCGCTGACGTCGGCGATGGCAATCCACGCGCGAAAGCCGTCGCCCGACTTTTCGACCCAGACCGCGTCGTCATGATCGCGCGCGTCCTCCGGGTCGATCGTGGGCAGTGGCACCGAGCGCAAGTCGACCCGGCCTTCCAGATTGAGCGGCAAGAGGCGCACGGCCATGGCCTCGGCCTCGCGGATTGCAGCCTCTGGGTGCTGCTCCGTCACTTGTTCGCGGATCAAGATCTTAGCCACCTCGACCGCTGGGTCGCCGGGCGCGCCCAGCACCGTGATCAGATCACCTTCCGGGTTTTCGTCTGGAAATTCCGGGAACTTGCTAATTTCCGCGACGGCGGCGTCGCCGTCCTGGCCGAGCTTCAAGTTGAGCGAGAGCACGATCGGACCGCGCACCCGTGAGTCATCCGGCTCGAGCCACATGCTTCGACCGCGTTTGCGCAGCACGCCCGCGACGCGTGGGTTGCGACGCGTCACCACGCGGTCGACGCGACCTTCCGTGCCACGACCCGATCGGCTCACCACGATGATCTTCACGCGATCGCCGTGCATCGCGGAGCCGATGGCCTCGGGCGGCACGTACACGTCGTCGTGTCCGACCGAGTTCACGAAGCCAAAACCGCGCGCGTTCATGCTCAGCACACCCTCCCAGCCTTCGCTCTCCGTGACTTCACGCAGCTCGGACGTGTATCGCTGGCCGCTGAGGCGCTTGATTCGCCGTTGCTCGGCCAGCTCATCCAAGGCGCCGATCAGCCGAGGCACGTTTGCCTCGCTCACGCCGAGCTTTGCCGCCAGCTCCCGGGCGTGGACGGGTTTCTTTGCTTCCGCGAGCATGCGAATCACTTCGCCCTTCGCTGGGATTCGACTAGCCATGGCGGCCTTCTACCACCTTCTTGCGCGCGGGAGCGGGCTCGGGGGGCCGCTCGTGGCTGCGGGATCGTTGGGCTTTTCGCCGAGCTCGGGCTAAAGATTGAGCGTGAAACGTGCCCTCGGCTTGTTCGGTGTTCGGCTGGCCTCCGTGTTGGCGCTGGCGGTGTCAGCGGCGCTACTGGTCGACTACACAGGCGCGCCGACGTACTGCGGGTCGGGCTCGGGCTGCGCGGTAGTCCGCGGCAGCGGCTACGGCTACCTGCTCTTGGCTGGGCTGCCGGTGCCCGTCCCGGCGCTGGGCATGCTCGGCTTCGCGCTGCTGCTCGGCGTGGCACTGAGCCGTGGCTTACGCCGCTGGGTGCCGTTCGTGGCTGCGGTCGGCGGCGCGCTGGGCTTGAGCCTATTCGGCCTGCAGTGGCTCAAGATTGGGCATCTCTGCTCGCTGTGCGTCACGGTCGATACATTGGCCGTGCTGGCGGCGGCGTGCGGCATACTGGTCTGGCGCGGCCGGGGTGATGTGCAGCGCGACCTGGGGCTACGTTGGGGCGCTTGGATCGCGCTGTCGGTGTTGGCATCGGCCGCGCCGCTGCTTTGGCCGCAGGTGCGCCCGGCACCGCCAGTGCCCACGGGGGTGCAGAAGCTCTATCAGCCCGGCAAAATCAACGTCGTCGAGTTCGCCGATTACGAATGCCCGTTTTGCCGCATGTTGCACCCGCAACTGCAGGCCGTGGTCGGCAGTTATCCGGGCAGAGTCAGCTTCACGCGCCTGAATTTACCGCTCAAGAGCCATGAATTCGCGCGCGGCGCGGCCGAAGCACAGGTCTGCGCCCGCAGCCAAGGCAAGGGCGACGCGATGGCCGACCGGTTGTTTGCCGCGCAGGATCTGCGGGCCGAGGCCAATCGTGCGCTGGCCCAAGAGCTCGGCATCGAACTTGGCGCGTACGATCGCTGCATTGCTTCGGGCGAAGCCGACCGCGTGATCGACTCGGAATCGAAAATTTTGATCGAGAGCGGCTTACAGGGACTCCCGACGACCTACGTCGGCGCCAAAACCATCATTGGCGCGCAGCCAGAAGAAGTATTCAGAGACGCGTTCGATCGCGCCGAACGGGGCGAAGGCAATCACGGCGTGTCGGCCGCCGTGTATTGGCTCACTGCGCTGCTCTTGGCGGCGGCCGTCGGCTGGGTCGGCCGAGTGCGGCGTGCTACGCTCTGATATGGAACAGACAAATTCTAAGAATGGCGCGGCCGGAGCCGCGGACAACGGGAACCAGCCGCAGCCGCCCGGGCAGGTTCCGTTCGAAGTGTTCAAGGCGCTGCCGAAGACCGATTTGCACGTGCACCTCGACGGCTCGCTGCGCTTGGAGACCATTTTGGAGCTCGCAAAGTCGCAAAAAGTGGAGCTGCCGGCGAACGACGTGGAGGGCCTGCGGGCCGCGATCGGGTGTGGCAATAACTTCGGGTCGCTCGTGGAGTACTTGCGCGGCTTCGATATCACTCTCCGCGTCATGCAGACCGAGGCCGCGCTCGAGCGCATTGCGTTCGAGCTAGCGGAGGACGCGCATCGCGAGAATGTGCGCTACATGGAGGTTCGCTACGCGCCCATGCTGCACACGCAGCGCGGGTTGAAGCTGACCAAGGTCGTGGAGGCGGTGCTCGACGGCCTGCGCCGTGCGCGCGAAACGTACGGCATCAAGGCCACCGTGATCGTGTGCGGGATCCGCAACATCTCGGCTGAGTCTTCCTATCAAATGGCGGAGCTCGCTGTGGCTTACAAAGGCCGCGGCGTGGTTGGCTTCGATCTGGCGGGCGCCGAAGCCGATTTCCCGGCCAAGCATCACCGTGCGGCATTTCAGCTCGTGCGGGACAACAACATCAACTGCACGATCCACGCGGGCGAAGCGTACGGCCCGGAATCGATCGCCCAAGCGATACACGTGTGCGGCGCGCACCGTATCGGCCACGGCTGCCGGCTGCGCGAAGACGGGGACTTACTGCACTACTTGAACGACCATCGCGTGCCGCTCGAGTGTTGCCCGTCAAGCAACGTGCAAACTGGGGCAGTGAAGGGCCTGGCCTCGCACCCGATCAAGCTCTACTTCGACCTCGGCTTGCGGGTGACGGTGAACACCGACAACCGGTTGATCACTGATACGACCGTCTCGAAAGAGCTGTACTTGGTGCACAGCCAGATGGGCGTGCCGTTTGCCGACATCAAGAGCATGATTTTGGCCGGGTTCAAGTCGAGCTTTCAGCCCTTTCATGAGAAACAAGCGGCCCTCCGGCGTGTGGGCGCGGAACTCGATCGTTACGACGACAACGGGCTGCTCCGCGCGCCTCCGAGCAACGGCTCGAGCGAGCGGTCGCCGTCGCGCCGGCCGCGCGACAGTGGCGTGATTTCGGCAGTCGGCGGGGACTAGCCGATACACGAGTGACCCGACGGTCAGAAGTGGACGTCCGCGCGCACGTCGCCGGCCATGGCACTCTCGAGCGTTTTCACCGCGGCTTCGATCTCGTCCGAGTCCACAGCGGGCAGCTTGATCTGAAAGCGAATGAACAGGTCGCCGGTCTCGTTTTTGCGTTTTACGCCGCGGCCCTTGAGGCGCGCGACCTGACCGCTTTGCGCGTGCTTCGGCACGGTCAAGGTGATCGGCCCGTCCGGCGTGGGCACGCGCACCTTGGCGCCGCGGTGCGCCTCTCCCACCGTGATTGGGAGATCCAGGTGTAAATCCAACCCTGAGCGCTCGAAATACGGGTGTTTGCTGACACGAATGCTGAGCAGCAGATCGCCGGCCGGGCCGCCAAATGCCCCGGGCGCGCCCTGCCCGGCGATTCGCACCTTGTCGCCGTTGCCGGCGCCCGGGGGCACGCGCACGGTGATGTCGTCCCCGCCGTCTTGCAGCCGCAGCTTGAGCTCCGCGCCGCGCAAGGCCGAGATGAAGTCGACGCTGACCTCACTGGCGATGTCCGAGCCCTTCATGCCCGGGCTGGAGCCGCGGCGGCCACCACGGCTGAAGAGGTCCCCAAAGAGATCGCCAATGCCGCCAGGAGCTTCCCCGGCGCCGCCGCCTGGGGTGCTGAACAGGTCCTCGACAGTCGGCATTCCGCTGCGACTGCGGCGCGCGCCTGGGCTCCGGCCGTCGCGATAGGCGCGCGCCGCCTGCGGGTTGAAGCCCTCGCGCAGGCCCTCTTCGCCGAATTCGTCGTACAAGCCGCGCTTTTCCTTGTCGGACAACGCTTGGTAAGCGCGGTTCACGACCTTGAAGCGCGCCTCCGCCTTCTTGTCGCCCTGATTTTTGTCGGGGTGAAGCTGTGCGGCCAGCTTGCGGTACGCCTTCTTGAGCTCGTCTTCGCTGGCGGTGCGCGACACTCCGAGCTCTTTGTAGAAGTCAGCAGCCATGGCTGTTCGACAAACTAAGCGTCCGCAAGCGGCCCGGCAAGGTCAAGCGCGCTTCTTCACGGCGGGGGCCGTCCTTCGCCGCACTAACGGCGATTTGCGACGGGCGGCGGGCGCTACCCGGCAGCTCACGACCATCGAGTCGACCCATTGGTCAGCGGGCAAATCCGTAAAGTCCGCGGTGAAAAAAATGTCGGCAAAGCCGTTGTAGTGCAGCAGGGCCTCGACCTCACGCGGGAAGAACTGACGATGAGTGAGCGGCACCTTCCAGGCCTTGCCCCCCGCCTCGGGCTCGAACTCCATCCAGATCAGCAGCAACTGGCGCAAACGGTCGTACTCGAAGCGTTCGGCGTATTTGACCAGCTCGCCGGTGCTCGGGTGGCGGATTTTCGGCGATCCATAGCTGCGCTCGGGGTCGCGCGACAAGTCTTCGCCGTGCGGTACCGAAAAGTCGAACACGAAGCGGCCACCTGGTGTCAAATGCGCACGCACCCGAGCAAGGAAGGCTTCGACGACGGCTCGCGTGTACAGGTGAAGGAAGCAATTGAACGGCGCGTACACGAGCGGCACGCGCTTGCCGAGCCGGTACTCCCGCATGTCCCCTCGAGCCAAGGAAACGCGAGCACGCACCTGTTTGGGCTCGAGCGCTAGCCGCCCCTCGAAGTCATCGAGCATGGGCTGCGAAAGATCGACGCCGAAGACCTGGACGCCAGCACGCGCGACATGCAGCGCGATGCGCCCATTGCCCACTCCGTACTCGAGTACCGGCCCCTTCGACTGACGCGCCAGACGTACGTAGTAGTCGACATCGTGGCGCCGATCCTTATACGTCTTGGTGTAATACGCCGGGTCTTCGTAGTGCCCTTTGGCGCCGTCATCGCCGGCGGCGCCAAAGTCGCGGATCGTGCGCGCAGGTTCTGCGCCGCGCGCTTTGCCGCTCAAAGATTTACGCGGCCGAGCTCGTTGATGTACTCGGCGACCGCTTCCACCGATGGGCGGTGAAAACGCACTTTACCGGCCGCGATTTCACGCAAGCTGAGAACGGGGGGCTTGTTCTTGGCATTCACGAGCGCTGGGCCGCCCTTCATGATGGTGCGCGTGCGCTGAGCCGCCAGCACCACCAGGGCGAAGCGGTTTTCTTCTTGTTCCAAACAATCTTCGACGGTGACGCGTGCCATGGTGGGGCTCCTAACGAGGGCCGGAATGCTAGCTTTCAAGTGGCACGCGGGCAAGGCGAGTCCGTGCCGACTTAGCCACACCGAAAATAGTCAGTAATTTCACCTAGCTGAACGCGATCCACATTTAGCTGAGGGGGGATTTGGGCGATCCAATGGTCGCGGACTCTTCGCCCGCGCCGATTCAGCAAGTCAGATTCTCGCCCGACGGCACGCCCAGTTGAGCGCAGAACCGTTGATAAAAGGCGATGCGATCATTGACGGCTTGGCTGTTCCCGCCATTGCACTCGATCTGCCCGTTGATGACGCGGATGGTCAGGCCGAAGCCCGCGTTCTGGGCCATTACGGTATGCGCCGTGCGGCCGCCGGAGGTGACCGTCATCCAAAACCAAAGCGCCGTCTCCCAGGCGATCGTCGCATCGCTAGCCACCAGGCCGGGGTTCGTGAGCAAGTTCGCGCCGAGCGCCACTCCAGCGGCGCCGTAGTTGTAATTCCAACTGATCTGGAGCGGACCGCGGCCGTGATAGTCCTGGCCCGCGACGCACTTGTAGGTCGTGTTTTGAGTGTCGCAGTAGTTACTTGAGGGCGAAAGCTCATCAATGAATTTGAGGCTCGCGGTCTCGCGCGCGACGTTGGCGAGGAACGCCGCCACTTCCCGCTTTTGAGTCGGCAAGTCGCCCACCGCAGCGAACAGGGCGTACTTCGTGGCCGCGGCAACCAGCCCGGAATAGCTGTAGAACGGGTTACGGTTGGGGAACATCTGGTTGAATTGGGCTTCGCTGAGCACGTCGCCGAAGTTTCGCATCGGATTGAGCGGCACCCCCGCCGCGCCCCCACTCGTTGGCGCACCAGCGGCTCCACCGCCGCCGCTCACGCCGGCGGATCCTCCAGCACCCGTGCCCGAGGTGGGCGGGGGCGTATCGACGAAAGACACATCGTCGATCCAAAAGTCGAAGGGCATGTCGGTCGGTCCGACCTCGAAGTCGAACAGCGTGACCGCGCTGCTGAGGAAGGTCACCGGCGTGCCCCAGCCCGCTTGCACGAATTGACTCCAGTACAGGGTGTGCTCGCTGAAGTCCGATCCAACCGTGACGGTGGTTTTGTGGGAATCGTAACAATTGCTCGCGCACGTGCCCCCGGACGTCACGGGTAGGACGCCGGGCACTTGGGCCGCAACGATCAGGTTCGCCGGTCCCTTGGCGCGAAATTTAATGCCGGTGAACTTGGCGAAATCTAGACATGTTCGCGCGGATGTCAGGCTCAGCGCCAAGCCCGCACCCCAATCGATGAACCCGTTGCCAGTGGTGTGGGCGGCGTAGTTTTGGGTGCCCGGAAACAGCTCGCCCATCAGCGTACCAGTGGGCATTTGCACTGCACCGGGGGTCGCGTCGTGGGTCGTGTACCAGCTCGCCCAGTCGGCGGGCTGACTCACGTCATTGATTGAGCCTGGGCTCGCGGCGCTGCACGAGGAACTGCCCGAAGCGCTCACACTGCCACCCGCCGCGGCGACTGGCGCGCCGCTGACGCCCGAGCCGCCGGTTCCGCCGGACGCTGTGATGAGCGGCGTGTCGCCGCTCGCGCCCGTCGTGCCGCTGCTGCAAGCGACCAGCGCTGCGGCGAACGCGCTTCCGGCCGAGCGGAGCGTGAGAGTCATTTTCATGGCTGTGATTCCTGAACGTGCCCGGTCGTGCGAGGTGTCCGCCGCCATGGGATCTGGGCTGCCTGAATCGTGTAACCGCAGGCAGGGTGGAGCGTGTCCCGTTCTGGTCGAGATCAGCGCCGTTTTTTAACGTTCAGGCGCAAACCGAAAAAAATGGGGCACTGTTCCTCGAATTTTCGGAGGGCAGCGGCCAAGCCCCCGAACGCTCTCGCGGACGGCGTGACGGTTCGGGGCGCTCCTCGTTCAAACGACGTTTTGTTGGCCGATGGTGCCGCCGCGGGCGACGATCCGCGCGGTCAGTCACAGGAGGCCGCATGCAGGTCGATAGTTTTTCAGCCAGTGTTTTTAGGCCAACGCCGCCGCCGCTCTGGTACGTCACGAACGGCGAGCTCACCGTCGGGCCGGTAGTGACCGGCTTGTTGATCCGCGGCGTCGAGTGCGGCCGTGTGCCGGAGCACTGCCAGGTCAGCCCGTATCGCGGCGACTGGCGCACGCTCACTGCGGTCCGCGAAGTCGCCGCGCTGCACAGCAAAGTGAACGGCGTCGCGCCTAGCCAGCAGCAACTGCTCGAATGGACTCGCCCGGCAGAGCGCATCAAGGACGAGGCAGAGCTCAGCCACACCATCACCTGGCTTGCCCTGGTAGCAACGGGGGCTGAAAGCGCCATGTTCCACTATCGCGGGCGCAACACCCACACCCTCATCACGCGCTCGGTGATCGGGCCCATCTCGAATGAGCGCTTGGGCTACGCCCTGCCCGAGCAGGACTTGGTGCTCAAGGCCGCACGCAAAGGCCGCCCGGTGCTGGGCCCGCCGTACGGGCTCACCGAGGACGCCTTGGCCATCCGCTTTGCGAGTAGCCGTGGCGGCGTGGGGGCGGCGGCCATGATCCCGCTGTTCATCGGAGAAAGTCTGACTGCGATGCTCGAGCTCTCGCGCCCCGGTCACGCATTCCGCCGCAGCGACCTCCAGCGCGCGGAACGGATCGCGCAGCGCGCACTGCGCGCACGCTCGAACTGAGGAGCGGCGAAAAAAGCCCGTAGCCCGAGTTCAACGCCGCGTCGGGGGGCGTCGGCGTCGGCGGGCTGGGCCCGCCCGGCGCCGCACCGCCGCCGTCATTCGCCGGTGGCGGTTGGATCAGCAATGTGACCGAGCAGCAGCACGGCTCCGGTGGGCACGTCGACCAGCGCGATCAGGTAAGGCCGATTCACCGTCATCGCGATCGGCGCCGGCCGTCGGAGCAAGGCGGCCGCGGTGGACATCACGACCGCCGTCGCCGCGGCCGCTTCCACGCCGCTTTCCTGCATCGCGATCATCGTCTTCTGCAATACATCGCTGACAAACAGGGGGGGCTCACCGACGGGCGTAGTGCCCATCGCGCCAAAGTCGGCGCGCTCGCGCTCGAACGCCTGATGCATGCCCAGCTTCCGAAGCGGAGCGGTGAGAGAGAAAGAGGGCGAGGTAAACGTGGCCTTGGGCAACGCGAGCGCAACGAGCGCCGACTTACTGGGCGGTGTCAGCGCCGCCGAGCCGGCGCGCAGCGTGCGCTCGTAGTCGGCGAGTGACACGCTGGCGTGAGGCAGCGCAACGATCAGCGACAAGCGACGCCCGGCGAGCGGCAGTGCCACGACTTGAGCTTGACCGTCATCCAGGTAGGCGAGCTGGGCCTCGCGGCGCATGAAATCAGCCTGGATTTTTCGATGGTCGGCTAAGGTAAAGGGCGCCCCGGCAGTGGCGGAAGGCGCGAAGGGCACGTCCCAGGGAAACTTAAGATGCAGGGCGTTGACCAACACCAGCCGCGTGGCGCCGCTCAGCGCGCCCGGAGGCAGCAAGTCTCGAATCTTGCCGCCCGTCTGCTCGCTGACCCAGCCATTGATCTCCAAGCGCGCCGGCTCTGCCTGCTGACGGAAATCACGCCGCACCACCGGCGCGCCGTAGTTAGCCGCCAGGCCGCCCATAAACGGCGCCGCCCAGTCGTAGCTCGCTTCGCCCCAAACCGAGTTCACGACCTGCAACACATAGTCGCTCGCTGCCGGCGCACTCTGAGATCCTATAAAACCCTGCGACGACGCCGCAAAGCCCTCCGCGCCGCGCGCCAACAACGCCTGCCTCAGCCCATTTTGACCCTCAATCAGCGCCTCCGGCTCGCGCCCACCGAACTGAAGCGCCGCCCCCATTTCCGTCCGCGTGCGCCCCCGAGCCCCGGCATAAGCCATACTGAGCGCCAAGTGCGCGCTGATCGGCGCGGTGAGCAGATTCTCGCGCGCGCCCTGCGCGCCCAGTTGGGCGAAGAGCGCGGTCGCAAAGGCGTTGTTGGCCGCCACCGCCACCCGCAGCGACGCGGACGGGACGCTCTGAGCGGGAGTGCGCGCGGCCATGAGCGACGGCGACCCTGGCGCGACTGACCCGGGATCGCTCGGAGCCTGCGCGGCAGCGGGCGACGGCGCGGGGGCACCCGCAACGGCATCCTTCACCGCGGGCCGTCCGCCATCCACCGAGGCGCGCGGCGCGGCCGCGTGGGCGCTCGGCGCCCCGGTGTTCGGTCGCTCTTCATGACAGCTCAGCAAAGCAGCCGCCGCGCCCAGTGTGAGGAGCGATGCTAGAGCGCGGCCACCCAATCCCGTCACGCCGTACATCACGCGACTCCTCGAACGAGTCGTGCAAATGGCGGCACTCGTCGGGCTGGAGGCGTTCGCAACGGGCCCGCAGGAACGTGCCGAGGTGGTCGTCGCCATACCGGTATCATGACCCGCCCTTTACCGGGGAGCGACGCGAGCTTCATATTTGCGCATGACGGCGACGCCGCGCCTCGAGCGTGCGAAGCCTTTAAAGGCGTTCCTTCCAGCGGCAATCTCCCCTTCATTTCGAACCTTGGTCGTGTTCTCGCGTCTTCCGAACCATGGAGCGCGCGCCCGGCCAGCGAATAGGCGCACGGCATGACGTCGTTCATGCTCGAGCCCACAGCACGGTGAGCGGCGGCGCATCGACTTTTAATAAGCAAACCGCGCCGTCCAATCCTGCGGCGACCCCACCGCGGCCTCGCCTGGCGCTCGGAAGTAGCCGATCCGCTTGCTATCGACCAGCAGCACACCACCGCCGGGAGCCGCGCCGAAATTTCCGGCAAACGTCGGTGGCGTGCGCGGGCGCGTGGCGGAAGCGGGGTAGGTCCAGACATAAGGAGTGCCCATAGCAATCCATTCCCCCCGGCCGCTCCGCGAGACATACCATTGCTGGGTCAGCGTCCAAGTGGGACTCGCGCGACCCGCTACTTTCGACATCCAGCGGCGGTCGACTTTCAACACGTCGCGTTGTCGGCCGGTATCCAGGTCGGCAAAATAAAGGGCGCCCATCGGATCGGAGAGCCGATCGTTCCAGTGCGCGAACTCCGAAGTCCCACCCTCGGATATCTGCCAGTGCCCATTCACCACCGCCAGCACGTCGGTGAGACCGTCGCCGGTAAAATCGGCGAAACGCAGGTCCTTTAATGCCGGAGACGACGACCCTGCGGCACGCAGGACGGTCCAGCGATTCGCGCGGCTCAGCTGCGATGTCATCCAGTCACCATTGCGAGCGCGCATCAAGGCCAGCACTTCGCTGTCCCTGAAATCGATGCCGGGTCTGGGCCGTCCGAAGCGGCCGAAGACTACGTCTTTCACTCTAACCCCGAAGGCCCCGAGGTTGACAGGCTCGCCACGCCCACCGCTGAACAGAAGCCAGTCGTTGCCATGCTGAGCGAGCACGTCGCAGCCCGGCACAGGATCGAACTGGCCGACCTGTAATTGATCGCCGCGAAAGGTCTGCGCATTTAGGAAGGTCCACTGAAACTCCCCGTAGCCGGAGAACCACCAAGTCGCGCCCGTCGCCAGAAACAAGTCATCCACTCCATCCGCGTCGAAATCACAGACCTGGTACTTCCCCCAATCGTCGACGCTGGTCCGGTTATCGTTGCCGATATGAATGCCGTCGTACGTCCGCACAACGATGGCCGCTCCGGTCGGATCAGTGTCCCAGGAATCGCGATCGTCTTTTGCAAAGACGTTGCCGTTGATGTCGGCGCGACGGCGCACGTGACCGCGAATCTTGATTGATGGGCCGTTCGTGTACTGGAAAGTATTGTCGGTAAACCAGAATTGATAGCCGGCGTCTCCGCACAGATGATTAGGGCAGCCGGTCCCGTGCACGTCGAACTGATGCGTGTAGGTGCTGAGCAAGCCGTCGTGATATCCGCCACCTTTTAGAACGAGGTTCCGCTCAGCGCGGTAGCCACCAACATTGCCGGTTGTGGCGATGCTGTGTCGATTGAAGTCGAACACATTCTCATAGATGCGTGCCCACGCTCCGTCGCCTAGCGAGACGCCGTAACCTTCAGCATCGGTGTCAGATTGTGGATGCTGATTATGGTGGAAAAAATTACCATGGATTCGGATTTGTTCCGGGCTCGAGATTCGCCCGGTCGTTGGCCATGAGTCGGTGATTTGGAATACCGACGGGTCGTCGGGCCCAGCGCCCTTGTCCGTGTCTTCGACGTGGAGTCCGAACGCACCCCAGCCAGCGATCTCCATATTAGAGATGTCGATGTCGAGGCACCGATAGATATTGATCCCGTGCTCGTTCGTATTTTGTTGATCGAACCTCACTCCGTAGAGTCGAAAGTCGGATAGGCGGACGTGGTCGTTCGGCTGATCCGGTCTCTGGCAGTGCACGGCCAGGAAGGACGTGGGTTCGGTGCTTCGGGATGGACCGTAACGGATTACGGGGCCAGGGCGAATGGGCGAGCGCGCTTCGACGATCTTGTCGGCCCAGTTTGACGCCCATTCCCGCGGCGTCGGATTGTCGCCAGTCGTGAGCACTGCCGGACCGCGCGTATCCGCTGCGATGTCGCCGTGGCCGAGCGAGCGAGTTCGGAGAAGCTGCACATGGCTCGCCGGCCCCGGGTGAGCAGGGACGGCCACGTCGGAGGCCGAGGGCAGAGTGCTTAAAGCCGCAACGCTCGTCAACCGCACGCAGCGCGCGATCTCGATGGTGCGCTGCGGCCTGCCCGAATGGACATACGCGAAGTCATTCAGTGGCAAGTGACGGAAATCTAGATCGACTTGCGGTCCCAAAATCACGAGCGCGTTTGGGGTCTCTAATCCCTGTTTCAGATAACGGATGAGCACCAGCTGGTGCTCGGGCGAGTCAGTCTGGCTGTTGGCCTCGCGAATGACGAACAACGGCCCATGGCTGGGACAGGGCTCATCCGCCCGCGCGGGCAAGGCGATCAAGCCGGCGAAGACCAAAATCAACCAATAAAGCAGCTGCCTCATCTTTGTTTCCTTCGTAGAAGTCTTGTTCATCTCCGGCGCGGTTGAGCGGCCCAAATCGATCCGTTGGTTGCCGATGTGGGCGCGCGCAGTTGTCGATGGCGTCGCCCGGTCACTCTTCGAAACGGCAGTCAGGATCGAGATTAGAGACGGCCATCGAGCGGCATCTTTCTCAAAAACAGTGCGACAGGACTTCAACCTGATAACTGGAGTGCTTGAGCACCCGCGACTTAAAGGGCTATCGACCCAAAAGCCGCGCGACGTACCCCATCAACGCATGAGAATCGACAGTGCGTGCACGCGGTCAGACAGGAACGGCTTATCGCTCCCACAGAATCGCGCCAGCACCGTCTTCAGGAAGGAACAATGGTCTAATATGAGTTTGCGGTGGATTCGCCTTCGCGATTAGAAAACGGCGACCGTTCGAGTCGAAGCGGTCCACCAGCGACCAGCGCGCCTCTACCAGGGCCCGCCAAGCTTCGATTGCCGCCTCCGGTGCGCGCGACCGTCGGGAACGGGCTTGGCTGACCGCCCGCGCCGCACGGCGTAGCGCGAGCTGCGCGCCCCGCGAAACGGCTTCACCTCGGGCGTCGAGAAGCTCGCCCTTGCCATTCAGAACGGCTTCCTCAGACATGGTACCGTCGGTAGCCGGCTGCAGACGGATGCCGCTCGCTAAGTGAGCGACGACGTATCGCCAGCGACGCGAGAACGCCGCCGTGAGCTGCCAGCCTCCGGGCACGGGGGCGCTCAGCACCGTGCCTCGCCCACTCGGATCGCACGAAACGACCCCCAGTACGTCTCTCGCCTTTTCCAGCCCGCCCGACTTCCGATAGTGCCGCGCGACGAAGTCGGACCCCAAGGAAGGCGGCACGATGCTGCTAAGCAACGAGACTTGGGTCAAAAACCCCGGAAGTGAGCGCGTTCCGGCCTCTGCCACCATGCGCTGGTTCGCCGCTAGCAACTCCTTCCGATGAGGACCGCAAGCGAAACCCTGTGCGAATAAAGGGCCTATCTCACGATCAATCGAGAAGGCTTGCGCCGACACGCCGAATCCCTGATCGAGGGATGGCGCGGCGGCGGCAACGATGCCCTCGAGCCAAGTCTGTATGTCTGGCGCTTCAGCGTACGCGGCCTCAATCACGTCAAGCACGTCAGTCACAGCGCGAGTATGCGACTCGCAAAAAAAGGCCGCAATGGCAATTCATGCGATCAGGCTTGGTGATCTTCGAGGTCAGCAAGTAGTGCGGCGAGCGCGGCGCGCGAAGACACGTTAAGTTTCCTATAGACACTCGCCATCTGATTCTGGACCGTTGAACGCGAGCAACCTCGGTTAATTGCAATTTCGGCGTTCGTGAGACCGGCGGCTGCGGCGCGGGCCACCGCGCTCTCCACCCTAGACAGACTCAAGAGGGCGTCCTCCGGTGATGAGGGGTAGCTCAGAACGATGTAGTGCTCACCCGAGACGCAGAAGTCAGTCCTGCGCAAGTCAGCGGGGGCATCTCCCGCCAGCGTTGATTCAACGGCAGACGGGCCCCGACGTCGGTTCTGTTCCACCGCTGGAAAGTATCTCCAAGATATGGAATGCGCGCAAGGCGATCCACTTCGAAAGTCCCCCACGATCACTGGCAACGCGGCCCGTTCTGGCCATCACTCCGAACCCGATTCGATTCTCTTCTTAGCGGAGGAGGAGGGATTCGAACCCACGGTACCCTTACGAGTACGCCGGTTTTCAAAACCGGTGCCTTAAACCGCTCGGCCACTCCTCCAAGTCGCGGGTGCTTGGTTGGGGCTGGATAGCACGGGTCGGGTGGCGCGGGCTATTAGGGGTTGCTGCGGGCGAAGGCTGCGCGTAGCGAAACATGAGTCAAATTTCAGGTCCGGTCGTGCCACGAGGATACGTGTCGCGAGCGGCACGTGAGGTTTGCGCGACACGTCGCGTGCGGGCGCCGGGCCACGCCAGATCGGGCTTTAGCGGAGTTTTGCGCTCTGTTCGGCTTGGCGTGGGCCTTGCTGTGGGGGGCTCATCCGGCGCTTTTTGCCGGGTGGAGGTGTTCCGATTCATGGATGGTTTGGACAGTACGCGGTGGGTTGCGGTGAGTGCGCTGGGTGTGGCGATGTTTGCGGTTGGGTTTTCGTTTGCGGCGGTGGCGTGTAGTACGCAGCGCGAGGTGAGTGTGACCGAGGCGGCGCACGTGATGGACAAGACGGCGGCGGGCACCGCCGTGGGCAGTGGGTTTGCGGGCGCGAGTGCCACGGGCGCGCGGAGCGTGGATGTGCCTCAGGCCGAAGTGCACGCGAACGCGAGCGCCGCCCCAAGCGCGAGCGAAGTGGCTTTGAAGTTGAAGCGCCTCGTCGTGACGCATGAGATTGAGAACCGCGAGCCCAGGTTGGGGACGGATTTCGCGCTCGACAGCGCGCCGGTGTACGCCTTCGTCGAGCTGGAAAACACGGGCAGCGAGGCGCGCGCCATTCGCATTTTGTTTCAGAACGAGGACACGAAGGCGACGGTCGGACACGTGAAGCTCAGCGTGCCGGGTTCTCAATTGCGCTTCCGAACTTGGGGAAATACCAGGATGATCCGCGATCCTGGGCACTGGGTCGCGGTGGTTTCCACGGCGGATGGAGTAGAGCTTGGGCGCGCGCCATTCGACGTGAAGGGCTAATGCGGCGCGCGGGCCGCGACACCGCACGCCCCTCTTGGAGCCGCACTAGTCCGCCGCCACGCGTCCGCGGTTTTGCTTTTTCTGCGCGTGGACGCGTTTGTTTGCGACGCGCGCGGCCTTCTTGGCGCGGCTCGGTTTGGTCTTTCGGCGCCGCTTGGGTGGCACACTGGCTGCGAGCAAGAGCTCAGCTAGCTTCTGCCGCGCGTCCGCCAAGTTGTCGGATTGGTTGCGGGTGAGTTGACTGGTGATTTGGATGCAGCCCTCACCGTCGATGCGCGAGCCGGCAGCGGCGCGCAGGCGCGCTTTGAGCTCCACGCTGAGGGCGGCGCACTGTTCGAAGTCGAAGCGGAGGTCGACCTTGCTCGAGACCTTGTTTACGTTCTGCCCACCGGGGCCCGATGCGCGCACCGCCGTCCAGCGAAGCTCGGCTTCGGGAATGACGAGATGGGCGACGACCAAGGGCTCCGACACAGCGCGTACCTGATGACATCGGAGCACGCTTCGCGCCACGAACGCGCGGCTCGATCAGCGCTCGGCGAGCTCGAATTGGTAGAAAAACGGCTCGGTGACGCCGACCTTTCCGGTGACGGCTTGGGCGCTGAGGAAGAAGAGGTTCTTCCGACCGACGTAGATCATGCCGTTCCAGTCCGTCTTGTCCGGGCAATGCGCGGTGTAGTGGATGGAGGAGCCGGCTTCCTTTTCCACGAAGCCGTCCAGCTTGACCTTATCGCTGCACCGGCCCTGAACCTGCATCAGGAAGTGGAGTAGCGACTTTTCGCTAGGCCTTTCGTTGAGCAAGGGCCGCACGCTGACGGTGTAAGTCGTCCCGTCCGGCGCTTGTACTGAGCGGATTGGGCCTTCCGGGCCAGGCCGCTGCGCTGAGCCAAGCGGCATCGCCACCGAAAACCCGTTGGCGCGGTCGGTGATCGTTTCCCATCCAGAGGGTAAGCCGGGGAGCGGCGGCGGGCTTTTGGCAAGCGGCGCTTCGCCCGCGCTGCAGGCAGCAAGGGCTTTGAAGGGCGCGGCGCAGCTCTCGGGTGCGACGTTCGCGCAGGTCAGGTCGCGCGCGTCGCGCGCGCATTCGAGCGCGCTTCGCACCTGCTCCATGCAGCCGGCGGGCGGCGGTTCGTACTTGCTGCAGTTGAGACGGCAGGTCTCGACCGCAGTCTTTGCGCACTTATCCAGCAGCTTGTCGCATTTGGCCTGACAGATGGAGCTCACTGTCGCCGAGGGCGCGCTAGGATCGTTCGGCGCGCCGTCGATTGCTGGCGCGGCGCACGCCCAGGAGCGGGGCTCCGCGCCGGGCGCTAGGAGCGGCCCCGGGGCGTGGGGGCGATGCGGCGCGGCAGCGATGGTTGCGGGCTGCGCGGCGGGCTTGGGCGGCGACGCCGCGCAACCGCTCCCAGCTGCGAGCCAGAGGATCAGGACTCCGTGCCGAAAGCTCATGCCGACAAACTAGCGTGACTCGCGCTTTTTTGGTGAATTTTGCTCAGCGAATGCGCGGCGCGGGCGCGGGCGAAATGCGCGCCAGGCTCAGCGGGGCACGCGGCTTGGCCTTCCGCTCCGCGGCCAAATCGGCGGCGAGCGTGTCGCTCGGGTCGAGCGTGTGTACGGTGCTGAGCGCCAGCTCGAGGTTCGCATGGTCGTTCAGGGTGGCCGCGACCCAGGCCTGACCCCGCAGCTCTGCGAGCAACACCGAGCGCGTGGCGACGTCCCGATTGCCGTCTCGCTCCGTGGCTTCGACCACGCGCCGAATCTCCTCTGCGCCGGCCCAGCTGGCGGCGACGCGGTCCGAGCGGCCCAGCGGCTGCGGGGCAAAACGCATGAAGAATGGCCCCGGAATCAGGTGCTCGAGCTGAGCGTGGTCAAACTGCGGATCGAGTTCCAGCAACAGCGGGCGCGCATCCGCGAGCGTGGAGAGCGCGTACTCACTGGGCCGGCCGCTGAGCGCGACCTCACGGATCAGTGGCGCCAGTGCGGGCTCGCTTGCGAGCAAGCGAGCCCGCACGTTGCCCCGCTCGAGCAGCGGCATGGGCACGAGCACGATGTCCGGTCGTTCACCGCGAACGATGCGCGATGCCAGCAGCCGCCAAGCCACCGCCTGCGATTGCAGTAACAGCAAGCCATCCGGCGGCACGCTCGCCAGAGCCTGGTCGGTCCAGACCTCCGCCGCACGCTCGCCCCGCTGCTCGGCCGCGAACGCCGAATCTTCCGCGCCCACGAAAACCAGGCTGAAGTCGAAGACTACGAGCAACACACTTGCGGGCTCGGCGAACGGAACGCGAGCCCGCATCAGCGCGAGCGCGCTCGTTTGTACCGCCAACGCAGCGCACACTGCCAGGGCGCCGATCGCCAATAACCGCAACGAACCAAAAGCATCCGGGGTGAGCACTCCGATATGGCTCACCGGAACGCTCAAGTCGCCGAGCACTAGTATCAGCAAAAGCGCGACCAAACCACGTGTAGACCGGCGCAGCACGCCAAGCGCCAGCCCACCGAGCGCGAGGGCAAAGGAGATAACGCCCATGTCCGTGAGCCACGCTGAGAGCGCGGTGATGCGCGCGTCGGCCGCCTCGATCGATGCCAAGCTAGAGCCATCCAGGCCGTGACCAAAGTCCAGCCCGCCCTGTGCTGCCAGCGGTCGAAGCGCGATCGGCAACCCCGATAGCAACACCACGAGCACGAAACCGGCGCTGAAACCGAGCACGGCTTGCGCGCGCGGCAACGACCAATGCACGGCCCCGAGCGCGAGCAATGAAAGCCCCAGCACCAGCGCGGCGGCGTGCGACTCCGAAAGTGTGAGCGCAAGAAGCGCGCCGAGCGCGGGCGCAAGCCGGGCATCTGTGCGGCGCTCCGCCTCGAAGCCGAGCACGAGACCGGACAGCACGAGCGCGCTGCTCAAGGCCGCGCCACCTGCGACCGTACCCTCGCGCTGAAAGCTTTGCGCGAGGGTTGCGGTCAATGCCGCCGCTAGTGACAATGCTGGCGTAAGCCGGGGTGTGCGCGCACTCTTCTCCAAGACGCGCCGCGCGAGCAGGTAGATCAGATAGGACGACAGCGCCAACGCGAAGGCCCCCACCCAAGCGGCGCGCAGCCAACGCCCCCCGAGCGGCAGCAACGAAGACAGCTCTACCAACACCGAGGTGAGGCGCCCTTCGGTGCCTGCGGGCACTAGGCCCAGCGCGCGCACCAGCGGCAGGTCGGCCTGCCATACCGGCGCAGAGCTGGCACGAAACACCGTCACAAGCATGGGGATCAAGAACGCCGCCTGGCAAAACAGGGCATCCAGCCAATGGCGTGGCGCGATGCGCGGCGGCGGGCGGTTTCCGAGATTCACCTGCTCTCGGTGCCACAAGGCCACAAAACAGCCCAGTTTTTGGCAATCTGCTGGCCGTCACGCAGATTTCGGTCCGCCTCGAGCGCTCCAAACTTGCGTTCTCCGGCGAAAGAATTGAGCAGCACGGTTCAAAGCGCTAGAACCGGAAACCCCTGAATCAACGCGACACACGCTCGGCAGGCAAGCTGGGCGCAGAAGGACCACGACTTGGCGCGCTTCATCGACGAGCTAAAACGCACTCACGACGCTGGCGCGCTGCGCGCTTCCGACATCGACCAAGAGGTCGTGCTCTTCGGCTGGGTCGCCAGCCGACGCGACCACGGCTCGCTCGTGTTCGTCGACCTGCGCGACCGCGGCGGCGTGACGCAGATCGTGTTCGACTCCGAGACCTCGAAGGCCGCACACGATATCGCCAACACCCTGCGTGCGGAGTGGGTGATCGGCGTGCGCGGCACGGTGCGCTCGCGTGGCGAGCAGTTCAGCAAAAAGGAGAACAAGCTCGTCAGCGCCGCCAACCCGAACATTCCGACGGGCGCGGTCGAGCTCAGCGTGCTCGAGGCATATGTATTCAACAAGGCCGAGACGCCCCCGTTCAGCCTGGAAGGTGCGATCGACACGCGCGAGGAGGTGCGGCTCGAGCATCGTTATTTGGATTTGCGCCGGCAGCCGCTCCAGCGTGCGTTGCGCATGCGCCACGACATCAACCTGGCCACCCGCAATTATCTCTCGACCCAGGGCTGCATGGAGATCGAGACGCCATTTCTCGTCAAATATACGCCCGGGGGCGCGCGCAATTTCTTGGTGCCGTCTCGCCTACACGCTTCCAAATTTTACGCCCTGGCCGAGAGTCCACAGCTCTTCAAGCAGCTATTCATGGTCGCCGGCTTCGATCGCTATTTTCAAATCGTGCGCTGCTTTCGCGACGAGGACCTGCGCATCGACCGGCAACCCGAGTTCACGCAAATAGATATCGAGCTGAGCTTCATCAATCAGGACGACCTGTTTCGCTTGGTGGAGGGCCTGGTGTTTACGATTTGGAAGGCCGCGCTCGGGATTGATTTGCACGATCACTTCCCGAGTGGTCAATTTCCGCGGCTCAAATTCGATGAATCGATGGAAAAATATGGCAACGACAAGCCGGATCTCCGCTTTGGACTGCCGCACGTGGACATCACCGATCTCGTGATCGAGCAGGATGGCGGAGGCATCCCGTTCTGGACGCCGATCGCCGAGAAGTTCAAGAGCCAAGCGTATCGGCGCGATCTGCCCGCTGAGATCGTCAAAGCCATGGTCGTGCCCGGGAGCACGCCCTTGTCGCGCACCGATCAGGAGAAGCTCGAGCAACTCGCCAAGGGCATGGGCGCGGGCGGCTTGGCGCGCGCCAAGGTGGGGCCAGACGGAACCTGGGTGCAATCCCCGTTGTCGAAGACGGTCACGCGCGAAATGGTGCTCGCGATCAACGCCGCCACGGGCGCAAAAGAAGGTGACTTGCTGCTCTTTCAGTTCGGCAAGACGTCGCTCGTGCACATGGTGCTGGCAAACCTACGGGTTCATATCGCCAAGAAGCTCGGCCTGATCCCGGAAGTGGGTCACGGCGACCACTGGAACTTCTTGTGGGTCGTCGAGCCTCCGTTGTTCGAATACGACGACGAACACAAGAGCTGGGCGGCGGCCCACCACGCTTTTACGCGGCCACACGACGAGCACGTCGACTTGATCGAGCAGGATCCGGGCAAAGTCCTGTGCTACCGCTACGACTTGGTGCTGAACGGCTTCGAGATTGCGGGCGGCTCGATCCGCTTACATGACCCGGAGGTCCAAGCGCGAGTGTTCGCGGCGCTGGGTATCGGCGACGCCGAGGCCCAAGAGAAATTTGGTTTCTTGCTGTCGGCGCTGCGTTTCGGCGCGCCACCACACGGCGGCATTGCCCTCGGTATGGATCGCATCGCCATGTTGATCGCCGGAACCGAGAGCATCCGTGACGTGATCGCCTTTCCAAAAACCCAAAAAGGGACCGATCTCATGAGCAACGCGCCCGGCTACGTGGGACCTCATCAGCTCGCCGAGCTCAGGATCAGAACGGTCGGCGAGGGCTGAGCGTTCACCGCGCCCTGTGGGCGCCATGGCGCAAGATGGCCTTTTGTGGGTCTTCGCGGCCGCTCTCGCGATTGCCCACGCTGCGGCCTCGACTTGAGCTTGGGTTGTCGGTGAAACTGTCAGGAAACCTACGATGAGCGCGCGCATCCTCGTTGTCGATGACAGCCCCACGATCCGGAAGGTGGTGGGCGCCATCCTCGAGGCGCGCGCTTATCGAGCGCTCTTGGCCGGGGACGGGCAAGAAGCGCTGGACATGCTCGGCAAAGAACCCGTGGATCTGGTGCTGCTCGACTTCGTGATGCCCCGCATGAACGGCTATCAGTTTTGTCGCGAACTCCGCGCCCACCCGGAATTCAAGAACTTACCCGTCGTGCTGATGAGCGCGAAGGGCGATAAAATCCGCGGCCAATTCGTACAGCAGACCGGCGCCATCGATGCCATCACCAAGCCCTTCGACGCCCGCGGCCTGATCGCGGTCATCGAAGGGGCTCTCAAGAAGCACGTCGAGGGCCGCGGCCGACCGGTGCCCGAAGCCCACACGATGCCGGAGGACGAGGAGTCCAACGCGGAGAACTTCCGGCCCAGTCGTTCGAGCTTCAGTGAAGACCCGGGACTTCGTCGCGTGCAGTCGGCGCAGGAATTCGGTGTTTCGCTCGTCCACGTCGCGGCGCCCGAGCTCGCGAAAATTGCCGAGCTTTCCCCAGAAAATGTCGAAGCCGTCAATGGGGCGCTGCAGCGCGCGATCACGCCGGACAACATGGGCGCGCTCTCCACGCTGCTCAAAATGCTGACCTTCGGCGAGAATACACGCGACGCGTTGTCCGGCGACATCTCGGTGATCTCGATCGCCGAGGTGCTCCAGCTCTTGGATCTGCAGCGGCAGACCGGGGTGCTCAGCATCTTTACACGCCAGCATGAGATCACGCTGTACGTGCGGATGGGCCGCTTGGAGTTCGCCGCCGCGCGCGGGCTGCCCGTGGAGTTTCGGATCGGCCGCTACCTCGTCGAGGACGCCGTGATCACACGTGATGAATTGAACACGGTGCTGCATAACCGCGCTGGCTCGAAGCGCTTGTTCGGCGAGCTCTTGATTCAGCTCGGCATGGCGACTGAGGAGCAAGTGAAGCGCGCCCTCATCCGCCAGACGACCGAGCTCGTATACGAGGTCGTGCGCTGGAAAATAGGCCGATTTGCCTTCACGGTGGGCGCGGAAAACATGGCCGCCACCAAAGCTGCGCTGGGCATCGAGACCGGCGGCCTCGTCATGGAAGGTTTTCGGCGCGTCGACGAGTGGCGCTTGATTGAGGGCACCTTTGATTTCGACGAAGTTTTGTATCAGGACACCGTCGCCATCGAGCGCTTAGGCCAGGATGCGAACCTGACGCGCCAGGAACGCGCCGTCCTCGGCGCCATCGATGGTGCGCGGACGATCCGTGAGATCGTGGATCTGACAGGCGGAAGCTCCTTCGAGCTGTGCAAAATTTTGTACCAGTTCTTGAACTCTCGTTTGGTGCGGCGCCGCGCCGCTTGAGCCATGGCGCCGTACGCGGGGCGAACGATTCTCCACGGGGTCGAGCGGGTGCTGCCGCCGGCCGGCTTGCCATGAGCGTGGTCACCCGCCTCACGTACGAAGATTTGAAAGACGCGCGCGCCATCTTGGAGCCGAGCGCCCTGCATATCGATTTAGAAGCCGAATTGAAGCGTGAAATTGCGCTCCCTTGGGTGCTGCGCCCGGGGCCCGGCCGGCCGCCGGTCGCCCTGCTATTGGCCTGGAGCGTAGCGGACGAACTGCAGCTGCTCGAATTGGCGAGCCACCCCGAGCATCGCCGGCGTGGTCACGCTCGCGCGCTTTTGGCCGCGCTCGTGGAGCACGCGCGCTCGCAGCGTAAACGCTTCGTCTTGCTGGAAGTGAGGCGCTCGAATCAGGCGGCGATCACCCTCTACGAAAGCCTTGGGTTCGAGCAGACGGGCGAGCGCAGGGGGTATTATGCGGACAACGGCGAGGACGCTCTCGAAATGCGCATCACGCTAGACCCCGAGACCGGCGATCTGATGCCGAGCGACCTTTGAGAACGCCGGCGCGCGCGGGCTGGGCTTGGGCAGCGTTATGGCTGGCGGCGGCCGCCTGCGAGGACCGGAAGAATATCGCGCAACGACCGACCGGGCCGACCGAGCCAAGCCCGAACGCCAACATTCTGCCGGCGCCATTGGCCAGCGGTATCGATAACCCGGCAGCGGCCCATGCCGAGGCCGAGGACGCTGGGCGCCACGACCCACCTCGGCCGAGCGACGCCGGTTCTGATGCGGCGCCGCCCGAGCCAGCGCATGCGCTTCGCGAAGATCAAGTGCTGCCGAGTGACGTGCCTCGAGAAAGCAGCGGCCTAACCTTGACCGCGCGCTTTCGGTGGTTGGACCTAGTGGGCCCGCCGCGCGTGCCTGAGCTGAATGCCGATGGGCTTCAGCGAGCTCGCGATGCGGTGGGGTTCGACGTGGTCATCGACCTCGCCGGCGGGCACATGCGTTTTGCTTTTGCCTCGCGCGCCTTCACGCTGCCCGCGGGCAGCGAACTGCACGCGCGCGATGATTTGTATGGGCACGCGCTGTTTTGGCCCAACCACACGACGTATACGATCTTCGTGCCGGGCGCACTGCGCAGCGTCTTGTCCGAGCAACGCGCCGACGTCGTGCCCTTGGTGCGAGCGCGCGTCATCGCCCTCCCGGGAGGGTCTTTGTTCGGCATCGGCACCGAACACGCCGAGCTTGGTACTCCTACCGGCAAGCTGGAAATCGAGCAGGGACGCGCCAGCAATCCGTTGCCAGCAAACACATCATGGGCGAGCGGCGCGAGCTTATGCCATCTGCTGGTCGAGCTAGTGGGGGCATCTCCCACGAGCCCCGTGTGTCGCCCCGATCTGGTGCCGCTCCGCGCCGAGTACACTTGGCCCAACGGCGAGCATTTTGCGTTCGAAGTGGCGCGGCTGGCGCGGCGCAGCGACTTCGATCCGAGCGTGCTCGCGATGCCTCCGGCGGGCGCCGACTTCCGCCAGAGCGAGCTGCCCCCACCGCCGCCGAACTCGTTGCTGTCGGACAACGAGCTCTCGGAATTTCGGCTGCGGTCGACGGCTCGCATCGAACGCATCGACCCGGGCGCGCCAAAGACCGGCCTATTGCTGGTGAATCACGGCGAGAGCCTGCGCTACGTCAGCCTCGACGGCACGCCCGTCGCACGGCTGCCACCCGGGGCAGAGCTAGTGCTGCTCGGCTTGCGCGCCGGGAAATACCAGCTGGCAGCGCGCAACTTCTTCAGCTCGGACGACACGAAGCTCTCGACGGTGGAGGTGCCGGCGCGCGTTTCGTTGGGCGACGAGCCCGACAAGATTCACTGATCGATCACGAATCCAGGGGCCGCGAGCCCGCTTCGTAATCTTCTGCGCCAAATTCCGTCTCTTCATAACCTGTTGCCACGAGCCTGGCGTGTAGGGCTTCAGTGGCTACTTCGATCACCTCAAAGCGCGTGGAAAACGAAAAATATTCGTCTTCGGGCAGAGGCGGCAGCGACGCCAAGCGCTGCTCCAAAAAGTCGTGCTCTTCCGGCGCCACGCGCAGCATCGAACGAGGGCCATCGTGCTCCGTTCCGGAGAACAGCGCGTCGTACGCGATGCCTATCGGGTTGAACCAAAGAAACACGGCCGTCGAGCATATCGACCAGTCATGAACATTGGGGGTTGGGACGCGCCAGAAACCGGTCAGCCGCGCCCGGACCACCTCCGCGAAGTATGAGCCCGCGGCACGCGCGATCAGCGGCGCAAGCTCGGGCCGCTCCCGAACCGTCTCGCGCGACAGCGTCGCGTAGTGGTCGAGGAGCGGCAGGGTCTCGGGGGTGAAATCCAGCTCGACCTGCAATGCGCGCCGGACGTATTCGAGACACGCCGTGACGTAGTCGGGAATGGGCTCAGGAGGCGGTTGGTACTCGGTCATCGCGGCGGTTGCTCGTTTTGAGACATGGCGAAGCACCGAGCCCATGCCCGATTCGAGGGAGTGATGCCAGCGAAGAACCGGAAGAAGGGCTAGGTTCGGGGCATTTCTCGAAATTTGTCGTTCCACTTGAGCCGGAAAGACGCTGGCTTCGAATACGCGGCCTTGGGTTCCTGAGCGAGCGTGTTACGCTCGAAAATCTCCCATGCGACTCGGTATCCTGAGCGACATCCACGCCAACTACGAAGCGTTGAGTGCCGTGGTCGAAGCCTTCAAACGTGAAGAGATCGACAAGTACTATTGTCTCGGCGATACCGTCGGCTACGGCGGCTCGCCGAACGAGTGCGCTGACATCGTTCGAAACCTGGTGGAAGCCACGATTTTGGGCAACCACGACGCCGCCGTCGCCGGCCGCATGGATTACTCGTACTACTACGAGGCCGCGCGTCACGCGCTCGACACCCACGCGCAGCTGCTGTCCGACGAGAACATGGCGTGGCTCAAGGGCCTGCCGTATCAAATCAAGTTCGACGAAATTGGCGTGCATCTGTGCCATGGCTCGCCCGTTCGGCTTGAGGAGTTCGAATACATCTTCGCACCCGAGCAAGCGCGTGAGTGTTTGCCGATTTTCGACGAGCTCGGTCACATCACGCTGATCGGCCATTCGCACCTGTGCAAAGTGTTCGCGCTCACGAAGAACTCGGTCGAAGAGCTGCCGCCCATCGACTTCGAGCTGCAGCCCGACCGCAAGTACATCGTCAGTGTGGGCTCAGTCGGTCAGCCCCGCGACTACGACAACCGCGCTAGCTACACTTTGTACGACTCGGATCGAAAACGCTTCGAGTTCAAGCGCGTTGAATACGACATCGAGACCGCAGCCGACAAGGTGCTGCGCGCGAAGCTCGAGCGCAATTTCGCACACCGTTTGTTCATCGGAGTTTAGCCGCGCGTCGTCCGCGGCCACGCGAGCTACTGCGCGATCGACCACTCCGTGCTCGTGGGCGTATCACACAGCGTCACACCCAACGCCAAGAGCTCATCGCGGATGGCGTCACCCGCCGCAAAGTCGCGGTTCTTGCGCGCCTCCGCGCGACCGGCGACCTTCTCCTCGATCCCCGCGGGGGTTAAGCCGCGAAGAGTCATGCGGCGCAGCTGCGCGCGGGCAAAGTAGACTTCCGGCGTGGAGTGCATGAGCCCGAGATCTTGCCCGACCTTGGTCATGGCCGACAAAATCGTGCGGGCCATGATGCCGGCCGCGCCTTGAAAGTCGGCGTCCTTCCTGCGCTTGTTCGCCAAATCGCAGACTTCATTGCCAGCTTGTGCCATCTCGCCCAGGGCAGCGAGCGAGACCGGCGTGTTCAGGTCGTCGTCCAACGCTTCCTCGGAGGCACGCTCGGCGTTCGCCAGGCGCTGGCGAAACGCCGCGAGCTCCGCCGGCACCTTTCCCGGGGCTGTCACAGGCGCCATGCCTAGCGCGCGGAGGCGCTGCACGGCACCGTACACGTAGTCGACGCGCCGTTCCGCTTCATCCACGCCCGGAAACACGACCCGGCCGGAAGCCAGTGTCTCGGTATCGAATTGTAACGGTCCGCGGTACTGCGCGCCCAACAGGAACCAGCGGAACCCCTCGGCGTCATTGCGTTCCAAGACGTCACTCACGGTCACGAAGTTGCCGAGCGATTTACTCATCTTCTCTTTGTCGACGTTGACAAAGCCGTTGTGCATCCAGAGCTTAGCGAGCGGCCCTTCTCCCGGGTGCGCGGCCTCGCTTTGCGCGACCTCGTTTTCGTGATGCGGGAAGATCAGGTCCATGCCGCCTGCGTGCACGTCGAAGCCATGACCTAAGTAATGACCGCACATCGCCGAGCACTCGATGTGCCAACCCGGGCGGCCGCGTCCGAATGGGCTCTCCCATCCCCAATCATCGGGCCCGCAGCTCTTCCACAGGGCGAAGTCGAGGGGATCATGTTTGTCGCCGTCGCGCTCCACGCGGGCGCCAGCGATCAGGTCGTCGATCCGGCGCCGTGAAAGCTTGCCGTACTCTTCGAAGGAACGAACCGCGAAGTAGACGTCTTGGCGGCCAGGCACAGGCTCAATGGCGTAGGCACTGCCGTTATGCAGCAGCGTGGCGATGAGCTCGAAGATCTGCGTCAAATGCTCGCTGACGCGCGGTTCTTGATCGGGCGCCAAGCAGCCCACCGCGTTCATTTGTTCCTGGTAAACGAGCGCCATACGCCGCGACAGCGCCAACGGATCCTCGCCATTCTTCTCGGCACGGGCCAGGATCTTGTCATCCACGTCCGTGATGTTCCGGACGTAGCTCACCGTATGGCCCTGGTTGCGCAAACGGCGCACGAGCAAGTCGGGGGCGAGCGCAGCACGGGCATGCCCCGCGTGTGGCACGTCATACACGGTGGGCCCGCAACAATAGATGGTGACCCGATCACCCTTCGGGTGAAGTTCCTCGATGGTACGGGTGAGCGTATTGTAGAGCCGCGGAAACGAAGCCATGCGAGAGCGATTGTACCCACGCGTCAGGACCGCGAAACCATTAACGCCAGGAGTCCCAACGGCCCGGTCCCGGACCGGGCAGACCGGACCCGCCGGGGGCGCGCGGCAGCCCGTAGCGGTTCGCCGAGCGCACGTGACGAAAGCCCGAAAATGCCGACACCTGCGCCCGCTCGCGACCGGACATCATCGGACGAACGGCGAGCACGCCCGCTAAAAACCCGCCGATATGCTCGAAAAATGCCACGCCGCCCGGAGAATCGAGCCCGAGCGCAGACAAGCCGCCGGTCAACTGCAGGACGAACCAAAAGCCGATCACGACCCACGCCGGCCAGACCATGAAGAAGAAACCCATGAACACGGTCACCGGAATGCGCGGATACAGGACTAGGTAAGCGCCCATCACGCCAGCGATGGCGCCCGAAGCGCCAACCACGGGCACGCCGCTGCTGGGACCCGTCAGCACCTGAGCCGCGCCGGCGCACACTCCACACAACAAGTAAAAGCCGATGTAACGACGGTGGCCGATCGCGTCTTCCACATTGTCGCCGAAGATCCACAGAAAGAGCATGTTGCCCGCTAAATGCCCGAACCCGCCGTGCATGAAGATGCTCGTAAACAGCGTAAACGCTTCGCCGGAGGGATCAGCGGAAATGCGGGCTGGCACGAGCCCATAGCCCGCCACCACGTAGGAGTCCCCGCGGCTCGCGATCAGCCAGGACTCGAGCGCAAAGGCGAACACGTTGATCGCGATGAGCGCGTAGTTGACGTACGGAACGGTCCGCGTCGGGTTTTGGTCGCTGATCGGGATCATCGGCGCGACAACTTTAGCCTGAATCCGAGCCCAAGCCCGGCGCCCACATCAGGCCGGCGATCGGCCGCGAAAGGTCGCGGCTGAGTCGCGGCGCGGAGCTCGTGGCGCCGGCATCTACGGGGCTTTTGACCGCCCAAGGGCAGTGCTAAGCTCGCGCGCCGGCACGCGGAAAGTTGGTCATGAGCACACAACGCGTCTTCACCATTTCGGAGGTCAATGCGCTGATTCCCGCGCTTTCCTCCCTGGTCGGTGATCAATTGCGCGAGCAAAGTGACATCGAGCACGGCCTTGCCGAGCTGACCCGGTTGTCGGGCTCTTCACCGGATTCGTTGGAGGCCACGGCGGACGACCGCAAGGACGTCTTGAAGTTGAAGCGAGATCTGAAAAAGCGCATTCAGCGCTATGAAGCGGGGTGGGCTCGCGTCCAAAGCCTGGGCGGAGTGATCAAGGACCCCCAGATCGGCTTGGTTGATTTCTACGGGCGCGTGGGTGAGAAATTGGTTTGGTTGTGTTGGCGCTATGGCGAAGACAGCCTGGGTTATTATCACGACCTCGAGTCCGGCTATCCGAGCCGGCGTCCGCTCACCGCTGAAGTACGCCGTCATCTGCTGAACTAGATCGAGTCGAATGCCTGTCGATCGAGCCGCCGCCGCCCGCGCTATCGGCGATTTTTTGCGGGCGCTGGGCGTCGATCCCGCTACCCACGCGGAGCTCGCGGACACTCCGGAGCGTGTCACCGAGGCGTTCGCCGACGACCTGCTGCGAGGCGAGGGAGCGGACCTCGGGCGATTGGTGCGCGCCGGTGCTTGCGCCGCGCCGCTGACGTCGAAGGGCGGACCCGTATCGGTCAGCGAAATCGCGGTCGCGACCATCTGCCCGCACCATCTGCTGCCAGCGCTTGGCGTCGCTCACGTGGTCTATTTGCCGGGCCAGAGCCTGCTCGGCATCGGGACGATCACGGCCCTGGTCGACGCCTGCGCGCGGCGGCTCACCTTGCAAGAGGCGATCGGCGAGCGCGTCGTAGCAGCATTGATGGACCACGCCGGGGCGCGCGGTGCGTATTGCGAGTTGGTGCTGGAGCACGCGTGCCTCCGCGCACGCGGTGAGCGTCAGGCTTCAGCCGTGGTCCGGAGCTCGGCGCGCGCCGGCGAGCTCGCGGGGCCGCATGGGCTGAGCGAGATCGCGCTGGCGCTCGGGCGCTCGCAGGGCGCGCGTTGACCGCGGTGCTGATCACCGGCGCAAGCCGCGGCATTGGGCGGGCGACGGCGCTCGCCTGCGCGGCGCGTGGTGTGCGGCTCGGGCTCCTCGGCCGCGCGTCGGCGGAGCACCAGGAGACGGTGAGCGCGTGCTTGAAGGCGGGCGCCGCGCAGGTGCTGGCATTGACGGCGGACGCCCTGAACGCGGCGCAGTTAGAGCGTTCGGCGGGGGATTTCTTGGCGGCGTACGGTGCGCCGGACGCGCTGATTCATAACGCCGGCATTGCTGGAAGAACGCGCGTCGAAGACACGACCCTTGCGTCCTGGAACGAGCAGCTGAGCGTCAATTTGACGGCGCCGTTCGTGCTGACACGGGCGCTGTTACCGGCAATGCGCGCGCGCGGCAGTGGCCGCATCGTCTTCGTAGGCAGCATTTCTTCGACGCTGGGCACGGCGAGCCTGGCGAGGATGTCGTCGATGTCGTAGTGGCCGTCGGAAATGGGGCATCGTCGGCTTCATGAAGAGCCTCGCCGAAGAGCTCGCCGACAGTGGCTTGATGACGTGCGCGGTGTTGCCGGGTGCCGTCGACACCCGCATGCTCCAAGGCAGCGGCTTTCCACCGCGCATGACCGCCGAAGCCGTCGCCGCCACCCTCCTTCACTATGCTCTCGACGCTGCCCTAGCCCACAACGGCGCCAGCATAGAGATGTTTGGGACTTGATTCGCGACCACATCCGCGCAACTTCGGTCGTTGACGTGAGGGGCCCCGCAGCGCGGGGCGGGGCCAGAGGCCTTCGCCATCACTTGGCCTGCACTCGTCGCCCGTTTTGGGGCTGGGGCCCCAAAACCTGGGGTGGGGCCCCGCAGCGCGGGGCGGGGCCAGAGGCCCCGAAGAGAGAGGGCCCGCCACACCCGCTTATCTCTACCGTTGCTCCCTTCCGGGCCTGGCGGGGTTCGAGTTGCGCTGTCGGCGGACCCACAGAACGAGTGACAGGCGTGGCATAGCGCACGCCGGCTGCTCTGCCAAGCTCGCGCTGCAGCGGCTCGTTCAGCCGCTACTCCGGCGGGTCGAAGTAATCCACTTCCACACCGCGGTGGGTGCGAAAGCGAGTGGCCCCAGGCCGCCGCGACACGACGTAGCTCGGGCCCATGGGCACCTTGCCGAGGCCGCCGGGCGTATCGACGATGAACTTTGGGAGCGCGATGCCCGAGAGACGACCTTGGAGCTCGCTCATAATGCGGACGCCAGTGTCGAGCGGGGTCCGCAAATGGCCCGTGCCGCGCACGGGGTCCGCTTGCAGCAGGTAATAGGGCTTGGCGCGTTCACGCACCAAGCCGCGGAACAGCTCGGCGAGCACAGCGCTATCGTCGTTCACCCCGCGCAGGAGCACGGTGTGGTTCAGCACCGGAAAGCCGGCGTCCACCAAGCGCCGGAGCCCGTCGCGCGCTTGCGGCGTGAGCTCCTTGGGGTGATTGAAGTGCGTCATGATCCAGATCGGATGGAACTGCCGGAGCGCTTCTACCAATTCCTGGGTAATGCGCTGAGGCAGCGCCACGGGCATCCGCGTGGCGATTCGGATCGTCTCCACGCTCGGGATCTGTCGCAGCGATTGCAGTACACGCACGATGCGCGGCGTGCTCATGGCCAGCGGGTCGCCGCCGCTCACGATCACATCGCGAATTTCTGGGTGCGCCCGCAGGTACTCGAACGCCGGGAACAAGCGCGAATCCGAGCGTGGACCAGTACCCGTCCCCACGATCCGGCTGCGCGTGCAAAAGCGGCAGTACACGGCGCAGCGATCCGTGACGAGCAGGAGTGCGCGATCCGGATAACGCTGAATGAGCTCGGGCGCGACCTCGTGGGACTCCTCCCCCAAGGGATCACGCAGATCACCCTCGACCTCGCGCGCTTCGAGTGCATGGGGCACGACCTGTCTGCGGATCGGACACGCGACGTCGAGCGGATCACACAGGGATAGGTAATAGGGCGTGATCGAGATCGGCAAGCCCGCCCGCTCGGCGGCGCTCGCACCGGCCAATTCCTCGGGCGAAAGCCTTAACTTTTCGTGTAGCGCTTGCACCGTACGCGCGGCGTTGCGGAGCTGGGCGCCCCACTCTTCCGGGTCGCCAGCGAGCGCCCTGCGGGGCGGCGCCGAGTCAGTGGTGAGCGGCGGCTCCGGATCTGCGTCCACGCTCTGCGTCATCGAGCGCCCGCAGGCGGCGCGGTTGCGTCTCCCGCATCGGGGACCTTCATGCCCGCAAGCGCCGCGTCGTCCACGGTGACAGGGTAGCGCTGCCGGAGCTGGGCCTCGAGCTCCGCTTCTCGCTCACGAATCTTCTGCTGCACGAGCGCCACGCGGATCGTTCGCTCAGCGTCCTGAAACGAGCGGTCACGGGCCTCCGTCCGCCCTGTCATACGCACGATGTGAAAGCGACCCGCCTCCGCCACGACATGGCCGAGCACACCGCCCACGCGGTCGACCTCGAACACGGCCGCGCGCAGGGTTTCCGGAACGCGCGGGTTTGCCCCACGTGGATGGCCCGGCGGCCCCACGATACCCAAATCACCGGCCAGCTCGGTGGGGCTTGGCGCTGTCGCCTTCGGCTTATCCAACGACACGTCAGACACGAGCTTGCCCCACTCCACGGCCGAGGCGCCGAGCGCGCGCTCTAGCGCGGCCTTGGCCTGGGCTTCCGTTGCCACCACGACGTGCGAGACGCGGCGCCGCTCGGGCTCCTTGAAATCGTCGTGATGAGCATCGAAGTAGGCGTGCACGTCGGCCTCCGAGATCTGGCTCGGGCTCGGCGCGTTGCTCCTCACATCACGCAAGAGCTCGTCCTTCAGCATCTGACGTATGCGCTCCTGCGTTTCCGGCTCTTTGTCCAGACCGCGACGCTTGGCCTCCTCGGCTAGGAGCTCCACTTGAATGATTTCGTTCAGCAGCAGCTTCCGCCGGTCCGCGGACTGATAACGCAGGCGCTCGAAGGGATCCATGCGCTCGAGGGTCTCCGCGTACTCGCCCAGGGTGATCTCGCGGTCGCCGACCTTGGCCAGCACTTGGCGCGCGAGCTCTGGCGTCAACTTGCCGGGAAGCGCACTGGCCGAGGCAACGGGACTCGGCGAATGTTTCGCCTTGTCGTGGCATGCGCACGCGCACGCCGCACAAAGCAGCGCCGTAAACGAGCGAGAAACGAGGCGCGAACGAGCCCGCATGGCGAGGACGCCGGGAATACTACGGGGCCGGCCAAAGTGCCAGAATCGGCGGCCCGGGGCCGCTCGAAGCGGGCTACGCATCTGTCGGCACGCCCACCGTATGCCCATTGCCAGCGTTCGCGGGCGGCGGTACGCATCGAGCGTGGAAGACGAGTCGACGGGTAAGCTTCGTTATAATCGCGTGATCATCAAGCTCAGCGGTGAAGCGCTGAGCGGTAAAGAGGGCGGCTCCGGCATCGACACCACGACGCTGAAGGCCACCGCCGCCGAGCTCGCCGAGGTGCACTCCACCGGGGTACAGCTGGGCTTGGTCGTGGGTGGCGGCAATATCTTTCGCGGCTTACGTGGCGCAAGCGAAGGCATGGACCGCGCACAAAGCGACTACATGGGCATGCTGGCGACCGTGATCAACGCGCTCGCGTTGCAGGACGCTCTCGAGCGCTGCGGCGTGAAAACCCGCGTCATGACCGCGATCGAGATTAAGCAGCTCGCCGAGCCGTACATCCGGCGCCGCGCGATGCGCCATTTGGATCGCGGTCACGCGGTAATTTTCGCGGCGGGCACCGGCAACCCTTACTTTTCCACAGACACCGCGGCCTCCCTGCGAGCCATGGAAATCCACGCGGATTGCCTGCTCAAAGCGACCAAGGTCGACGGGGTTTACGACCGCGACCCCCGTCGCCACCCGGACGCCAAGCTGCTCACGAGCGTTAGCTACGATCGATTCCTGAACGACCACCTGGGCGTCATGGATTCTACGGCCGTGGCGCTGTGCCGGGAGAATGGTCTACCCATCCGCGTGTTCAAGATGGTTCCCGGGAATATTCGCCGAGTGTGTCACGGCGACCCAGTGGGCACCTTCGTGAGCGACAAGGCCGAGTAGACGGCGTTCGGCTCGCCCTCTCGTCAGCACGAACCCACGCCCCGGGCCTTTAATGTGGCCGCCGCGTGGTGCGCCCGGTGTGCTTCGCGCTAAGCTCCGCCACCCGCATGTGGCAATCACTCCCCGAGTTGGGCACGGGAATCGTGTACGCGATTCTCATCGCCGCCGCGTATACTTTCGCCGTCGCCCTGGCCGCCGGCCGCGGCCGGCCCCGGCTTTTGCAGGCCGCGCGCATGGGCGCCTACGCGACCTCGGGCCTCGTGCTGTTCGCGGTGCTGTTGCTTTCCTACGCCTTCGTCTCGCACGACTTTCGCATTCGTTACGTGGCTCACTACAGCGACCGCCGGATGTCGACGGCCTATCTGCTCACTTCATTGTGGGGCGGGCAGGACGGCTCCCTCCTGTGGTGGTCATTCCTGCTGTCGGGTTACGTGACGGCCTGCGTCGCCTGGTTGAAGGGCCGCTATCGTGAGCTTCAACCGTACGTGATCGCTACCTTGATGGTGATCGTGGGCTTTTTCGCGATGCTCATGCTGTTCGCGGCCAACCCGTTCGAAACCAGCATTGCCGGCGCGCGGCCTGACGGAGAGGGCTTGAATCCGCTCCTTCAGAACTATTGGATGATCATCCACCCGCCCTGCTTGTACATGGGTTTCGTCGGCTGTTCGGTGCCCTTTGCCTTTTGCGTCTCCGCGTTGGTCACGCGCCGCCTGGACAATGAGTGGGTCGTGGCGGTCCGCAAGTGGATGCTGTTCGCCTTCTTGTTCCTATCCATCGGCAACATCCTGGGCATGATGTGGGCTTACGAGGAGCTCGGCTGGGGTGGCTTCTGGGCCTGGGATCCGGTGGAGAATGCGGCCTGCCTGCCTTGGTTCACCGCCTCCGCTTACGTCCATTCGACCATGATTCAAGAGCGTCGCCCCATGCTCCGGGTGTGGAACGTGTTCTTGATTTGCCTCACTTTCTTCCTGACGATCTTCGGCACCTTTTTGACGCGCGCCGGCATCATCACGAGCGTGCATGCCTTTGCCCAGAGCAGCATTGGCACTTACTTCGTGTACTTCATGGGCGTGATCCTGGGGGCGAGCGCGGGCCTCATCGTGTGGCGGCTACCGGAGCTCAAGAGCAAGGGTCAGATTGAAGCCGTGGCCAGCCGCGAGGCGATGTTCGTCGCCAACAATTGGGCGCTGCTGGGAGGCATGACCTTCATCTTGGTGTCCACGATGTATCCGAAGATCAGCGAGCTCTGGGGCGAGAGCGCAACGGTGGGCCCGCCGCACTTCAACCGTTGGATGGGCCCCATCGGGTTGATGATTTTCGCGCTGATGGGGCTTGCGCCGCTGTTCGGGTGGCGGAAAACCAGTGGCACCTCGATCAAAAAGGCATTTCGCGCGCCGCTGATCGCCATGGCCGCGATGATCGTCCTGCATGCCATCTTCGGAAGCTCACTCGGCTACCCACCTTTGGTGGCGCGCGACGCCTTTTATCCGGGCCTAATCGGAGTGCTGATCCAGAAGGTGGGCTCGACCTTGCCCGCCATCACGATCGCGCTCAGCGCCTTCAATGTCGCCGTGATCGTGCAAGAGTTCGTGCGCGGCGTGAACGCTCGCCGAGCCACGGCCAGCAAACGCGGTGAGGCCGAGTCCGTGCCGACCGCCCTATTCCGGTTGATCGAGAAGAACCGCCGCCGCTACGGCGGCTACATCGTGCATCTGGGAATCGTCTCGATGTTCGTGGGCTTCACCGGCACGGCTTGGAACATCGATCGCGAGACGGCGATGGTGCCCGGCGACCACTACAGCATCGGCCAGTACGATCTCACCTACCTGGGCTCGCGCATGTGTCCGGGCAACCCGAAGTGCAGCCCGGCTGAGCAAGCGGACATCGAGAAGCGCATGCTCTTTGCCGACGTGGACGTAGTGCGCGCGGGCAAGCACCTGGGGCGCGTGACTCCGGCGAAGTTTTTCTACCAGGCCCAGCCAGACGGCCCCACCACCGAAGTGAGCATGATGCGCTCGCTCCAAGAGGACTTGTACACGGTCGTCGGTCAGATCGATCCGCAATCCAAGCGCGCTACATTTCAATTCCACGTGAACCCGCTCGTCTCCTGGATCTGGGTGGGCCTATTGATCCTGATGACCGGAACCATCACTTCACTGTTCCCCGAACTGAGCTTCAGTGAGGTGGGCGCCTGGTCCTACGTGAGGGCCGGAGCCGGCGTCGCCGCGGGCACCGCATTTGCCGTCTGGATCGCCATGGCGCCCAGTATGAGCTACGCCCACGAGCGGCCGGCGCACGCCCAAATTGGCCCACAATTGGCCGGTATTAGCGCGAAAACCCTCGCTCATCGCCTGCCCAGCTCGAGCCTTGGGATGGCTGGCTTCGCGGGCCTAGCGCTCGGCTCGGTGGTCTCGTTCGCCCGGCGACGGCGCGACAATGCTAAGAGCCCGCGCGACTGATTGATGGACCGTTCTTCTCTCATGAGTGCGGCGCGCTGGGCTGCACCGTTGATCACGCTGAGCGCCGCCGTCGTTGCCGGCACTTTATTTGGCGTGCAGCTCGTGGTGCTGACGCTAGCGGCCGCGGCGCTGCTGTTGGTGATTTGGTTGCTATGGAGCAGCGTGCAGGCGCTTGCTGGCGAGTCCGAGCTGACCTTCGAAGAGGCGTTCAGCCTAGGCGCGCGCTCCGCGGAAGAGGAGCAAAAGCGAGCCGTGTTGCGCGCCTTGAAAGACCTCGAGTACGAGCGGAGCGTCGGTAAGATCGGCGAAGAGGATTACCACGAGTACGCGGCGCGCTACCGGGCCGAAGCCAAGCGCCTGATTCAGACGCTCGACGAGAGCCTGGCCGAAGGACGCAAACAGGTCGAGCAAGAGCTAGCGCGCAGGCTGGCAAAGACCCCGAACGCGCCTACGCAGAGTCACTCGAACGGCGATGGCGCGCCCCACGCGGCCTTGAATGCGGAACCGAGTGACCCCGACGCGAGCCACAGCGAGCGCCTGGGTTCGAGGCCCGCGGCGCTCCGTGAATGTCCCGACTGCCAAACCAAGAACGAGCCTGATGCGCGCTTTTGCAAGGCCTGCGGCAAGCCGCTCGCCACGCTGGCCGAGGACAACCCGTGACCGCGCTCCAGCGCTGGCTGACGGTGGGACTGCTGTCGGTGCTGACGGCCTCTAACGCGCAGGGGGCGGGAGCGGGCCCCAAGGCGGCGCGCGCCCCCGCTCAGGCCCACGAGGCGGCGGCCCCAGAGGACAGCACCGCAAGCGCGCAAGGAGCCCCAACGGGCCACCCCGGCATGGGCGCTGGCGCCGGCGCGGATCCCGCGGCGGATGTCAATGAGTCGGTCCCCACGATTCCGCCGGGAGTGATCGCCGCGACGATTGTGAGCGATCAGGGGGTTCCCCTCGTCGGCACACAGGTTCGGCTCGGCATCCTGTTTCAGAAGATCGCCGAAGGCGAATCGCGCACGGAGAAATTTGCGCAAGCCGACGCCACGGGCAGCGTCCGCTTCAGCGACCTACAGAGAGGCAGCGATCACGCATACCGCGTCACGGTGCAGGCAGGATCGGCGAGTTACCAGACGTCCCCGTTCAATCTGCGTCAAGACATGGGGCAGCACGTGGTGCTGCACGTGTACCCGGCCACTCCCGACATCGAGAAGGCGCAGGTCGGCATGCGCGGCTACATGTACATCGAGACGCGAGACGACGTCTTTCAATTCGAGTGTCTATTCACGGTCTTCAATGTGGGCCAGGTCACTTGGGTACCCAAAGATCTGGTGCTTCAGCTGCCCAAAGGCTTCAAGGCCTTCAAGGCTCAAGAGTCGATGACCGATGTGCATTTCGAGGTCGTGGACGGCGTTGGCGCGCGCTTCAAGGGCACGTTCTCTCCCGGTCAACAGCAGGCGTCGTTTCGCTTTCAAGTTCCGAAATCCGACGAAGAATCGGCGTCGTTTCGCATGACGGTTCCGCCGCACGTCGCGGAAATGCGCGTCATCGCCGAAGCCTCCGCGGCCATGAACTTGGAGGTCGAAGGCTTTCAGCGGCCCGTCGCTACCGCGAATCAGAACGGGCAACGTGTGCTGGTGTCGGTCAAACAATTGGTCCGCCGCGATGAAGAGCTGCGAGACTTCGTCGCTACGCTGTCGGGAATCCCGACGCCGGGTCCGGGTCGCTGGGTCGCGGTCTTGGTCGCGCTCGCCATGGCCGTTGGCGGCGTCTTCGCAGCACGTGGCGCGTTCGACGACGCGGGCGGTGGTCGAGACGTGACCGCCGACAAGAAGCGAGCTCGCGAAATCCTATTGCGAGAGCTGGTCGCGTTAGAGGGCGCTCGTAACGCGCAAAAGATCGGGCCGCGTACGTACGAGCAAAGCCGGCTGCGTTTGATCGACGCGATCGCGCGCCTGGGCCTGCCCGCTGGGCGCGTCAAGGTGAGTCGTAAGTCCGGCTTGGACGCGCTCCGCAAGCGCGCGAAATCGGCGGCTCAGCGCGGCTGAGCTCGGTCGCTGGCCAGCGCTCCGCCCTCTTGAAACCCTGGGGAAAAACCTCGGGACGCGCCGGGTACAGAGGCTGTGGAAAGTCGCCCCAGCCGACTTGTCCCGTGCTGCTCCCAAGCCGCACCGACCTCGAATCCACAGCCCCGATCGTTTACTTAGTCACCAATTTCAGGAGCTTACAGAGTTTCCCCCAGATCCCACAGGCTCTACTAAGACTGCTCTCTATTTATAAATATAAGAGAGAAGAAGAGAAAGAGATCCCGCGTCGTGACCGGCGCACGTGGGCCGAAAGGCCGAATCAGCGTGAGCTCCTCGGCCCTCTAGCGCCGTAGCGCGGGCACGGGTAGACGTGAGCGCCCCAAATGCACGTCGTCGTCGCCAAGAAAGATCTGCTTCGAGTTCTCGCGCGCTGTCAGGGTGTCGCGGACAAAAAGAGCACCATGCCAGTGCTGGGCAACGTGCTGCTCGAGGTCTCGGGCACAGACCAGTTGCGTTTGGCCGCGACCGATTTGTACTTGGCGGTCAGTGGCAAGATCCCAGCGAAAGTCGAAAGCGGCGGCGCGATCGCCATCGGTGCAAGGGACCTGTTCGAGCGCGTAAAGATGATGCCGGAAGGTCAGATCTCGATCGTCACTTCGGGCGGAGCGGCGACCACAATCCGCGCGGTGGGGGCCTCACGCCGGTTCACGCTGCATGGCATTCCCGGGGAAGAATTTCCGAGTTTGCCGCAACCCGAGGAGACCGCGACGCCGCTCATGATCCCGATCGCGACGGTGTCTTCGCTGATCGCGGGCACGTATTTTTCGATCTCCACCGATGAGACGCGGCTTCACCTGAACAGCGCACTCTTCGAGTGGGAAGGGGACCGCGTGCGCATGGTCACCACCGACGGACATCGGCTATCGAAGATGGAGGCCGTGTTGCCGGGCAAGCAGGCCTCGGCCACCATGCTGATTCCGCTGAAGGGAGTGCTCGAGTTGAAGCGACTGTGCGACGAAGCCACCGAGGACAAACCGGAATCCGGCAACGCGAGCGAGATCCGAATTTCGCAAAGCGGTCCGAATGCCTTCTTCCAACTTGCCGGCTTTCAGTTCAGCGTAAAGCTCGTCGACGCTCAATTTCCGCCCTACCAGCAGGTCATTCCAGACCATAGTGAGCAGAACGTGCGCGCACCGAGGCTGGCCCTGGCCGAGGCGTTACGAGCCGTCTCCGTGGCAGCCAGCGACCGTACGGGCGGCATCAAGCTCACGCTCGGCGGCGGTAAGATGCGCTTCGAGAGCGAGAGCCCCGACAGCGGTGAAGGCTTCGACGAGGTGAACGTCGATTACAGCGGGCCAGAGCTGACCGTCGGCTTCAACGCGCGCTACTTCTTGGACGTCCTGTCCGCGGTCGACGCCGACGAGATCGAGCTCTCGGTCAGCGGGGAGCTGGATCCAGCGGTGGTGCGGCCCGCACCGCAGACTCCGGCCGCTTCTACCGAATACCTATCCGTGATCATGCCGATGCGCATTTGAGGCTTACCCGAGCCCGCTTCGGTCTCCCGTGACGGCGCTCATCCGCTTCTCGAACGTTACGGTGCGCGCCTTCCGCAATCTGTCGCGCGTCGATTTCGAACCGGCGCCGGGCCTGAACGTGATCTCGGGCGACAACGGCCAAGGCAAGACGAGCTTGCTCGAGGCGCTTTACTTCGTGGCCGTAACTCGCAGCTTTCGCGCGGACAAGCTCGAAAGCCTGATTCAGCAAGGTCAGCAATTCGCCAGCGTGCGCGCGCTGATTCAAGACGGTGATCACACTCGCGAGCAGCGCGCGACGCTCGGACACAAGGAGCGCGCAGTGTTGCTCGACGGCAAAAAGCCCGAACGCCTGGCCACGTACGCCACACGCACCCCGGCCGTGGTCTTTCACCCCGGCGACGTCGAGCTCGTGAATGCAAACGCTGCTGCCCGACGGAAGCTGCTGGACCGCATCGCGCTGTATCTGGATCCGAGCAGCGGTGACGCGCGCCTGCGCTACACGCGCGCGTTGAAAGAGCGCAAGGTGGCGCTCGACGTGCGCGGGCCCTCGGCGCGCGAGCTAGCGCCTTTCGAGCAAGTGATGGCCGAGCACGGGGTGCGTTTTGCGCGAGCTCGCGCCGACGCTGCCGAACGATTGCTGACCGCGCTCACGCCGGCCTTCCAGCGGATGGCGCAGCCGGGGCTCGAGTTGGTCGCGAAATACAGGCCCGGAGGCAGTCTGGATGTGCTCGAGTTTGCCACCGAACTGTCCAGCAGAAGACTGCGAGACAGCCGGCAACGCGCGGCCTCTTACGGCCCTCAGCGCGACGAAATTCAGCTGCTGGTCGACGGACGATCGGCGCGCCATCACGCGTCGCAGGGCCAACAGCGGATCCTCACGCTGGCGCTCAAGGTCGCAGAATTGGAGTGCATTCGTGACGCCCGCCGCGCGCATCCCGTATTGCTTTTAGATGACGTGTCGAGCGAGCTCGACCCCGCTCGAACCGGCGCGGTTTACGACTTTCTCCGTGAAACTCAGAGCCAGGTGTTTGTCACCACCACGCGTCCCGAACTGTTTCCAACGCCGGGCGCAAGCAAGCTCGAGCGGGCCGACTGGCAATTGCTTTCGGGGGCGCTGAGCGAGCTCTGAGCCGGCCCGCTAACAGGCGGGGCAGGTTCACGAATCCAGCGTAATTTACGCCGGATTGAGCTTGCGTGAAGCGCGCACAATGACTATAAATCATACGTCGAATACGAGACCGTTTCCGGCCTTTTGCCGAAGTCGGGCTCTCGTGTTTGCGACTCGCCCAGGACTCCACTTTGACGACCGAGGCTTCAGAAGACCAACCCCGTACGGCCGAGACCTACGACGCACGGAACATCACCGTGCTGGAGGGCCTGGAGGCGGTGCGCAAGCGGCCGGGCATGTACATCGGTGATGTGCACGACGGCTCGGCGCTGCATCATTTGGTTTGGGAGGCGGTCGATAACGCGGTCGACGAGCACCTGGCTGGCTTCTGTGACGGCTTCACCGTCACCGTGCATTTCGACGGCTCCATCACCTGCGAAGACAACGGCCGCGGCATCCCCGTCGGCATGATGGAAGATCGCGGCGTCAGCGCGGCAGAGGTCGTGATGACCGTGCTGCACGCGGGAGGCAAATTCGACCATTCGTCTTACAAGGTCTCGGCGGGCTTGCATGGCGTCGGCGTCAGCGCCGTGAACGCCGTTTCCGAGGTGCTGCGCCTGGAGATCAAGCGCGAGGGCAAGGTCTGGTTCCAGGAATACCGCCGGGGTGTTCCACAGGCGCCCCTGGCGGCGATCGGCGAATCGGACGCTACCGGCACGAAGATCACCTTCAAGCCCGATCACGAGATCTTCTCGAACGTGGAGTACAACTACGACATCCTCGCCAATCGTCTGCGTGAGCTGTCATTTTTGAACTCGGGCTTGGGCGTGCGTTTGGTGGATGAACGCGCCACGGGCCGGAGCGATACCTATCAATACAAGGGCGGCATCCGCGAGTTCGTCGCGCTCTTGGCTCAGGCCAAAGAGCCCGTGCATGAAGATGTGATCGCGTTCACCGGTGAGTTCCCCACGGGGGACGGCAAAGGAGTCGCCATCGTCGATCTGGCGCTGCAGTGGACCAACTCGTACGCGGAGCAAATCCTCCCGTACACGAACAACATCCACAATAAGGACGGTGGCACGCACCTCACTGGCCTGCGCGGCGCGCTTACGCGGTCGTTGAACAATTACGGTACCGCCAATAATCTGTTCAAAGAAGCAAAGACGGGCCTCACCGGTGACGACACGCGTGAGGGCGTGATCTGCGTCATTCACGTGAAGCACCCGGACGCGAGCTTCGATTCTCAGACCAAGTCCAAGCTGGTTTCGAGTGATGTGAAGGGCATCGTCGAAAATGCGGTCACCGAGCACCTGCGCGTGTACTTCGAAGAACACCCGCAGGTCGCACGCAAGATCTTGGAAAAAGCCGTGATGGCCGCCAAGGCTCGGGACGCCGCGCGGAAAGCGCGCGAGGTCGTGCGGAAGGGCGTGCTGGACGGCTCGTCTCTATCCGGCAAGCTCGCCGATTGTCAGAGCAAAGACCCGAGCATCAGCGAGATTTACATCGTCGAGGGCGAGAGCGCCGGCGGCAGCGCCAAGCAGGGGCGGGATCGCCATTTTCAGGCGATCTTGCCGCTGAAAGGTAAGATTCTGAATGTAGAGCGCGCGCGCCTGGATCGCATGTTGGCCTCGCAAGAGGTGGCGACGCTGATCTCCGCGCTCGGTTGCGGCATCGGAGACAACGGCGGGTTCGATCTGTCGAAGCTCCGCTACCACAAGATCATCCTGATGACGGACGCGGACGTCGACGGCAGTCACATTCGCACCCTGCTCTTGACCTTCTTTTATCGGCAGATGCGGGACGTGATCGAAAATGGTTATTTGTTCATCGCGCAACCACCGTTGTTTGGTGTGCGCAAGGGCAAGAAATATCAATATCTGAAGGACCAAGCCGCGCTCGACCGCTTCCTGATGGAAAATGGGATCGAAGATCTGACGGTGCAGGCGTCTACCAGCAGCCACGCTTTGTCTGGCCTGCCGCTGTTCAATTTGGCTTCACGGCTGCGCTCCATGCGCAATATTTTAGCCAAAATCGATCGCCGCTGTGACGCGCGCGTAGTGGCCGCGCTGCTGCGCGCTAAGGCGATGACCTTGGCGGATTTCCGTGACCACGCCACGGTCGAAGCCGCGGCCCAGAGCCTGCAAAAGTATTTGGAGGAGCGCTACCCCGATCTGATGCCGTTGTCGGTCAGCGTCGACTGGGAAAAGGCGCACGACGCTGGGCGGTTGAACGTGAAATTTCGCCCTGGGGCGTCGGCGCGCGCCGCGGTCGCCGACTGGGAGCTGGCAGAATCTGCCGAATACCAGGAGCTACTCTCGATTGAAGAAGACATCCGCTCCATCGGCGGCATGCCTTACACCGCCACGGTCGGCAACGGAGAGCCGCAGACGTTGCCCGATCCGGAAGCGCTAGAGGCGTTCATTTCCGAGCGCGGCCGTAAGGGCATGCAAATCACCCGCTACAAGGGGCTCGGTGAGATGAATGCGGACCAGCTGTGGGACACCACCATGAGCCCGGACGCACGCACCTTGCTGCAGGTGAAGGTGAACGATCCGGTGCGTGCCGATGAGCTATTCAGCGTGCTGATGGGCGATCAAGTCGAGCCCCGGCGCAAGTTTATCGAAGAAAACGCATTGAACGTGCGAAACTTGGATATCTAATCTCGGCGTGCCGCTCGCAGTGCAGCATTCGACTCTCATGGCGGTTCGGTGGTTGCCATAAGCCGCGCCGAGCAGATGATTCGGGCGGCGCGGAAAGATGAACTGTAAAGCGAAGTGCACGTGAGCCCGCGGCGCGCAGCCAAAACGCCGGCAAAAACCGAACTCGTCACGCGTGCTCGAAGCACAGATATCGGGCATGGGCGGCCCGGCACGTCGATGCCGCGGCCCGCGTGATTCGCGAACTTTCGCGACTGCCCCATTGCGAACGCCGCGTGGCCCGGTTTAGTCTCCGCCGCACGAGGGTTTACTTTGGCTCCCCGGGCTCCCCCGGCGAGTTTTAGTGAAGCGTTACTAGTTCGCGGTTTGAAAGGAGGGGCTGTCCAGCGCAGGCCACGGTGCCCTTCGCACCGGCGCAGACGCAGGAACAGCGCGGGATCCGATGGCGGAGAAAGGCACTACAAAAAAGGTCGGTCGGCTCATTCGCTCGGCTCGCATGCACCGCGGGCTGACGCAGAAGGACCTGGCTAGGAAACTTGGCGTTCGCTCGGGAAGTTACGTCGGAATGCTAGAGTCCGGGCTGTGCAAAGGCATCGGCATCGGTAGGCTCGAGGAGATCGCCTCGTTTTTGCACGTGAACGGGGTCGAGCGGTATCGCTGGCTGGCTGCGGCCGGCCACCTGCATCCTCAGCTCTTCGGAGCGCTCATGAAGAGCCCCGAGCTGTGGGATGAAGTGGTGCACCTGCTGGGCTCGCCGGTGCGGAGCCGCACGCGCAAGAAGGTGCGGGCATAACGAGTATCGGACCGCTCGCGGGGCTCGCCTGCGGCATTCGGTCATGAAAGACTGGCGCGATGTTTTGGCGAGCGGTGCGAACCGCGTTGGGGTGTGGCCTAGTTGCGGGCCTGGCATTGCCGGCTTGCGGGGGTGACTCGTCGAGCGACGCCGCATCGGGTGGCAGCGGCGGTGCGGCTGGCGGCGCCGGCAGGGGCTCGGGCATCGCCGGCAAGGCCGGCAGGTCCGAGCCCGTCCCGTGCGGCAAAAAGACGTGCAATGGCTTGTCGATTCCGCAGCTCAAGGACTTCGACATTCCCGGTTGCTGCGCGGATGCAGCCACCGGCCGCTGCGGGCTGGACTCGAGCGTCCTTCCGATGTTCGGACAAACTTTCGGCGCCGCCTGTCAACCGCTGGCCCAGCCCGGTACACGCGACGCATCCTGCGGGGAGAGCCCGGAGGCGCCCGTGACTGGCGCGCTCATCCCCCTCAAATTTCCTGGCTGTTGTCAGGCCAACGGGACCTGCGGCTATGATCTTGATTCAATCGGCGGCCTGATCACGCTTGGGCTGGGTTGCGTGGACTCCACACCGTTCCTGGATGGCGGTGTTCCCACGAGCTGCGGCGCGGAGGGTGGCAGGGGCGGCGCAGGGCCTTGATCCGCCCCCGGCGCGCCTTAAGTTGACTCAGCGACTGAGAGTGCAAGTCGGAGGTTAGCGCATGCGTATGGATCGTTTGACGAGTAAGAGCCAGGAGGCCTTGCAGAGCGCCGCCGCCAACGCTTCGCGTCGCGGCAATCCCGAGCTCATTCCAGAGCATTTGTTGGTTGCAGTGTTGGAGCAGGAAGGCGGCGTGGGAGCCGCCTTGGCTCAGCGCGCCGGCGCCGATCCCGGCGCACTCGCGAAGGAGTTGAGCTCGCGGATCGAGGGTCTGCCCAAAGTCAGTGGCGGCGCTGAGCCGAGCTTCAGCCGGCGTACCGTGCCGCTTTTGAACCACGCGGAGGACGAGGCCAAAAAGCTCAAGGACGACTATGTGTCGGTCGAGCACTTTTTGTTGGCCGCGGTGAAGCACGATAAGGACGTGCAGGCCGTGGGCGACCGCCATGGGCTGTCATACGACAAGCTGGTGCGCGCTCTAGCGGAAATTCGAGGCTCGCAGCGGGTCACGGACCAAAATCCGGAAGGGAAGTTTCAGGCGCTCGAGAAGTACACGCGTGACCTCACGGCGCTGGCCCGACGCGGGAAAATCGATCCGGTGATCGGGCGGGATGAGGAGATCCGGCGCGTGATGCAAGTTTTGTCACGGCGCACCAAGAACAACCCCGTGTTGATCGGTGAGCCAGGCGTCGGTAAGACCGCGATCGCTGAAGGCATCGCGCACCGCATCGCCAAGGGCGATGTACCCGAGTCGCTCAAGGACAAGCGCATTTTGGCGCTCGATTTGGCCAGCATGGTGGCAGGCTCCAAGTTCCGCGGTGAGTTCGAAGATCGCTTGAAGGCGGTCTTGAAAGAGGTGGAGTCGTCCGCCGGGGCCATCGTACTGTTCATCGACGAGCTGCATACGCTGGTCGGTGCGGGCGCGGCCGAAGGCGCGATGGACGCCGCAAATATGCTGAAGCCGGCCTTGGCGCGCGGCGAGCTGCGGGCCATCGGCGCAACCACCCTGGACGAGTATCGGAAGCACATCGAGAAAGACGCCGCGCTCGAGCGGCGGTTTCAGCCGGTCATGGTGAGCGAGCCCACCGTGGAGGACACCATCGCGATCTTGCGTGGTCTGAAGGAACGCTACGAAGTCCACCACGGCATCCAGATCACCGACTCGGCGCTCGTCGCAGCCGCCGTGCTGAGCAACCGCTACATCGCCGATCGATTCCTGCCGGACAAGGCCATCGATCTCGTGGACGAGGCGGCCAGCAAGATCAAAATGGAGATCGACAGCTTGCCGTTCGAGATCGATCAGGTGCAGCGCAAATTGTTGCAGCTCCGGATCGAAGAGCAAGCGTTGACCCGCGAGCGTGACAAGGCCAGTAAGGCGCGCCTGGAGGAGCTGCGTCGTGAGGTCTCTGAGCTCAACGAGCAGCGGGACGGCATGCGCGCGCAGTGGCTGCGCGAGAAGGAGATCATCGAGCGGCTGCGCAAAAATCAGGTCGAGCTCGAGTCGCTGCGTCAGCAGGAGGAAGACGCGCGGCGCGCGGGCGACCTCGGCAAAGCGGCTGAGCTGCATTACGGGCGGATCCCGGCCTTGGACAAGGACAGCGAGCAGGATCGTCAGGAGCTCGCCCGGGTTCAGGCCAACGGCTCGTATCTGAAGGAAGAAGTGAGCGAAGAGGACATCGCGGCGATCGTGTCCAAGTGGACGGGCGTGCCGGTGTCCAAGATGCTGGAGGGCGAGAAGCACAAGCTCATCCACATGGAGGACAGCTTGCGCCAGCGCGTGATTGGGCAGGAGCCCGCGCTGCTTGCCGTCGCCAACGCCGTCCGCAGATCGCGTGCTGGGCTCGGGGACGATCGCCGCCCGATCGGCTCCTTCTTGTTCTTGGGGCCGACCGGCGTGGGCAAGACCGAGACCGCGCGGGCGCTGGCGGAGTTCCTGTTCGACGACGAAAAGGCCATGATTCGCATCGACATGAGCGAGTACATGGAGCGCCACGCGGTCTCTCGGTTGATCGGCGCGCCGCCCGGCTACGTCGGCTACGACGAAGGCGGTCAGCTGACCGAGCCCGTGCGCCGCCGCCCATATTCGGTAGTGCTCTTCGACGAGGTCGAGAAAGCTCACCCAGATGTGTTCAACACGCTGTTGCAGCTTTTGGACGATGGTCGTCTGACCGACGGCCAGGGGCGCACCGTGGATTTCAAAAACACGGTCGTGATCTTGACCAGCAATATCGGCACGAGCGAGCTTGCCGCGATCGAAGAGCGGACCCAGCTGAGCTCTGAAGAGCGCGAAGAGCTGAGCCAACAAGCCGTGCAGTCCGCTCTTCACGCCCACTTCCGGCCGGAGTTCCTGAACCGCCTGGACGAGGTCGTGCTGTATCATCGGCTCGATCGCAGCCAGCTGCGGCACATCGTGGAAATCCAGCTCGCTTATTTGGTATCGCGTTTGGCGCGCAAAGATCTGGGATTTCAGATCAGCGACGCGGCGAAGGAATTCATCGCCGCCGCCGGCTGGGATCCGCAGTTTGGCGCGCGGCCACTGAAGCGCGCCATTCAACGGCTGGTCGAAGATGCACTGGCCCGGCGCGTGCTCGAAGGCGCGTTCTCTCCCGGTGAGGTCATCTACGTCGATCACGACGTCGAGAGCGGGCTCACGTTCACGCCACTGGCCAAAGGCGCGCCAGCGCCCGAGCCGCGGCGGCGCAGCGACGCGACCTTGAACTAAGAACACGATGCTCGTCCCGTTCGCGGTCACTGACCCGCTCTGCTTCGGGGAGGGTGGGCGATCGCGGCCGGCGCGGGGCTCGCGCTCGTTGCGCGACCCCGTGTTCGACGCGGTTCAGCTGTCGTGTCCGCGTTGGACCACGCCACGAACGAGGGCGAGGCCGGCAAAGGCAGCGCGGCGGCGGACTTGTTCGCGGTTGCCGGGGAAGACGTAGCGGCGGTCGCTCAGACCGTCGGCCGTGGCGACCGCGAGGTGTACGAGGCCAACGGGTTTTTCGGCAGAGCCGCCGCCGGGGCCGGCAATGCCCGTGACGGCGAGCGCGACATCCGCGGCGAAGATCTGACGCGCGCCTTCGGCCATGGCGCGGGCGACTTCCGCGCTGACCGCGCCGTGGCGCGCGAGAAGCTCGGGGGCGACTCCGAGCAGCGCGATCTTGGCGTCATTTGCGTAGCTGACGGCGCCGCCGCGGAACACCGCACTGGCTCCCGCGTGGCTAGTCACGAGCTCGGCGACTAGGCCGCCGGTGCACGATTCTGCGAGCGCCAACGTGCGCCCATGTCGCTCGAGGAGTTGGCACACGGCCTCCGGGAAGCGGGCTTTTCCTTCACCGAAGACGACTTCTTCACCCAGGCGTTCGCGCACGGCCAGCGCGGCGCGCTCAGCAATCACCTGCGCACCTTCTACCGTGGCGAAGCGCGCGAGCACTTTGACTTCGATCTCCGGCATGGTCGCGCGGTAGCCGATGATGACGCCAAATTCTGCCTCGATACCAGCCAGGCGATCGTTCACTTCGCTCTCCGGGAGGCCGAAGGTGCGGAGCAGCACCTGGTACTGGCGATCCGTCAAGAGCGGCGTGATGAACGGCTCGACGTGCGCCTCGAACATCGCTTTCATCTCGAAGGGCACGCCCGGCATGAAGTAGGCGAGCGCGCGGTTGAGCTTCAGCTCGAACCCCGGCGCGGTGCCGTTCGGGTTCGGCAAGATTCGCGATCCGCGCGGAAAATCAGCCTGTTTCGCGTTCGAGAGGGCCATTTGGCGGTTGAAGCGCGCCAGCCGATCGATGATCGCTTGGAGCGACGGCTGATCGCGGACCAGCTCGACGCCGGCCAAGCGCGCCGCGCACTCGGTCGTGATGTCGTCGGTGGTCGGTCCGAGCCCGCCCGTACACACCACGACCTCATGGGCGAGTGATAGCCGCGACAAGGCGGCTTCGATGCGCGGTCGATCGTCATCGACACAGTCGACAGCCAGCACTTCGAAGCCGATGCGGGTCAGCGCTTCTGCGAGCCAGGTGGCGTTGCTGTTCAAGAGCTCACCGCGGGTGAGCTCGGTCCCGATGCACAATACCGCGGCGGACATGGCGCAGGGATACCACGCGCTTGCCGCGCATTCTCGCTACTTCGACGCGGCCGAGCTCGGATACGCGCAGCGAAATCCGACGTGCGGCGCGCGCGCTCGTCTAACTTCGACCGCCCATGTTTTCAGGTCGCCCGCGAGCTCGGACAGGTATGAGCCGCCGCGCGCGGCAAAGCCGCCGTCCGCTTCACGCGTCCACTCGGCGACGTTGCCGGCTAAGTCGAGCACGCCCTCGGGCGTCGCACCGTCGGGCCGTGCCCCACTGAAGTCCGGGCCAGAGCCGCCACGAGCGCACGGGCCAGCGAGTAAACCGAAGCTGGCGCGCCGGCAGACGAGACCGGTGTTGCCCCAGGGGTAACGACGCCCGGCGCTGCCGGCCGCCGCAAAGAGCCACTCGTTCGCGTTGGGTAAGCGGCCGCCGTCGAACGCGCAAAATGCGCTCGCTTCCTCCGGACTGATGTTGCGTACCGGACGACCTGGCTCGGAATCTTCAGCGATTTTTTCGCAAGCCGCGGCGGCGGAGCAAACGCGAAAGCGCGCTACGGTGACTTCGGCGCGGTCCAAGTCGAAAGCGGCGACACGCACGTCGATGGGCGGGTCGCTTGGGCCTTCCCAGTCCGCCGATCCAAAGTGGCTCGTTCCGCCAGCGATGTGCACGCGCCGCTGCGGGAGGAGGCAGGCGCCTCGGTCGTCCGGCTGCAGGTCGACTCCGCACGTCGCAGCATTCCCCTCGCACTGGCCGATGGCCGTCGACGTTTGGCCCAAGCCGCAACAGCGCGCCGCTTGCGCGTCGAGGCCCGGCGGGCAGCGGGCAGGCAGGCGCCGCTCGGCCTGCGCGAAACGGACGATGATGGCGATCGAAGCCAACGCCGCTACCGCCGACGCGAGTGCGTAATTGAAGCGCGTGAGGCGGAACTTGGGCACGCGACCGCGCACAGTACGCGAAAGGCCCACGGCGTTCAGCACGGCCCGACGAAAAACGGCACGCTACTCAATAAATCGTAGCCGTAGCTCGGCTGAGCGCGCCGCGCCAGCAGCGCGCGAGCGTTGAAGGTGCCATCAGGCCCCAAGAGCACGCTCGGCTCACCGCTGCCATCGAGGTCTAGCGCGGCAGCGGGCGTGAGGCGCCGGTCGTCTAGGGCGTCGGGGGTCATCAGCAACTTGAGCCCCGGCGCGTCATCCTCCCAGAGTGCGCTCAAGCTGCCGGAGAAAGCACAGTGCGCTCCCGCCTCTACGCTCACGAAGACCAGCGCATGGCCTGGAAATGCGAGCGACCAAGCGCTGCGGCGAGCCGAATGGTCATCCCACGCCCCTTCGGCGGAGGGCTCCGCCGTGCGGTAGCGCGCGTTTAGCGCGGCGTAGGCCGGGAGCGCGCGAAACGCCGCGAAAGCGCGGTCACCAAGTTCGGCCGAGGCTGGCTCCGGAGCGCGTATCGTGGGCGCGGGCTGGTCCGGGTCGACCACCAAGAGCGCGCCCTTACATGGCGTTGCGAGCTCTGCCACCAGGCTCAAGCCGGAAGGTATCGCCAGGCGCCAAATGTCTTCGGCGATCTGCGGCGGCGGGACTGGCGGCTCGGCGCAGCCTTCCCAGAGCTCGGCGCGCGTGGGGTCCGGAGTCACTTCGGCGCGCAGGAGGAAGCGCTGAAAGCGCGTGTCACACACCGCGCCGCTGGCGCTCAACACGCGCACCGAGCGCCCGAGCCACGCGCGTAACGCCTCGGGGATCCGGTTCATGACGACGCTGCGGAGTGCACCGTCGTGGCCCGCGTACGTGGCTGGGCCGTCGGCCCACGCGCTGCTCGGCTTGGCGCTGAGCAGCGCGTAGTGCTCGTCCGCGAGCCACAAACCAGAGCGCGCGGCCAGCGCACGAGGCGCGACGGGGGCGTGACGCAGCTGGAAATTCGGCGGAGTTGACCCGGCTAACGAGCGGGGTGAGGCGCACGTGGGCCGTGAACTGGCAATGGGGCTGGCCGACACGCTGGCAATAGGGCCGGACGCCCCGCTGCTCACTGGCGACGGCGAACGTGCCGGATCGATCGTCCCCGCGTCGAGCGCTATCGGCTTCAAGGTGCGCCCTCGCGGCGCCGAGCACGCGACCAGCGCCCCAAGCAGAGCGCCGAGCACGCGCCTCAATGTGCTGTCTCCGGCTTGGGTTCTTTGCTTGCTTTTGCTTTGGCCTGCTTTCCTTTGGTCGCCTTCGCATTGGCCGCCTCTGCGGGCACTGCAGCGGCCACGGGCGCCACCGGCACGGGCGACAGCTCGCCTGAGATCATGCGCTCCAGCGCGGCTTCCTCGATCACCTGCGCGCCGAATTTCTTCGCCGAGTCCGTCTTCGCCTTGCCGACCTTCTCCCCGATCACCAAAAAGCTCGTGCCCTTCTTCACTTTATCCAGCACCTCACCCCCGGCGTCGCGAATCGAAGCGTGCACGTCCTCACGTTTTCGCGACAGCACACCCGTGACGCAAAACGAAAAGCCCGACAGCAGCCCGGTGGCCGCCGCTCGCGCCTTGGGCTGCGGCACGGACACCTGCAAGCGCGCAAGTTTCTGCAATAAGGCCCGATTTTCGGCGCTCTCAAGGTAGCGCCGAACGCTGTCCACCATCTTGGGTCCAAAGCCCGCAATCTGGGCCACGTGCTCGAGCACGTGCTCTGCGCCCCAGGAGAGCAAGTTCGGCAAAGATTCGGCAGCTTCCGCTAGTTGGCGCGCCGCGACCTGTCCGACGTGCTCGATTCCGAGGCCGGTGAGCAGGCGCTCGAGCGGCTGCGCGCGGGATTTGTCGATCGATTGGATCACGTTCAGCGCGCTCTTGTTCGCCATCCGTGCCAGCGCTTCCAGTTGCTCGACTTGCAGCTCGTACAGGTCAGAGACGTCGGCCACGAGCTTTCTCTCGATCAACTGTTCGATCAGCGCTTCACCCAAGTGATCGATGTCCATGGCGAAGCGGCGCGAAAAATGAAACAGAGCGCCCTTTACCTTGGCCGGGCAGGTCGGGTTCGGACAACGGATCGCGACTTCCTGCTCGACACTCACGACCGCGCTGCCGCAGCTCGGGCACTCTGGAGGCATTTGCCAAGGCACTTCCGAGCCCGTGCGCGCGTTGAGGTCGACCGCGATCACTTGCGGGATGATTTCCCCGGCTTTTTCGATGCTGACGAGATCGCCCACCCGCACGTCCAAATGCTCGATGATCTCTGCATTGTGGAGTGACGCACGTTGCACCACCGTGCCCGCCAGCTGCACGGGCTCGAGGTTCGCGACCGGCGTCAGGGCGCCCGTGCGGCCTACTTGAACGACGATGCTCAGCACCCGCGTATTGGCTCGCTCAGCGCTGAATTTATACGCGATCGCCCAACGCGGAAACTTCGCGGTCGCGCCCAAGATGCCTTGCGCGGAAAACGCGTTCACTTTGACGACCGCGCCGTCCGTCTCGTACGGGTACGCGCGGCGTCCCGCGTCGATCGCTTCGATGCAGGCGCGCACCTCCTCCGGTGTCTTGCAGACACGCTCCAGGCGATGGGTAGGCAGGCCTAGCTCGGCGATCTTGGCGAGCGCGCCGGCGTGCGTGGCGGCCAGGCCCGGGCCCTCCACGACTTGCCAAATCATGACGCGGAGCGGACGCTTGGCGACCACGCGCGGATCAATCATGCGCAAGCTGCCGGACGCCGCGTTGCGCGGATTGGCGAACGGGGCCTCGCCCGCCTCCGCTCGACTGGCGTTGATGGTCGCCAAATCACGCCGAAATATCACGACTTCGGCGCGCAGCGTGAGCGGACCCAAATACGGAATAGTGAGCGGGAGCGAGCGCATCGTCTTGAGGTTCGGCGCGATGTCCTCGCCGCTCGAGCCGTCGCCGCGCGTGGAGCCGCCCACCAGCTTGCCATCGCGGTACAAGATTTCGACGCTCGCGCCGTCCAGCTTGGGCTCGACGCAAAATTCGGGCTCGACGCCCGCCGGCAGGTTACCGAGCACGCGCCGCTCGAACTCCGCCAGTTCGTCGTAGTCGTAGGTGTTGTCGAGCGACATCATCGGCGCCACGTGAGGCACCGTGCGTAAGTCACTGCGCAACTCTTCGCCGACCCGCTGGGTAGGCGATTGCGACGACCGGAGCTCCGGATGCTCGTCCTCGAGGCCACGCAGCTCCGCGTACAACGCGTCGTAGTCGCGGTCTGAGAGCGCCGGATCGTCGAGCACGTAGTAGCGGTAATCGTGCGCGCGAACCTCGGCCACGAGCTGTTCGTGGCGCGCCCTGGCGCGGGCACGGGCGGTCACGAAGGAGCCTCGGAGCGTCGGCGCATCACGCGCCAGAATTTGCCAAAGATCGCGGGTAAGGTGGTCAGTTTTCGTGCCGCCTTTGCAAACTTATTCTACTGTGCCGGGCGCCGGATGCCCGAACATGCCGAACTCGCTCGCAGCGAGGCAGAGCGCTTCCTGCGCGAAGGCAGCGGCCCCTGGGCGGATCTCGCGCTCACCTTGCCGTTGTTCGTGGGCTACCATTTGGGTGTGGTGTTTCTGCCGGTGCGGAACGCGGCCGACATCGTCACCCGCCAGCTGACGTCCCTGGCCGAGAACAACCTGACCGCTTACATCGCCCTCACGCTCGGTATCGGTCTCGTATTCGCGTTCGTGTTGATGATGCTCGGTCGTGGGCACACGCTGCGTGCGTCTCGGTTCTTGTTCGTGGGCATCGAAGGCATCGCGTACGCCATCGCCATGCGCCTGGCTGGGCAATACGTCGTGGGCAAGCTTGCGCTGCTCGGCGCGCCCGCTCCCGAAGGCCAATTCAGCGCGCTCGTGATGTCGCTCGGCGCGGGCTTTTATGAGGAGATTGCCTTTCGCGTGGGCCTCTTCGGGCTCGGGTTGCGGGTGGTCTTCTCGTTGCTAGGCCCCGTTCCCCGCTTCAAGCGCACCTTGATCAGCGTGGCTTGGGCCTTGCTCGGCGCGCTGATCTTCAGCGGCTGGCATTACCTGGGCGAGTACGGCGATGCGTTCGAGCTGCGTTCGTTCGTGTTCCGCGCCGTGTGTGGCTTCATGTTCACGATCATCTATGCCTTCCGCGGCTTCGCGCCCGCCGTCTGGACCCACACCATCTACGATGCCTGGGTGTTGATCTTCTAGCCGCGCACTGCGAGCACGAAGTATTCTACGTTACCCTTGGGCCCGGGCACGTCCGAGTCCGCGCCGCCGAGCACGGCATAGCCCGCGTCGCGGATCGCCGCGAGCACGTGCTCGATCGCCGCCGCGCGGACCGCCGCGTCGCGGATCACGCCCTTTGTCCTCCGCGCTTCGTCGCGCCCTACCTCGAATTGGGGCTTGATCATTGCCAAGAGGCGCGCGCCCGGCGTGAGCCAGGACGTGATGGCGGGCAGCAGTTTTTCCAGGCTGATGAACGACGCATCCACGACGACCCAGTCGACACGCTCCGCGAACGCCTCCGGCGCTACGTGGCGCGCGTTCGTGCGGTCCATCACCACCACGCGCGCATCGGTCGACAGCTCGCGCGCGAGCTGTCCGTTGCCCACGTCAATGGCGTACACCTTGCTCGCTCCGCGCTGCAGTAGGCAATCGGTGAAGCCGCCGGTGGAAGCCCCGACGTCGACACAGATCGCCCCGGTCACCCCGCACGCAAGCGCATCGAGCGCGCCTTCCAGTTTGTGGCCGCCGCGCGAAACGTAGCGGTCGGCCTCGCGCACGCTGAGCTCGGCGCTGGCGTCGAGCTCGCTGCCCGCTTTGTCGACCCGGCGCTCGCCCACGTACACTTTGCCGGCGAGCACCAGTGCCTGCGCGCGCGCGCGCGTCGGCGCCAGCTCACGCTCGACGAGCAACAGATCGACACGACGTTTCGGCACCGCCGCACAGTAGCTGAGGGTGTCGGTCACACCGCGCAGCGCTCCGGATAACGCGTCGCGTTAAGTCAAATGAGTGCAACATGAAGATTGAGCCAAGATGGCCGTTCCAGCTTCAGTGAAGCACCACATGGCTCGCCTAAGATTGAGGGTCTGGTTTGGGTTCGCGGGGCTCGTCGCGGCCAGCGCGGCATACACTGAGCGCGCCCCGGCCCAGAGCACGGCGCCCGGCAACGCGTCGGCCGCCGCCGACAGTGCGCCCACGGTTGATCCCGCGGCAGTGGCGGCAGCGCCCGCCACACCTCAAACCGGCATGGCCCTGCCCGGCGCCGCGCCCGGCCCCGGCGCGGACGCCGACGACCACCTGAGCGTCATTCGTCATTTCGGCATCGGCTATCTCGGGCGTCGCTCGATCGCCATCGATGCAGACCCTGCGACCGGCGCCGTCACCACCGTGGATGCGCCGGTGATCGGCGCTCGCTATTGGCTCGACCCGCTGGTCGGAATCGATGCCGGCCTCGGTCTTTTGCTCAGCACCGGCTCCTCGCGCATCGGCAACTCGACCACTGATCTACAAGGTTACACGGTCTTCATCCTGCACGGCGGCGTCCCGCTCGCGCTGGCTGGCTCCAAACATTTCAGCTTTCAAGTGACGCCGGAGCTGAACCTTGGCGTGGCTAGCTCGCAGCGCGGGGGCACCGGTCCGGACCTGACCGGGTTTCACTTGGACGTCGGCGCGCGCGCGGGCGCTGAGATTCAATTTGGTTTCATCGGCATTCCTGAGCTCTCGCTGCAGGCCGGAGTCGGCGTGGCCCTCGCATACGACCATGTGAACATCTCTCCGGCCGTGGGCGACTCGGCTTCGGTCAACCACACCGCGCTGGGCACGTCCGTCGGCAACGAACCCTGGAATGTCTTCACCGGCAACGTGGCGGCGCTTTACTATTTCGACTGAGCGCTGACGGCCGAATCACCGGCGGCCCACCGGCGGTGGCCGGTGACCCGAGCCCGCCTCGCCGCCATCCTTGCGAGGCGCGCCGCCTGCAATAGCCACACGCATGCGCGTGGATGGGGTGTTGCTGGCGGCGGCCGCGGCCGTCGCGGGCGGGCTCGGCGCGGTCTACCCGGGGCCTGCAGTGTTTTGTGCGGTGTTTGGGCTGGTCGTACTCCGCCACCAAAGTTCGCGCCGCGCCCGCGCGTTCGCCGTTCTGGCGTTCGCGCTGAGCGCCGCGCGCGGCAGCGCGCAGATTCGGTCCTTTGAGGCAACGCGTATCCTCGAACGTGACGCGATCGGCCCTCCCAGCCGTTGTGATCTGAGTGTGGTGGTCTCGAGCTCGCCGGTGTGGTCAGACGGAGCCGCTAGCTTCGTCGGGCAGGTCGAGCGTGCCGAGTGCGGTGAGCGCACGCTGCCGGTACCGTTCGTGGCCCGCCTACACGGCGGTCCCGACAGTCTCGCGCGTCAGGACCACGTACACGCCATCGCTGACCTGGCCCCCCTGCAACTGTTTCACAACTTGGGCACCGCCGACCCCACGCCGGCCGCCGCGCGCAGCGGCATCGTGCTCACCGGCGGTGTGTTGTCGCTCGACGTGACGGAGCGACACCCGGGCATTCGCTCTTTCATCGACCGCGCTCGAACTCACGCGCGGCGCCGCATCATTCAGACCTTCGCCCCGTCCGCGGCCGCCATGGCGCGCGCGCTCGTGTTGGGGGAGAGCGACCTTCTGCCGGAGGACGCGCTGGCCTTTCAGAAGAGTGGTCTGTCGCACATGCTGGCGGTCAGCGGCACGCATTTGGTCTTCGCGGTGGCGGCGGTCGTGCACGCGCTGACGTTCTTCCTGGTGCGGCTCGAGGCGTTGTCCGCCAAAGTCGTGGTCGCCCGCTTCGCAAGCGTCGTCGGCGTCGGCCTGTCCTTGGTGTACGCGGACTTTGCCGGTGGCGGCGGCTCCGCATGGCGCGCCGCGTTCATGCTCTCCGTGGCATTGTCAGCGCGGGCCGTCGGGCGCAAGCCACTGACCGTGCGCACCTTTGGGCTGTCGACATTGCTGTTTGCCCTGCTCGATCCGTTGTGCGCGTTCGACCTGTCGTTCATGCTCTCGGTGGCCGCTACATCGGGCCTGATTTGGCTGGGCCGGCCGCTATCGGCGCGCTGCGAGCGCATTGGCTCACGCGCGCTCCGGTTCTTGGCCAAAAGCTTCGCGACGACGCTCTCGGCCACGATACCGTGCGCTCCGTTGCTGGCGCTCTTGGCGTCCGGTGTGACGCTGGCGGGTCTGTTGGCCAACGTGCTCGCCGCGCCACTCGGAGAGTCGGTCGCGCTGCCCTTGTGTCTGTCCCACCTGCTGCTCGCGCCGGTGCCTCCGCTGGAACGCGGTGCGGCGTTGGTGGCGTCCGGCGCGCTCCTGATCGTGAAACGGATCGCGCTCGCGAGCGCCAACGCGAGTTGGCTCGCTCTCACCTTGCCGGAGCCGGGCCGCTTTCAGCTCACCCTGATCGTGGTCTTCGCCCTGGGCCTCATCGCCCTGCGCGCTCCCGCGTTTGGAGGCATGCCAGTCAAGTCTCGGCGTCGTATTTTGTGCTCCTGGTGTGTGGCTTCGGTCGCCTTTTATAGCGCGCTCGAGTTCGCGGCGCATCGTGCGGGGCGACCTCGGGGCGTGCTACGCGCCAGCGCCCTCGACGTAGGGCAGGGCGATTCTAATTTGATCGATCTGCCGGATGGCTCGGCTCTGCTGATCGACGGCGGGGGTTTCGTCGGCAGCCCGGTCGATCCCGGTAAAGCGGTCGTCTTGCCCGTGCTCCGCGCGCGCCGGCGCAGCCGACTCGACATCGTCGTGCTCAGTCATCCCCATCCCGATCATTTCACCGGTTTGGTTAGCGCGCTCGCCGAGCTGAGCGTGGGCGAGCTCTGGGATACCGGTCAAGGTGAGGCCGAGGGCGCAGGGCCGCTGTACGCCGAGCTCCTGCGCTCGCTGCGTGCTCGAGGGGTACCCATCCGTCACCCAGCGGAGCTCTGCGGCGTGCCGCGGCGCTTCGGCGGCGCCGTGCTGCGCGTGCTGGCGCCCTGCCCCGCGTTCACCCCACACCGCGGCGCGAACGACAATTCGATCGTCATCTCCATCAGCTACGGCGCGCGCCGCTTCCTCTTCACCGGCGATGCCGAGCACGAAGAAGAGAGCGATCTGCTGCAGACGCATGCCGCAGATCTGCGCGCCGACTACTTGAAGGTCGGCCACCACGGCAGCCGCACCTCGACCAGTGAACCATTCTTGGCGCTGGTTTCCCCGGCGCTGGCCACGCTCTCGTGCGGCGTTAGAAATCGCTTTGGACATCCACACGTGCAAACCGTGGAGAGGCTGGCCCGGCACGGCGTGCGCAGCTTGCGCCTCGACCAGAGCGGCTCGGTGCTCGTGACCACGGATGGCACGCGGCTGTCGGCTCTCGCCGCGCGCGTTCCGCGGTGAGCCCTTGCCGTTCACGCGCCGCTACGAGACACTCCCGGAGTGCCCTCGTTCTGTCCGCCTGAGGTCCGCGAGCTGATCAGCAAAAAGCGCATTGATGAGCGCGTGGCTGAGCTGGCGGCGCAGATCACTCGTGAATACGCCGACCGGTCGCTGGTTTTACTGTGCGTGCTGAAAGGCAGCTTCGTGTTCGCAGCCGATCTAGCACGAGCCATCGCCCTCCCGGTACGCATGGAATTTCTAGGCGTCCGCAGCTACGGCGCGGACACGAAGTCGAGCGGCGTCGTGCAGATCACGCAAGATCTCACGCGCCCGGTGGAGGGCGATGACATCTTGCTCGTGGAAGACATCGTGGATACCGGGCTCACCCTGTCTTATTTGCGCGAGCAACTCCGTTCGCGAAACCCGGCATCCATCAAGGTCGCAGCGCTGCTGCACAAGCCGGCCAGGATGCAGCGTGAAGTGGAGATCGATTATCTGGGCTTCACGATCGACGACGTGTTCGTCGTCGGTTACGGCCTCGACTTTGCGGAGCGCTACCGCAACCTGGCTTTCCTTGGCGTGATTGAGACGCCGAATGCGGCCGCGCCGAGCGCGTAGGCGCTGACGGGCGACTCAGTCGGTCTCGCTCGGCTTCCGGCTCGACTCCTGAGCTGGCTCGGTGTCCTCGAGCCCGCGCAGGCGTCGCAGGCGGTCAGCAATGGCTTTTTCCAGGCCCTGGTTGGTCGGCTCGTAGAAGCGAGCTCCGTTTAGCTCGTCCGGCAGGTAGGTCTCGCCCGGCACGAAGCTGCCCTCGCGTTCGGGCGGGTACTGATAGCCTTGCCCGTAGCCTTCGTCCTTCATCAGCCGCGTGACAGCGTTGCGCAGTTTCTTCGGCACCGGCAGCGCGCCTCGCTCTTCGATGGCGGCGCGGGTCGCGCCAATCGCGCGCTTCACGGCGTTCGACTTGGGACAGCTCGCCAAATACAGGCACGCGTGCGACAGCGGATAAATGCCTTCGGGTAGACCCATGCGCCGGAACGCGCCATCGGCGTTGACTGCCACCTCGAGCGCGCGCGGGTCCGCGTTACCGACGTCCTCGCTCGCGAAGATCATCAGCCTTCGCAGTAGAAACAGCGGATCGTCGCCCGCGTCGAGCATGCGGAAAAGCCAATACAGCGCGGCATCCGGGTCACTCCCGCGCATCGACTTGATGAGCGCACTGGCGACGTTGTAGTGCTCTTCACCCGACTTGTCGTAGAGCAACGTGCGCGCCTCGCCGGCGCGCTCCACCGTGCTGGCGTCGAGCACGGGGGAGCCTTCAGGCAAAAGCGAAACCGCCACCTCTAGGAGGCCGAGCGCGCGCCGCGCGTCCCCGCCGGACACCTTGGCAATCGCGTTCAACGCTTCGAGCTCGGCTTGTACTTGACGATCGCCCAGCCCTCGCTCCGTGTCGCGCAACGCCCGCTCCAGCAGCACGACGATGTCCGGCTCTTTTAAACCTTCCAGGTGAAACACCCGGCAACGCGAGAGGACCGCGGCATTGACGGCAAAAGACGGGTTTTCGGTGGTGGCCCCGATCAAGGTCACCGTGCCGTTTTCGACATGCGGCAAGAAGGCGTCCTGCTGGCTGCGGTTGAAGCGGTGAATCTCGTCCACGAATAAAATCGTGCCGCGGCCTTGATAGGCGCGCCGCTCGCGCGCCGCGTCGATGATCGTGCGGAGCTCTTGCACGCCCCCGAGCACCGCGCTGAAGGCGACGAACTCCGTCTTCGTGAGGCGCGAGATGACGTGCGCCAAAGAGGTCTTGCCCGAGCCCGGCGGACCCCAGAGGATCAAGGACGGCACGCGGTCGCGCTCGATCGCCTCGCGCAGTAGGCGGCCGCCGCGCAGCAGCGCATCTTGGCCGAGCACGTCCTCGAGCGTGCGTGGCCGCATTCGCTCGGCCAGCGGCGGGGGCGGCGCTAATCCGTGACCGCGACGAGCGGCGGCCTCGAGCAGCGTGGGCTCGCTCAGGGGAGGACGAGCCCCACGTCGGGCCACGTCAACCGCCCACCCTGGGGCGCTCCCCAAAGATCGCGCTGCCGACGCGCACGATGGTTGCGCCGGCGGCGACGGCGTATTCGAGGTCGGCCGTCATCCCCATGCTTAGCTCCGGCAGGCGCGCGGCGCCTCCGTGGTGGTCGCGCAGCTCGCGCAGCTGGTCGAAGTACGGCCGGGCGCCGCTCGGCTCGGCAGTGTGCGGCGGTACGCACATCAGGCCACGGAGCAGGAGCCGTTTGGCTCCTGAAAGGGCGTCGAGTAGCTCCGGCAACGCCTGCGGCGGGCAGCCGCTCTTCTGGGCCTCTCCCCCCACGTTGACCTCCACCAAAACGGGCAACGGTCGGCTGGCGCGGTGATCGAGCTCCGCGGCGAGCTCGGCCGAATCGACGGTGTGGATCAGATGAGCCAGGGGCGTTATGGCGCGAGCTTTGTTGCGCTGAAGATGCCCAATCAGGTGCCAGCGCAGCTCGCCGAGATCAGCCAGCTCGGCCGACTTTTGCGACAATTCTTGCACGTAATTTTCGCCGAAGTCGCGCTGCCCAGCCCCGTACGCGGCGCGAATCGCCGCCGCCGATTGGTACTTGGACACAGCGACCAAGCACACGGACGCGGGCTCGCGAGCGGAGGTTGCCAGGGCCGCGGCGAGGCGCTCGCGGACGCGCTGCAAGCCCTGGACGACGTCGATGACCGGGCTCAGGGGACTCGCTTCTTCAGCTCTACCGCCGCGCTGCGGACCTTCGAGCTGTCCGTGCTCGAGGCCTGGAGCGTGCCTTTGAAGCCGTCGCCCTCGCGCGTTGCGACGAGCACGCCGCGGAGCGCCGCCGGGTCGTTGGGCAGGAACGAAACACGCAAGATGTCATCCTCTACCTTGCCACTGGCCTGGCTCGGACCGAGCGCCCCTTTGCTCGCGCCCTCGACAAGGCCCGCATCGTCGACTTTAAGCGTCAATGTGCCTGGACCGGTCGACAGCTTCCCATCGTCTGCGGCCCATTCGCGCAGAGCCCCGACTTTGACCTCGACATGTGCCAGTTTGGCCTCGTATTGCCCAGTGAAGCTGCCAGAAAACCAGGGCCTGACCGCAGCTGCTGACGGCGCAGGGACGCCGGGCGTGGAAGTGGTCGACGCGGCCGCCGAGGCGGATGGCGAGGCGTCACTCGAACGCGTTTGGCACGCGACGACAAAAACGCACGCCGCAAATAGAGCACCGAGCGCCGCGATCGGCAGGCGTCGCGACCGGTTCACTTCACGAGCTCTCGGATACGCACGCCGATCTCGCCTTCCAAATTCACGAGCTCACCGCGCGCCACCTCTCGGCCGGCGACCCGCAGGATAACCGGTTCGGCGACCCGCCGCCCCGTTTCGATCACATCACCCGGCCCGAGCTCGGCCCATTCACGAGCGGTCAGGCTCACGGCACCGATTTCGACCCGCACCACGATGGGTGAGTCGAGCACCGCGTCCGATAGCGACGCGTCGGGTTTCCCAGGTTCTGACATGAGCTCACCTAAGTCCGGCAAGAGCTGAACGCTCTCGCCCCGTAACACGATTTTGCCGTCGCGCGTCAGGGTACCGCCAAGTCCGCGGTCGTGGCTCGCCGCGGCCAGCGCGATCGGGCCCTCACCGCGCGCGTCGAGCCACCATCCAGGTCCAGGAAACCAGGCATTTCCCGGGACGAAATCCACCAGCAGCGCGCGCTCAGCCAGGCTCCAACCCGCGACCAACGGCACCGAGATTTCGAGCTCGCCCAGCGCCGACAGCGAGGCGGGCGATTCCAGCGCGAGGTCGGGCAGGCCGAGGGCGACTTGCACTTGGTACGCCGTGCCCGCCAGCACGATGCTCGCTTCGACGAAGACGTCGCTAGCGCGCGCACGCGCCTCGCCTGCCTCGAGCACCGTGATCGTATCGCGCGCACCAGCGCGCCGGCCCAGCTCCAGCAGGAAGGCCGTCAGCGCGCCGGTGAGCGAGTCGTCCAGGGTGCCGTGCGCGGAAAGCGCGACGGGTCGACGCAGCACACGGCCAAGCGCGTTGGCCGCGAGCTCCGGTTCCAGAGACAGTGCGCACACCGGGCCGCCGTTGCCGAGCTCGAAGCCGAGATCGGTGAGGGCTCGCCGACGCGGCGCTGCGCTCGTTACACGGCGCACCAGCACCGATGCTTCAGCATCGGTGAGGTCGGCCAAGGCGTTCGCCAAGCGCGGCAGATCGACCACGCCTTGGGCGGCCCGACGGGCGCGTGCCCCGCGGCGGGCACTGGCGCGCGAGACGCTTTCTAATGCGCTCCAGGGGTAGCCGGTGAGCGCGCGCGGCGTCATCACCGCACTCTAGCCGCCTGTCGCGCCTCCGGCGCGCGGAGACAGCGGTGGCCGACGAGCGCCCCTCGCGAATCGACCGTGCTTAGACAGATAACCTAGAGATTGCGGAGACTTGCAGTTCTCCACAAGCCGCACACAGGGCTGTGGAGGGCGCGCCAAACCACCCCTAGCGCCGTGAGCAATCAATGGAGCCTGACGCGGATGCTCTGCGAAAGCGCGTCGTCGGCGCGGCGCGCAAAGCCCAGAAAGGCCGGATAGTCCTTCGGTTGAACGCGCCCGGCAGGCAGGTTCACGCTGCGGACCAACGAGAGCTCGCCGGGCTTGGCGGTGTCGGCGACCCGCACCGAGCGGTCGCCATCACTGAGCTCTGCTTGGATGGGATCGGAGGCCAGGTCGGCACCGCTCGGCAACATGATGCGCAGCTTGATCTCGCGGTGCGTGGCCTCGGCCATGAGCAGCGGTGTTTGGCGCTGCGGAAGCGCGGCGAGTTGACTGACGCGCGGTCCGAACGGCGGGGCAATCAGCAACATATCCCCCGAGCGTTGCGCAAAGCCCGGGATCTTGGCCTTGGCCTTGATCACGAGTGGGCTATCGAGGTCGTCGAAGTGATCGAGCGCATAGCTCTTGAGCTCGATGCCGCGCAGCTCTGGCCCGAGCAGGCGCGACTCGAGGACGTCGCGCAGCTGCTCTTCGGGGATCTCGGCCAGCGCGTTGCGCAGACCCATCGCGTACTTTCCGAAGAACCGTTGCTCCAAGTCCAGGTCCGCCGACCCATCTGCGTTGACGCGGAAGGTGCCCTCGTAACGCACGTTGTCGAGCGCGCCGGCGGCCGGTACCACGGCCGCGACCGGCTTTGCGTCAGACAATACGTACGCCGGCATGCCGCGGGTTTCGGCCGATACGTAACCGAAGGGCGTGTATTTTCCGCCGAAGCTGAGCCAAACAGGCTCGCGATCTGCGGTCACGCGGAGTAGCGGTTGAGTGAACAACGCAGCTTCGGAGAACGGGCCGTTGGGCGCCAGACTCAAGCGATTTTGGGCCACCGCGTAGTTAATCGGGATGCGCAGGGCACGGCACAAGGCAATGTAGCCGCGCCACTGATTGCCGTTTTTGCCCAGCACCACGCGTCGCCCGTCGCTTTCGTCGCCCTCTCGAACATTGCCCACGACCCAGCGATACAGCCGCTTCGCGCGCTCGGTGCGCGCGGCCTCCGGTACGCCCGCGACAATGTGTTCGGCAATGCGCACCAGGCGCGGATCGACCGGCGTCAAATCCGCGACCGCGTCGCTCATCGACCGCAAGCTATCGGTCAGGCTTACGCCCCAGCCCAGCTGCACGCTCGGCAAAAACTCGGTGATCGGGGCGCCGAAAGGCTCGACGGGTGCGGCCGGGCTGTTCCGCGCGCGCCAGCGCCGCACGACCAAAGGCCCGTTGTCGGTTACCTCCGGCTTGGGGACATCATTTCTGGTCTCGATCAGCAGCGGCTTGCTCTTGGGCGAGATCACCACCAGCTCACTCCGCGCGTAGGCGATGTTTTCCTCGCGGAAGAACCAACGCGGGCCCGAATAACTCAGGCCTCGTTGTCCGTCGCCAGCATTACTTTCGATCCGCTCCGTCTCAATGTAATCGCCCACCTCGAGGTGCGGCATGGTGACCGTCTGCTTGCCTTCGATCAGCTCGGGCTCGAGCACCTGCCCGTTTTTCTTGATCACACGCAAATGCAGCATCAGGCCACCCTGCAGCTGCTGCTCCGCCATGCTGGTGATGGCTTCGGAGCTTTGCACTTTGATGAGCTCGTGCTCCAGCATGCGGCTCGAGCCGTCGGCGTGCACCCAAAAGGCGGCGTAGTCGAGGACGCGCGCCGCGGTGCCCGGCAGCACCGTACCGGATTTTTCGTACTCGTCGATCAGCGGCTGGGTCTGCAAGCGATAGGGCTCGAGCTCGCTCAAGCCTTCGACCAAATCCAACGCTTGCTCGAGCATGGCGGTTGGCGCGCCGCTCTGCACGGCATCCACGAGGGCCCGCACCAGGGCATCGTGCGCGCCATTGGCGTAGCGAGCATCCGCGAGGTCCACGCGCGCGCGCTCGTTGCGCGGCTCCTGCTTGATGGCCGCTTCGAGCTTATTCCAGCTCTCCTTTTCGTTGCCCGCGCGCACCATCACGTCGTAGATGCGCTCGGTGATGTCCTTGCGTTCGGGTCGGCGCGAGCCAATGCGTTTCAGCTCACTCAGCGCCGTAGCGTAGTCCTGTTGGCCGAGCGCGCGGCTGAGCACGATCTCACTGTCCGGATCGAGTTTTTTGATGCGCTCGACCAGGGCGTCCGCGGTCTTCGCATCGCCCGTGGCGTCGAACGCGGCGACCGCCGCGGTCAACGCGTCCGGATCGTCTGGAAAGCGCTTGGCGAGCAAGCGTACGGTGCTCGAATTTTCCGAGATCCAGCCCAAGTCATTGAACATTCCCGCTTGCGCGGTGAGCATGTCCGGGACCTCTGGAAAGGTGTCCACGAGCGTTGCTACCCGGCGCACGCCCTCAGTGAGGCCGCTCTTGCCGGCCTCCCAGAGCGCTAAGGCGAGCTCTGAGCTCCACAGGCGCGAGTCCTTTTTGACCGCTTGCTCGCGTAGCCCGCGTGCCAGATCGCGGCGCTGACTCTGGGCGAAGATGGGATCGCCGCTGCTGAAGCTCGCCGCGGCGTCGAGCACGATTCCGGTTGCGCGCGTGGGGTCTTTGAGGAGCGGTTCGAGCAGCACCGATGCGACATCCGCTTGGCCATCCAAGTTCGCCAAGAACGCGCCGGAAAAGCGCAGCAGAGCGTCGCCCGGGTCGATCAATGCGCCGTCCTTGATCCAGGCGTCGAAGACATTGGCGTCGGCCAAAACTCGCGGAGCGACGACCGAGTACGGGCTCGTTGGATCATCGGACGTGGCGACGCCGAGCGGGCGGCCGTCGGGGTGCAAGAAGCGAATGGCGACCTGCGGCTCGCCAACCTGTAAGAGCACGCGATGCCGACCCTGGACCAGCTTCAAGCGCACGCCGAGCTTCGTCCAGACGCCCCAGTCGCGCGGATCTTTCCGCATCACGAGCTGGTCGTCGACCCAGATTGCGAATGTGTTGAGAGGCGCGATCAGCACCTCTTGCTCGTCCGGCAGATCCAGGAATGTTTCGGCGTAATAGACGCCCGCGCCCACCGGCTCGTCGATGCTGAAGCCGCAGCCGGTGCGCTTGGCGTTCAGGATGCGCGGCGACTCCCCGACCATCGGGTCAGGGTCCCAGCGCCGTGGCCACGGTCCTGGCAATTCCGCGGGGAAAGATCGCAAAGAGTCGCTCGCCACATTGCGCCCGAAGGGTCCGGCGAGGCGTAATTTTTTGGCGCAACCGTGCAAGTCCGCGGCGGAGTCGTCGAAGCCCTTTTGTGCTTCTTGATAAGCCTCGACCCGCCACCAATCCACGAGCTCTTCGCGCGCGCGCCAGCCGATGTTCCTCGGCTCCTTCAGGGTGCTCTCCACGAAGGGCTTCCAGCGCGACCAAAGATCTTTGGAGTTGTGCCGGAACGCGACTGCTTGGTGTGAGGCGTACCAAGCGACGATCGGCGCGCGTACGTCGTCGGACTCACGCGCTGCTTTCAGCGCTTGCAAATAATGCTCGGAGACCGCGCTGAACTGGCCGTGGCTCGCCGCCTCGAGCCCGAGCGCGAAATGGCCGACCATGTCCTTCGCGCCGAGCTTCTGCAGGCGAATTTTGGCGCGCTCGGCGCGCTCGGCGCTGCCGCCTTCGGCGATCAGCTCGGCCAAGAGCCAGCGCCCCACGTACGCCGAATCTGGACTGGCTTGGCCGACTTTGCGCAGGGTCTCGACCGCTTCGGTCTTGGCGTTGCTGGCGCGGATGGCGCAGCCGCCCAGGAGGCAGAGGCCGAGCGCCCAGGCTGCGGCAAAGGACGTCGGACGCATCACTCGATCACCAATCGGGGGCTGAGGGCGCGGTCGGCTTCTTCACAGAAACTCTTCCAGGCCGGGTAGTCTTTCGGAGCAACGCGATCGACCTTCACCGAAATCCGGCTCGACACGGTGACCTGATCCCGCTCGGCCGTGACGTTCACGGCATACGAGCCGAATGGCCCGTCTTTTGCGGCGTTGCTCGGCGCCGAGATCACTTTGGATCCGGCCGGCAGCTTGACCGTGTACAAATCTTCGAGCGTGGAGAACGCGAGTAGGCGTACGTCGTGATGGCGCTGAGACAACGAAGCATAGCTCGGCGTGAGGCGGAAAGAATCCGTGACGGCCATACTCAACTGGGCGCCTTCGTGCCGCGCAAACGACGGCGCGGAGCCGCGGACCTTGATGTGCACGGGTTCTTCGACCTGGGCCAAATCGCTGGTTTGGATGCCTTGCCCCCCGGGCGCGATTTCGAAGCCCGGGAATTCACGACCTAAATCATTGTTGATGCGCTCACCGCGGGTCGCCTCGCTCTGGTACTGACTGCGCCACTCGGGCGCGTTGTAACCACCGGTCGAGTATTCGAACTCGAGCTTCGCGTCTCCGGTCTTGGCCAGCGATGCCCTCACCTCACGGCGCACGAAATTCTTCTCGGGCGACGCGAGCGGCACGTGCACGAGCTCGGTGTCCCCTTGGTTCACGTGCATGCCGAGCGCCCCGATGTCCATGCGTGGCAGCTCATTGATGCCCGTCAGCTCGGCGGTGCCGTCGAGGTATAGGTGCATGGACGGCACGTAGGCGATGGCGTGGTCGAACGGAGCGAAGCTTGCGACACTGGATCGAAAATCTCCCTTCATTTGGGTACGCAAAACGACCATCGTAGTGGGAATACCGAGCTCGTTCAGCAAGGTCGTGATGACCGTGGCCTTGTCTTTGCAGTCGCCCCAGCCGCGCGCAACGGTCTGCACGCAGCGCCGTGGCTTGTAGCCGTAGATACCAAACTCGAGCGCCACGTAGCGCGTATTCTTGGTCACCCATTCGTAAACGGCTTTGACCTTGTCGACGTCGGTGGTTTTCCCCTGCGCGATCGACTTCGCAAGCTTTCTCGTTTCGTCGTCCAAGTCGAATTGATCTTTGACGAGACCCCAGTACCAGCGACCGAGGTCTTTCCAGTTCTTGTACGTGGACACATGCACGAAGCTCAGCACTTCAGGCAAAGGCGGCATGGCCGGCTCCGGTGCGACCGCCGCCACGCGCGCGGCAAAGAAGTGATAGAGCTTCTGATTGCCGATGACCTCGCTGGTTTGAAGCAGCTGCGGGACATTCGTGTCGAGGTAGAAGGTCCGTGATTTAGGGGTGATCAGCACGTACTCCGCGTTCTGCACGGGATCACTGCCCTGCAGGTAGGTGACCTCGCCGAAGTAATTGCCGAAGTCGTTCTTAGGCGTCACGTCGTCCACGCGATAGCGCAGCTCCACGACATCCCCGGGCTCGAGCCGCGGAAACTGGATGTAGAACGTACGAGCGGAGGTGTAAGTCGCGATCGATGGATCATCGGCCGGGCCCTCGCCGGATTCGATCGCTTCGTCCACGTGCCCGTCACCGCGATACACGCGTGCGCCTCGCAGCTGCACGGCCTGGCTGTCCGCCTCGTAGCCGAACGCGTACTGGCGGGCCGCCGCCGCCGCCGCGTCGGTCAGCGGCTGGAATACGATTTGCCGGTACTGGCTGGAAAGTCCATTTTCGAAGACGGTAGATACCGTCAAATCCCGCAGCACCCGGCGATTTTGGCCGTTGGCCGGCGCGTGACGGAGCTTCAGAAATTTTTGCGATTCCCAGGCGTAGGCCTCATCCGCGCGCGGCCTTTGCGGCTCCAAGTGCTCGACGTATTCCCGCACCGCTTTGTCTTGCGGACGAATGCGCAAAATCTCTCGCAGTAGAGCCATCTGTTCTTCGCCGTGCCCGAGTTCACCTTGCAGATCGGCGAGCGCGCGCAACGACCCTGCGTCTTCAGGGGCGAGCAACAGCGCGCGCCGGTAGGCGGCGGTGGCGCGCTCGGGCTCGCCCAAGGACCGGTAGGTGCGGCCCGCCAGCGCGAGCGCCCATAAACCGTCGGGGTGCGTTTCGAGCAGACGATCGACCCAGCGTTCGGCGGCAAAGCGATCGCGCCGGGCGACGGCGAGCTCGATCATCTGACCCAGGAACCCGGCGTCATCGAAGCGCAGCGACGAGTAGCGGCTCTCGACCTCGGCGGCGTCCGTGGCGCGCCCCAGCATCCGAAGTTGCGAGGCGTACATGTTGAGCAAATTGACCGAGCTCGGATTGCGGGCCACTGCGCTCTCCAGCGTATCGAGCGCGGTGCGCGGCAAGCCGGCGAGGTTGTACAACTCGACTCGGCCGCGGATCGCGAGCGAGTCGTCCGGGTCGATGGCCAGCACCTTGTCGAAGTACGGAAAGGCGTCGCGCCAGTTTGGGCTCGTCCGCCGATCGAGGGCCCTCGCCAACAGCACTTCACGGTTGGGCTGCCGCTCGCGGGCGGCCAGCGCCTCGGCCTTGCTGATCCACTCGCCGGTTTGGTTCCGGTCTTCCGCGAGGCGACCCGCCAGCAACAAACGGCGAACGGTCGGCTCGCTCTCGGCCGCTTGCCGGGCGAAGTCACGCGCCTCGTGGCGCGCCGGATCATCTCCGCCGGTGTCTGCGAGGTAGCGCGCGTAGGCTTCGAGTGCGGCGGCGCTCGGCTGTTTACTCGCCGTCAACGGTTGGAACAATTGGATTGGACCCTGGGGTCCAGCGTGGGCGACCAACTTGGCGCTCGTCTTCTTGCTCGCGAACGCTTTGGCGAAGGCCTGGCTTTGCGCAAGCTCATTGGAAAACACCAAGGTGGTGTCGGGCGCGCCATCTGCTGAGGCGACGCGTACGGAGCCGACGGGCGATTGGTCCTCGCCGCACAGCTTCATGGTCAGCTCGTTCGGCCCTGGCTCGAGCTCGACCAGTGTCGCTGACCGGTCGTAATCGTGACCGCGGTAGGCGGAGTCCTGTAGCACCAGATCGCCGTTCCAGAACAGTTTGAAGGCGCCTCCCGCGCCCGCCCAGACGCTCACCTTGCGCGGCGCTTTGGGCGCGCTGACGAAGGTCGTGGCGAACACACAAACCTTGGCTTCGGGCCGCACGAGCGAACCCGCGTCGAGGAAACCGTACGGGAATACCGCCGGCACGGGTCGATAGCGCACCGGGCGCTCCTTGCCCGTGTAGGCCTTGCCGGGCACGATCGCTTGCAGCAACTCCGTCTCGGGGCCGCTCGCGGTGTCGAGCCCTGCTTTGCCTTCGTTGTCGAAAGGCCCAACGACCAGCCACTGATCGACGTAACCGAGCGCCCGAATGCCATCGCGCGCCGCTTTCAGGTCACCGCGACGCGCCCGGCCGAGCGCCGATAGCGTCCCGGCATAGGCGCGCGCTGGCGCACTCAAGTGCGGGTCGTGAGCGGCCGCGCGCAATGCCTCTTCCACATGGCTCGGATCAGCGCGGTCCCAGGTGCCCCAAATGTTACGCAGGGTGGCATACACCTCCGGACCTCGCGCTTCGACCAACTCCTTACCGAGGTCGTGCAGGTCGCGATGAAAAGCGGTTTGCCCCGCGCTGGCGGCAGCACTCAGGGCGAGAACGCCGAGGAGAGCCGCGAGGCGCGCGTATGTAGGCAACGTCGAGCTTGGGGCCGGCCTGTTTTCCACCGCTTAGCTTTAGCGCTTGGTCATCCAGTTGGGCCCGAAATTCGGCAGGATTGGCTTTGAGCGTGCGGTCGCGCTGCGCAGCCGTAACTTTTTTCGCCGGCGTCGCGCGCCGGCCGGCTGCCCTTTGACGGCGCTCTGCGCGTGCCCTGAGCCGAGCGGGCCCGTGCGGGAGAACGAGTGCTTGCTGGGCCGGGGGCGGTCATATAGAACTAACGGCTCAGCTTTCTCGCCCGATTTGTGACATGGAGAGCTAGTCGCCGATGAATTTCGGACGGCTGGCGGAGGCTCGCGATGGTCAATCCCCAGATGGTGATGTACGAGGAGGAGTTCAACCAGATCCAGACGGTCGTGGACCGCCTGGTTCGGGAAGCGAACGCCAAGGTCGTCTTCATCGTCGACAAGAACGGTCAGCTCATTGCGGCAAGTGGCGACGTCGACAACATCGACACCACGTCGCTCGCATCACTCACTGCCGGCAACATTGCCGCGACCGGTGGCATCGCCAAGCTCCTGCGTGAGAACGAGTTCGCGACGCAGTTTCACGAGGGTGAAAAAGCCAACATACACATTCAGTTGGTGGGCAACCGCGTAATTTTGGTGGTGATTTTCGACTCCAAGTCGAGCTTGGGTCTGGTCCGCTTACGCGTGCGCAAGGCCAGCGACGAGCTGAACCGCATCTTCGAAGCTCTGCTCAGTAAGGTCTCCGAGCCCGGCAGCGATTCACCGTTTGCCGAAATCACCGACGAGGACATCGACAACCTTTTCAACGACTGAGGCACCGGGCGATGAGTTTCATCAATTACATGGCCCGGGAGATCAACTGCAAGATCGTCTACTACGGGCCCGGGCTGTGCGGCAAAACGACGAACCTGCAGTACATCTACGAGCGCACGAATCCCGACGCCAAGGGCAAGATGATCAGCCTCGCGACAGAGACCGAGCGCACGCTGTTCTTCGACTTCCTCCCGCTTTCGCTCGGTGAAATACGGGGCTTCAAGACCCGTTTTCATCTCTACACGGTGCCCGGGCAAGTGTTCTACGACGCGAGTCGTAAGCTCATCTTAAAGGGCGTGGACGGTGTGATCTTCGTCGCCGACTCGCAGATGGAGCGCCTGGAAGCCAATCAGGAAAGCGTCGAAAATCTACGCACCAACCTGGCAGAGCAGGGCTACTCGCTCGAGAAGATCCCGTACGTCATCCAGTACAACAAGCGGGATCTGCCGAACGTGGTCTCGGTCGAGGAATTGCGCCCGCTGATCAATCCCATGAACGTCCCGGACTTCGAGGCCAACGCGCGCAGCGGCGTGGGCGTGTTCGACACGTTGAAAGCCGTGAGTAAACTGGTCTTGAACGAGCTCAAGCGCGGCGGTTGACCCAGCGCGTTAGGAACGGCATGCGGAAACCGCGCTCCGCTCAATCGGACAGAGCCAAGCGCCCACCCAATGTGACGCGTGTCGGCCTAGAGGGGGCCGCACTGCGCTACTTGGAGCGTTTCGACTGCTCGGTGGCGCGCTTGAAAAAGGTGCTGACCGAGCGGGTCGTCAAGGCAGCCCGCGCGGGGGTGGAGGGCGCAGCGGAAGCGCCGGCCATCGTGGCGCAGATCCTTGCTCGGTATCAGGAATCGGGGCTGCTGAACGACGAGCGGTTTGCCAAGAACTTCGCAGAGCGCCAGCGTGATCGGGGCGGCTCGCGACGCGTGATCGAGCAGAAGTTGCGCGCGCGCGGGATCCAGTCAGCCACGGTCGAGCAGCTGTTGCCCCGTCACGAGTCGGCCGCGAGCGAGTTCGAAGCGGCCCAGGCGTTCGCGCGCCGTCGGCGTTTGGGGCCGCACCGGAAGCCAGAGACGCGCGACGAATTCCGACGCAAGGATCTGATGGCCATGGCCCGCGCTGGCTTCGACTACGACACCGCGTCACGCGTGATCGGCGTCGGCAACTCGTCCTCCGCCGCGGACGAGGAGTTTTAGCGAGCGCGTGGGGTTCCCCACGCCCGAAACCGAAGCAGCTAATTACTTCTTGAGCTGCTCGCGGCGGCCGCGATTTTTAGCAGCGGTCTTCGCGCGAAGGCGCCTCGAGCGTTTGCGGTCGAGCTTGCGGGGCGTCTTGGTCGGAATGTACATGAGGCCCGGCGTTTAAACCGAATTGCTGGACCGCGCAAGCTCTGGCAGGCCGCCGGGCGCGCGCGGCGTCCTTCCTGCGCAGCTGCTTTCCGTGGTTTCAGGTCTTTTTCGCGGTGAGCAGTTTCTCAATCAGCTGGGCGGAATAGTTATTCAGCTCTTTGAACACCACGCCCATGCCGGCCGGATCGGTCTCGACGCGCACCACGATGCCAATGCCCTCGATCGTCTCGATGCCGTCCATGACAACCGTGAAGCGAAGATCGACCTCAGTGCCCACGGGCAGCGGCGTGCTCGTTTTCACGAAGGCCCCCGTCCGCGAAATATTCGTCACATACTCCTCCATAAACTGCGCAAACGAGTCGAACTCCTTGTTGATGGTGACCCGCTCGTTTTCGCGCGCATTCGTCATGGCGCCACCCGTTTGGGGTTGGGGCCCCAAACTCGGGGTTGGGGCCCCGCTGGATTCACTCCAGCGGGCGCGGGGGAGAATCCCCCGACGAGGGCGTCGAACTCCTTGTTGATGGTGACCCGCTCGTTTTCGCGCGCATTCGTCATGAGGAGCCTCCGTGGCTGACTATTTGCCCTGCAAGTCGAATTGTTCGATGTGGTACTCGCGGCGGGGGTTGAACTCGATCCGGCGCATGTAACGCTTTTCAGCCTCGACGACCGCGGCTTTTTCCTCACCCTGCATCAAATCAACCACCGCCGGATGAGCGTTTACGAGCACGGAGTAGCCGGACAGCGTGGACTTCTCGCGGCGAATTTGGCGCAAGATTTCGTACGCGATCGTGGTTCGCGACTGAATCTGGCCCGTCCCATCACAGTAGAAGCACATCTCGTGCATCGTGCGGTTCAAGCTTTCGCGCGTTCGCTTGCGGGTCATTTCCAGTAGCCCAAGCTCGCTGATGCGGTTGATGGTCGTCTTGGCTTTGTCTTTCGCCAGCAGCGCCTCCAGGGCGCGCCAGACCTTCTCCCGGTTGTGCGACACATCCATATCGATCAAGTCCAAGATCACGAGGCCGCCGATGTTCCGAAAGCGCAGCTGATAAGCGATTTCTTCGACTGCCTCGAGGTTCGTCTTGAACGCCGTCTCTTCTAGGTCACGGCTACCCTTGCCAACGTATCGGCCCGTGTTCACGTCGATCGCCGTGAGCGCCTCGGCTTGGTCGATGATCAGGTAGCCGCCGCTAGGGAGTGGCACCTTGCGGCTCAAGGCCCGCGCGATCTCGTCCTCGATGCCGTAGGCGTCGAATATGGGTTCGTCGCCGCTGTAATACTGGATGTCCTTGACTCGGGTGGGCATGAACATCTCGACGAACCGGACCAGGCGCAGGTACTGCTCCTTGTCGTCGATCACGATGCTCTCGATATCGTCGGTGAACAGGTCGCGGGCGGTCTTCAACACCAGATCGAGCTCGGTGCACAAGATGGCTGGCGCCTTAGCGCCCTCCTTCTTGTTGGAGACGTCCTCCCAGAGCTTCACCAGGTAACCGATGTCCGCCTTCAGGGATTTTTTGGTCAAGCCCTCAGCGACCGTGCGCACGATGATGCCGCCTGTCGGCGGCTTCATTGGTTCGACCACGTCGCGCAAGCGCGCGCGCTCACGCGCAGAGCCGATGCGCTTCGAGACCCCGACGTGCTCGACCGTCGGCAGATACACGACGTAGCGGCCCGGCAACGACACGTGACTCGTGACGCGCGCGCCCTTGGTGCCAATCGGCTCCTTCGAGATCTGAACGATCACCTCATCGCCCTCTTTGACGACCTCGGTGATTGGCACCGAGCGCGACACGCGGCTCGTGGGCTTGGCGCCGCCGTTGCTGCTCGCGTTGCTGACCGGGCGACGATCGCGGGCGGCGCTCGCCGTGCGGCCACCGCGCACATTGCGGTCCTTGCCAGAGCGATCATTGCGATCGCGGGCGCTCCGTGGCTCCGGGCTTCGGGCTTCGGGGCGTGGCTCGCGGGCACTGCCGTTCGGCCGCGCCAGCGCCACGGCAGGTGGCCGTGCAGGAGGCGCGACCGCGGTCGGCAACACGGCCACCGCGCTCGCCGTGGGACCGGTTTCTGCCCCATCACGAGCACCGCGGCGTCGGCGGCGTCGGCGGCGCCGACGGGTTGCGTCGTCCGCGGCGGCCTCACCGCCCTCGGCGACGGCAGCCGCGCTGGCGTCCGGCTCTGCAGAGTCGTCGGCCCCCTCGTCCAATTCGGGCTCCGCCTGCGCCTCGCCCGGCAACGAAAGCGTTACAACCGCCGATTCGACTTCCCACGCGGCATCGAGCGCGGCGACCACGGTCTCGTCTTCTTCCGCATCGTCGCTCTCTTCTTCGTCGCCCTCTTCTTCTTCCTCTTCCTCTTCCTCTTCCTCTTCTTCCGCGGGCTCGGCGTCGCTCTCGGTGTGCACGGCCTCCTCGGTCACGTCGTCGTCCCCGTCCTCGTCCTCGTCGTCTTCATCCTCGTGGCCGTGTTCGTGCACTTCGCTGGCGGCCGCGCCGGCTTGGCCATGACGCTTCCCGCCGTCGCCCTTGGAAAAGTGCTCGGCGTCCTCATGACGGCGGGAGCCCGACAAATAGGCTTCGAAATCGTCGGGTCGAATTAGATCTTCGACGTGCAAGAACGCCGCGCGCTCCATGCCCACGTCGATGAATGCGGCCTGCATGCCCGGCAAGACGCGGGTCACACGGCCGAGGACGATATTTCCAACCGTGCCGCGGGCAGCGGCGCGCTCGATCTGAAGCTCGGCGATGATCCCTTCTTCTATGAGGGCGACCCGCGTTTCACGAATGTCACAATTGATGACGAGAGTATTTCGAGGCATGGCTTCCGGGTGCCACGTCGCAAAAACCCCAAATTTTGAGCGCGAACGCTAGGTAGACAAATTCAGTGCGGATGCGGCATGCGCCTCGGCTCGGAGAGCGGAGACGCGCCGGACCGCGCAACGAATCGCAGCCGAGCGTCGCCTCGAACCGGTGAAACCGGTAGGGACGCTGAGCGGTGCGACAGTCGAGCTTGCGTGCGGGGGCAAGACACGGGGATTTCTGTGAGGGGCGAAAGAGTGTGAAAAGCTTGTTTGCGGGTGGAGAATTTCCACCGCGGGGTGACCCGAACGGGCCAGGCTCCCCCGGGACGGTCACGGACCGGCGGGGCAGAGTCGCTCAGCGACGCCCTCAGGTCACCATGCGCGCGGCGATCCGTCAAGGCCCGGCTGGGTTTGAAACGCCTGAAAAGGTGCTTGGCCGTTGAGCCGATTTCGCCGAAGGCGTTTGACGACCCGCCGGCACCGCGATCAGAACTGAATCCGATCGCCGCACCGTCGCCGTCATGACGGAGGGGCCCGCCGCTCCCAAGCTCGCGGAGCGCACGGCCAGAACCTGAGGGACGCCCGCCGAGCGTGCTCCAAAGCCGAAGATATCGGCGCGTGTGAAGGGTCGACGCAGGACCACGCCAGCCCGACACTCGGCTCGGATGGCTCTCACCGAAAAGCGCAGCGCACACAAGGCGAAGAAGCTCGAGCCCGCTCAGATCGCGGAGTTGCTTCCCGAGGTTCCCGGCTACGATCTCGGCGAGCAACGCTCGACGATCAGCAAGCTGTACCGCTTCGTCGATTTTTACGAGACGATCGCCTTCGTCAACGCGGTGGCCTACATCGCCAACCAGGAGGATCATCACCCGGAGCTCACGGTCGGCTTCGCGACGTGCAGGG
>CAXSGJ010000003.1:123613-171216 GCA_964236865.1 uncultured Polyangiaceae bacterium
GCACGACGCGGGAGGGCTCACCGAAAACGATTTCATCTGCGCCGCGCGGGTCAATGCGTTGCTGCGCAGCTGAGCGTCTCCAGTCGCGCCGCGACGCCGAAGGCTGCGGCGTCTCGAGTCGCGCTCCGTGACCATCCAGAATGATTCCACTACGTTACCCATCGGCGGCGAACACCGGATTCGCGGCGGCTAGAGAGAACAGGCACGACAAATGTTCGCCGCCGTCACTTGTTCGTGGTGCGAGTGAGCAGAGCAAACATCCCGCCTTGTACGGGCCGAGCCGAAAAGCCGTTCTGCGTACCGTCGGCGACGTTGTACAAGTCACTGAAGGGCACCCGCTGCGGCGTGCCGGTCGCGTAGTTGTACACGCCGTCGATCAGCTTTTGCCGTTCGGCGGCGTCGTCGATCGACGCTGCGACGAAGATCTCCCAATCGCTCTTCGTGTAGCCGTGGCGCGGGTCGAGCGCGATCCCGTACTTGCCAGTGAGCGTCGCGTCCCAATTCGATTCCTCAATCAAGACCGCCTTGGGGATCAAGTTCAAGCCGAGCACGGCGTCGTACAGCGCGTTGTACTTGAGGCTCCAGCCGAGGCCGTTGTTCAGTTTTTGCGCGGTTGCCGCCCGGTCGGCGGCGTCCTTCGGGTTACCCGGATCGAGCGGCACGCCGGAGGGGTAGGTGGCATCCGTATAGGTGAGTTCCATGTGCGTCTTGGCGGCGTTTTGGCCGTTTACCGCCCATTGACCGATGAAGCTCTTGGCCTTGGCCAGGTAGCTTGTTTGGTCCGCCGCGTTGCCGTCGATGCCGGCGATGACTGACATGGCCCCGACCGCGATGATGCCTTTGAGCGCGAGGTTCACGCTGTGACAGATGTGGCCGGTGAAGTCGTCCGTTTGGTTTTGGCACGCAGGGTCCAGCGTGTTGCTCACCAAGTAATCCGCCCATTGCTTGGCCACTTTGTAGTGCGCGGTGGCGAAGGCTTTGCCGTCGGCGGACGACGCCCGCTGAGCGTAAGCGGCCATCATCAACAGCATGTTGGCAGTCTCTTCGACCTCCATGTTCTCGCCGCCGCCGTCATTGTGGCCGTCGGCGTTTGGGTAGCTAGCGCCCAGATCGTGCTCGGCGAAGGCCTGAGGCCACAGTCCGTTCTCCGCGTAATCCAGCAACGGGTCAAGCATCAATTTGAGCAGGAGTGGGCTCGTGTACAAGAACGCCGGTGACGCGGGGTAGATGACATCGACCGTCGACATGTTCCCGTCACTGCTGATCTCCTTCAGCATCAACCAGGGCTTCTCTTTGGTTCCCACGAGCTCGGTCCCGCCGAAGGCCTGTCGTAACCCGAGGGTGCACAGTGCGGCGTAGTGATCGCCACCGGCGGCCTTTGTGTCGGTCACGATTTGCTGATCGAGCGCGCCTGCTCGGCTCACCGCGCCTGCGGTGTCGTCGTACTCGTCCGCCACCATGGCTTGCCAAGTGGGCCAATAGGACTTCCACAGCGCGGCTATGGGCTTCTTTTGCCAAGTGATGGCATTGTCACGCGCGGCTCCGACGAGCAGCGTCACCGGCGTCGTGGCGCGGTCATCGACCATCCCCAAGTCGAACGACAAGCCGAGCACGGGCCACCGATCGTTGATCGCGCGCGGCATGTTCGAGTCGAGCGACCCATCGAGCTTGCCGGCTGCGCCTTGCGCGCGCACGGCGCTGTCTGCGCCAATCGAAGAGCTTACGGCGTCGCTGACCGCGGTCGCGATGAACGCCGTTCCCCACTTGGGGTAGTCGTTCATCTCACTGAAGTCGGTCGGAGTCTGGGGCGTGATGCTTTCGATCAGCATCTGGCCGCCTTGATGAGCGATTGATTCGCGCGCCCACCTCACTGGTTGCGTGCTGTCCGGGTGGGCCCATTCGCCGGAAATATCGAAGTACAGATGCACCGCGTGCGACTTGCCGTCGCTGGCCCGTGCGCTCGCTCGCACGTAGCCGAGCGGCGCAGATTGACGCTTCAAATCCACCGGCTCGACCGGCGAAAGAAAATCCAAAGTGAGCGTGACGCCGCCTCCGTCGAGGACGTATTCGGTGTTCGTGGGCGTGAGCGCGCGCGCCGCGAGCGTCATCGGCGTGCCCGCAACGGCGCCGGCCGAACCCAAAAAGTTGAACGGTTTTCCGTCTATGTTGGCGATGCCGGCAAAGCCCTTCACGGCGCCCGTCCAAAACGTCGGCCAGACCGCATTCGGTGCGTCGGCCCCCGACCACACGCTCACATACGGCGTGCGCACGATCAGCGGCACGGAGGGAGGCCGCCCAAACCAGGACGCGTCCACCGGCGGGGGCATGCCGCCCGCGCCCGCGGCACCGCCGTTGGCGGGGCCGACCCCGGCGGCACCCGCCGAAGACGCTGGGTAACCACCGGCGCCCGCACTACTAGCGGCCCCAGCAATGACACCCATGCCGCCCCCGGCGGCGGGGCTCCCGCCGGCCGAACTGCCGCTCGGGCTGCCTCCCGCGGACGCCCCCGCGGCGCCGGCCGATGCCTGTACTGGCGCGTCCGAACCGTTGGAGCACGCCGCAGCGACGCCCATGGACGAGAGTGAGAAGAGCAGCGAAAGACTGGTGCGATGATTGAGGGTCATGATTGTTCGGGGGCGGATGCCGCTGCTTTGTTAAATTCTCGAGCGCTGGCCGATAACGAAGACTTCTCGTGAGCTCTTCGCTGGCGCCGTCAGCCGGCGGTCACGCGCACGACGTCGAAGCTCGCGCTGAGCTTGCGCGTATACAAACCGATGCTCCCGCTCGTGAACGACGTGTCGAATGCCGAACCAAGTGTCTTGATTTGGCCCGAGGCGTTCAGTACGCCGAGCGATAGCGTGCCGCCCTGCGCCGCGAAGCGTAGGGCGACCTGCTTCATGATGTCCGAGGCCCACGGGTGATAGCCGTAGGCGAGCCGAGTGACGGTGCCGCCGTCGTTCTTCGAGATGTCCCAGGTGTATGTGCCGTCCGCCTCTCGGTTGAGCTCAGCCACGTAGTAGTGCGTCGCGTCGGCGGCACGCCCGATGACGCCCAGGCTGGTGTCGAGCCCGCTGCTCGTACGGCGCAGTAGCGCGTCGATCGTGTAGTTCCGCCCGCTTGCGAGCCCAGCCAACGTGATGCTCCGGTCATTTGTCGTCGAGCAATACTCGGTGCTGGACGGCTGGCAGATGGCCCACGTGCCGACCAGCGGGCGCCACCGGCTCGCGCTTTCTGCCTCGAAATCGTCGAAGAAGATCTGCGAATCCGAGGTCGCCCGCAGCGTCCAGAGGTGGTCGGACGTGCCGTTGTCTTCTAACTGCACGACGTTGGCGTCGTCACTCTTCGAGGCCGCGTCCACGCCCAGCAGTTGTCCACTGTTTTGATTCTTGATCTTGAACGCGCCCTTGCCCGAATCGATGATCGACCAAAGCGCTTCAGGGCCTGCGCTGTCGAAGCGCTGCTGAACGAGCGCGCTGTGCGTGAGAGCCGCGTTGGCCACCGCCAGCACGAGCCCGCTGCCCAGGTTCACGATCCGAAACGCGCCGGCGCCCGCCGCCACCAGCTGCCAGCGTTGGTCGAGGCTGCCCACGTCGCGGCGTTGCTGAACTTGGGCGCCATCGGCCAGCGCAGACTTTGCTACCGAGAGCAGCAGGTTGCTGTTCACGTTCGCGATTTGGAAAATTGGTTTACTGCGCGCCTTGAACTCGCTCAGTCCCCAGCCCGTGCCGTTGCTCCGGTTGGGCGCCACGACGCGCAATTGGCTGGCCGTGATGGGCGCAAAGCTCACATCCGTGAGGGCATTGACGGCCGGCGAAAGGGGGGTGCGGGTCTGATTCGGGATGCTCGACCAAGTCGCGCCGTCATAAACTTGGAGATCGTAGTCGGTGGGTATACGCACGCCCCCGCCGTCGTCGTAGAAATACAGTTGAGCGTGGTCGACCGTCACGTTGCGCTTCAAGTCGAGGGTGTAAGTGTCCTTGGCCGTGCTGCTCGCGTAGGAAGTCCAGCGCGTGTTCTCGGGAATCCCCTGGCGCCAGACGATGCCGTCGATGCCCCGCCACACGTCGTCCGATGGCGACGTGTAGGTCGCTGACGGCGTTGCGCCGTAATCGAAGTGCTGGCCATTGGCGGCTACGTCGATGCCCTCCAATCGATTCGATTGAATGTTGGCGGCGCCCACGGACACCGTGACCGCGCGCAAGTCGGCTTGCGCGACGTTCTGCTTTCCGTCCACGAAGACCGAAAGCCCAGTGCCCTGCTGGTAGCGCGCGCCGGTTCGGTCCCACAGGACGGTGACTTCGTGCCCGTGGTAAAGGACGTTCTCGAGCGCGAAGTAGTCCCACGTCGCGGGCGCGAGCGGTTTGACGACCAGCGTATCGTCGGGTTGGCTGCGTAGGCCGACCAACCCCGAGATCACTAGGTCGTCGAACGTCGAATGGTTGTAGTCCTCACTGCCATTCGGTGAGTCGTAGAGCCACTTGGCCGCATCCGGATCGTGTGCCTCGGCGACGTAAGGCGCGCCATTTTTGTGCTGCGTCAGTGCGTAGATGTGCAGCAAATCGAGATAATTTTGCGCGCTGATCACCGTTTGCGGCGCGTAGTCGTCGAGCAGATTGGCGAGTCCAGTCAGCGTCTGCGCGGTCTCGTAAGGCCAAGACGGGCCGTCCCAACGGCAGCAGCCGGCCGCATCGTGCATGTACCACTTACTGCGGCGTTCGGCCGTGGTTGGGCCGTACGCAGAGGCGAAGCCGTCCTTGTCGAGGAGTTGCGAGAACGCGCTGGCGTCCGAAGCTTGCGGCATATCGAACATCCAAGGCACGAAGCCCATTTCTTCGCGCGTGCCGAGCAGGGTGCGGTTCGGGTTGTTGTCGCGGGGCAAGTCATAGAAGAACTTGCGGTCGGCATCCCACAGGGACTTCTGCATGTTGAGCTGCAGCGCGCTAGCGATGTTCGCGTACTTGCCGGCGGTCGCCGAATCGCCCTTGAGGGTTGCAATCGCGGCGATCGCCCGAGCGTCGCCGTATTGGTAGGCGTTGATCGTCGGCCGAAAGCCCGCGCCGCCGTGATAAGGATCACTCGATTCGTACGACGACGGGCTGAACTCGGTGGCGTCCCAAACCGGCACTTGCCAGTACAAGCCGAGCTTCGAGTCGAAGTGGTTCGCCCAACCCTCGAATTGGCGAATCAGCGCGGGCAGCTCGGCGATCACGAACGCCTTGTCGGCAGTTGCCAAATATTGCTGCCAGACCGCGCTCGCCGCCCAGAAGCTGTATTCGTGGGCCCAATCGGAGGCGTCGGCGTTCACGACGTCGGTCATGGCCTTCGGAAACTGGCCGGGCCCGTTCAACCAATAATCGATGTCGTCCTTGACGTACTGCGCGGTTCGTAACCAGCGGCCCTCGGTGATCTGATGACCTGCCGCCGCGACCACCCCGCCGTAAGGAGCGCCATAACCCACCGGGTGGAGAAACTCGGTCGACAGGTAGCCGTAGATTGGCCCGCTGTACACGAGGTGTTCTTTGTAAACTTGAAAGCGGTAATAGTAGACGCCTTGAATTTGGTCGTCCGGCGCCTCGAAGAACGGAATGTTTTCCACGAACCACTGCGCGTCGTCGATGCTGCCGAGCAGCGCCTTCGGATCGAGGAAGTGAGTGCCGGTCGGTTGTGTGCCGGGGGCTACGGCAGCCGCGCCGCCGCTGCCGCTCGTGCCGCTGGTTGCAGCAGCGCCGCCGCTCGCTGCCGGCGCGGCGCCGGTACCACCGCTGGTTGCGGCCGTTCCGGCATTGGCGCCGAGGCCGCCCCCTGACACTTGGCCTGCGGCCCCGCCCAGTCCGGGACCGTTAGCGCCGACGTTGCCAGCCGCCGGCGCGCCCGGCGCCCCGCCACAGCTCAGCGCCATGAGCGCGGCAGCCAAACGGGCGGACCGTTTCATTTGAACCAAGGTCGCCTGGCGCACCTGAAACGGAACATAATTCAGCGCCGCTCGGGCGCGGCGCTCGAACTGCGCCCAACCCGGGCCAAATTGAGTCAAAGGTGCGGTCGAAAACGCTCACGACCGTGGTGACTCGCGTTCGCCTCGATGACGCGACTGGAGCTCAGGGTTCGCGATAAAAGCGCGGCACGCGCCGCGAGATGTTGGTCAGCACTTCCCACGGGATAGTGCCGAGCTGAACCGCCAGCTCCTCAGCGGATATCTGGTCCTGACCGAGGGCGCCCTTTTGAGAACCGAGGACGACGCATTCGTCGCCCACGCGTACGTCGTCTATCTCGGTGACGTCGAGCATGGTCATGTCCATGCTGACCGCGCCCGCGACGGGGGCTCGCTTGCCGCGGACGAGCAGCGCGCCGTGATTGGAGAGCGCGCGGCTGAAGCCGTCCGCGTAGCCCACGGGCACCGTCGCGATGCGGCTGGGGCGGGTGGTAATGAAGGTGGCACCGTAACCTACGGGCGAGCCCACCGGGAGATCGCGCAAGGCCACTATCTCGCTGCGCACGCGCATGACCGGGCGAAGCTCTGGACCAACGCCCGCGTTCGGCTGCACGCCGAACAAGGCGATGCCGGGGCGCACCACATCCAAGCATGAGCGCGGGCTCTTCAGCAGTGCGGCGCTGTTGGCGGCGTGACGGAAGGCAGGCTGGATGCCTTCCTTTCGGAGCGCTGCGCTCGCTTGGTCGAACAGATCGAGCTGATGATGGATCGACTCGGGATCCGAAGAGTCTGCGCAGGCAAAGTGCGTCATCAAGCCCTGCAGCTTGACCTCGGGGCAGCGATGTAGAGCCCGCGCCATGGCGGGCACCTCTTTCGGCAGGATGCCGAGGCGCGCCATGCCCGTGTCGATTTTAACGTGAATGTTGATTGGCTCCGCCGCCGAGAACTTCACTTCATCCGCGAGCGCTTCGAGCTGGCCTGGGTCGTGCACCACGGGCGTCAGATCATGGCGCAAGAGCTCGCCCCAAGCGCGCCCGTAGTAGCCGCCGGTGATCAAGATAGGGACTTGAATGCCGGCCTCGCGAAGCTCGATGCCCTCCTCCAAGAGGGCGACGCAGATGCCGTTGGCGCCGGCTCGCTCGAGGGTGCGAGCCACCGCTTTGGCACCATGCCCGTAGCCGTCCGCCTTGAGCACCGCCCAGACGGCGGCGCCGCCGGCCGCCCGCTGCACGTAGCGCAGGTTGTGCCGCAAATGGGCGAGGTTCACCTCGGCGCGCGTGGGGCGAACGGCGTCGGAGGGCACCGCGCGCTGTGGGCGGAGCACCCGCGGGAGCGGCGTGGCGGAAGCCGAAGCAAGCGCGCTGAGTGCTGGGTTCCGGGTCATCGTACAAACGATCCGTTAGCGGAGGGCTGTGCAGTGCGTCAACTTAATCGCAGTCTGGGTACGTATCTGTGACGCTCGGTTCTGTCCCGCCGGCAGTTAAGCGGGCTGAATTCTGCGCAAGGTGTAGTTTTGAATGGCTGCGCTGCGCACCGTTGCGCCGGAGGCCTGTCTCTCCCTGTCACTGAAAGCAACGCTTCATACAAGATTTGTAGTTCGGGTCGCAGGCCTTGCACGCCGGGCTGGGCTTGCCCGCGTCCCCCGCACACGGCTGGGAGCAGCCGAGAAAAGTGTCTCGGCACGCGCTGCCGCATTGGTCTTCTGGCGCGCTGGCGAGCGCGGCGGTGGGCGCGGTCGGAGCGCTGCCCGCGTCGGCATACCAGCGCGTCGCGATCGGCGGCGGCGGCGCGTGCACGCTTGTCGGGGCCGGCATGACCAAATAAAACTGCCGCGCTTCCGGCTTGTGCGCATCGGCAGTGTCGAGGGTGGGGCGGTCTACGTCGCCACCGGCGAACGCGTGCGCGCGACGCCGCGCGTATTCGATGCGATCCCGCGGCTGGCCGTAGGTGTACATGCCGAGCCACTCTTTCCAGCACGCTTCACGGTGCGTGGGCGCGGTGTCGACCACCAAGTCCAAACGATAGCAATGCTCGAAGCGCACGTTGCCTTCATAGATGGACTGCACGCTCGGCCCGCAGGCGAATGCGGCTCCCGCACCGGCGAGCCCAACGAACACTGCGCTCGCCCAGAAAATGCGCTGCCGAGGCCGACGTTTGCCGTTGTCCAACGCGATCTGCACGACCGCTGTTTTCCCCGACTGGGCTTGGCGGCGCAAGCGAAACGCCCGCCGACGCGCCCGGCGCGCGCTTTTCTCGTGCTATGTGAGGCCCCACGAATGTTCACCGGCCTCGTCGAACTGAAGGGAGTCCTCGCGCGGCGCGCGCGTCGAGGCCCCGGTTACCGCGTAGTGGTAGCGTCGGCGCTCGGGCCGCTCGCGCTCGGCGAATCGGTTTCGGTGAGCGGCGCCTGCCTGACGGTCGTGAGTTCGGAGGCGGGCAGCTTCGAAGCGGACGTCTCACTCGAGACCGCGGAGAAGACGACGCTGGGCGCGCTGCCCATGGGTGGGGAGGTGAACTTGGAGCGGGCGTTGCGTGTCGGGGATCGCCTGGGCGGGCATTGGGTGAGTGGCCATGTCGACGGCATTGCCCAGTTGCTGAGCGCGACCCCGGCTGGCGAAGCGCAACGCTTGGCCTTTGCCTATCCGTCCGAGCTTGCCCGCTTCATCGCCGTCAAAGGCTCAATCACGCTCGACGGTGTGTCGCTCACCGTGAACGCCGTCAGCCCCGACTCACTGGAGGTGATGGTCATCCCGCACACATTGAAGGTGACCACGCTCGGTGCGCTCAGGCCGGGCACGCCGCTCAATCTGGAAGTGGATACGCTGGCGCGCTACGCCGTCCGTTACTTGGAATCAGGCAGCGCCGCCGCCCCGGAGGCGGGCCTCAAAGACGCACTGGCGCGCGCCGGCTACGAGCAGGGACCGAGTCGGCCATGAGCCGCGACTCCGTGCCGCCCGCTCGCGGTCTCGACATCGCGCCCGAGCATTTGGGGCGCGTGCGCGCCGCGCTGGACGACATCCGCGCGGGCAAGATGGTGATCTTGGTCGATGATGAAGACCGAGAAAATGAAGGGGACCTGACGCTCGCCGCCGACCGCGTCACCCCCGAGGCCATCAACTTCATGGCCATGCACGGCCGCGGTTTGATTTGCCTCACGCTGTCCGAAGAGCAAGTGGAGCGCTTGGATTTACCGATGATGACCGCGCCGGGTCGGAGCGGCCCGCGCTTGGGCACTGCCTTCACGGTGAGCATCGAGGCAAGCGAGGGAGTGACGACCGGTATCAGCGCCCAGGACCGCGCCCACACCGTGCGCGTGGCGAGCAATCCGCGCGCTCGCCCCTCCGATATCGTCGTCCCTGGGCATGTCTTGCCGCTTCAAGCGCGCCGCGGTGGCGTACTGGTGCGCGCCGGTCAGACGGAAGGCTCCGTCGATCTGGCGCGGCTCGCCGGCTTGAACGAGGCCGCGGTCATCTGCGAGATCATCAACGACGACGGCACGATGGCGCGCATGCCCGACTTGGAGCTCTTTGCCGAGCGCCACGGGCTACACATCCTGACCATCGCAGATTTGATTTCCTATCGCCTGCAGACCGAGCATTTGGTCACGCGACTATCCATGGGCGAGATCGTGCTCGATCGCACCGGCACGACCTGGCAAGCCCAGGTCTTTGAGGCGGTGCTGGAGAAGCGCCAGTTTTTGGCACTGGTGAAAGGCCCGCTGGACGGATCCCGGGCCACGCTGTGCCGTATGCACGCAGGCTCCACCCTGGCCGACGTGTTCACCTCTACGAGCGGCGACGGAGCCAAGCACCTCGATGAGGCGATCGACGCCATCGAACAAGCCGGTAGCGGCGTGATCGTGTACTTGCCGCCCCAGGGCGATCTCCGCGACGACCTCGAGCGCTTGCTACGACGCAACGAGCCGAAGAGCCCCATCCGTGGCCCGGCGTCGGGCGCCCGTCCTCACGGCGGCACGCTGCGCGAGTATGGCCTGGGCGCACAGGTGCTGCGCGAGCTCGGGCTGTGCAAGATCCGGCTGCTCACGAATAATCCTCGAAAAATTGCCGGCATCCAGGGCTACGGTCTCGAGCTCGTGGAGAGCGTCCCCTTGGTCTCCATGCGCAGCGAGTGAGCCGTCGAGAATCATGCCAGGCGCGGTGCTAGCATCGCGCCGCTCACGCTTGCCGCGGCCGGGTCATCGCCTCAGGAATTCACATGTCGAACGCAGAAAACGCTCCCGAGTCCGTCGAAGGCACATTCATCGTTCCGAAGGGGGCGCGCTTCGCGATCGTCGCGGCGCGCTTCAATAGCTTCATCGTCGAGCGCTTGGTCGAGGGCGCGGTGGACGCGCTCCGCCGGCACGGCGCCGACGTCTCGAAGATCACGATCGTGCGCGTGCCGGGCGCGTGGGAGATCCCGTTCGCCTGCGCGCGGCTCGCGAGCAGCAAGAAGCTCGACGCGGTGATCGCTTTGGGCGCGGTGATCCGTGGTTCGACGCCGCACTTCGAGCACGTGTCGAGCGAGGTTTCCAAGGGCGTAGCGCAAGTCGCCATGCAATCGGGCACGCCGGTCACGTTTGGCGTACTCACGACCGACACGATCGAACAAGCCATCGAGCGCGCAGGCACCAAGGCCGGCAACAAGGGCTGCGATGCCGCGCTCGCCGCGATCGAGCTCGTGTCGCTCGGTCACGCGCTCGAAGAAGCCGGGTTCTGAAGCGGAAAATGGGCGCGCGCACTCAGGCCCGCGAGGCCGCGTTGCAGATGCTGTTCGCGGTGGAAGCGGGCGGCACGGAGGTCGAGCGCGCGATCGCCGACTTCTGGGCGGAGCTGCCAGCAGAGGATGCTGAAGGGCGCCCTTACGCGGACGCGCTCGTGCGGGGGGTGCTCGGGGACCTGGAAAAGACCGACCAGCAGATCAAGAAGGCCAGCCAAAACTGGCGCCTCGAGCGCATGACGCGGGTCGACCGCAACGTTCTCCGCTTGGGCGCGTGGGAGCTGATGGCGCGCTCAGACGTTCCGCGCGCAGTGATCTTGGATGAGGCGGTCGAGGTAGCCAAGCGATTCGGCACCGAGGACAGCGGTGCGTTCGTGAACGGCGTGCTCGATCGCATCGCGGAAAATCTCGGGCGCAGCGATGACGTGCTCGGCTCGCCCCCCGAAGCCGACGCGAGTTGAGAAACAGTGGATCTTCGCTTCACCACGCCCGAGCTGCGCAAGCTGGACCTCCTCGGCACCGAGGTCATCGTCTCGACCGTGGCTAGCGACGAACGCCCCCCTCATGGCGTGACTGGTCTGCTCGATTTTCGCCTCGCAGGTCGCATTTCACGTCTGATCGAGAGCGGATTTGCCAGCGGGAGGGTGGGGGAGGTGTTGCTCGTCCCGGGCAAGCCCAAGCTGCCGTTCGATAAGTTGCTGCTGTTCGGAATCGGTAAGCAAAGCGACTTCAACGACCCGGTCTTTCGCGCGGTAGTGGACAAGATCTTGCGTACACTCGAGGGGCTCCGCGCGCGCACCGCAGTGGTCGAGTTGCCGGGCCGTCACTTCGATGCCATCTCGCCCGAGCGCGCGGCCGACATTTTGCTCGAGTCCGCAGGCGGGGCCAAAGAGCACGACGTTTGGACGTTGGTCGAGCCGGTGGAAGCCCAGCGCGCGATCACCCAGCACATGATCCAAGAGCGTCGGCGCGTGCGGCAAAGCTGAACGCGGGGCAACGCGCGAGCGGATCATTTTTTGGCGATGAGCACGCCGCCCAAGATCACTTTGCCGTTCGTGTACGTGTCGTATTCCAGCACCATGCCCGGATAGGTGTCGCGTTCGACCGTGTTGAAGGCGTTCGCTTCGGTGACGGTTTCGCGGCTCGTCGGCTTGCCGAGAAGGTCCACGACGGCGCTCGGGATCATGCCCAAGCCAACGCCCGGCGGGATGCCGCCATTGAAGAAGCCGTAGGACTGAGGCCGACCCGAGGCGTCCGGGCCCGCAGGGCGGTCGTGACGATGGACGACGATGCGGTCCGTGACGCCATTTTTCAGATCGAACTCGACCGCGCGCGTGATGAAGCGGCAGAGGTCTGCCGTTTTCACCTCACAAGGCACGCCCATCAGCCGCTCGATGGTGGAGACGTTGGCACCGATGCGGATGGGCCCGACGCCTTTGCCCGCGTCGATAGCCAGCACCGGCCCCTCCGGTAGCTGCGGGCTAGTCATTGGCGCCACGGTCAGCGGCGCGCTGGGCGCAGCAAGTGCACTACTTACGGCAGGCGCCGCTCGCAGCCCAGCACTCGCGCTCGGCGTCGGCGGGCCCTTTTCGCGTGACTTGCAGCTCATCAGCGCGCACAGGATCGCCAAGCCGAACTGCAGTCGAATATCAGGCGAGCGCATAGGGACTTCCGTGCGGGTACGACTTCACTTGCCAATTCCCGCCGTGCGAAGCCATACCATGTTCCAAACACGTCCGCCCCGGGCGTGCAGTTTGACGTCGGCGGCCGGGCGAGACAGAACCGGCGAGCCCTCACGATGCCTGCTTTCGCGCCACGGCGGTTCCTGTTCATCACTGGTAAAGGCGGAGTGGGTAAGACGACGGTGACCGCCGCGCTGGCGCGCGCGCTCGCCGCGCGCGGGCTGCGGGTGTTGGTTACGGCCTGCGGCGCGAAAGAGCGGTTGTCGACGCTACTCGGAGCGCCGCCGCTCGGCTCTGCCATCAGCGCGCTCGCGGAGAACATCTGGGGCGTGCGCTTGGTCTCCGAGGTCGCGCTGCGGGAGTACGGCGCGTTGAAGCTCAAAAATCGGGTGCTCGTGGACGCGATCTTCGATAGCAAATACGTGAGCGGTTTTTTGAGCGGTACGCCGGGTTTGAAAGAATGGTCGCTCCTGGGCAAGGCCTGGTACCACGCCATAGAAGAAGACGCCGAGGGCCGCGCGCGCTTCGATGTCGTGCTGTTCGACGCCCCGGCCACCGGCCACGGCTTGGATATGCTGCGCGTGCCGAAGGTGATCGTCGACATCGCGCCAGCGGGCGTGCTGCGCAGCGATGCCGAGCGCGCCTGGGAGATGTTCCGCGATCCGGCGCGTAGCGGCGTCGTGGTCGTGACGCTGCCCGAGGAAATGCCCACGAACGAAACGCTCGAGCTGTGCACGGCGCTGCGCGACGAGCTCACATTGCCGATCCTAGAATTGGTCGTGAACGCGCTGCTGCCGCCGCTTTTTTCGGACGCGGAGGTGCGCGAGCTGTCAGGCGTTACGCTATTCGATGAGGCAACGCCGGCTCACGCGGTGCTGAACAGCGGGCTGCGGCGTGCGACCCGGCAGCGCATTCAAAGCGACTGCCTGGCTCGACTCGGAGCGCTCGGCGTGCCCACCCGCGAGCTCGAGCTCGTGCTCGAAGGCGCCGCGACGCCCGACGCCATCTTGGCATTGGCCAAGCGCTTCGCCTCTTAAGGCCGGCGTCTCAGCCTTGAGCGTCCAGCTTGCTCGCGGCGGCCTGGTCGAGCAGCCACAGACCGTTCCGTGCCAGGCTCGCGGGCGTGCGGTGGATGTCGACCGGGCCTTGTAGCGCTCGCGCGATGGCATCCGCCTTGCCCGCGCCGGTTGCGATCATCACGCACAAGCCGGCGGCTTCGATCACGGGGGGCGTGATCGTGAGCCGCTGGGGTGGCGGCTTGGGTCCGACCACAGACAGCACGCGACGTTCGCGCTCGTCCAACGCCGAGCTGCCGGGGAACAAGGACGCTGTGTGTCCGTCCTCCCCGATGCCCAAAACGAGGATCGAGATGCCGTGCGGTAAAACTCCGTCGTATGCGCGCGCGGCCGCGTCCAAATCGTCGGCGTCGGCATGCATGCGGTGCACGTTCGCGGGCGTGAGCGGAACGCGGCTCAGGAGCGTTGCCTGAGCCATGCCGAAGTTACTTTCCGGGTGGTCGGGCGGCACGGCGCGCTCGTCTGCAAAGTGAATGATCACGTGCTGCCAATCGATCCCCGGAGCGCGTGCCAGCGCTTCGTAGGTTGCGCGCGGCGTGGTGCCCCCGGAGAGCCCCAAGGAAACCGCGCCATCTTTCGCGATGGCTGCGATCATCGCTTGGGCGATGCGGTCTGCCGCAATCGAAGAGATTGTGCTCGGGTCGCAGATTTCAGTCGACATGCGCGCCAGCCTACACCGTCGGCCGGCCGCCTCAGGGCTCTAAAGTGATGCGCCCCCCACCCGCAAGCGCTATGGTGATTTCCCCCTGTACATGGTTGACCCGGCCCTGCTCCGCGATCGCGTGCTCGTTGGGCGCTACCGGCTGGACGAGCGGCTGGGGGCCGGCGGGATGGGCTCCATCTGGCGTGCCCATCACTTGGTGCTGGCCGCTCCCGTAGCCGTCAAGCTGATCGATCGGGAGGCCATTCCCGATGATGAGACGCTGGGTCGGTTCATGCGTGAAGCGCAATCGGCGGCCACTTTGCGGAGCCCCCACGTCGTGCAGATCCTCGACTACGGGGTCGACGACACGCTGCCATTCATCGTCATGGAGCTGCTCGACGGCGAGAACCTAGCCGAGCGCTTACGTCGCTTGGGCCGCCTGCCGTCGGCAGACACGGCCCGCATCATCACGCACATCGGTCGTGCCATGGGGCGTGCGCACGAGGCCGGCATCGTGCACCGCGACCTGAAGCCCGAAAACGTGTTCCTGATCCGGAACGAGGACGAGGAGATCGCCAAGGTGCTGGACTTTGGCGTGGCGAAAGTGTCGACCGCGGCGCTCGGTGGCGAGCTGGGCGCGCGCACCCGCACGGGCTCCATCCTCGGCACGCCGTATTACATGAGTCCCGAGCAAGCGCAGGGCAACAAGGCGGTGGATCACCGCTCGGATCTGTGGTCGCTGGGCGTGATCGCCTTCGAGTGCTTGACTGGCCGGCGCCCGTTTTACAGCGACGGGCTCGGTGACCTGGTGCTTCAGATTTGCATCCGCGACATCCCCATCCCTTCGGAAGCGGGCTCGGTTCCACTGGGCTTCGACGCCTGGTTCGCACGCGCGGTGGCCCGCGACCCGGAGGCGCGCTTTCAGTCCGCCCGCGAGCTGACCGATGCGCTGCGCGAGGTGCTGGGCGGTGAAGCGCGCGAGCTCCATTGGACATCGCCCGAGGCCATCGTTGCGGACGAGGCCCCGAATTCACAAGCCCGAACCCGGATCGATTCACGGACGCCGGCCTCGAGATCTCGAAACGCTCTGGCCGACTCCAATACGCAGGTCCGGCCAACGCGAAGCCCCCCGGCCGATGAGCACGCGGCGACGGTGGTGGCGGCGCTCAGCGAGGGCGCGGGCTCCGGTCATGGCGCTGCGCCGCGAAGTGCCCGTGGAGACAGCGCGGTGATCGCCGCCCTCCTGGCGAGCGCGGCCGCCGATCCGCCGCCCAAGCGCTCCGGTGCTGCGCTCGTGTTTTGGGTCGCGCTCACCGCGCTGGCGATCGGCTTGGGCGTGGGCCTGTTGTTCATGAAACGCACTGACGTTCATTTGCGTCCCTTGCCCAAGGCCGTCCCGCCCGCGCCCGCATTCGACACCACGCTTCCGCGCCCGAAGTCATCGGAGCACGTGACCGCGTTGCACGATGACCTTCCGGCCTCAGCGGCCGCCTCTGCAAGGCCAGCGACGAGCGCGCGCCCGTTCGCTCCTGTTACATCCAAGCCCGCCAGCTCCGCGGCCGAAGCGCCGGCGGCGCCCGACGCGGGCTGGGTGAAGCCAGCATGGGCGATCCCGGACGACGAACCACACCGCGCGCGCGACGACGACGCGCGCGACGCCGGCAAATAGCGAGCCGTTCGAGGCTTCTCGGCGATCGCCGAAAGCCGCCAGCTGCGCGCGGAACTGGGTTAAAACCGAGTCCCGACATGGCTCTCACCATACAAAACGCGCCGCAACTGGTCATCGAAAACGCACTGCCCCAAGTGGACGGCGGGCGTTATGCAATCAAACGCGTGATCGGTAGCGTGATCGAGGTCAGCGCCGATATTTTCAAAGACGGTCATGATTTGATCGCCGCGCGCATCCTGTATCGCCGTCCTGGAGAGGCGACGTCGCGGGTGGCACCGTTCAGCTATCGATACGATCCCGACCGCTGGCAGGGCTCCTTCAAGGCAGATCAAATCGGTCTTTGGCAATACGACATCGAAGCTTGGCCTGACCGCTTTGGCACTTGGCGTTCGGATCTCGGCAAGCGCTTGAACGCAGGCCAAGACGTGCGGCCCGAACTCCTGGACGGCGCGGCCCTCTTGGCGCGCTTGTCCGACAAACTCTCGGGCCCCGCCCAGCGCGTGGTGAGCGACGCCGCCAAGCGGCTCGCCGACCCGAGCCTCGCGCTGGACGAGCGCCTCAAAGTCGCCTTCGCAGAGGACGTCTTCGAGCTGGTCTTCGCGCCGCTGTTCGCCGACGAGGCGTCACGCTTGGAGCGGCCGCTCGAGCTGTACGTGGACCGCGCGGAAGCCAGCTTTTCCGCCTGGTATGAGCTATTTCCCCGTTCGCAGGGCACGGAGCCGGAGAAGCACGGCACGTTCGCGGACGCCGCGCGGCGGCTGCCGGAAATCGCCGCGCTTGGCTTCGATGTGATCTACTTGCCGCCCATCCATCCGATCGGCATCACGCACCGTAAGGGGCGCAACAACTCCGCCACGTGCGCGCCGGGGGACGTCGGGAGCCCATGGGCCATCGGTGCCCAGGAAGGGGGACACACGGCCGTCAATCCGGCGCTCGGCACCCTTGCAGACTTCGACCTGCTGGTCGCGTCGGCCCGCGACTTTGGCCTCGAGGTAGCGCTAGATTTCGCGCTTCAGTGCTCGCCCGATCACCCGTGGGTGAAGGAGCATCCGGAGTGGTTCTTCGTTCGTCCGGACGGCAGCATCCGCTACGCGGAGAATCCGCCCAAGAAATACGAGGACATCTACCCGATCAATTTCTGGTGCAAGGATCGCCAGGGGCTGTGGAACGCGTGTCGCGATGCGCTCCTGTTCTGGATCGCTCGCGGGGTAAAGATCTTCCGCGTCGACAACCCGCACACGAAGCCGCTTTCGTTTTGGGAGTGGTGTATCCGCGACATCCAAGCCTCGCACCCCGAGACGATTTTCCTGTCCGAGTCGTTCACGAGGCCGAAACGCATGAAGGGGTTGGGGAAGCTCGGCTTCAGTCAGAGCTACACGTATTTCACCTGGAAAAATACGGCGTGGGAGATCAAAACCTACCTGACCGAGCTCACCAAGACGGACATGGCCGAATACTATCGGCCGAATTTCTGGCCCAATACACCGGACATTCTGCACGAATTTTTGCAAACGGGCGGGCGCCCGGCGTTCCGGATCAAGCTCTTGCTGGCAGCGACCTTGTCGCCCACGTATGGCATCTATAGCGGCTACGAGCTGTGCGAGAACGCCGCTGTCCACCCGGGCAGTGAAGAGTACCTGGACTCGGAAAAATATCAGATCCGCGTGCGCGACTGGAACGCTCCTGGAAACATCAAACACGATATCTCGAAGCTGAATCGCATTCGGCGCGAACAACCTGCCCTGCATGAGCTGACGAATTTGAGCTTCCTCGACACCGACTACGCGGAAATCTTGGCGTACAAAAAGTCGTCTCCGGGCAACGATCTGATCGTGGTCGTGAACTTGGATCCGCACGCCTTTCACGAGACCATGCTGGAGGTGCCCATCGCGGAGCTGGGCATTGGGCCCTGGGAGCAGTACGAGGTGGCCGATCTGCTGACCGGCACGCGCTACACCTGGCAGGGTGCGCGTAACTACGTGCGCCTCGATCCGAACGAGCGCGTTGGCCATGTGTTCAAGGTGTCGAGGCTCTCGTGATACATCGCTGCCCTGAGAGCGCGGGTCGGGGAAACGCGAAAGCATGAGGACTCGGCCGGGCTCTGCCCACCCGCTGGGCGCGACGTGGGATGGTGAAGGCGTCAACTTCGCCGTGTTTTCCGGACAAGCAACCGCGGTCGAGCTGTGTTTGTTCGACTCCCCCACGGCCAGTAAAGAGTCGATTCGCATACCCGTCGTGCAGCGCACCAATCGCGTTTGGCACGTGTACTTGCCCGATGCGCGCCCCGGTCAGCTGTATGGCTACCGCGTGCAAGGACCTTATGCACCGGAGCAAGGCCAGCGCTACAACCCGCATAAGCTGTTGATCGACCCCTACGCCAAGGCCATCGCCGGCAAAATCAGCTGCCCAGACGAGGTCTTCGGCTACACGATTACCGACCCAAATCTGGATCTGACGTTCGACGAGCGCAACAGCGCCGGCGCAGTGCCCAAGAGCTTGGTAGTCGAAAGCGCATTCTCCTGGGGTGAGGATCGCCCGCCCAATGTGCCCTGGAGCCGCACTCTGATTTACGAATGCCACGTGCGCGGCATGACCAAGCTGCACCCCGACGTGCCGGGCAACCTGCGGGGCACTTATCTGGGCATGGTCTCCGATCCGATCCTCGACCACCTGCGCTCGTTGGGCGTGACCGCCGTGGAGCTCTTACCGATCCACCAGGCGGTCAGTGAGCGCCGGCTCGAAGAGCTCGGGCTATGCAATTACTGGGGCTACAACACCATCGGTTTCTTCGCACCCGATCCGGCGTTCGCAACTGGCTTCATGGGCGAACAGGTGCACGAATTCAAGACCATGGTGAAGACGTTTCACCGAGCTGGGATCGAAGTGCTCTTGGACGTGGTTTACAACCACACGGGTGAAGGAAACCAGCTCGGTCCAACCCTGTGCTTCCGCGGCTTCGATAATCCGGCCTACTACCGGCTGGCCCCTCAAGCGCGCCACCACGTTGACTTCACGGGCTGTGGCAATAGCCTCAACGTTCTCCACCCACGCTCGCTGCAGCTCATCCTAGACAGCCTGCGTTATTGGGTCGATGAGATGCACGTGGATGGCTTCCGCTTCGACCTGGCACCCACGCTGGCGCGGGACCCGTACGAGTTCGATGGCTTCTCGCGCTTTCTCGCGCTCGTGCAACAAGACCCCACGCTCGCCCGCGTGAAGCTGATCGCTGAGCCCTGGGACGTGGGGCCTGGCGGCTATCGGTTGGGCGCCTTCCCTCCTGGCTGGGCGGAGTGGAACGGCCGTTACCGCGACTGCATCCGTCGTTTTTGGCGCGGCGACGAAGGCCAGGTGCCGGAGCTCGCTTCACGCCTCTCTGGCTCGAGCGACATCTTTCAGGGAAGCGATCGTGGCCCTTACGCCAGCATCAATTTCGTCACCTGCCACGACGGCTACTCATTGCACGATTTGGTGAGTTACGAACAGAAACACAACTTGGCCAACGCCGAGGACAACCGCGACGGCGCGAACGACAACTGGAGCCGCAACTGGGGTACGGAGGGCGAGACCAAGGCGCAACAGGTCACGCGCCTGCGTGACAGGATGAAGAAGAACCTGATCGCGAGCTTGGCGTTCTCGCAGGGCGTACCGATGATCTCTCATGGCGACGAGATCGGGCGCACGCAAAACGGCAACAATAACGCCTACTGCCAAGATAACCCGCTCACCTGGATCAATTGGGACCTCGATGAGCGCGCGCTCGATCTGCTGAACTTCACGCGCGAAGTGTTGCGCATCACCAAATCAAACCCGGTATTTCGGCGTCACCGCTTCTTCGCCGGCGATTCGGTGAGTGACAAGGGAGTCAAGGACGTCACGTGGCTCCGCTCCGACGGGGCGGAAATGGCAATTGACGATTGGAGCAACGGGCGCAATCACCTGCTCGGCATGCTCATCCCGGGCGACGCGTCGGACGACTTCGACGAACGCGGCCGACCGAACCGCGGGCAAACGCTGTTGCTCTTACTGAACGCCAGCAATCGCGCGCGGCACTTCACGATGCCGGCCGTGCCCGGGGCCGTCACTGGGCACTGGCAGGAAGTCATCAACACTGCCCAACAAACCCACCGTGTTCCCAAGGGTGGTGGAATCAATGTTGCGCCGCACTCTCTGGTGCTGCTTTGCTACGTAGTGGCCTGATGAATTTCCCCCCCGTATTGCCCTCTGCCTCCGACCCTTCGGCCGCTACACTGACCGGCGACCCGGCGCTGATGAAGGGCTTGCGTGACGACATGTCGCACAGTCCGCACGCGGTGCTGGGCGCTCACCCCGTGCGCCTGGGCGAGGAGAAGGGTGTCGTGGTGCGCTCCTTTCACCCAGACGCCGTCGCCTGCTCGCTGCTGATCGGTAACGAGGTGCGGCCCATGTTGGCCTTGGGAGCGGGCGTGTTCGCGGTCTTCCTGCCCGGGGCTAAGGTACCGCTGGCGTACCGCCTGCGTTTCGGCTTCGCAAACGGGTCCACTTGGGAACGCGAGGACCCGTATCGCTTCCTACCCAGCCTGGGCGACCTCGATCTACACCTCATCGGTGAGGGGACGCATCGCAAGTTGTGGAACGTGCTCGGCTCGCACGTCCGTACCCAGGACGGCGTTGCCGGCACGGCGTTCGCGGTCTGGGCGCCGAACGCTCAGCGCGTGAGCGTCGTGGGTGAATTCAACAATTGGGATGGTCGATTGCTGCCCATGCGCTCACTCGGCCCGACCGGCATCTGGGAGTTGTTCGTGCCCGGCATCGGCGTCGGCACGCTGTACAAATACGAGATCAAGACCAAGGAGGGCTTGCTCCGAATCAAGACCGACCCCTGGGCTACCGAGATGGAAGCCCCGCCGCTGACCGCCTCACGCGTCGCCCGCTCGCACTACACCTGGCACGACGAAGGCTGGCTCAAGGCGCGCGCCAAGGGCGACATCGCCCGTGAGCCGGTCAACATCTACGAATGTCACCTGGGGTCGTGGGCGCGTGTGCCAGAAGAAGGCAACCGCTGGCTCACCTATCGCGAGCTCGCGGTGCGCCTGTGCGAACACGCCAGGCGCCTCGGCTTTACCCATTTGGAGCTCATGCCGGTGGCAGAGCACGCGTTTTATCCATCGTGGGGCTATCAGGTCACGGGCTACTTTGCGCCCACCTCTCGCTACGGCACCCCCGATGATTTCCGCGGCTTCGTCGATTACTGCCATCAGCAAGGCATCGGGGTGCTGATCGACTGGGTACCCGCGCATTTTCCCAAGGACGACTTTTCACTGCGTCGCTTCGATGGCACCGCGCTGTACGAGCACGAAGACGCCCGGCGCGGCGAGCACCCGGATTGGGGGACGCTGATCTTCAACTTCGGGCGCAGTGAAGTGCGGAACTTTCTCACGGCCAATGCGCTCTTTTGGCTACAAGAATTCCACGTCGACGGTCTCCGCGTGGACGCGGTGGCCTCCATGCTCTACCTCGATTACAGCCGCAAAGAAGGGGAGTGGCTTCCGAATCCGTATGGCGGTCGCGAGAACATCGAGGCCATCGAGTTTTTGCGCACGGTCAACGCGGTCATTCACGACGAGTGTCCCGGCGCGTTCACGGTCGCCGAAGAGTCCACAGCGTGGGGTGGAGTCTCGCGCCCACCGTCGGAAGGCGGGCTCGGCTTCGACTTCAAATGGAACATGGGCTGGATGCACGACACCCTCGGCTTCTTTACGAAAGAGCCGGTGCACCGTAAGTTCCATCTCGATCAACTCACCTTCTCGATGTTGTACGAGTACACCGAGCGCTTCATCAATTCCATTTCTCACGATGAAGTCGTGCACGGCAAAGGCTCGCTGATCGAGAAGATGCCGGGTGACTTCTGGCAAAAGCTCGCCAATGTGCGGCTGCTTTTGGCCTACCAGTTCACGCGGCCTGGCAAGCAGCTGATGTTCATGGGCACGGAGTTCGCGCAGCACAAAGAGTGGAACGTCGAGACCAGCCTGGATTGGCACATCGCCGAGCACCCGCAGCGGAAGGGCCTGCAGGAATACATTGCCGAGCTCGGGCGCGTGTACAAGGAATCTTCCGCCTTGTGGCGTGGCGATCCCGGTCCCGAGAGCTTCGAGTGGATCGACTGCAACGACAAAGACAATACGATCCTCAGTTACCTCAGGCGCGACGGCGCCGACCACATGATCGTCCTGCTCAATTTTACGCCCGTACCGCGGGACGAATATCGAATTGGCGTACCGAACGCCGGCCGTTACATCGAGAAGCTGTCGAGCGACGATTTGCGCTTTGGTGGCAGCGAGTTTCAGACGACGACCGTGGTCGAGGCGGATCCGCTGCCGCTCCACGGCCGGCCCTATTCTATTCGCTTGCGCATTCCGCCACTCGGCGCGCTCATGCTCGCGCCAGCGCGCTGAGCGTGGCGCGAACCCCCGTCGACGACGGGCGACGCCGGCGCGTCGGCTCGGACGGCGGAGGGACGGCTGGCCAACGCGCTGGCGAATAATCGGGCCATTTTTGCGATTCGAATCGCACACAGGAGGGGGCGGGCTTCGAGCAGACTGAGCCATGATGTCTGGGTCTTCTCCCGCCGCTTCCGCCGCCAGTTCAGGCGGCGTAAGCTCGCTGCCGCGCATGGCAGAGAGCCTGCTCGAGCAACCGCCGCGCGTGTCAGCGCCGCTCCACCCAGAATTTCGCCCAGCTTGGTTGGGCAACCGCGCATTCCGCGCGGCGGCCGAGCGCGCGGGCGGCGTCCGGTTGTGCCTGGCGCTGGAACGGGACGCCGGGAACGTCTCCGTGTTCGAGACGCAATTACTTCCCGAGGGTCACCCTGAGGTCGCTAGCAATCTGCGTTATGCAGAGCGCACGCTGAAGTTCTTGCTCTGGCAAAAAGGTGGCTTTCGCGTGCGGGTCGCCGGCCCGCTCGCCGTAGTCGAGCACTTGGCGCAGGCCTTCGGGCCAGGCGGCGCGCGCGCCTTCGATGCCGAGTTCTTTGCCAAGATCTACGAACAGCCCAGCTTCAGCGTCGAGCAAGTTTCGTTCGAGGGCCTTCCCCGCGAGCGCGAGCAGGGCTCCGCCGTGGGCGGCCATCTCGAGGGATGTCGGATTGGCTTCGACGCCGGTGGCAGCGATCGCAAAGTAGCGGCCTTGATCGACGGTCAACAGGTGTTCTCGTGCGAGGTGGTCTGGGAGCCCAAGCTGCACGCGGACCCGCAGTATCATATCGACGGCATCGACGACTCGATTCGACGTGCCGCCGCGCACTTGCCGCGTATCGACGCGATCGGCGTCAGCTCGGCGGGTATCTTCGTGAATAACCGCACCATGATCGCCTCCTTGTTCCGGAAAGTGCCGGAAGCAGCCTTCGAGGCGCGGATCAAGAATATTTACCGAGACCTCGCTGAGCGCTGGGGGAACGTGCCACTGGAGGTAGCCAATGACGGCGACGTCACCGCACTCGCCGGCGCGATGGACCTGAAGGACCACTCGGTGCTGGGCATCGCCATGGGCACCAGTCAGGCCGCCGGCTACGTGAACCCTCAGGGGCTCGTTACCGGCTGGCTGAACGAGTTGGCCTTCGCGCCCGTGGATTACGGCTCGGACGCGGTGCACGACGCGGAGTGGTCGGGCGACCGCGGAACCGGCGTCGGCTACTTCTCACAAGATGCCGTGATTCGCCTGGCGCTGCGCGCCGGGCTCGATTTGCCGGACGGCTCACCGGGCTCCAAGCTTGCGCACGTGCAGACGCGGCTGCTCACGGGCGATGCACGAGCGCGTCAAATCTTCACCACGTTGGGTGTTTACCTGGGCTACGGCGTGCTCCATTACTTGGACTTTTACGCGGTTAAGCACGTTCTTTTGCTGGGTCGAGTGACATCCGGCGAAGGCGGCAGCATCTTGCTCAACGCTGCGCGCGAGGTGTTGCGGCTGGAAGCGCCGGAGCTGGAACGGACGCTGTTCATTCACTTGCCGGACGAAGCCACGCGCCGCGTCGGGCAATCCGTGGCGGCGGCGAGCCTTCCGCGGCTGCGTTCGCATTGAGGTCGTGATGAAGCTCAGCCAACCGAGTGCCGAAGTGTTCGTTCCCGATCAGCTCCCGCTCGCGGCGGCGCTATCTCGGACGACCCATCTCGGCATCGGCGCTCACCATGACGATCTCGAGTTCATGGCCGCCCACGGCATTCTGGAATGCTTCGCGCGCGCCGACCGTTGGTTTACCGGCGTGACCGTGACCGACGGCGCGGGCAGCGCACGCGACTTCGAATACAAGGCCTTCAGCGACGCGCAGATGCAGGCGGTGCGCCGCGCGGAACAAAAAAAGGCCGCGTACGTGGGCGAATATGCCGCACAATTTCTGCTCGACCATCCGAGCTCGGCGGTCAAAGCCAATACGGCAGGCGTCTGCGCCGACCTGGCGGAGGTGCTCCGCGCGACCCAGCCCGAGGTCGTTTACACCCATAACTTGGCGGATAAGCACGACACGCACGTGGCCGTCACCCTGCGTGTGATCGCCGCCTGCCGAGCGCTCGAGCCTGCACTTCGCCCGGCGAGGCTGATCGGCTGCGAGGTCTGGCGTGATCTGGATTGGCTGAATGACGCGGACAAGCTGTCCATGCCGGTCGATCGCCGCGAGCATCTTCAAAACGCGCTGATGGGTGTGTTCGACTCGCAGATCGCGGGTGGCAAGCGCTACGACTTGGCGACCGCAGGCCGCCGCAAGGCACATGCCACTTATTCCGAAAGCCACGGGGTCGATCGGCACACGGCGTTGATTTGGGGCATGGATCTGACGCCCTTGATGCACGGCGGCGATCCCGGCTCGCACGTGTCGGCCCTCGTGCAGCGCTTTCAGGACGAAGTACTGACGCGAGTGGCGAAGCTGAGCGGCTAGCGTGCTCGTTCTAATCTGGACGCAGGGGCCGCGACTACATCCCGGCGCTGATCAGCTGACCATCGACGTAGACCGCGACGGGTTGCGAGAGCGTCAGCGGATCGATGCTCGGGTCGGCCGCGAGCACCAAGAAGCTTGCCCGCTTGCCAACGACCAGCGAGCCGAGATCATCGAGCCCGAGGAAGGCCGCCGGTGTACGGGTCCCTGCCTGCACGATGCTCGCGCCATCGAACCCGGCTGCGATCATGAGGCTCACCTCCTGAGCCTGGATCCGGGCGTCCCGCGTGTTGCCAAAATCGGTACCGTACAAGACCCGCGTGCCGGCCGCGCGCAGGGCGCGCAAGTTTTCAATTGCGGCCGGGCCTCCGCCGAAGCCCGCCAACGTGCTGATTACAGTGCGCGTTTGCCAAGCCGCGATGGTCGCCGGGCTCAGCGCTTCGGTCGGCGTGTGCGCCAAGACATCCACGCCATCGGCCGCGGCGCGCGCCGCGTTCGCTTCCTCCAGGGCGTGCGTGAACACTTTGAGCCCGTGGGCGTGGGCGGCCGTCACTACCGCGCGCACCGTGTCGTCGTCGAGCGTGGGAGGCGCCGTCAGCGGCACCTTGATCACCTGCACGCCGGCTTCGAACAGGGTCTCTACCGCGGCAGCGCCGGTGGTCGGCGAGCTCACCTCGAGCCCATAGCCGTCCGCGCCCCAAGATGTCGTCGGATAGCCGAGCCTGGCGGTGATCATCGGGCCCGCGTTCAAGACCCGCAACGGCGCGTGATCGGCGACCAGCGCACGCAGCGGCGCCGCCAAGTCGAGCACGGCGACGACGCCGCCCGCGAGCAAGTCGGGGCCCGCCGGGTAGTAAGCCAAGTGCACGTGGCTGTCGATGAAGCCGGGCACGATGTAACGCCCGGTCACATCGACCACTCGTTCGGCCGCGCTCTTCTTGACGCCGACGGCGGTGACGCGGCCGGCCTCGACCAATAGGTTCTGCTTGCCGGCGCCGAACACGGTGCCGCCGAACAGCACGAACGCGCCCGCGGCGTGGCCCCCGCCGGCCACTGACGTCGGCGCGGGCTCGGTCTCCGCCTCACTCATGACGGGCCGCGGCGAAGCGGCTGCGTGGTTGACCTCTTCGGGCGTGGCGCGCGTCGAGCACGCGAGCAGCAGCAAGCTGAGGACCGTCGCGCTGCGCATGCTGGAAGGCCTCAGTAGCCGAGCGTGGGCCGCCCCATGCCGCGGTAGGCGAGGCCCGCGGCCGCCACCGTGTCTGGGCTGAGCATATTGCGACCGTCGAACACGTGTCGGCCTTTGAGCAGCTCGCGCAGGCGCGGAAACTCCGGGTTTCGGTACTCGTTCCACTCCGTGGCAAAGAGCAGCGCGTCGGCGCCGCGGCACGTCTCGTATTCGCTCTCGAAGATCTCCACGCGATCCAAGAGGCCCATGCGGCCCATGCTCTCGCGGGCGGTCTCCCGCGCCTGAGGATCGGTGGCGCGAACGCGAGCGCCGCGCGCGACCAGCTCGGCGATCATCTTGATCCCGGGGGCCTCGCGCACGTCGTCGGTCTTGGGTTTGAAGGCCAAGCCCCAGACCGCGATGGTCTTGTCCCCCAGCCCACCGAGGTCCCGATCCATATGCGCGAGTAGGATTTGTACGGGCAGTTCGTTCGCGCGCACGGCCGCGCTCGCTACCTCCATCTTCAAGCCCTGCACTTCACCGGTATGCACCAATGCGCGCAGGTCCTTGGGGAAACAGCTGCCGCCAAAGCCCAGGCCCGGATACAGAAATTGCATGCCAATGCGCTCGTCCGAGCCCACCGCGAGACGCACGTGCTCGACATCGCCGCCGGCCACGTCGCACAGCGCGGCAATCTCGTTCATGAAGCTGATCTTGGTCGCGAGCATCGCATTCGAGGCGTATTTGACGATCTCTGCGCTCTTTGGGCTCATGCGCTGAATGCGACTGCGCTGCCGGTTGTAAGGCGAGTACAGCCGCTCCAAGAGAGCAAAGGCGTGATCGTCATCGGTGCCGATCACGATCCGGTCCGGCTTGAAGAAGTCGTTGACGGCGTCCCCTTCCTTCAAGAACTCCGGGTTACTGACCACGCTGATCTTGTGCTTGGCAAAGCGCTCGACCACGGCTCGCACGCGCTCGTTGGTGCCGACCGGAACGGTGCTCTTGAGCACGAGCGCGATGTCGTGCTCGGCGGCGCGGGCGACCTGCTCGGCGACCGTGAGCACATAAGAAAGATCGGCCGAGCCATCCTCTTGAGGCGGCGTGCCTACGGCCACGAACACCACCTCCCGCCCGCGGATGCCATCGGCGAGGCTTGACGTGAAATCGAGCCGGTGCGGCCAATTGCGCTTCAGTAAATCCGACAGCCGGGGCTCGAAGAACGGCACTTCCCCTGCGCGCAACTTGGCGAGCTTGGCCTCGTCCACGTCGATGCACATGACGTTGGTGCCCGAATCGGCAAAGCAAGCACCCGCGACCAACCCTACGTACCCGGAACCGACGACCGCGATCTTCACTCGACGGCTCGTACCCAGACTCCGGTAGTTTGTCGAATACTTTGTCGAATTTGCCGGGCTTTCGTCGCCCCCGCTGGGCAACGTGGCGCTGACCAACCGGTGTAGGTAAAGCGCGCCGGCTTCCGCCCGCGGTGTGCCTCTGCCAAGATCACTCCATTATGTCGGCGAATTGGCCACCGTTTCGGCGCTGTGTGGCCAGCGCGGGATGCGCCGCGTACCTCGCCTGCGCGGGATCGGGCGCGCGCCCGCCAACCCGCGCGCGCGCACCCGCCGCCGCTCTTTTTGCACGGCCCGCGCCGCGCAAGCCGGTGCGAAGCGGCGGCGCCCTAAAGGCCCAGCGTGAGCGGGCGGGCTCACTCGTCCTGGCGGTCGCGGGCGATGTCAACCTGGGGCGCGCGTGCGGCCAGCGTCTGCTGGCGGATGCGACGTACGACCCACTGCGCGGCGTGGCGCCGCTTTGGGCCGACGCGGACCTCCGCTTCGTGAACTTGGAGTCGGCTCTCAGCGAGCAACAGGGTGAAACGCAATCGCCCCGTCACGGCCTCGTGTTCACGGGTCCGCCCCTGGGCGCGGATGCGCTCTGGCGCGCAGGCATCGGCCTGGTGTCGACTGCAAACAACCACGCCTGGGATTATGCCAGCCGCGGGTTGTTCGAGACGCTTCAAAACCTCGACCGCGTCGGCATCGCGCACGCCGGCACGGGTTTAGACGAAGCGGCCGCGTACCGCCCCCTCATCGTGCGGATGAACGGCGTCAGCTTGGCGCTCTTTGCCGTGACTCAAGTTTGGAACTTGGGCACGTTCAATAAGGAAGAGGCCAGGCATCACGTCGCGTGGGCCGATTTTCCCCGCTTGAGCGACGCGTTGCGGCGAGCGCGGGCCGAATTCGACTTCGTGATCGTCAGCTACCACGGCGGCGAGGAGTACACGGACGTGCCGCTGCCGAAGACGCGCGCGTTCGTGGCCGCCGTCATGAGCTTGGGCGTGGATGCCGTGCTGGGTCATCACCCGCACGTGCCGCAGGGCGTCGGCTGGCGGGGCACTCAGCCCATCTTTTATAGCCTGGGCAACTTGGTGTTCGACGGCCGGTCGGCCCTGCCTTGGACGCGCGCTTCATTCATCGGAAAGCTGCGTTTCGAGCGCGGGAGCGGGCTGTCGGTGGGAGTCTGTCCGGTGCTCATCGATGGCTACGAGCCACGTGGGCTGGACGCCCAGGAGCAGCCCGCGCGGCGCGCCTTCGAGCGGCACCTGCGCCAGCTTTCGGCGCTGGTGGGCGGCAGCACACTCGGTGAGCCGGACGCGCTCGGCTGCTACCCACTAAGCCCTCCCAGCGTCACTCTGCCTCGCGGTCGCCCTCTATCTGGTCGAGGATCTGCGCCGCTCGTGCGGCGCTGATCCCGAACCACTCGGCCAGTTGGTTGATGAACGCGTTCTCTTCCGCCGTGACTTCGTCGTCGGCCAACGCGACCGCCGCCGCCAAAGCGAACGCGCCTTCGGCTTCCGCCGGGTCATCGGCGATTTGCTGGGCGATTTCGTGCAACCGGGCGTCACGCCCGCTCCCGCTCAGACGCTGTTCATAGGTCTCGAGCAGCACATTGATCGTGCCGGTGCGCAGCAGGTTGTCGGTCAAGCCGCGAATTGCCCCGCGCACCGCCTCCTGCTCCGCTCGTGCAAGCGTCCCGTCCGCGGCCATCATCAAGAACATGGTCTCGGCGAGCGGGTCGACGCGCTGAATCGCGCTGACCTCTTCGGGCGTAAGCAGACCTTCCCGCGTCAGGGTCTCATAGGCAGAGGAGGCGACCATGCTCGGACGGCGTCCGCTTTGCAGGAGCGCGTCGCGCAAGCGTTCGATGGTCGCCGTTTCAATCTTCATCGGGCGACCAGGCTAATGGGTTTGCGAGACGGGATCTAGCGCGCGCAAGCGAGTGATCGCCGTTCGGTCGGGCTCGCTCGCGGTCGTGATGGCGAGCTTTGACGCCGAAGGCTGGGACGGCCATGGCCACGCACCGTGACCATGACCAACATCCAAGCTGATTCTCGCTGGAGCGCCCTAAGCGCAGCAACAACCGTGACTTAGCAGTTGGCGACAAGGTGAGATACGAGCGGCGAATCTGCCATTTCTATGGCTCATCTGCCGTCGCGTGGGGGATCCGTCTAAAGGTAGGACCAAATCGTGCGTTTCATCTAACGAACGATGATCGAAGAGGAAACCGGCGCAGTGTCTGTTCAGGGGACCTCCGATTTGGTCGCCGTCGTCGACGATGATCCGACCGCTCGGCGCCTGATGCGCTTTTGGCTCGAGCGGACGGGTTACCGCGTGGCCGAGCACGATTCGGCGCGCAGCGTGCTCGAGTCAGAGGGCGAACTGCCAACGGTCGCCTGCGTGGATCTCGGTTTGGGTGAGGTGACCGGCATCAAGGTGATTCAGCATCTGCGGGCGCGCGACGTCGAGTTGCCGATCATCGTGGTCACGGCCCAGCGTGAGATCGAGACCGCCGTGTCCGCCATGCGCGCTGGCGCGTACGACTACATCACGAAGCCCCTGGACCGCGATCGGCTGCTCTTGGCCGTGCACCGCGCGCGCGAGCGGCGAGAGCTCGTGATCAACGTGCGGCGCTTGGAGAGCGCGCTCACCGAGCGTTCGGTGCTGGGCGCCATCGTTGGCAAGAGCCCGCCCATGCGCGAGCTCGCGCATCAAGTTCAGCGCGTACTCGAGAGCGAAGTCGCGGTCTGCGTTTCCGGCGAAAGCGGAACAGGTAAGGAGCTCGTCGCGCGAGCCATTCACGCGGGTGGCCCGCGCAAGCGCGGCCCGTTCGTCGCCATCAACTGCGCAGGGATCCCCGAATCGCTGCAAGAATCCGAGCTGTTTGGCCACGAGCGCGGCGCCTTCAGCGGTGCAACGCAGATGCGGCGTGGCTGCTTCGAGCAAGCCAACGGCGGCACCCTGCTGTTGGACGAAATCGGCGAGATGAGCTTGACCACCCAGGCGAGCCTCCTCCGCACGCTGCAGGAAAAGACGATTCGCCGGGTCGGCGGGTCGGGCGAGATCGCCATCGACGTGCGCATGGTGTGCGCGACTCATCGCGACTTGCGCGCGGAAGTCGAAGCGGGACGATTCCGTGAAGACCTGTATTTCCGGCTGGTCGTTTACCCCATCCATTTGCCCGCGCTGCGCGAACGGGTGGAAGACATTCCGCTCCTCGTGGGTCACTTTTTGCGCGCGTTGACCTCCGACGTGGGCCGCCAAGTGCATCGCATCTCGCCAGAGGTGTTGGAGGCGCTGTCGAGACATCGCTGGCCGGGCAACGTGCGCGAGCTACAGAACGTGGTTCACCGAAGCTTGCTCGCTTGTCGAGGCGACGAGATCACGCTCGCCGATTTGCCGCCGGACATTCGTGAGCTGGGCCTGCCGTCGCTCGGGTTGTCGATCGTGCCGAATCACGGCTCGAGCGCCCACGCGCACCCGGAGCACGAGATCCTGCCGCTGCGTGAGCTGGAACGGCGAGCCATTCAACGCGCGCTCCGCGCGACCCAGGGCAGCGTCGGCAAAGCCGCAAAGCTTCTCGGCATCGGGCGCGCCACCCTGTACCGGCGGATTGCGACGCTCGATTTGTCGAGGGATGTCGCGTGAGCGCTGGCCCCAGCGAGCCGCCGCTGTCCTTGCCACCCGAAATGCTGGAAGAGCTGGCTTCCGCTGGTGTGGATCCGAGTTGCGTGCCGGACTTGGAGCAATGGCAAACGTTGCTCCTGCGCTTCGCCCATCGCTTTCGCGAGGAACCCTTGAGCCCGTTGCGTTTTGCGTCCTCCATGCTCGGCCACGAGCTGCGCACGCCGATGACGGTGGTGATCGGAGCAAGCGAACTACTCCTGGAGAGCGCCCTCGACCCTGAGCAGCGCCAGGCCGCGCAGAACGTCCACCGCTCTGGCCAAGAGCTCTTGGGCGTCATCGACCAGATCTTGAGCGATGTGACCGAGCTTGCCAAATCTTCCCCGCCTTCACGGGCGTTGCCGCCGGTTCGTGTCCGCACGAACGCGGAGCATGATGTGCAACGAGTGCTCTTGGCGGAGGACAATGAATTCAATCGCGTCTTGATCGAGCGCGTGCTGAGGACCCTCGGCTGTGAGGTCGAGCTGGCACCGACCGGGCGTGATGCCGTGCGTAAATTCCACCAAGGGAAGTTCGACTTGGTGCTCATGGATTGTCAGATGGCCGATCTCGACGGATTGGAGGCTACCCGTCAAATCCGGGCTCAAGAAGGCGCGGGTCGGCATGTGCCGATCGTGGCGGTCACTGCGGGGACCGTGCCCGGCGCTCGCCAAGCTTGCTTGGCGGCGGGCATGGACGACTTCATCGCCAAGCCATTTTCGCTGGCTACCTTGCGCCGCAAGGCGTCCCATTGGTTGTCCATGGCGGTGCGTGAGCCGGACGCGGAGAGCGGCGAGCACCCGACAGCCCCGCCCGAGGCCCACCGCAGCGATGGCGAGAATCGCTTCGGCACAGCCTCGGCTTCCGTCGATCTCTCGCGCTTGCAGGAGCTGGCGGACGAAGCGGGCTCACCGCGCATCGTCGAAGAGCTGTCTCTGATTTTCGTCGAGGATATGGACCGCCGGCTGGAGTCGCTGCGCGCCGCCGCGGACCCGCGCGTGGAGCGGAAATTGCTCAGCGTGTTGCACTCCGTCAAGGGCGCGTGCGCGAACTTCGGCGCGCTGCGCATGGCGGTTCTAGCCGAGGCCATCGAGCGCCGGGTGCGGCGCGGCGAGGTGCTGGGGGTCGATCTTGAAGTGGGCGAGCTGTTTCAGGAGTTTCAGGTCGTGCGCCGCACGCTCGACTTGGAGGTGTTCGGCATCCGCGCCGTACGGCCGCCCTCGGCCGATCTCAGCGTGCGATTCGGCTGATCGCTCAGCGAGCCCGCGGCGATTTGCGGCTCGGGTGCCGCAAGACGAGCACGTGCTCGCGCCGAGGGCTCGCCCGAAACGCCGCTCGTGTTGGCTCGTGAAAGTAGGGCCGCTCTTGCGAGGCCAAACAGGCCAGCACCAAACCGTGCCGGCTGGCCAGCACGCGCACGGCTTCATCCGCATACAGGGCGTGACCGCCGAGCACGGAGTCGGCGATCACCAGCGCGACGCTACCCCGCGCCGCGAGCGCGTCGCGAAAGGCCTCGAGGCACGCGCCGAGCTCGCTCTCCCAACGCTGCACGGCAGACTCGAAGCCGATGCCGGACAAACGCCGTCGCGCGCCGATCTCCGTCGCTTCGAATTGCTTTTCGTCGAGCCCGAGCCAGCGCAGGCGTAACTCATGGTGGTCGAAATAATCGTACACGCCGGGGTAGGGCGGGGAGCTCACGATCAGGTCCAGCGAGGCAGGCTCGATCTGCGAAAGATCGCGCGCATCCCCCACGGCGCATTTTGCCGGCGGCGCGTCGGGCGGGACCAGGACCGAGAATTCGCCCAGGCGCCGGGCGAGATCGCGCGCCTTGGTCTCGAAAAAGCGAATCGTGAAGCCGCCGGCCAAGCGCACCGGCCGCGTGCGCGGTGCGGTGTCCCCCTGCCGCTTACTGACTTTCGTCAGGGCGGCGGACAGCACGAGCCATAGCGCCCGCTGCACTTCGTGCGATTTGACCTTGGATATGCCGTCGCGTAGGCCGTCCAGCTCGAGCAACACGTGGGCATCGTAGACCTCGCGGTCTGCGCTCCCGTAGCGGCGTGTAGGGCCGCTCTTGGCCAATCGGCGCGCTTCGGCGTGCTCGCTGGTGGCCGCGGCCGCCGCCAGCAGGTCCTCCAAGAACTTCGGCGTAGCGCCGCGTGATTTGAGTGAACTCAACTCGACCGCGAGTGGATTGGCGTCGATGCCGAACACATGCCGCGCGGCCTGACGCGCTTCGACTAGCACGGTGCCGCTGCCGCAGAATGGATCGAGCACCCGCCCGCTTGCCGGCGAAAATGCCTCCACCAATCGCCGTGCAGTGGATGGGTGCAGGCGCGCTGGGTAGCTGTGAAACCCGTGCACGTGCGCCATGGTCGTCGCCTCATCCGGGTCGACCGAGATCGCGTGAGTCAGTAGCTGGCGGTCTTGCTCGGACCCACCGACGACCCGCACTTCCCCGCCCACATGGCTCAGCGCGCGACGCTTCTTCTTTTCAGGCGAGTCGGGCGGCTTCGAGGTCGCAGCCGTACCCACGGGCTTCGCGGAGTCGGCCACGAGCTCAGCTCCGTCCCAAGAGCTGCGTGTAAATCCCGGCGACGTCTCGCGCGAGCCGCTCCGGCACGAACCGCGTCTCTACTTGCTGCCTGCCGTACTCACCCATGCGGGCACGAAGCTCTGGATCGGTGACCAGCCGGCGCAGATTGGCGGCCAACGCTGGGACGTCGTCTTGGGCGGACAGGAGGCCACTCTTTTCGTGCTCGACCACCTCTGGTGTGCCGCCATTGTCGAAGGCCACCACCGGCCGCTTCATGGCCATCGCCTCGGCATAAACGAGCCCGAACGGCTCTTCGAACGAAGGCATGGCCAAAATATCGGCCGCGGCGATCAAGCGCGGCACGTCGTTCCTCAGGCCGGTGAAGATCACGTTGTCCGCGACCCCAAGCTCCGCGGCCAGTGCCTTGAGCTCGTTCGTGTGATTGTTACCGAGTGGATAATCCTGGCCCACGATCAGCAGTCGGATCTGCGGTAGCTCGCCGTGCAGCAGCGCGATGGCGCGGATCAGGAGCGCCTGACCCTTGCTGCGGAAAATGCGGGCGACGCAGATCAGAACGGGCGCGTCCCGGGCGATGCCGAAGTCCGCGCGTACGGGCCCAGGATCCGTGCGGTAGTCCCAGCGCGGCAGGTTGATGGCGTTCAGGGCGGCGTGGGTTTTGGCCGCCGCATAACCGCCTTCGACCAAGGAACGAGCCACGAACGCGGAGACGCCGATCAACGCGTCCGCCTGCCCCATCGACCAGCGCAGCATGGCACTCATCCAAGCGCCGTAGGTGACGTGGACGTGAACGATGCTTTTCGCGCCCGTGATGCGCGCCAAGAGCACGCTGACCAGCGCGTCCCGCGGGCGATCGCTGGTGTGGATCACCGCGATCCGATGCTTTTTGACGTAACGCACCAGCTCCAGAAAGCTGAGCAGCGCGGGAGCGGTCTCGAGCAAGGCCTGAGCTCGCTCTGGCACGGACTTGGCGAATAGTTCAGGACCGAGGTTCACCGGCTTGATCGACAGCTCCGGGATGTCTTGCATCACCTCGAACGTGGGGGTGCGCGAGCCCGCTCCACCGATCGCGCAGGCAACGTGCACGTCGTGCTGGCTCCGCTCCAGGTGCCGAATAATGAGCGCGTGGATCCAGGTATCGGCGCCAAGCGGTGGGCGCGTCGCCGTATGGATGAATAAGACCCGTACCTTCGAGGGATCCGGCGAGCGGTTTGCCATGGCGATCGGGCGCTCGGTCCGCGCCGACGCCAGGTCGGAACGGACGAGCCTCATTGCTCGCGAGCATACACCACGTCGCCAGTCTGCCTACACGGCTAGCGTCGGCGTCGTCGCACACCCACGAAACCGAGCAGACCCACGAGCGACAGAATCGGGATTACACCTCCGGTATTGCCTTGCCCAATGCGTGCGCCGCCGCAGCCCTTCGCGGTATCTACGCTGGGGTCGTCCTCGCTCGCCGAGGCGCTCGCCACATACAGCGCGTCCATGGTCGTCTCGTCCGTGGTCTGCAAGACGCGCTTATTCGTCTCGCAGCGGCCCGTGGTATAAAACATGGTGGCCGGCGTGGACTCGTAGTCCTCGCCCAAGCCGAAGAAGTGCCCGGCCTCGTGGGTGGCGATGCTCTGAAGATCGTACTTCTGCGCGCACATGGCCATGTCGTCTGCGGTCATCGCTCCCGGGGCGGCTTCATACGGCAGCAAGCCGAATGGGTGCTTGCTGTTGAAGATCATGTCGGCTTCGACCACCTCGCCGGTCTTCGGATCGGAAAAGGTCACGGTCAGGGCCAGGTCGTTCTCGTGGCCGGCGAGCGTGATGGGGCCGTAGCTGATCTCGCTCTTGCCGTTCGGCGATTGTCCGAACACGGCGCCCGTCGTGGAGTCGAAGCTCAGATTGGGCAACTTGGCGCCGCTGCCGAGCCAGGCACCGAACGCAAGCTGAATGGACTCTCGAGCAGTCGCCCCGAGCTGATCCACCGACGCGTCGATGTACAACTTGTTCTTCGGTGAGTGCCAACGCACGGACGCGCCGTCGCTGCTCTTCTTCAGCGCCGGGTTACCGCTGACTATTTGCATGACCGGCGCCGGACGTGCGCGGAAGTGAGACAGGCTGGCCGCTCCGCCCAGACCGAGCACGGCGGACAGCACGCCCAGGGCGATCACGTTGAACGACAGTCGGCGCCGTGGGCTGGGCGAAAACTTTGGGCTTGGTGCTTCGAGGGTCGGTTTGACGGTGTGCGCACTGGCGGCGCTCATCAAACTGGTCGGGATGTGCTGCACCTTGGCACGCGCCGACCGCATGGGTTCGAGGGATTCACTCACGACTGAGATGAACGGACAGCGTTCGCGAGCCCTGAGTGAAACTGGTGAATACCGCCGCGATTTGCAATGAAAAGTGAGCGCGCGAGCAGCGCTCCTTACACTTCCTGCCGCGCTCGCTCGACAACCGACAAGAGCTCTTCGTCGGTCAGCACGCGGTCGGCGCTTTTGGCGCGCGTCAGGATCGCGCGCAGTAAGCGTTCGTCCGCGGAGATACCCTGGCTTTTTAGCCAATGCCTGACGTTCGAGGTCCCCGACATCGGACCGACCGCGATGCTCGTGCTTTGACCGACGCTGCTCGCCGAGAGCAAGCTGTACACGTGGTCGCCCAGCCACTGCCCTTTGGCTTCGCCCTTCAAGATCGCCGACGCATGAACGCCAGTCCCCGTCCGGAAGGCATTTTTGCCGACCAAGGGCTGGTTGTCGGGGACCTGAATGCCCAGAACGCGCGCGAAGTGCATGCAATAACTGGTGACGTGCGCGAGGGAACGGGGCACGTTGGAGAGCGCCAAATTGAGCAGCAGCAGTTCCATGGCGGGATTGCCCACCCGCTCACCGACGCCCAGGGCGGTCGCGTGCAAGCGATCCGCGCCGGCACTGGCGGCGCTCAGCGCGTTGGCTACGGCCAGCCCGCGGTCATCGTGACCATGCCAATCGATCCCAATCTGCGGGCCGACGACCTCCCGCGCAAAGCGGGTCAAGTGGGCGGCCCCCTCCGGTGTCGCAAAGCCGACCGTATCGCACAGGCAGACCCGCTCGGCTCCGCGCTCCACCGCCAGCGAAAGCAGCCGGCGTAGCGTGTCTGGACGAGCCCGCGTGGAATCCTCGGTCACGAACGTCACCGGCAAATCCGCCGCGCGCGCGACATCGATCGCGCTCTTCGCGCGCTCGAGCAACCGATCCAGGTCCCAATCCTCGGCGAGCGCTCGGATCTCGCTCGAGCCTACGTACAGCGAAGCTTCCACCGCGATGCCAGCGCGCTGCGAGACTTCCACAATCGCCGACACGTCTTCATCCAGGGTGCGGCCGGCGCACACCGGGCGCAGCGACCAGCGCCGGGTCGCGATCTCCCGGCTCATCTCCAGCGCTTCGGCGAAGGCGCGCGTGGAAGCGCTGGGCAAGCCGACGTTCACGTATTCGATGCCAAGCTCGTTCATCAGCTCGAGCCCGGCGAGCTTCTCCTCGAGCGTGGGATTTTTCACGGAAGGGCTCTGCAAGCCATCGCGCAGGGTCTCGTCGAGGAGCGCGACTTCACGCGCGGGCTTGGCGTCGGCCGCAGCATTCCAGTCGAAAATCAGCGCGCCCTCGGGGCTAGAGTCTCGCTTCACCCGGCGACTTTAGCATTCTCTCCCGCAGCGTCCGCAGCACCTCGAGCCGGCGTGCCCGCCAAAACCCGCTATAGTGCCCCGCTCGATGCTCTCCCCAGCGACCCGCAGACTCATCCAGACGCGCCTGTCTGATGAGGTCGGCCGCATCGACAAAGACGCGCCGAACCGGGTCGCCCTCGTCTATCCATCGCCCTACCACGTGGGCATGAGCTCGCTCGGCTACCAGCGCATCTATCGAGCCATCCAGGCCATGCCCGGTGCGATGTGCGAGCGTGTGTTCCTGCCGGACGAAGGTGACCGAGCGGGCGCCGTGATCGAGCGCCCGCTGAGCTATGAGAGCCTGCGCGAGCTGGGTGAGTTTCCGATTTTGGCGGTGAGCGTGGCGTATGAGCTCGAGCTGTCGGGGCTCGTACGGATGCTCGATGCCTCCCGAATCCCGGTTTTGCGGGAAGCCCGCGACGAGCAAGCGCCGTTCATTCTTGCCGGCGGGCCGCTCACGTTTTCCAATCCCTTGCCGCTCGCGCCGATTGTGGACGCGATCGTGATGGGTGAGGCGGAGAGCATCGTCGAATTCGCGATCGAGACCATCTATCAGGCGCCCAGCCGCGCCGCAGCATTAGCGCGGCTAGCCGAGCACCCGAACATCTTCGTGCCCGCCCACCATGGCAGCACCCTCGCGAAGATCGGTGCCTGTAGCGACGCGCTGCTGCCCGCGTACAGCGCCATCCGCACACCGCACACCGAACTCTCGAACATGTTTCTGATCGAGAGCGAGCGCGGCTGCTCACGCGGCTGCACCTATTGCGTGATGCGCCGCTCTACCAACGGCGGCATGCGAATCGTGCCCAAAGAGCTGATTTTCGACAAGATCCCGTCCGACGTGAAAAAGGTGGGGCTGGTGGGCGCAGCGGTCAGCGATCATCCGAAGATCATCGAGATCGTCTCGGAGCTCGCCGAGCGCGGCATGCAGGTCGGCCTGTCGAGCTTGCGGCCCGACCGCCTGAAGGAAGAGTTCGTCGCGGCGTTGCGCAAAGCCGGGCACCGCACCCTGACCACCGCCCTCGACGGCCCGAGCGAACGCATGCGCGGCCTGATCGATCGCCGCGGACGCGAGCCGCATTACTTGGCGGCCGCAGAGCGCACGCGCCGGCATGGCTTCGATCGGCTGAAGCTGTACTTGATGATCGGCTTACCGGGCGAGACCGACGAAGACATCGACGAGTGCGTGAAATTCGTGGGTCAACTGTCGACCATTTGTCCGGTGGCCCTGGGTGTTGCGCCGTTTTGCGCGAAGCGCAACACGCCCCTCGACCGCATGCCTTATGCGGGGGTTGCCCGCGTGGATGCCAAGCTCGAGCGATTGCGCAAGGGTCTACGGGGCCGCGCGGACGTGCGCGCAGTCAGCGCCAAGTGGGCGTGGGTCGAGTATGTGCTCGCCCAAGGTGGGGAAGCAGAAGGCTTGGCGTTGATCGCCGCAGTGCGCGAGGGCGGGCGCTTCTCCGATTATCGGCGCGCGTTTGGGGTGCTCGGTCACCGCCCCGATGGCAGTGGCTACGAGGGGCTGGCCACGCCCATCGCTCCGGAGCGCTTGAAACACAAGAAGCTGCCGCTCGTGAGCGCTGGTTCCTAAAGGCGCCGTCAGGGGTGAGCCGACCGTGGCACGTTCAAGACCTCCACCTTGGCCTCGAAATGGCGGCCCGAAGCGAGCGTGAAGTAGGCGCGCCCGGGCCGCGCGCCATGCGGTGGATCGAAGCCCCGTTCCACGAGCTCGGCGGGCTCGCCCTCCGTCCGCACCGCGCGGTCCGAGAGCGTGATCGTGATTCGAAACACTCCGTAGCCGGCGGTGAGCGTGCTCTGCAGCGCGAAGAGACCACCGCCCAGCAGCGCCAGCACGCGCTCGCGAAGATGCACGAACTGCTCGGGTAGGGCCAGGCCCTCGTGGTCGCCGAGGAACTTCGAATCTTCGATGTGCCCGTCGGCGTTCACGCGCACGGCGATCGTGAACGACCGCTGCTCTCCCGCGGGGAGCGCCTGCCAGATAGGATCGGCACCCGTGGCCGGCGGAATCGCGCGCGTGAACGCGCTCGGCAGGCTGCGCACGCCGGGTGGCAAATCACCAGACCCAAACGCGCCCAGCGCCGCATGCGCCGCGGGCCGATCACTGTCCGAGCTGCTGTCCGTCGCGGTCGGCGTGCCCGCGCTGCCGGCGTGCCGCGCGCGCGGCGCAGGCCGATGAGCTCGCTCGTTTGCAATTGGGTGGGCGTCCGGCGAAGGGCCGAGTTTGGACGCGGGTTGCGGCTCGCCGGCCAAGGCACGCGCGGTTAACGCCGGAGCTTTGGATGGCGCGCTGGCCGCGGCGGCGCCGAGTGCGTTCGGCAGGGTGGGAACTCCGTCGGGCGTCGCCACGGCGTCAACCTCCAGCGCGCTCCCGGCCCAGGCCTCTGCATGCTCGGGCGACGCGCGCGCGATCTCCAGCGGGGGACGGACCGCGAGCGCGAGCCACAGCAGCGCAGAGCCATGCAGCCCGAGCGAGCCGAGCAGTGGCGTGATGGGCCCGGCGGGCAAGGTGCGCATCCGAACTCATTCTGACATCCGGCGCTCGCGGCTGTTCCCGATTATCGCCCGCACGCGCGGCTCGCGCGGCGGCGCCGCTCAACGCCCGCGAAACAGCGCGGAAAGTGGCACTTCCGGCGCGCGTTCGCCGTTCGAGCCCGCCGCGAGCTCTGGGGTCTCGTCCGCCTCCACGACCCCCAGCGCTGCGCGCAGGGCCACGTCATAAAGGTGAGAAGGCCGCACGTTGCCCAGCGCGGCAAACACGTTGGCGCGAACTTTTGGGTTCTTTGCGTTCAGATCCGTCAGCAAGTTTTTGATCTGCTTACGCTGCAGATTTTCCTGCGAACCGCACAGGTCACACGGGATGATCGGAAACGCTTTACTGGTGGCAAATTCCGCCAGCTCCACTTCACTGGAATAAACCAGCGGCCGGATCACGACGTTCCGACCGTCGTCCGAGCGCAGGCGCGCGGGCATGGACTTCAGTTGGCCCGAATAAAGCAGATTCAACAGCAACGTCTCGATCACGTCATCGCGGTGATGCCCGAGGGCGATCTTGGTGGCGCCGAGCTCCACCGCCAATGTGTACAGGATGCCGCGCCGTAAGCGCGAACAAAGCGAGCAAAACGTCTTGCCCTCGGGGACCTTCTCTTTGACCACCGAATAGGTGTCTTCTCGAACGACGCGGTACTCATAGCCTTCGCGCTCGAAATATTCCGGCAGCACGCGCTCGGGAAAGCCGGGGTGACCCTGGTCGATGTTCACCGCGAAGAGCGAAAACTGAAATGGGGCGCGGCGCTGGATCTGGCGCAGCAGATAAAGCAAGGCGTGCGAGTCCTTCCCGCCGCTCACCGCCACCAGGATTCGATCTCCCGGCTCGATCAGCCGAAAGTCGTGGCTGGCACGAGCCACTTCGGCGAGCAGCCGTTTTTCTAGGCGATCCATGAAGGCGGGGTGCACGCCGGTGCGACCTAGCGCAGAGTTGGGGCCGGCGAGCGCCGGAGTCTTTGCGCGATTTGGGCGTTGGAGCAAGCCAGGCCGTGCCCGGCGCGCGCGCGGGGTGCTAGGCTCGCCGCGCTGTGCTGTTCGCAAAGCTCGCTCAATTCACCTGCGTTGCCCTGGCCGCCGCGGGCGTTTATTCCTTCGTCTCGTCGGCGCGAGACGGGGAAACGCGCCGCGCGTGCACGCCGCTCTGCGCCATGCACCCGGACTACGCGGCGCGTAATCGCCTGTCACCCGACTTCGAGCTGCCCAAGCTCGGCGGCGGCACCGCCAAGTTATCCAGCTACCGGGGCAAAATCGTGATCCTGAACTTCTGGACCAAGACCTGCCGCCCGTGTTTGGAAGAAATGCCCGCTATCGCCGGGTTGGGCAAAGCGCTCGCGCCGCACACGGACATGGCGCTGCTCACGATCTCGACCGATGATGATTTGCAAGACGCGCGCGAGACCTTGAAGTCCGTGTTGGGCGGCGCGGAGCCGCCCTTCGTGGTCATGATCGACCCAGACTCCAAGGTCGTCGCAGAAAAGTTTGGCACCAAGCTCTACCCGGAGACCTGGATCATCGATCGAGGCGGCGTCATCCGTGCCCGCATCGACGGCGGTCGCGAGTGGAACGCCGCCCTGACGATCGACCTAGCGCGCAGCTTCGACGCACCGATTCAATGCGGTGTGCAGTATCACGAGCGGCAAGCGCAGGGCCCGTTCGCGGGGATCTGCGGCGATCTTGCGCCTGCCCTTTGAGCGCGTGCCGGGCGGTGCTCGAGCACCGCGCGCGAGCGGCGCGCTCAAGCACGCCCGGTGGCGCGGCCCCTGCGACCCTGTTGGCGAGCATCGATCACGAATGGTAGGTTCTGACCCGTGAAAGTCCGATTGATCAAGGAGCTCCGGTTCGAGGCTGCGCACCGCTTGCCGCGCGTTCCGGAAGGCCACAAATGCGCGCGCCTTCACGGTCACAGCTTCAAGATCGAGCTGGCGGTGGAAGGTGAGGTGAATCCGGAGTCCGGCTTCTTCATCGACTACGGCCGTATCGACGAAATCTGGCAGCCGCTGAACGACATGCTGGACCATCACTACCTGAACGAGGTGCCCGGCCTCGAAAATCCGACCAGTGAAATTTTGGCGCATTGGTTGTGGCAGCGCATCCGGCCGTCCTTGCCCGAGCTCACCCGCGTGATCGTCCACGAGACGTGTGACGCTCGTTGTGAGTACGAAGGCGGCTGAGCGCGCAGAGCGTCTCGCTCAATCTCAACCGACGCAGATTGGCGAGGTGCTCGTCGTCAAGATCGACATGTCGAGTCGACCCAACTCGTCACGCCCAGCCATGTCGGGCCGATGCTCGGACAGTATCGCGAAGAGGATCGCCACGCACCCAACAGTGACGTAAAGTCCGTGGCGGCGCGTTCGTCATTCGTCCGCATGCAGAACATCAGCGTGTCGGTGAACGAGCTTCCACCCGCCGTCCTCCACTCGAAACACCTCGGTCGTTCGCAATTGCATCACGACGGGTGCGTCCTTGCCTCTCATCATGACCTTGGCATGCTGAATGCCGGTCCAGAAACCGAGGCTGCCGCTCGAACCCGACTGCATCACCTCGAAGTGCCCCTTGCTGCCGAAGGCGAATGCTTTGGCGCCCTTTTCGTTGCTTGCATTCACCTGCGAAGCACCATGTACACGCTGACCGCTGGGAGGAAAGAACGTCGCCGGATCACTGACGGTCGAGATGTCCAGCAGGGGTTGCGCGTTCCCATTGATGTAGTCGCCGGAAACCTCTTCGCGACGGACTAGGAAGGCGTCGAACGGCTCCTCGGCGGCCGTATTGCATGTGGTCCAGCGCTCGAACATCAGCATGAAATTCGTCAGGAACGCGTCGGTCTCATCGCTCGTGATTGCGCCGTGCGAATTGATCACGTCCTTGACGTTGCCGACGTACGCTTCCGGTTGCTGCATCACTGCTAGGTCGAGGTACACGAAGCTCTGCCGCAACGCATGATTGGCGCCGAAGCCACCGGCCGCGTACGGGCTGACGCTGACTATTGCCGCCGGTAGCCCCGCAAAACCGCTCTTGCCCTCCGGTCGAGAACCAACGTCAGTTGCGTTCTTGAGGCAGCCCGGCATCGAGCGATTGTATTCGGGCGTTACGAACAACAACGCATCGCAACGGCAGATCGCCTCGCGAAACTCGACCCACGGGGCCGGCGGGCTCGACTCCAAGTCTTCGTTGTAGAGTGCCAGCTCGTCGATCTCGATGATGTTGCAATCGAGACCCGCGGGTGCTCTAGAAATCAGGGCTTTGGCTATCTTGCGGCTAAACGATCCGCGCCGAAGGCTGCCAACCAGTACGCCAACCTGCTTGCGGTTTACCAGGGTCATGAGCTCTCCTTGATGGGGCGAGCCCAGCATAGCGACCGGAAGCTCGAGTGAAAGACCCAAGAAGACGCCGCGCCGATGAACCAAGATCCTACGTGGACCGAAACGTTGTGCCTCGATCGCTCGGCGAGCGCATCGTTGGTCGAACAGCTGCGAAGCCGACTCGCGTCTGCCATCACAGACGGCACCATTGCACCGGGTTCGCGCCTCCCTTCTTGGCGCGATCTTGCTTCTCAACTCGGCGTCGCGCGCGGCACTGTCCGGCAAGCGTACGACGACTTGGTAGATGCGAACCTGATCGTTTCGGCCGGCGCCAAGGGGACGCGGGTCGCCGATCACCCGCTCCGCCTTCCCGCTACGGCGAAGGTGCAGGTCTGCACGGAGGCCGGGTTCCCGTTTTTCGCGGTCGAGCCGGTGCCGCTTCAAATCGGCGTTCCTTCGCAAGCGGCCTTTCCCTTCGCGCTCTGGACACGCCTAGGTCGTGAAGCGACACAGCGAGTGATGGAGCATTCAGTTGGCTACCCGGATCCCTGCGGAGAGGCCGACCTGCGGCGGGAGATCGCGAAGCACTTGGCGGTAGCGCGAGGTTGGGCCTGCGACCCCGCGCGAATCCTCGTCACGTCAGGGTATGGCGCCGGGCTGCAATTGGTCCTGCGAGTGCTCGACCTTGCCGGCGCGTCGGGCTGGATGGAGGAGCCGGGCTATCCGGTGACGCGTGAGGCGATGCGCGTTGCCGGAATCCAGCCAGTTTCGATCTCGGTCGACACTGAAGGCATGAACGTCGAGAGCGCAATGGACTGCGCGCCAGATGCCCGCGTCGCGATCGTGACGCCGAGTCAACAAGCACCGCTCGGCGTCACTCTGTCGAGCTCGAGAAGAAAGTCGCTGCTCGCGTGGGCGGCGCAGACCGGCGCCTGGATCATCGAAGACGACTATCTAGGCGAGCTGCAGATCGGGGCCCGCGCGGCCCCGGCACTCGCGAGTCGCGATGTGCTGAGTCGAACCATCTACCTCGGCACGTTCGGCAAGACCGTGAGTCCCATGCTTCGACTGGGCTTCGTCGTGCTCCCGACAGAGCTTCTTTCTCGCACGACGCGCGCCGTTGCGCTCGGCATGCCTGCACCCAGCCCCGTCACGCAGCAAACGCTGGCATTCTTCATGCGCCATGGCCACTACGTGCGTCACTTGCGCCGCATGAAATCACTATATCAACGCAATGCTCACGCACTGCTCACTTGCGCGTCGAGTGCCGGACTCACGACACGAGCCGGGCTGGCGCTGCTGCTGCGTTTGCCCTCAGGTGCCGACGATCGGTCGATTTGCGCACAAGCACGTCGAATTGGCTTTGGCCCGACTGCACTATCAGGTTGGTACGCCGATCCCGCAATCGCTCTACCCGGGCTGCTTCTCGGTGTGACCAACGTTGACGAGACCGACGCAAGGCGGGTGTGGGGCACCCTCCAGCCGTTGCTGAGCTGAGCGTACGAACGGGCGCACGGGGAAGCGACTCCGGAACGAGGATCAAGCTTCGTGTTGGAGACCGGGCTTCGCGTCGTCGCCGCCGTCCTCGGTGGGAATAGTGCCGCTAATTCGCATGCAGCATCGCCCTCCGCACCACTGCCCTCCCCCTCGACGCTTGGTTTCAAAAGTTGACCGCTGCGCTCGCCGAGCACGCCAATCAAATTTCACGTGCAGCGTGGGTGTTGACCGAGTCGCTGCGAAGCGCGATGAGCGGACCTCGCTTCGTTCCGTTTGCGGGAACTGATGAACATCAGCGGTGGTGCAGTTGGGCCGTGAAATCCAAGGGGCTGCGCCCACTCACCCGTTCGTCGACCGGCCTAGCCGCTCGTGTTACGGTGTCGGATGTCTACGCTCGAAGAGCGGCGCAAGATCCGGCAGCACACTTGGTCAGGCGGCGTCGCGAGCTCCTTTGCGGAGATGGAAGCTGCGGACCTCGCGTTCTGGCAGTCCATGGCGCCGGTCGATAGACTACGCATGGTATGGTCACTCGTCGAAGACGGCTTGGCTCTGCAAGGAAGCGATGGATCTGCACCCCGACTTCAAAGACTTGTTGGCGGAGTTCGCCCGCTTCGATGTTAAATATGCAGTGCTCGGCGGCTACGCCGTCGGCTATCACGGCAAGCCTCGCGCGACGAAGGATTTGGATCTCCTCGTCTCTGGCTCGAACGACAACCTCTCGCGGGTGGCGGCGGCCCTGGCCGCATTTGGCGCCCCTCCAAGCATCGTGGCCAGCGCGCGCAGCTTTTGCGCGAACGAGATTGTGCACTTTGGCTTTCCGCCGGTTCGCGTCGATCTGCTTCGTTCCGCGGACGGCATTGACGCCGAGACTGCCCTCGCGCGCGCTGAGCGCGCCGTTGTCGGTGACTTGATCATTTTCGTACTGGGGATCGACGACCTGATCGCGAATAAGCAGGCCGCCGGCAGGCTGCAAGATCTCGCCGACGTGGTGCTCTTGGAGCGCGTCCGCGCCGCCAAGAAAAAGTAACGCGTTGCGATAGAGACCCCAGTCCGGGTGCCGTTGCCGACCCGCCAATCATGCCGACGCTGCGTAATGCGACCCAGCCCACCCGAGCTCGCGCGCGTGGGGCCAAGGCATCGCAGCTTTGGCAATTACGTGAGCCCGAAGCGCTGGCGGTTTTGGCCGACGAACTCGACGTACGCGGACGACTCTAGGCGACCTTCAATTTCGCCTGCGTCGACGGCTGCCTCTAGGGCGCGTTTGATGTCACCGATCAGGCGCGAGGGCGGCAGCTTGAAGGCGACCATGATCTCGTTGCCCACCCCGGTGGGAAGCAGCGGCTGCACCGCGTCTTCCGCGGCCAAGCTCGAGATACGCTCGCCCAAGTCGTCGATCTGCGAGATGCCGCGGCGTTTTTTCTCGGGCCGTTTGGTGGTGATGTCCGCGCGCGACAAGCACAAGAGGTCGTCGAGGTACGGCCCGATTTCTTTGGCGAACCGGCGGACCGCGCTGTCGGTCCACTTGCCGTCGTATTGGCTCGCTCGCAGGTGGTGAAGCACCAGGAACCGCACTTCATCACGCAGCGCAGGGTCTTTGGCGAACAGGCGCTGGCGGCGCTCGAGCTTGTCGAACATGCGCGCGCCGACCTCCGCATGGCCGAAGAAATGCACTTCACCGCTGGGCGAGATCGAGCGCGTGCGCACCTTGCCGATATCGTGGAACAGCGCCGAGTAGCGCACCTCCACGCGTTGCACGCTTTGAATGACGACCTGCTTCGTGTGCTTCCAGACGTCCTTGTGCCGCCACTCTCCGTCGCCAAAGCCGACCAGCGCTTTGATCTCCGGCAGAACCACGTCGAGGACACCCGAGACGAGTAGCGAGTCGAGGCCCGCGTCGGCGTGCTCGCCCATCAGCACGCGGTCGAGGTGGGCGCGAATGTCGGGCGGGCTCAGTGCATCCAGATCGAGCGGGGCGATCAGTGCTACGGGCCGGTCAGGGGCTCCGCGCTCCGCGCACACCACGGCGCGCTCCAGCGCGTCGATCGCGCGGGCGGGGTCGGCAGCGGGAGCAACGGACTCTTGCGACATCGGATCCTCGGCCAAAAAAGAAGCCTCTATCTAAGCGTCGCGCCCGGAAGAGCAAGCACAATCCGCCCAGCAATCCGCCGTCGCGGCGCAATTCGGCGGGATTTATGGGGGATGCTAAACTGCCTCCGCGAAAACGGGCCGATTCTTCGCGCTCGCGATAAGCTAGGTCCGAGATGGCTCCGGGTCGGCTCATCGCGCTGCCGGTTCGACACCGCGATTTCGGGCGCTTTTTTGCGCGCGTGGCGTGCGTGTTGTTCGCCGCGCTCGGTGCCGTACCGCTGCTAGCGGGTCTGTTCCTTTCGTCGCGCCCGGTGTCGGCGTGGGCTGAGCGTGAGACCGCGCGCCTGCTGAAGCAAGAGCTCGGCCTCACGGCCAGTTACCACGTCGAGCTGAACTTCCTGCCGTTGCGCCTGACGCTGAGCAACCTCGTCGTGCCTGCCTCCGACGGCGGTGCGCCCGCCTTGCGGGTTGCCCGCGTCGCGGTGACGCCGCGCATCTTTTCGCTGCTGTCCGGCAAGCTGGACGCGGGCGACATCGAGGTCGACCGCCCGCAGGCCCGGGTCGTGATCCGCGACGGCAAAGTCCGGAATCTCGACTGGCACATGCCGACCCTGTCCAAGAAGAAACGCGCGCCGTCTAAACAGGCGCCCTTCAGCTCGCTGTCGGTGGGCGACGCGCGCTTCAATCTAGACATCGACGGTGTGCACGTAGACGCGGGAGAGGTCGACCTCGATGTGTTTGCGGAGCCGGGCCCAAGCTTCGAGGTCGCGCTGCGCGCAACAGGCTCTCACGTATGGCGGGCACGCGAGGCCCGGGGCGTGCCCCCGCCGGCCCTGGGCACCGTGGCGACCGACGAGGACGTCTTGTGTCGACTCGAGCTTCGGTTGCGTTATGACCCGGGCGAAGTGCTGATTCGTCGCTTGTCGGCGCTGGGCACGGCCGACCTGGATCCCAAGTCGGGCACGCTCCCCGCTTGCGAGCCCGAGGAGGTTCCGGGGCGCGCGCTGCTGCAGCTGTCACAGGTGAGGATCGGCGGCCGATGACAGGGAATTCCCCAGTCAGGGGTGGGTGTCCACACTGCTGGCGGACTGTCGAGGACCGTGTCGGCGAGGATGCCGTTGCGGGTTGCCGAATGA
>CAXSGJ010000003.1:171226-183311 GCA_964236865.1 uncultured Polyangiaceae bacterium
AGCTCCCGTTGGTCGACGGTCACGTAGTGCTGCGCGCACCGCTCGGCGTGGTCAACCGCTTCGTGCGCGCCCGTGAGCTCCGCGGCTTCGTTGCATTCGCGGGCGACGTTCGCTACGACGGGGGCCATAAGCTGCCGGAAGTACACGGTAAGCTCACGGGGGCGGGCATCGAGCTCGGGCACTTCAGAATTGCGAAGAAGCTCGCCCTCGACCTGAACGTGGCGGACGACGCGATCAGCATTCCGCGTTACCAGATGGAATTCGCGGACGGTGAGGTGCAACTGAAGAATGCTCGGATTGATCCCTTCGCGCCGGGCATGGCCGTGCGCGTCGAGCGCGTTGACAGCACGGGCCTGACCTTTCAGGGCCTGATGCGCGATTTGAACGTGAGCGACGACACGCTGATCGCGTGGGATTTCAACGAGCTCAAGGTCACGAAGATCAATGGCACGTTGCGGCCGCTTCACATCGACGCCGAGGTGTACGCGGACACCAGCAACTTCGAGGTCACCGACGTCTCGTTTCGCGATCCCAAGCGCCAACGCATGATCGGCGTCAAGGCCGCGGTCGTGCGCGGCCACATCGGGGTGCGGCCCACGACCTTCGATATCTTCGACACGCGTACCGACTTCGGCAATAGCTCGATCGGCGTCAAGCTCGTGTCGATCGGGTACGGGGACGAGCCCTTGAAAATGTCGGTGGTCAAGGGCTCTCGCCTCGACTTGGCCGACGTCAGCCCGATCGTCGGCATCCCGGTCTCGGGCAAGGCGGAGGTCGACGTCGCGATGGGCGGTGTGCCGCCCGCCGTGGTGCTCGATGGTGGCATGAAGGTGCAAGATTTCGTGTTCGGCGGCTTTCCGTTCGGCGACATCTTGAGCTCTAGGGTTCATTTCACGCCGCTCATCCTCGACCTCTTCGACCTGCAAGGCAGGAAGGGCAAGAGTGACTTCACGGTGGCGAGCGCGCGGCTGAATTTCAATGGACCCGCGAGCCTGGTCACCGACGCTCACATCAAGAGCGATAAGCTCGATCTACGAGATTTTTTCGCGATCTGGCACTTCGATGGTGATCCGCGCTTCGACGACATACGCGGTCAAAGCGCGCTCGACGCCACGGTTCACTACGCGCTCGGTGGCCCCGAAGATCGCTGCGGTGGCGGCAACCTGCGGGCCCAAGGCAAAGCGCACTTGGCGACGCTCGAGCTGCTCGACGAACGCTACGACTCGGGCGATGCGGACTTCGACTTCCGTTGGTCGGATCGCGACGCGACCTATCAGGGTGTCGATCTAGATGTGCCCAGCCTGACCCTGCGCAAGGGCGGCGGAACCCTGGTGGGGGCGCTCGGCCTGCGCCAGGGCGGCCGGGTTTACGGGCACTTCGTGGGCAGCGCAGTCCCACTCTCGCACATCGACGCGCTGCCGAGCTTGCTACGCACCGCCGACGGTCAGCTGAGCGTGGTCGCCGAGGTTGGCGGCACAGTGGACGCCCTGACGCTCAATGCCAGCGGTCGGGTATCTCCGCTTCGCATCGGTCGCTCCACGCTGCCGGCTTCGGATTTCGATCTGCATCTGTTGCCGATCGTCCGGCGGCAAAGGGCCATTGGCACTACCCGGTGCGGTAAGCCTGTCAGCGGGCCCTTCGAGCCGGCCGAGTACGACTCCGATCCGGCGAGCGGCGTGTTCCACGTCAGTGCAGACCTATTCGGCGGGCAGATCGCGTTCGACGATCTGATGATCACGCGGCAGCGTGCCAAGATCGTGCGTGGCGAGGTGCGCTTTTCAGCGTTGAATCTGGGCACGCTGGCGGAGCTATCGCCCGCGTTCGGGGATTCTGAAACGCGTCTGGAAGGGAGGTTGAGTGCTCGCTTGTCGCTCCGCGAATATCATATAAAAACGCCGCTCGACTCCAAGGTCGAGCTCGCGCTCTCGCAGCTGGACGCGGCGCGCCGCGGCTATCGCGTGCAGCTGGCCTCTGGCGCGCAGCCCATCACCTTTCAAAGCGGGCGATTTTCACTACCTGGCGTGGGATTCACGGCGACGACCCCGCGCGGACAGCGCGCCACGTTCGACGCGCAGGGCACTATCTTCAATCTCCCGACCTCCCCCCAGATCGACGGCAAGCTCAGCTTGCGGCCGCTCCAGCTTGCTAGCCTCGTCGGGGTGATCCCGAGGGCGGAGCGCGCAGAAGGCGTGCTTTCTGGTCAGCTCGCCGTGGCGGGGCCGCTGTTTGCGCCGCGGCTCGCGGGCGGCTTCGACCTGGAGCACGGCGAGCTCGCCATTCGCGGCTTTCCTCTGCCGATCTCGAACATCGATCTGGCGCTCAGGCTCGATGGCAGCGAGCTCCGAATCGAGAAGGCCTCGGCGAAGGTCGGCTCTGGGACGCTCCAGGTGACGGGCGGCGCGCCGCTCGTGGGGCTGGGTCTCGGTGCCTCCCGCTTTACGGTCACCGCGCGGGAGCTCGGCTTGCCGATCAACGATGGCATTCGCGCGGTAGCCGACGCTGACTTGAACGTGAGCTTCAAGCCCTCGAGCGACGCGAGCGGCGAGCGGGAGCTGCCGCGCGTCACCGGGGAGGTGACGCTCCGCACCTTCGAGTACACGCGCCCGGTGACCATGACGGCAGACATCTCGTCCCTCACCCAACGCGGCAAGCGCACCGAGGTCGACAGCTACGATCCGGCCGACGATGTCGTAGAGTTCGAGGTCCGGCTGCGCTCACTGCGGCCCATGAAGCTTCAGAATAATCTGATCGATGCCGAGCTGGACGTGGCCGACGAAGGGCTCTTGCTGGCTGGCAGCAATGGCCGCTTCGGCCTGCGCGGTGCAGTGATGCTAAGGCCGCGTGGTAAGATCTTCCTTCGCCGCAGCGAGTTCGAGGTCACGCAGGGCCGGGTGCGCTTCGACGATTTGACGCGCATCGCACCCGAGGTGGACGTGACGGCGGTCACCGAGTACCGGCGCTATCAGACCAATACCCCCACCGCCTCCGCGAGTACGGCCGCTACGAGCAGCGGCTCTTCCAGCGCGCCCACCTCTCAGGGCGGGCGCTGGCGCATCCAAATGCATGCCCACGGCGACGCTGACAAACTCAAGGTAGACCTCAGCAGCGACCCGACGCTGGCGCAAGACGACATCTTCTTGTTGCTCACGGTCGGTTTGACCCGCGCCGAGCTCGACCAGGCTCAATCTGCCAGCGTGGGGGAGAGCGTCGCGCTCGAAGCGCTGGGCTCGCTCAGCGGAGCCGATCGTGCCGTCACGGAGGCGGTTCCCTTGATCGACGAATTTCGGTTCGGTAGCGCATACTCTTCGCGTACGGGCCGCACCGAGCCGACGGTCACGATCGGCAAGCGTCTTTCTCCGCGCATTCGCGCGAACGTCACGAGCGGCGTGGCGGACTCTCGTGAGGTGCGCTCGAACGTGGAGTGGCAGCTCAGCCCGCGCGTCAGTGTGGAAGGCTCTTACGACAACGTGAACGATATTTCGAGTTCGACCCTCGGCAATTTGGGCGCGGACGTCCGCTGGCGCTTGGAGTTCGAATGACGGCAGCTCAGCGCGCGCTGCCGAAGATGATCGAGCGGCGGACGCTCGCGAGCTCCGCGTGTTCGTCGAGGCGCACCTTACCGTCCGCGTCCTGAACCACACCGAGCTTGCGAAATAGCGCCGGCAGTCCAACGACAGCGCCGGTCTGGGCGTGCTCCGCGCTAATTTTAGCCAAGATCGGCGCGCCGAGGGCGTGGTCGATGACGCGCGTGACTTCCGCCAAGGACCACACCGCGGTGGCGTTCCCGCCTGCCGCGAGCACGGCGCGGAAGCCGACCTCGAGCCCGACCGCGCCCTGCGATCGGGTTCGTGCCGCCACGTCCGCCAGCAAGCAGGCGATGGCTCCGCCCCAATAGATCGCGCGGTAGTTGCTCGGGTGCTCGAGCCCCTCTTGTTCGATCGCGCGCAAGCCTTGTGGCATGTCGCGCGCAAACTCGGCCCATACCTCGAGCTCCGTCAGGTGACCGGCGCGCGCGCGGATGATCGGCTCGAAATACGTCGCCGAGCCCTCGTCGAGCCACTTCGCCTCCTCCTGAAACGACGGAAAGCCGATGTGAAAAAGCTCATGCACCAGGTACCAATCTCGATTTAGTGCAGCCTGCGTCGTGTGTTCCCCGACCAACAGCGCGATGCCAGGCGCGCTCTGCGGGAGTAATTTCCCGAACACGACTCGATCGCGTCCTTTAACTGGCACTAGCAGCACGAGCGCGCGGCCAGCGGGAAAGCGGCCGTAAAAGTCCGCAACGGCGTCGGCCGCGTTGGCCGTCCACTCTCCGATTGCGCCAGGTTCGAGCTCGAGGGCACCATCTGCGGTGACGACCTCGAGCTCGCCGCCGCCCACCTTTAGCGCCAATCGGCCAAAGTGACCGAAGATACAGTAACTTGCCACCCCGACCTCATGCGCAGCTAGGCGAAAGCGGCGTGAGCCGGCCGCTCCGGTCGGGGTGAGGGCACTTGCAAAGTCTTCGCCCTTTGGCAGCCGCACCCGCAGGTCAATCGGCACGGAGGGCTCGAGCGGCTCAGGCTGTAGTAAAAATGTAGAGGCCGGCGCGACCAGCGAACGCCCGACGCGAAGCGCGACGTCGAACTGCCGCGCTTCCCGCGCGATGCTCTCCAAGCTGACGCGGTATTGAAGGCGCGTCTCCCCGCGCGCCGCCGGAAAACGCCAGCCTGTTGGGCTGCGCGAAAGCTCGGCACTGGCCGCCACGATGCGCACGAAGCGCGCCGCCGCTGGTTGCGTCAGCGCAAAGCCGGTGATCCCGGTGCCCAAGCAGTGCGCGCTGATCTCCAGCTCGGCTGGCTCGGCGCTCAGCTCCGAGACGTCGTAAGTGCACGCTCGAATGGCACCGAGTCCACCGCCGCCAGCGACGCGCGTCGGCTGACCGCAGCACAGCAGACTCGAGGCCACGAGAAGGACCTTCCTCATTGTCGCGGGCTGGAGGTCGCGTTCGGGGCCGAGCCAGCGCCCTTAAGGAACATTTTCGACGCATAGGGCAAGATCAACCCCGGCAACCCGGTGGAGGGCGCCAGCTGCGCGACCAAGCCGAAAAGCAGCGCCAAGGTGCGCTCGACGTAGAAGTAGCCCTCCGGATACTCCACGCTCTTCATCACCTCGCGCAGGCGGCCGCGCACCTGCGCGTAGCCCGAGAGCTTTTCGACGGTCTGCCGATCCAAACGCGAAAAGTCCGCAATTTTTACCTCAGACAGTACCTTCAGGTACTCGTGCCCCACGCGTTTCAAGAGCTCCCGGTCGCCGCCTTCGGCGATGAACCCCATTTGCTCCAAGCCCAGCAGGATCATCTCGTCGTTCTTGCCGAGCGCCCCGAGGATGACGACTCTCATGCCGGCGGCCAGCGCGGGCGTCAGCTCCTCGACTGCGCCGTAATCCAGAATCACGAGCGCGGGGCCAGCGCGCGCCAAAAAATTACCGGGATGAGGGTCGGCATGAAACACGCGATGTTCAATCAGCATCGTGAAATAGCACTCGACCAAGAGCTTCGAGATCTCGAGGGCGTTGATGCCCTGGGCGCGCAGCGAGTCGAAGTCGTTGATTTTGGAGCCCACCTCGTAGCTCATGGAGAGCACGCCGCCAGCCGTCAGCTCGGCGATCACTTCCGGCACGACCACGTCCTTTCGGTTCGCAAATATTTCGCGAATCCGCGCCATGTTGGCGCGTTCGTGGAGGTAGTCGGTTTCGCGCGCGAGCATCGCGCTCAGTTCGTCGAATACGCGCTCCACACGGCCGACCTTGACGACGAGCCTCACGATGGGGAGGAGTGAGCGCAACACGGCGAGGTCGCGGCGGATTAGCCGCTCGATCGCCGGATACAATACCTTGACCGCGATCGGGCGGCCCTCATGCGTGGTCGCCCGATGCACCTGCGCGAGCGACGCCGCAGCGAGCGGCTCCCGCTCGAAGCTACCAAAGCGGCTGAGCGGGTTTGAGCCGAACGCTTCGCGCAGACGGCCCTCGATCTCGTCGAAGGGCCGCGGCGGAACCTTGTCTTGCAGTGCCTCCAGCGCCTCACCGAAGGCAGGCGGAAGGAACGTGCCGACGACGCTGAGCACCTGCCCCATCTTGATGAAAACCCCCCGTAAGCGCGCAAAGCCCACGCTCAAACGGCGGGCGTTGCGAACATGCGCGCGCTGCAGGCGATGCTCGTAACGCGCGCTGCTGAGCAGCCGCCCCAATATCCATTCCCCGGCGTAGGAGAGAATAATGGTCCAAAAGAGCAGTAAAGCGCGGAGGGAACGGAGCACGCCGGAGCACATTAGCCACCGCCGCGAGCTGGGCACAATCCGGACCCGGGCAAGAGTTTGGGGGCTCCTTGCTCGAGATCGCGCGCGCGATGGATGCCTTCGCATTGAAACAACCGGCCAGCTTAAGCCCCTCCTGCCCGATGCCGTAAGGTCCATCGAGGATTGGCGGCCAGTGACCCGGACGTGTGTGCAACCGCGGAGTGTGGGATGAAAATTCTGCTCGCCGATGACGAGCCAATCGCTCGCACGATGCTCGAGCACTGGCTGACAGGCTGGGGTTACGAAGTCGTTACCGTTCGAGATGGCGAAGCCGCGCTGAACGCCCTCGCGGCCGATCCAGGCCTGCGCCTGGCCATCATCGACTGGGTGATGCCAAAGGTCGACGGCATCGAGGTCTGTCGCCAAGTCCGCGGGGGGCCAGCGGAGCCGTACGTTTACCTCGTGTTACTGACCGCGAAGGACGACAAGTCCGACATCATCCAGGGCTTGGATGCGGGCGCGGATGATTACCTGATCAAGCCGTGCAACCCACTCGAGCTCAAGGTACGGCTGCGCGCTGGCCGGCGCGTGATCGAGCTCCAAGAGCAGCTGGTCCGAGCGCGCGAGACTCTGCGTTTCGAGGCCATGCATGACTCCTTGACGCAATTATTGAATCGCGGCGCGACGCTCGAGCACTTGGACCGTGAGTTGGCGCGCGCGTCGCGCCGTAACTCGTCGCTGACCGTGCTGGTGGCGGACCTCGATCACTTCAAGGCCATCAACGACACCTGGGGTCACGCCACGGGCGACATCGTGCTGCGTGAGGCCGCCCGACGTTTGAAGATTGGCGTCCGCGCCTATGACTCCGTGGGGCGCCTCGGCGGCGAAGAATTCATCGGCGTCTTGCCCGACTGCGACGCAAGGGCCGGCCTGAGCGTTGCTCAAAGGCTGTGTCGGCTGGTGTCCGAGTCGCCCGTGGTGACGCCGGCCGGTCAGGTGCCGGTTACGATCAGCATCGGGCTCGCTGCGTCCGACCAATTTCCGGCTGCGACCGCAGAAGAACTGACGCGGGCGGCCGACGCCGCGTTGTACCAAGCCAAGAACGCGGGTCGCGCGCGCGTCGTACTGGCGAGCGGCGCCCATGGGCAAGAACAAGCGCCAGTGAACGATCCTGAAGCCACTACGTTGAAGCCGTTGTCTGCCGTTCACGTTTGATGGCGTGCTCGTGAGAGCACGCGTTTGAGCGGCGCGCCGCGTCTTTTTTTCGAGGGGCCGGCGCGCGCCACAGCTCGCTGTTCGAGGTTTGCATAGCGGCAGAAAACTTCATACCCTGCGCGCCATGCCCGAGTTCATTTTCACGATGCAGGAGGTGACGCGCGTTCATCCTCCTGACAAGAAAGTTCTCGAGAACATCACGCTCGCGTTTTACCCCGGCGCAAAAATCGGGGTCATCGGCAACAACGGCTCGGGTAAGAGCTCGCTCCTCCGGATCATGGCTGGCGTCGACAAAGACTTCATGGGGGAGGCCAAGCCCCACCCCGGAACGAAGGTGGGCTACTTCGCGCAAGAGCCCGACCTCGGGTCGGCCAAGACCGTGATCGATGCCGTGAACGAAGGCGTCGCGGACATTCGCCTGGAATCTCGACCAGCGCTTGCAGATGGCGATGGACGCCCTGCGCCTACCCGCTTCGGATGCGGAGATCGCCAAGCTGTCCGGCGGTGAACGCCGACGCGTCGCGCTCTGCCGCATTCTCTTGTCACGCCCGGACATGCTGCTGCTCGACGAGCCAACCAATCACCTCGATGCCGAGTCCGTGGCCTGGCTCGAGCGCTTCTTGCACGAGTATCCCGGGACCGTGGTCGCCGTCACGCACGATCGCTACTTCCTGGACGACGTCGCGGAATGGATTTTGGAGCTCGATCGCGGCAAGGGGTATCCGTTCAAGGGTAACTACACGTCCTGGCTCGAACAAAAGTCGGCCCGCTTGGCGCTCGACGACACGCTGGGCCTGCCAGGCGACGCCGACGTCGTCGGCTTTATCGGCTCCTTCTACGCTTATGAGGGCCTCGACGATCTGATCGCGGCGATGCCGGCGCTCGCGGAAAAGGGCGAGAGCGCCCGGCAACGCAAGCTGACGCAGGAGCTGGAGTGGGTGCGCGCCTCGCCACGCGCGCGTCAAGCCAAGAGCAAAGCTCGGCTCGCGGCATATGACGAGCTCGTCAGCAAAGCCGACAAAGGCTCCTCCGATCCGACCGAGATCAGTATTCCACCCGGGCCCCGCTTGGGTGAAACCGTGATCGAGGCCACCGCGTTACGGAAGGGGTTCGGCGATCGCCTGCTGATCGACGGGTTGGAGTTTCGCCTCCCGCGCAGCGGGATCGTGGGCGTGATCGGTCCGAATGGCGCGGGTAAAACCACCCTCTTCAGGATGCTGGTCAAGGAAGATGCGCCGGACAGCGGCGAGCTCAAAGTGGGTAACACCGTCAAGATCGCCTACGTCGATCAATCGCGCTCTTCGCTCAAGGGTGACAACAGCGTGTTCCAGGAAATATCGGGCGGAAACGAGAAAATTTCCCTCGGGTCGCGCGAAATTGCGGCGCGCGCGTACTGCTCCTGGTTCGGCTTTAAGGGCAGCGATCAGCAGAAGAAGCTCGGCACCATGTCTGGCGGAGAACGCAATCGTGTTCACCTGGCCAAGCTGCTCAAGGAGGGCGGCAACCTGCTATTGCTGGACGAGCCGACCAACGACCTGGATGTCGACACTTTGCGCGCCCTCGAAACGGCGCTCCTCGATTTCCCCGGCTGCGCCGTGATCATCAGCCACGATCGATGGTTTCTGGATCGCGTGGCGACTCACATTTTGGCCTTTGAAGGCGACAGCAAAGTCGTCTGGTTCGAGGGCAATTATCGGTCCTACGAAGAAGACCGAAAGCGACGTGTCGGCGCTGACGCGGATCAACCGACGCGCATCAAGTACAAACGGCTCGAGATCTGAGAGCGAGCTCGTCAGCGCACCCGGGGAGCTTCGAAACCCGGATCAGTTCAGCTCGGCCAACAGCTTACGCGCCCGGTCGGCCCAACGCTGATCGCGGCGCTTCACGAAGTCGGGCGACGACGCGAACTCGGCGAGGGCTTGGTCGAGCTCACTCCGTGCAGTGGCCTTGTCGCCCTGCTCTTTCAGATAGTGAGCGAGCGCCATGCGATGATTGATGCGCTTGCTCACGCCCACCAAGCCGGTCAGCAGGCCGATCGCGTCCTCGTGTTGGCCGGCTTGCCAAAGGGCTTCGGCGTAGTCCAGGGCCGCGCTGTAATCGCGGTAAGCCGGGTCAAGCTCCATCAACTTCGCCAGCTCTTCGACCGCCTCGAGCGGACGGCCCATGCTGAGCAGCGAGCGTGAGAGACCATGCAGCGCTTCGCGGCTGTCGCTCGATTGCCGGAGCACGTCCCGGTAGCGCCCTACGGCTTCCGCGTAACGCTGCGCGGCAAGCAAGGCATCGGCATACGCGAGCTTATTGAGCTCACTCGGCGTTTGCCGAGCGAGCTCACCGAGCTCGTCGGGCGTTGGGCCCTGCGCCGCGAAGACCACGGGCAGAGTGGGCCGTTTGCCATTCAGCTCAGGTAACTTGATGAGCACGAAATACAGGATCGCGCCGATGGGCATGAGCAGGAGCAGGTACCAGTAAAATGGCACGCGTCGCCGGATGGCGTCGACCAGCATCCAGATTTGGAAGCAGGCCACGGCAACAGAAAAGACACTCAGCGGCATGCTCAGATGTTGTGGGTTCACGGTGCTAGTGCCTCCGCCGGAAGCGAGGACACTCCCTGCTTCTTTCGGTGCAGCTCGAGATCGCGAGGGCTGCCCTCGCCCGCCAGCAGGGCGCTCCGTACGCCGCGGTGCGGAAATTCCTTGGCGCCCAGCAGCGCCTCGACCACCTCGGCAATTTTCGCCGACCCGCGTTGCCCGATGTCGATCGTCACTTCCACCGGGACCATGCGGCCGATCAAACCGGCGCGTTCCAGAAGCGCCAGCGATTCGGGGCCTCCGATGCGCATTTCTCGAACGAATTGCCGAACATCCACGAACTTTCCGACGCCTTCGACGTCGCGCCTCAGCTTGTGCTCGGTCTTGGCCAAAAATTCGGCGATCAATCGTTCGAGCGCAACGCGCCCTCCGAGCTCGCCCAGGGTGCTGTCGGCCAACGCAATCACGTAGCGTGCGCCCGTGACGATGGTGGTGATGACTCGGTCGTTGCTAGACAACGGGATCACGCTCTGAAACCTGAGGCCCCCGCTCGCGGCCTGGTTCAACCGCAGGAGGAGCTCCGCGGGCGCCGGCGCGTCGATCAGCGCCACGTCCATGAACTCATCCAAGCTGGCGACGCCCAGCGACAAGGCGGGGGCAAACGACATCTCAGGCTTCGGGTGAAAGCCCTTGCTGTACGCCGTCTTTGCGCCGGCACGGCGAATTACTCGCGGTAGCTCGCGGATGAAATCCAAATGGCCAAGCAACGCGGCGGGGCCTGTCTTGCTGAAATTAAGTCGGAAACGTTGTGGCTCGCTGCCGCCGCGAAGCGGGCGGAAGGCCTCGGGTAAAGCGCGCGGCTTACGCCGCGCCTTGGCGAAGGAGGCGGGCCGTGAAGTGGGGTCCGGCACGGCCTCGAACGCGAATGGTTCGGGCAACGAATCGTCGAATAAGTCCGGCGCACGCGCATCGCCCGCGAGCGGCAACCGAACGCGTTCCTGGGCGCCCAGCTTGCCCAGAAACTCGACGCGCTCCGACCGCATCTGGGTCATGTCGCACGCGATTCCGCAGTCGTAACAGACGAGCTTGCGGTCGTCGCCGAGCGCGTCCGCAACGTTCGTGTGGTGCACGAACATGCCTGCGACTTTGCCGCACGGCGGGCTCGAGCGGCTGGCGAGGGCGCGCCGGTACTCGCGCGCCAGGAAGCCGTCTTCCAGGCCGATGTCGAAGTGGTCCCAGGGCAGACGCGCGGTCACCGGGATCGTGGCCAGATAGGGCGCGATCTGGATGCCGTAAAACGCGAGGGCCTCCTTCCAAGCGTCGAGCTTGAGTTGATCGTCCCAAGAGTCGAAGCGGGCGCCATGCAAGAACGCGCGCTCGATCACGTCCCCCAGCTTTCTATCGCCGCGAGCCAGCACGCCCTCGAGCACGCTCGCCGTCGAGTCGTGCACCCGCAGCTTCAGGCCTCGTACTCGGCCCGCTTCTTCTCGCAATAGGTCTTGTTTCCGAAGCACCTCGTCGAAGGCGTCCTGGGCGCACCACTGAAAGGGCGTGTGGGGCTTGGGTACGTGGGTCGACACGCTGACGGTCACGGTTGGGTGTTTGCCCACGCGGTTACCGACGGCCAACGCATTCTTGCCGACGGCAACGATGCCGCGCACGTCTTCGTCCTCCTCCGTGGGCAAGCCGATGATGAAGTAGAGCTTCATCTTGTCGAAGCCGCGGGAAAACACCCGCTCGGCGGTTTCCATGAGCTGCGCCTCAGTGACGTTCTTGTTGATGACGTCCCGCATGCGCTGAGTGCCGGCTTCAGGTGCGAACGTAAGGCCGCTGGCGCGCACCTTGCGCATGTCGTCGAGCAAGTCCTCGGCCAAGCCGTAGGCGCGCAATGAAGCGACGCCCAGGCTGATCCGCTCCGGCGCCGTCTTTTCCACCAGCTGTTTGATCAGCGGCGAGATACAGGACACGTCGGCGGTGGACAGCGCCGTCAGGCTGACTTCGTCCTGACCCGATTTTTCTAGCGCGCTCAAGACGGTGTCGATGATCTCTTTCGGGTCCCGTTCG
>CAXSGJ010000003.1:183321-196114 GCA_964236865.1 uncultured Polyangiaceae bacterium
GCACAGGGCGGTAGATCATGCCGGCCTGACAGAAGCGGCAGCCCTCGGTGCAGCCGCGTGCCACCTCGATGCTCATGCGATCGAAGATGGCCTCGGGCCCGCCGACAGGACCGTCGTCAGGAAACGGAAACTTCGAGATGTTCGCCAACAGCCGGCGTTCAATCGGGAATTTGACGCCCGGCACATTCGGCCCGCGCACGACCTCGAAGCTGGTCTCTGGATCGACGAACGTGTCGTAGAGCGACGGCACGTACACGCCGTCGATGCGCGCGAGCTCGAGCAGGCGCTGCTCGCGAGTCAGCCCGCGCTTTTTGCCGTCGACCCAGCACAGCGCAATTTCGGTGGTCGCCTCTTCCCCGTCGCCGATCAGGACGGCGTCCAGAAAGATTGCCATGGGTTCCATGTGCGTTGCCACGGGGCCCCCGGCAACGATCAACGGATCGTCCTCCCCGCGCGCGGCGCTGCGCAGCGGGATTCCCGAGAGCTGAAGCATGTTCAGGATGTTCGTGTACGTCAGCTCGTACTGCAGGGAGAACCCGACGACGTCGAAATCACATAGCGGCCGTGCGCTCTCCAATGACAAGAGGAGCTTGCCGTGCGCGATCAGCTCGCGCTGCATGTCGACCCACGGGGTGTACGCGCGCTCAGCGAGCGTACGCGCATCGTCGTTCAGGATTTTGTACAACATGCGAAAGCCCAGATGGCTCATGCCGATGTCGTAGATGTCCGGGAACGCCAGGCACACGCGCGCCTGCACTGCGGTCCAGTCCTTTCGGCGCGTGCCGTGCTCGGCGCCGGTGTAGCGGGTCGGCTTTTCGACGCGTTGCAGGAAATTGGCGTACGGGTGCTCGAACAGTTGCATTGGCTAGCTCGCGTGCGGGGCGGACATATAGCGCGCCCGGCTCCGTCGCGGTACTTTGCCCGGCCGTGCCCGAGCCGCTCCTGGCCTGCTTTTTGGCGCTACGTAGCCTCACGGCCGCGGTTTCGCTAAGACAACGGGCTCATGCTCCCCGCAGGGCCACTGCTGATTCCGAAGCTTTCTCGCCCGCCCGAGCTCACCTGGCGGGTGCCCGGCTCCAAAAGCATCACCAACCGCGCGCTGGTACTGGCGGCGTTGGCGGAAGGGGAGAGCACGCTGGAAGGCGTGCTGCATAGCGACGACACACGGCACATGCGGAGCGCGCTGACCGCGCTCGGCATTACGATCGAGGACTTTGGTCCAACCACACTGCTGGTGCGCGGTGGGCGAGGGCGTTTGCGCGCCCCGACAGAACCGCTCTTCGTGGGCAACAGCGGCACGACCGTGCGCTTCCTGACGGCACTGGCCTGTTTGGTCCCCGGCGCCGTCACGCTAATTGGCGACGAGGCGATGGCGCGTCGTCCCATTCAAGACTTGGTCGATGGGCTCCGCCAGCTGGGCGTACGGGTCGAGTGCGCGACCGGGTGCCCTCCGATTACGGTGTACGGCGGGCGCTTGGCGGGTGGCACCATTACGATGCGCGGGGATCGTTCGAGCCAATATTTCTCCGCCCTCCTGATGGCGGCCGTGCTCGCGGAATCCCCGGTAACGGTCGAGCTGGCCGGCAACCTCGTCAGCAGGCCATACGTAGAAATCACGCGCCGCATGATCGCGGACTTTGGCGGCTCGATCGAGGATACCGGACGCGGCTTTCGCGCCGAAGCGCCGGCCGGGTACCGGGCTCGCGCTTACGACGTGGAGCCGGACGCGTCGTCGGCCAGCTACCCGTTCGCGCTCGCGGCCGTGACGCGCGGTCGGATTGAGGTGCCGGGCTTGGGCGTGCATGCCCTGCAAGGAGATTACGGCTTTCTCGACGTTCTGGCGCGCCTTGGGGCGGAAATCGAACGCGGCGAGACCAGCAGTATCGTTACCGGCGGTGGTGAGCTTCGGGGCGTGAGCGTCGACATGTACGATATCTCGGACACCGTGATGACGCTGGCCGCAATTGCCCCGACCTTGCGTGGCGATACGCGCATCAGCAACGTCGCCAATATTCGAATCAAAGAAACTGATCGGTTGATCGCAACCGTCACCGAGCTCAGTCGCCTCGGTCAGGCCGTCGAGCACGGAGAAGACTGGCTGAGCGTTTCTCCGCGGGCGGTGACGCCGGCTACGGTTCACTGTTACGCAGACCACCGCATCGCGATGAGCTTCGCCGTCCTGGGCGCGGCCGGTGGCGGGCTGCGCATCGAAGACCCGGCGTGCGTCGCCAAGACCTATCCCGGTTTTTGGGACGACTTAGCGCTCTGTTATCCCGGAACCAGGCCCTGGTAAGGCTCCGTAAAACACCTCCGCTGGAACTCCGCGTGGCCAGCCGCCTCTCTTTGCGCCGGTTTGACGCAATTCATCGCGTCGGATGACGGAGCGAGCTAAGTGGTTTAATAGCTTCTGCCCCGCAGCGGGCGCCGTCGAAAAAACAAATGTCGGGTCTCAGCATCATCGGCACCGGCCACTACGTTCCGGGTCGTCCCTACACGAACCACGACCTTTCGCGCGTTCTCGATACGAACGACGAATGGATCCGCCAGCGTACTGGCATCGCCCAGCGACACTTTTGCCCGGAGGGTCAGGGTGTTTCCGATTTGGCGCTGCAAGCGTCTCGACGCGCTCTCGAAGCCGCTGGCAAGCGTCCGGAAGACGTGGACTACATTTTGTTCTCGACGATGACGCCCGACCACGTGTTTCCGGGCTCCGGGTCGCTGCTGGCTGCCAAGCTCGGTTGTTCGAACATTCCCGCGCCCGATCTGCGAACGCAGTGCGCAGCCATGCTGTACGGGTTTCAGTTTGCCGATGTGCTGCTCAAGGCGGACGCGGCCAACTGCATTTTGATCGTCGGCGCCGAAGCGCACGCCGGGCTGATGCCCTGGCGGGATTGGGATATCCTCGAAGGCTCGACCGACCGCCGGCCGTCGCCCGAAGATTGGGAACGCGCCACTCGCAATCGTGGCTGGGCGATCATCTTCGGCGATGGCGCGGGCGCGCTCGTCGTCGAGCGCAGCAAGTCGGAAGGCAACGGCGTGATCGCGGTCGATCTGCGCTCAGACGGCCGTTTCGCGTCGCAGCTGTGCATTCCAATCGGGTTTCGTACCCGACCCTACGTGTCGGCCGCCGCACTCGATGGCGACGCCGCGTTGATCCATATGGATGGCCGCGAGGTGTTCAAGCACGCCGTCACCAAGCTGCCCAAGTCTATCCTAGCGGTGTGCAAAAAAGCCGGCGTGACCGTCGATCAGGTCGACTGGTTCGTGGCTCACCAAGCCAACGCGCGGATCAACGAGGCCATTGCCTCACGCCTCGGCGTGCCGCTCGAGAAAATGCCCGGCAATATCGAACGTTTTGGGAACACTTCGGCGGCCACCATCCCCATCTTGATGGACGAGATGCGTCGCGACGGCCGCTTGCAGCCCGGGCAACTCGTGTGCGTGGCCGCGCTCGGGGCCGGGTTTCACTGGGGCAGCTTGCTCATTCGCACCTGAGCCGCCTAGGGCGCTCATGTCATTGAATGCTCAGAACCTTCGTCACGGTTCCCGGCGAGCCGCTGAACGCCGGGACTACGGCGAGCTTCAAGGCAGCGACGATGCATGCGCCGCTCGAAGTGCCGGCGAAGGGCGAATCGCTGATCGTGGCGCTCGCCACTTTGCCGCTAGGCTCGAACGTCACCATGACCGTCGCTTTGCCCGTCGGTCCGCCTCTCTCCCGACACCGGGCGGTCTGGCCGGCGGCACTGGCCAGCGCCGCCTTGGCCGCGCCGACATCGAAGCGCTGCCCCGGGCCATTCGCCCCGTGCTTCTGATCAGCCCCGCGCGCGCCGTCCGCGAACAATTCGGCAAAGCCCGCGTTGGCAGTCGTAAGCGGCGCGCCAGCTGGCGCTTGCATCACCGCACTCTTGCTGGGCGCGGAGTCCTCGACGGGCGCAGAGAGCTCGTTACTCAGCGCGGCTGAAGGCAGCGGATCGGCCGGCCGAACGCTGGGCACGACCGCGGGCAGCGCGCTGATCGGGGTGAGCGGTGGCAGGCGGTCGGCAGGCGATCGCATCAGGAACACGATCAGGCCGCCGACGGCCAGCAACGCTGCGACGCCGATGACCAGCGGGACGCGACTCTTTGGCGGCCAGTCTTCTACGTTCGCGATCGGTGCGACGGCGCCGAGCGGCGTCGGCATGGGTCGGGCCAACGGGGGCGAGCCAACGGGGGCCAGCGGCGCCACCGCACCTGCCGCCTTCACCGGTCCGCTCTCAGCGGGCAGATTGGCACTCGACAAAAGCGCCGGCGGGGTCGGAGGACGCGAATCGCGGCCGGTCGAGAAACGCGGCTTCGGCACCGGCGCTGCCTGAGCCTCTCTCGCATCGTGCTCCGCAAAGTCGATCACGGGCGCCGATACGGCGGGCGGGCGCTGCGCGGGGAGGGGCAACGTCGGTTGCGGCAACGTCACCGAGAGGTCGCTCTCCGGGCCGAAGCCAGACTCGGAAGGTGCCGGCCGGCGTTGCGCGGGCGAGGGCGGGGGAGGTTTTGGAGCGCGGCGGGCCTGAAGCGCTCGTAACTCGGGCAGCTGTCCTAGCTCGAGCCATTCGTCCATGCCTTCACGCCAGACGAGGGTGGTCACGTCGATGGCCCCTGCCAACAGCTCTCGCTCAATCTCGGCGAGGGTCAGCTCACGGTCCTCGCCGTCTGGATAATCGACCGCCCACAGATTTTCGACCGCTCCCGCGGGCGGCGCGATAGCGGTGGCGGCGGACTTTGCCGCCGCCACCGCGTCGGCTGGGAATGCCGGCGTGGGCGCTTTGAGTGCGGGGGCAGCGGGCGGCGCTTTCGGCGTCGGCGGGATCTGGCGAGCGGTCGCTGCGCCGGCGGTTAGGGCATTCACCTTGCCTGCCGTTGGCGTGGCCGCTTTGGGCGTTGCCTTCGGGACGGCTGCGATTGGCGCCGCTCGTTGCACGGTCGAGGCGCTGGCCTTGGTGACGGGAGCGGTTGGCAATTTGGGCACCGCCCCGGGCGGGGACCCCGCACCGACCCGCGCCGGCGCGGCCCGAGCCACCTCCGCCCCGGCTGTGACGGGCGCCACCGGAGGCGGACGCATCGAGTCGGACACGCTAAACACGGGGCGCTCCTTCGTGCTGTCCACACGAATGCCCGATTGGCACTGCTTGCACTTGATCGTGACGACGCGGCCCTTGACCTTTCGCTCGAAGACATCGTCCGCGATGCTGAAGGTCTTGTGGCAAGCCGCGCACGTGATGGGAAACGGCATCCAGTGTTTAGGGTACACGGATCGGCTCCTCATGCTCCAAATTTGCGGCAACGGGCGCGCACGTTCCATCGCGCGCGGTGTACAAACTTTCACCACATCGAGCGCGCCGTGTTCGTCCGCAGCCCGTTTCGGCTACGCTGAGCGAGTCATGAACGGATTCTCAGAGGGCCGAGTGACCGCGCGTCGAGACTGGGCCCCGGGCCTAATCACCCTGACCGTCGACGCGCTGATCGAGCCGTCCGTCGCGGGCCAGTTCGTGAACCTAGGTCTCGAATTCCAGGGGCAACTCGTGCGCCGTTCTTATTCGATTGCCTCCGCTCCCGGTACAACGCCGGAATTTTATGTGAAAGAGGTGCCCCAAGGCGCGTTGACACCCAGCCTGATTGGCCTCGCCCTGGGAGGGCATGTTTGGGTCGAGCGCAAGCCGCAAGGCTTCTTCACCCTCGCCTTCGTGCCTCCGGCCCGCGACATCTGGTTCATTGCCACGGGCACCGGGCTCGGTCCCTTCATCGCGATGTTGCGTGGGACCGAGGTCTGGCAACGTTTCGAGCGAATCCACGTCGTCCACGGCGTGCGCCACGCCCAACACCTTTCTTACGGCGATGAACTCGCCGCCCTGCTTGCCGCACATCCCGGGCAACTCAGCTACACCCCGCTCGTGAGCGGCGATCCCCACGGCAGCGCGTTGTCCGGCCGCGTGACGACGGCCGTGGCCAACGGCACACTCGAACAGCGGGCGGGTCAGCTGCTCGACGCAGAGCGCTCACACCTGATGCTGTGCGGAAATCCAGACATGATCCTCGAGCTCACCGCCCTCTTGGCGCTACGCGGTTTACGCAAGCACCGCGTACGCACGCCGGGGCACATCTCCGCCGAAAAGTATTGGTAGCGCGAGCCGCCGGCGAGGAGCCCGATCAAAAAACCACGCCCAGCGAGAACCGAGCCAGCAGGTCGAAGGGATACAAGAAGCCGTTCAAGTTCGCGACGTTTCCAGCGTTATCCAAGCGGATTAGCCGTTCATTCTTCGGACAGCGGGACGTCTCCGCGCCGAAGTCATCGAAACAGCGGTCCTGTTTGTTCAACTCGTAACCCAGGCCAATCCCGCCCGCGATCGTGAACGCGCCCCAGCGATTATGCTGGCCGAACATCACGAAGAATTGCCGATCGGTGTGGCTCACTCTATCGATTGCTGCGCCGTCGTCTTTCGTATCGTACGTGTAGGCGTAGTTGCTCAAGCCGAAGCGCAGCACGTTTCCCCGGAACGGCTTGGCTCCAAACCAAATGCCCGCGTCAATCGCCGCGCCAGATAGCGCACCGATGCCATTCGAAGATTGAGTGATAATCGAGTCTTCATAGCTCGAGTAGTTGAGCGTCGGTGGCGAGTGGGTCGTGACGAATACCGGGATCAACTCGAGGGTCAGGAACTTGTACAGCTCCGTCTCCAGCTCCAGACCGAGCCGCCCTTCGAGCAAGAAGTTGAAAGGATCGATGCGCACCGAGATGTCGGGGATCGGGGAGCTTTTATTGGGATCTCGCGGCGGCGGGGGCGGCGGGGTGTAGCTCTCGCCCGGGTCAGTGGGCGGTGGCGGGCTCGGTTCGCGCCGGTAGTTCTCAGCATCTGGCCGCGGAGCAGGATACGGGGGGCCGCTCGTCTGGGGCGCCGTCGCCTGGGGGCTCGGCGCTGGCGCAGCGACCGGCGCGGGTTTGGTCGCTGGCGCGGGCGTCGTAACTGGGGCGGGCGCGCTGCTCGGGGCAGGTGGAAACGCGGCGGTCGCGGTGCTGGCAGCGTCGCCCTGTGCGAACGCGCTTCGGTGCAAGGTGTGGGTCGCGCTGGATAGAACCCCAACCAGCATGACGGCGCGCGCGCGTTTTCGCATCCCCCAATGATAGAGCAGCGGAGCGCTCGGCGCGAACACAAGCCGAGCAGAAGAACGGCGCAAAACGACGGCAAATTACGCAAATCCTGCCGTGATCGAGCGTTGCGAGGCCATGCAAGACACGCTAGGGTCCGGCCCGCGTTCGAGCAAGATGGGCTGAAGTCGGCTTCGAGACGCCACCCGCCCCTGCTTCCTCGCGCTACCCACGGAGACTCGCTCAGCATGGCATTACAGATTCAATTGGCCCCGGGCGATGCGAGCAGCGTCGTTTGCGACGTCCTGATCGTGAGCGCGTGCCAAGGCGCAGTCGCCGCCCACCCGACGGTGATCGCGCTGGATAAGACGCTGGGCGGCGCGCTACTCGAGCACATCAAGGCGCTCGAGTTCGAAGGCAAGTTAGACCAAGTGCTCGAGTTGCCCACGCTCGGGCGTTTGAAATCGAAGAAGCTCGTCCTGCTCGGGTTGGGCAAGGCGGCCGATCTCGACGCGGCGCGCCTACGGGCGTCGCTCGCCGGCTGCGTTCGAGCGAGCTCCGGCGGTAACACTCGCGTCTTGCATTTGGCTCTGCCAGAAGCCGAGTTCGACCTTCGCTCCGTCGGCGAAGGCGTCGCGCTCGGCGTGTATCGGTTCACCAAATATTTTACTGGCGACCGCCGGCCCAAGGCCGAGCTCGCAAAAATCGGGCTGCATCTCGCCCGCGGCGCGGCCAACGCTGCCCAGAAGAAACAGCTGGATTTGGGGGTTGCGGTCGCCGACGCGGTGGCCATCGCGCGCGACGCCGTGAACGAGCCGCCGAACGTCATGACGCCCGAGGGCTTGGCGGAAGTCGCGAGAGGCATCGCGCGGAAGCACAAGCTCAAGGTCAAAGTGCTCGACAAGAAGGGCATCTTGGCCGCCGGCATGAACCTTCACTACGCGGTGGGTCAAGGCAGCGAGAATGAACCGCGCTTCATTCACGTGAGCTACGTGCCCAAAAAGAAGTCGAAGAAGATCGTGTTCGTGGGCAAAGGCATCACGTTCGACTCGGGTGGCCTCTGCATCAAGCCGGCAGCCGGCATGCAAGAAATGAAGTCGGACATGGCGGGCGCCGCCGCGGTGCTCGGAGCCATTGCCGCCGTGGCCACCGTAAAGCCCGACGTGGAAGTGCACGCGATCGTGGCCGCTGCGGAAAATATGCCCGACGCGGCTGCCTATCGACCCGCCGACGTGTTCACGTCCCTCGACGGCAAGACGGTCGAGATCATCAATACGGACGCCGAAGGCCGGCTCGTGCTGGCCGACGCGCTCGCGTATGCCACTCGGCTCAAGCCCGACTTGATCATCGACGCAGCGACTCTCACGGGCGCCGCCCTGGTGGCGCTCGGTAAGACCTGCTCTGCCTTCTACTCGACCGACGACGACGTGGCGCGCGCCTTGGAGACGGCCGCGCGCACTGCGGGCGAACAGTTCTGGCGTATGCCGCTGTTGGAAGAGCTCGGCGAACAGCTGAAGAGCGACATCGCGGATCTCAAGCACACCGCCGATCGCTGGGGCGGCTCAATCAGCGCCGCGCTGTTCCTGCGTGAGTTCGTGGGCAAGTACCCGTGGGTACACTGTGACGTCGCAGGCCCAGTCTTGGCCGACCGCGCCAAGGGGATGTACCCCAAGGGTGCCACCGGCCACCCCGTGCTGACCTTCCTCACCTTCGTCGAGCAGGCTGGGCGCGCGCCGAGGTGAACCGGCTCGGCGGCGCTGATACCCGGTCTGGCCGGCTCACGCCGAGCGACTGGAGGAGCGCCGTGCGCGCGCTCCGAGGCCGCATGAGCACCGTTTTGCCTGGCTTGTACGCCTGGCTGACGACGGTCGCACTGCCCTCGGTACAGCATGGGGCGCGCGCCAGCGCGCGGCTGAGCGCATTTTTCGCCTTGCTGGCGCTGACGGCGGCCCCGCTGTTCATCGACGAGCGCCCGCGGCTCGGTCGAGCCCTGGGCCTGTACGCGTTCGTTGGGTTTTCGGTGCTGACCTGGGCGGTGCTCGGCGCCGGGCTGCTCCAGAGCCAGGGGGACCCGCTGCTGTCCGCACTGGGCGCGGTCGCCTTTACGCTGTACGCGCTAGGCTGGGGCTCGCTGCGCCGACGCGACGCCGTCCCCGAAGATGCGCCCAATGTCATCCTGGGTCCGCCGCTTCGCCCACGCACTAGGCCGCAACGAAGCGCGCCGATCGTGTTCGGCGTGATCTCCGGCGCGGCGGTGGTTCCGATCTTTCTCGCCTTTCGCGTCGCCGAACCGGCGCGTGCGCTGTTCGCTCACGCCGCCGCGGTGTTGACCGCTATTTTGAGCATCACAGTGGGCGCGCGCGTCGCTCTGTCGATAGGTCAGCGCGCCGTGCTGCCGCCGGCCGGCGAGCGGTTGAATGCGGCGGCCGTTCCATTAGCTTTGCTGGCGTTCGTCTGTGCCCTGGGCTTTTTGTGGTTGGTGGTCCGATGAGCAAGATCATCGACGTACTCAGCGTGCTGTTGGTTTTGGGCGCAATCGCCGCGTTCGCGCTGGGAGTCGCGGCGCTCGGGGAACGCCGCGACTTGATCGCACTGTACTGGCTGGCGATCGGCGGCTTGGTCCTGCGCTCGGCCGTCGAGTTACTTCGGCCAAGGTCGAGCGCGCGATGACCCTGGTGCGGCGCCTAGTGGGAGCCTTATGCGCCAGTGCCCTGGCGTGCTCCGCCCACGGCGGTACGCCGGGGCCGTCCGCCGATCGGGCGCATCTCCCCGTTGGCACCGCCGCTCGCGTGGGCTCCGAAGAAGTCGCGTTGAAGAGCGTGTCGCGGATCTCGCGCTCTCAAGCGGTGTCACCGGCCGTGGCCCGCGATCGCGCCGTAAGCGACGCGCTGTTCTCGGCGGCGGCGCGTGCGACCCTGAACGTCGCCGTCATCTCCGTCGTCGAGCGTGGCGCCCTAGCGCGCGCCGTGCTCGAGCGCCTGAAGGCCGACGCGCTGGCTTTAGGTCCCGCGAGCGATGCCGAGGTTGCCGAGCTCACGGCCCGCCGTTGGCAGGAACTCGACCGGCCGGAGACCGTCCGCACGACGCATGTCGTAGTCAAAGCGGCGAGCCCAGCCGCCGACACACGCGCGCGTGAGATCGCTCAGCGCATTCGTGAAGCTGTGAGTGGCATCACCGATTCCGAGCAGTTCATGCGCGTGGCGCGAGCCGTGCCGCACGAGGGTACGGATCTGCGCGCCGAGCACCTGCCAGCGATCACCGCCGACGGTCGAACTTACTATCCGAATAACCCGCCCCCGGACGCCGCCGAACAACGCTTCGATCTGGGCTTTGCGGCGGCCGCGCATGCGCTCCGGCCCGGGCAGATCAGCGAGCCCACGAAGACGAGTTTCGGCTATCACGTCATCCTGTGCGAGGAGCGGCTGCCCGAGCAGCGCGTGCCGCTCGAGCAGCGTCGAGCGCGCCTCTACGATCAGGTGGTCAAAGGCCGTGCCGAGCGCGCGAAGCAGGAGCTGCTTGCGCGCCTGGGCGCGGCACGGCCAACCTCGATCGACCGCGCCGGGGATGATTTGACGGCCCGGGTCCGGACTACGGAATGAGCGCCCGCGGTCGGGCCTCGATCGCTCGCGACCAGGACGCGTCACTATTCAGCGCCATTCTCTTACGGCTATGCGACGGGTGTGCGGCCCACGCGGCCGCCTTGGTGGACAAAGAAGGCGAGACGGTAGATTACGCAGGCCGTATCTCGCCGTACGAAATCCGCGTCGCGGCCGCAGAGCTGCGCCTCGTGCTGGCATTCACACGCAGCGCCGCCGTGCCCGGGTTCCCCGAGGTGAACGACATTCGCATCCGTACGCGTTTGCGAAGCTACGCCGTCGTCGGCTTGGGGGACGGTTACGCAATCGTGTTGGAGTTGGTGCGCCATTCCGCGGCACTCTCGAAGCGAGCGCTCTTGCAAGCCACGCGCGAGCTGGAATCCGAGGCTGGGATCGCGAGCGTGCTGCCGCCCGGAAGCACGCCCTGGTCCCGGGTCGAGGTTCGCCTATCGTCAGAGGACGTGCACCGCCCGGAAGCCGTCTGGCTGAACCGGGCCTGGCAGGTGCTGACCGTGCTGGGTCGCTATCGGAATCACGACCTGGAGCGGCGTGAGCGCGGCTATTTAGCGCGGCTCCCGAGCGGAGCGGAGCTGTCACTGGTCCGTGAACCGCTCGGCCACTGGTTCATCGACGACCCTGGCTGAGCGGCTCGCTCGACCTGGACGGCAACGATCCGGCCTCCGCGTCCGATGGCTACTACTGTACAAAGGTTGAGGCGTATATGGCGCGGAACCCATTGAAACTGCGGCTTATTTTCTAAAACGACGGCCACCTACAAAAGTACTTGCCGAAGACCGCCAACCAGGCGCATACACCGCCTCCCGCTTCGAGCCCATTCGATGCGGCGGGCTCTTCGAGCTCGCCCACCGGTGAGGCGCAAGTGGGAGTCGCAGTAAAGTCGACAAAGTCTTTGACAACAAAGGCTCGGAAGACTAGATACCGCGACCCGCTTCGAGACCCAGATGTCGGCGCGCTTCAACGAGCATGTCCACGCTGCGGCGCTTGAAAACGGAAACTAGAACGAAATAGTCTCACAAAGTCTTTGACAGCAAAGACCGGAGAGACTAAACACCGCGACCCGCTCGGAAGGAAACCCTTCCCCTCGGTCCTTGAAAACTGAATCCTATTACCCGCGAGGAAAATCGTCGTGGGTCCTCGTAATAAGTCACGAGGCTTGTCTTCCTGTTTCGGGGAGCAGCCAAGTGAGTATTCGAACTAAGAGAGCATAATGGCAGCACGGTGGTTTACTCCGCGGTGCTCGCCGAAAGATTCAAACTGGAGAGTTTGATCTTGGCTCAGAACGAACGTTAGCGGCGCGCCTAACACATGCAAGTCGCGCGAGAAAGGGCTTCGGCCCCAGTAAAGCGGCGCACGGGTGAGTAACACGTAGGTCATCTTCCCCTGAGTGGTGGATAACTCTCCGAAAGGAGAGCTAATACAGCATAAGACCACGACCTCGCCGAGGTTGTGGCCAAAGCAGACCTCTTCATGAAAGTTTGCGCTTAGGGATGAGCCTGCGGCCCATCAGCTAGTTGGTAGGGTAATGGCCTACCAAGGCTAAGACGGGTAGCTGGTCTGAGAGGATGAACAGCCACACTGGAACTGAGACACGGTCCAGACTCCTACGGGAGGCAGCAGTGGGGAATCTTGCGCAATGGGCGAAAGCCTGACGCAGCGACGCCGCGTGAGCGATGAAGGCCTTCGGGTTGTAAAGCTCTGTGGGGAGGGAAGAATAAGGCTTGGCTAATATCCAAGTTGATGACGGTACCTCCTTAGCAAGCACCGGCTAACTCTGTGCCAGCAGCCGCGGTAAGACAGAGGGTGCAAACGTTGTTCGGAATTACTGGGCGTAAAGCGCGTGTAGGCGGCTAAGTAAGTCGGGCGTGAAATCCCACGGCTCAACCGTGGAAGTGCACTCGAAACTGCATAGCTAGAGTCCTGGAGAGGAAGGTGGAATGCTTGGTGTAGAGGTGAAATTCGTAGATATCAAGCGGAACACCGGTGGCGAAGGCGGCCTTCTGGACAGTGACTGACGCTGAGACGCGAAAGCGTGGGGAGCAAACAGGATTAGATACCCTGG
>CAXSGJ010000004.1:0-13880 GCA_964236865.1 uncultured Polyangiaceae bacterium
GGGGCGAGCGGCTACTTTCCGAGCCACTCCGATGCGTGCGCGAGCGGGGGATCCGCCCCGCACCATGACCCAGAAGATCCTCGCCGGGCGCGCGGATGATCCGAACCTGAACGGGGATCTCGTTCGGGTGAAGGTCGACCAAGTCGTCCTCGCGAGGGAACCCGATCGCACCCTCGCTGAGCCGGTGCTTGCGACGGCGAAGAAGTGCGCGGTGGAGGTGGCCATCGCCTACGACACGCGCTGCGTCACGGCTCTCTCGGATGTCGCCCCTGGCTTGAGTACGCGCGGATCGAAGGACGCGCTGAACCTCGGCATGCTGATTGCTCGACCAGGTATCGGCTTTCCTGCCGCGGTGCACTTGGAGCGGTTTGGCAGCCCGGCGCGACTGGCGCTCACGGACGAACCGCGCCTGGCATCGGTGGGCGGCGCCGGCATGTTGACTTTGGTCGTACCGCCTTCGCAGCTGGCCGAAGCGTTGGTGACCGGCAGCGTGCTCTTGCGCCCGCCACGCAGCGTGCAGATCTTGTTGTCGGGACGAGTGCGCCCGTTCGTCTGCGTTCGAGACGTCGGCTTGGAGCTGATGCGCCGGGGCCTGGCAGAAGCAATCCGTCGCGTAGACACGGAGTACCAAGCGCCGGTGGTGATCGAATTCGCCGGCCCCAGCGCACGCTTACTGTCGGTCTCCGATCGCGCCGTATTGGCGGCCCTCGCCCCCATGCTCGGCGCGTCGGCCGCGGTCTTCGTGAGCGATGAGAAGACCGAGGTTTACTTGCGCGACCAGCGCCGCTCGAAGGCGCATCGTGGGTTGCTGCCCGACCCGGGCGCGCCCTGTGATGACGTGATCAGCGTGGATTTGTCCGCGGTCGATCCGTTGGTGCTGGATGAGGACGGGGTCGTGAAACCGGTGCGCGAGATCGCGGGCAAGCCGGTGAGCCAGGTGATCCTGGGCGGAGACTCCGGCGCCTCCCTGCGAGATCTGCTGGCGGCCGCGGCTCTGCTGAAGAGCAAACGAGTGCCGCCAAAGTTGGATTTGCTGGTGGCCCCTCCGTCCCGCCAAGCGTTGGAAGTGCTCGCACAGTCCGGCGCGCTCGTGGACTTGGTCGCGACCGGAGCACGGCTGCTCGAGCCCGATCCACGGCTGGTCACCGGTGAGCTTTACCCGCCGCCGAACGACGGCGGGGTTTCTCTCCGCACGTTCGATCCGGAGCCGAGCTACCCGGCAAGCGCGCAGCGCTTCGTGGTCGCCTCCGCCGAGACCCTCGCGTTCTCGGTGGCCACCGGCACGGTGGGCGACCCGCGCTCGTTCAAGCGGCCGGTGCGCGTCACGGTGCCGCGCACCTTACCCACCGACGACGTGCTGATCGTGCGCAAGGCAAAGGGCAAGTCGAAGGAGGCAGAAGCGGGCAAACAAGTCGCCGTGGAAGGGCCCAAGGCTTACCCTTATAGCGACGCGCAAACATTGCCGGTCGTATCGAAGCGCGGCAAACCCGCCGCTCCGAGCGTGCTCGTGCTCGAATCTTTGGACGACGTCCGTTGGTTCGCGAGACGCGCTCCCGAAATCAGCGACACCGTGCGCGCGGTCATCGCTTCGCACGTGCCAAGTGGCATCGTGCCCATCCTCGCCGGTCTCGGAATTTTGGCTCTGGTGAGCGACCCGGGCGACCTCGCCAAGCTGCGCGCAGAGCCGACCCTGACGTTGCCGGCCGCGAGCGCCTGGAACGGCCACAAGCAGCTCATGGTAAGTACTGAAGCCGGGCCCGTCGGGTTGACCTGGGTCGCGCTCGGCGCCGAGCGCGACTGGACGACCGCGGGCAGCGCTCGGAGCGCCAAGCGCTAAGCGCGCGGAAGACCATCACGAGCTGGCGCCACGATAGCGACCCGCCATAAGATCGTTTATCGTGCCGGCTTGAAAGCCCGATTTACCTGGCTGTTCCTGGGCCTATCGATCTCCTACGTTGCGCGGGCGCGCGGAGACGAGCCAGCGGCCGAGGCGGCGCGCGTCGAACCGAGCGAGAGTGGCGCCCACGCCAACGACAACTTCGGCCATGCTTTGCAGTTCGGCCTGCGCGCGGGCTTGGTCGGCGGCTACAACATGGTCTTTCGTTACGATCAGTCGCCCCTGTGCGCAGAGTACATGCCCGACAAGCTAGCGAAGGATCAACAGAAGGTCTGTGGCCATGGCGCGCCCTTGGCCGTCGATCTCGCGTTGAGCTTTGCGCCGCTCGACTTCGTCGAGCCGTATCTATTCGTGAGGCTCGGCCTCGCTCGAGAGGTCGAAACCGACACCCTGCCGCTGCGGGTGGTCGGGGCGGGCGCGCGGATCTATACGATGAGCGATTCAGCGTTCAAAATCTTCATCGAACCGGCGTTGGCGTGGGAGCTCGAGCAGGGCGGGAGCGCAGTGGATTATCGGCGCAACCGCCCCTCGTATAAAAATGACCTATTGATTCACCTGGCGGCCGGGCCTGAGTTCGACTTCGCGCGGTACGTGGGCGTTTTCGTCGACGCCGGGTTGACCACCGGTGTCCTACGCTCGATCCACAGCGAGCTGGAGCTCCAAGCCGGCGTGCAGGCTCGCTTCCCCTGATGACAGGACCGCACCCCGGCCTGTCGAAGGGTCGAATGCGATCAAGCTGACGAAGGACGACAGCGGCCAACGTCACTTCATCCCCATGAGCTGGGTCACGTCGGTGGATGACAAGGTGCACATCGACCGCCCCGGGCAGGATGCGATGAAGGAGTGGTCAACGACCCTGCCCGGGACCTAGTTCGTGTGGCGCGGCGCCCGGGCCACAGTGTCTATTTTTGCCATGTCCTCGGTGCCGTTCGTCTGCCGTCGCGGCTGGGTTTATGCGCCCCGAGGCTTGGCACGTCGGTACAGCCATGCTGGCATGTCGCATGCATGACCTGACCTAAACGGCGGGTAGACCGCCTCCACCGTCCAGACCCTCACCTATCTGGTTCGCACCAATGAACGTTCAGAGCTCCGAATTGCCCCCCGCCGACTTCATCTCTTTTCTTGCACAGCGGAGCGGGCTGTCGCAAGAGGCTGCGGAAACACGTCTTGAGCGCTGGCTCGGCGAATACCATGCCTCGGCCGGCGACCGACAGGGGGCGGCTCACTTCGCGCAACGTCCGACGCACGCTCGCTGAGCCGCATGTAATGAATGTTGAGCGGGCTCAGTTCTTTTTGCGCGCCCTGACAATGCGTTCCAGGGCGTCCCCCGCCTCCTTCGACAGTACGTCTGCGCGGCGCGTTGCCTCGGCCGATTCACTAAATCCGGCGATCAGCAAGATCAGGCTTGGACGTCCAGAGACGTTCACCGACCGCGCGTAGCAGTCGCTCCCGGGCGACACGTCCCACCTGCCTTCGAGCTCACGGAGAGCCCCGAGCTGGGCCATCGGTCCGAGGTAGAAACCCAGGCGCGCGGCCGTGTCCAGCAGGCTGCCATTGCCCGCAGGCACGCGGAGCTCACGAAGCTCAGGCGCGGCACCGAGCGCGGAGCTCCCAGCGCGAACCTCGAAGCTGCCGCTCCTCACCGCAAGGATCAGCGCGCGAACTGGACTCAACCCCCCGCACAAGCCGGTCAAGATCTGCTCCGGAGAGTTCGCGTTCTTGAGCACCCTGAGCGCCACATCGAAATCGAGCGCCCAAGGCGGCCCGGCCGATGCGGCGCGGGACGGCTTCGGTCGCAATGAGCTGAGTACGGGTTCTGTCGCGGCATGGTCTTCCCATTCCGGCTCGATCGGCAGCTCTTGAAGAGAGGCGCCGGCTTGCTGCAGCCCGCTCAGGGCTGCGGTTAGCTCCGCGTAGGACGCGCGCAGAATGCGCACTCCCTTGCCCAACTGAAATGCAAGCTCGCTCGCGATGTGCCCATCGAATACGTCGACGGCTGCGACGTCCACGTAATCTCGCCGCGGATCGCGATGCACTGGTACCGCGAGCAGCCGTTCACACAAGCCGGTCGGCAGGGCAAGCACGAGCTCGGCCAACGGACGGACGCTGTGCAGCGCTGGATAATCGGCGCGATCTAGGGCGCGATCCATGAGCTCGATCAGCTCGGGAAAGAGCTCGTTGACGACACGTGTCAACGACACATCGCGATCGGCTGCGGCGAAGAGCGCGGCCTCGACCTGCGACGGTAGAGCTCCAGTGAGTACGAGGCGACGTGCTAGCTCGGCGGACAAGGCGCGAGGTTAGCGGGCCGACCAGCTTCGCACAATCTCCGGCGCGCCCCGCAGATATGGGGCGCCGTCGTTGAATCTGGCGGTCAAACGAAAGCATTCCGGCGCTCGACGATCAATCACGGAACTGGAACACGACCTCGGTGCGCCGGACGAGGCCAAGCTCGTCCCGCGCGGCGCGCTCGACGGCGGCCGGGTCATCTTTGATTCGGGCAACCTCGGCGCGCAGCTCCCAGATATCCTGCGACAGCCTGGAGACCTCGGCATCGGCCCGCACCTTTTCCTCCCGCAGGCTTTTCAAGCGCGGCAACCCAGTGGCCGATAACATCAACATCGGCACTGAAATCGCGGCCACTGCCAGGACGGCCAAGGGCATCACCCGTTGCACGAAAAGGGATCCGGAGCTCACCTCGACAGGCTCTCACAGCCGAGGAGACCGGCCCAGAAATCGGCTATGGTCCCCGCCGGCAGCGCCGGCGACCTGTCGCGAGAGCCGCGACTGGTACGACGACGAGAACACCATGAGCGATACGGATATCCTGCGCGCAGAGCTCGAGCGACTCTACGACCTTCCCGATCTACTGAGGCTGAGCCAAGACATCTTGGGGTTCGAGCCCGGTAACGTGGGCGGCGTAAGTGCCAAAGCGTCCTTTGCCGGTGCGCTGACCGGTCACTGTCTCGAACACGATGCGATCGAGGCTTTATGCGAGGCGCTGCTCGCGACGCGCCCAGATGTGAACCCGAAGGTCGCGGAGCTGCGAATCGACGGTATTGCGCTCGACGAGGAGCTGACGCCCGGTCAAGAGCTCGGGCCGTACTCGATCACGCGCAAGTTAGGTGCAGGCCGCCTCGGTGTTTCATACCTCGCGAGCACCGGCGGCGCCGAATTTCGCGTCAAGGTTCTGAGGCGTGAGGCCACTCGCGATCAACGAGGGGTGCAGCGATTTCTCACCGCAACGCGCCTGATTAGCCAGATTGAGCACGCCGGGCTGCCGCGTCAGCTGAGCGCCCATACGATTGCAGACCGCATCCTCGTGGCTCACGCTTGGGTCGAGACGGAGCCCTTGTCCGAGCGCCTGGCGCAAACGGGTCCATTACACATCAACGACGCCAAAGCCCTCGTGCGCGGCATCTTGGCGCCACTCGCGGCATTGCATGCCCGACACATCGCGCACGGCGACTTGCGACTCGAGAACGTACTCCTGAGCCGCGCCGCCGATGGCTCGAAGAGCGTGCTGTTGGTCGACGCCGGCTCAGATCGGCTTCGCGCGCGCGCGCGCGTGCTCAATGCACGGAGCGAGCTCTTCGCCACCGTCGGCGCGCCGCGAACGGCGTCCCCGGAGCAGATCCGAGGCCTGCCGGCCGATGCCGCCAGCGACGTCTATGCCTTTGGCGCCATGCTGTACGAAATCTTGAGCGGCGAACCGCTGTTCGGGAACGGTCCAGCGCTCGAAGTTGCCTTTGCCCAGCTCAGCGTCGAGGCCCCGCCGCCGAGTCGCGTCGCTCCACGCGGTTGGATCCCGAAGGAGCTCGATGACCTGGTGTTGCGGCTCCTGAACAAGAATCCGGAACAAAGACCGCGCAGCGCCGGCGAGGTGCTCGCGCTGTTCGACGAGACCAGGCCGTCGGCGACACGGCACCCGCAGCGTGTCATGTCGAGCCCCGAGCTGACGGCGAAGATCGACGCTCTGCTGGAGAACCCCAACGACGAAGACGCGGCGCTGGGGCTAGAGAGCAGCGTCGAAGCGGGCGCAGACCCGGCGCTCGTCGCAAAGAACTTACTTCGCGCGGCGGATCTCATCGGGCCTGGCGACGCCAACGAGGACGGCAAGAAGAGCTTGCTCTTTCGCGCCGCTCGGCTCTACGCCGCAGGCGACCTGGACCTCCAGGGCGCCGAGGCGGTGTACGAGCAAATTGCAAGACTCGACCCGGACGACAACGTAGCGCAGAGGGGGCTGGAGGACCTGCGGCGGCGCCTCGGCAAGTTCGAGGAGGTCGTTGAAATGCTCCTTGCCCGCGGTGAAAAGGCGGGTAGCGCGGTGGAACGTGCGCGCGCTCTCTCGGAGATCGGAGAGCTCTACGCATCCGAGCTGAAAGACGCTGAACAGGCTTTGGTCGCCTTTACGCAGGCGCTGTGTGAAGACCCTTCCCAGCCAAGCCTCAGCGCGCAGATCGAGCGGCTCGCGGGCACTAGCCAGCAGGCGTGGGACGAGGTGCTCACCCACTGCGCGGCCAGCGCAGTGGACGAAGACGCGGCCCCCGAGGTCCGTCAAGCCATCGGGAGCCTCGCCGGTCGATGGTACGTGGAGAAGCTAAGGCGACCCGACCTGGCCCTGCCCTGCTTCCAGGCAGTGGTAGCCAGCGATCCCGGCAACGATGTGGCGCTCCAGGGCATGGCGCAGATTTACGAGAAAGCTCAGCAGTGGTCGGAGCTCGGCATGATGCTGACTCGGCGCGCTGATGCGGCCACGCCAGCCGAGGCCCGGGAGCTGCGCGCGCAAGCCGCCGAGATACTCGAGCTTCGTCTGAACGACACCGAGAGCGCTCGTCAACTGTACGAGCAGATCGCGAGTGAAGATCCGGCGCAGCCGAGGGCAGGTGAAGCGCTCGCCCGCATCTATGAGCGCACCGGTAATTTCCGCGGTCTGCTGCAGATTTTGGAGCGCCGCGCCGATGCGCAACGCGGGCAAGATCGGCAAAACACTCTGTGTCGCATCGCCGAATTGTTCGAGAGCAGCCTGAATGACGACGGCGAAGCGCTGGTGCGGTTTCGAGCCGCCCTTGCCGCCGACGGCTCGAGTATCGAGGCCCTGCGCGGGCTTGACCGGTTGTATTCGAAGCTCGGCCGCTTTCAGGATCTGCTCGCGAATCTCGGTCAGCAAGTCGAGGTTGCGGCGACGCCCAGACAGAAGGTCGTGCTCTTCGAGCGCATGGCCGCGGTCTACGACGAAGAGTTTCTCGATCACGAGCGAGCCGCAGAAGCTCTGGAGCGCGTGCTCGTTTTGGACACCGCCCACGAGACCGCCCTGACTTCGCTGGTCCGGCACTATCGCAGCCTCGAACGCTGGGAAGACGTGGCAAGATTGTACGAGCAACAACTCAAGCAAATCAGTGAGGGTCCCCGGCGTCTCGCGCTGTTGCAGCAGCACGCCAGGCTGCTGGCCGATCTGCTTGGATCGCCCGAGCGGGCGATGAAGTCGTACGACGCGATGCTCGAGATCGATCCGCACCACCCCGGCGCTCTGGAGGCCTTGGCACGCCTGCGCGAGGCGGCGGGTGACGCCGACGCCGCCCTGTCCGCGCTGGAAGCGCTGGCCAACCGAGCGACGGCTCCCGAGGCGAAGGCCGAACAGTACGTTCGGGCCGCCAAACTGCTCGAGGCGCGCGGAGATCGTGACGGCGCGATCAAACGCTACAAGCGGGCTCTCGAGGCAAACCCGCAAGACTCCACCTCGGCGATCGCGCTCCTCGAAGCGTATACTGCGCGCGGTGATCTGAACGCGGCCGTGCAGTTGCTCGAGCGAGAGTTCAGCCACACGGTGGGCGATCTCGGGAAGGCGCGGCTAGCGGGTCAAATCGCCATGTTGGCGCGAGACGGGCTGAAGAACGACAAGCGTGCAGATGAAGCGGCCAAGCGAGCGCTGGCGCTCGATGAGACGAACCTCGACGCGCTGACCGTGCTCGGTGACATCGCCTTCGACGCCAAACGTTTCATGGAGGCTGCCGCACACTACGAGCTGGTCGCGGGTCGCGCCGATTCACTGGAAAAGAAAGCGGCAGCACGGCTACTCGTGCGCTACGTCGACGCGCTCAGCCAGACGGGGTCGACCGAAAAGGCGTTGGCGCCGATGGATACCTTGTTGCGCATCGCGCCCGACGACTCCGACGCATTGGCGCGCGTGGCGCTCGTTACCTTCGAGCACGGCTCTCCGAAGCGCGCGGCCGAACTTTATGACGACTTGTTGAACCGCTTTGGCGCGACGATGCCCGGTGAGGCGCGCGCGAAAGCCGCCTACCGCTTGGGTGAAGCGCTGCGCCTCGACGGCGATTTGGCGGGTAGCCTCGAGCCTCTGAGGGACGCCGCGGAATTGGATCCCGGCGCGCCCGAGCCCCTCTTGGCCTTGGCGCGGGTGTACGAAGCGCAGGAAAACTGGACCGACAGCATCAAGACCAAGACGCGCCATCTCGACATTGCTAGCGGTGACGAACGCATTCAGCTCTTGCTCGAAGTAGGTGATCTGGCCTCCGGCAAGTTGAACGACCGAGCGCAGGCGACCAAGAGCTTCGTTGCGGCCCTGGAAGAGCGCCCCGACGACCGACGTTTGTTGAGCAAGCTGATGCAGCTCTACGGCGAGGACAAAGATTGGAACAAGCTGGTCGACGTCGTGCTGCGACTCGCGCACTTCGTCGACGACCCGAAGCAAAAGGTCAAGTATCTACACACGGCGGCGATCGTCACCGCTCGGCAAATCGGCGATCCAGCCCGAGCGCTCGATTTTTACGAGCAAGTGCTGCGGCTCGAGCCAGGTTTCGACAAGGCGCTGAACGAAGCCGTCGAGCTCGAGCGAGCGCGGGGCAATCATGTGGGCGTCGAACGGCTACTGAAACAGAAGCTGGAGCAGGCGAGCGAATCCAACGATCAAGCCGCGATGTTGCAAACCTTCAGCGCGCTGGGCGAGCTGTATGAGCGAGACACCGGCCAGCTCGATCTGGCCATTGATGCGTTGGAAGCGGCAGAAACCCTGGATCCAGACAACCGCGAGCGCACCGAGCACCTGAGTAACTTATACGTCAGGGATCCGGCCCGCTATCTGGACAAGGCGGTCGCCGCACAGGCCGTCCTGCTCCGCCAAAATCCCTATCGACATGACTCGTACAAGACGCTCCGGCGCCTCTACACCGAGACCAAACGTGCCGACGCTTCCTGGTGCTTGTGCCAGGCGTTGACGGTTTTGAATCTCGCCGAGCCGGACGAAGAGCGGTTCTACAAGCGCATGCGTTCCGACAGCGCGGCACCAGCACAAGCCGCGCTCTCCGAGGACGACTGGCTCGATTTAGTGATGCATCCCCAGGCGGATACGTTGCTCACGAGTGTGTTCGCGCTGATCGAACCGATCGTCGTCGCGCGCCGCAGCCAGACCGTTCAGGAGCTCGGCTACGATCCGAGCTATGCGCTAGATGTCGCGCGCCATACCGCGCCGGTATGCCAGAGCCTCTATTATGCCGCGGGCGTGCTGAGCATCGCCGTGCCGCCGGCCTACGAGAACCCGAACGACCCAGGCGGTATCTCCTTCTTGTTCGCGAGCGAGCCTTCGCTCGTCTTGGGCACAACGGCATTGCGGCCCGATGTGCCACTCCAGCCGGCGGCGTTCATCGCCGGACGCCAACTCACTTTTTTTCGACCGGGCCTCTACCTAAGACACTTATTGGGCTCAGGCACGGCGCTCAGATCGTGGTTCTTCGCCGCTATCAAGCTGACGTCCCCGCAGTTTCCGGTTTCACCCGAGCTGGAGGGAGCAGTGAACGAGGCACATCAGGCGCTCGAAGCCGGCTTGGTCGGGCAGATGCGTGACCAGTTGACCACCGTGGTGGCAAAGCTTTTGACCTCTGGCACCGCACTCGATCTGAAGCGATGGGTCGCCGCCATAGATATGACCGCGGACCGCGCAGGGTTCGTGCTTTCTCATGATTTAGAAACGGCGATTCAAGTCGTCAAAGCATCCGACGAGAGCTCGAGTGCAGTCGCGCCCGACGAACGCTTTAAAGAGCTCGCCCTATTCGCAGTGAGTCCGGAATACTTCGAGATTCGACAACGGCTACTGATTTCGGTCGATAGCTGACCGCGCTCGCGCGCTCGAATGACGCGGGCGGAAGGCGCCGTTCTACGATCCTCCGTCTCATGAGCTCGGTGAGTATGCTTTCGCCGTCGCTTGCTATTGCGCAGGCTTCGCAAAATCACCCGCGGCCGCGGCGGGGAAGAAGGTCGGATGCGAGAAGGTGCCGTTGATGCGCCACCCGTACGAGCCGTCGGCCCGCTTGGCATGCTTGTTTTGCGGCACTAGATCGAACAGCCCCGGCACGGTGCTTCCCGGCGCGCCGAACAAGCCTCGTGTCATGTCGTCCTTGTTCGTGAACTTGTCGCTGAACTTGAAGCGAGCGTTCAGGCTCAGCACGCTGGCATCAACCGTGTCGCGCAGACGCAAGCTGCCCTCACCCTGCAGGTCCAGGTCTTTGCCGGCGGCGCCGAGCTGGTCAATCTTCACATTGCCAGCGGCGGTCGTTGCCGTAAGCGTCAGGTCGCCGACCACGATTTTAGGCAGCGCAATGGCGTTCAAGACTTTGGCCTTGCCATCGCCGGCAGAAAGGCCGGAGAGCTTCAAGTCGACTTTGCCTTCTGCCTTGCTGAGCTTGCCCTCAGGCAACAAGAACTCAATTTCTCCTGACAATTGCCCGGCAATGGGCAAACCAACCAGGTCCGCGATCATCGGCGCTTCCGCGAGGCTCACGTCCTCGATCTCGACGCCGAGCTTTCGGCCGCCATCGGCATCCGAGGTGTAGCCGCTGATGTCGCCGCTGAAGGCGTCGGCTCCAAAGTTTACGTGGGTCGTCCCGAACAACAAGCGCAGGATCGAGACGCGAGCGTGCACTGAGGCGATGCGCATGACCTTCGGCTTGGCCGGCGTTGCCGCGTCCTCGACGGGCGCGGCGCTGGGCGGCGAAATCAAGTCGACGTCGTCCGCTTGAATGCCACTAAACCAGTAAGAGCTCAGATGCCCCAGCCGCAACGTCAGCGGGTTCGGCCCAGTTTGACTGGCATTGAATTGATTCTGAATCCGCGTACGCAAGCGATCGAACGGAAACGTCCAGTACCCGAACAACACCAGGGCCAATAGATAAAAAGCGCCGTAGCCGACCCAGACCAGGATCCGCTTATACTTCGCGTTCACGGCTTCGACCCGTCCGGATTCGCGGGATTTTCATCGGTTTTTTTGGGCTTGTCGGGCGCCGAGCTCCGGTCGAACGCGCTCACCACCATCTCGACATCGTACTGGTCGGGCGGGTCGGCGCGCTTCCGAACGTTCAAAGACGAGACGGTGATCGGATTCCCGGACTGCTCGATCCGCTCCATGAATTTGGACAGCTTCAGCATCCCCACTTTGTGCAGGGAGAATTTGGTCGTCCGCTCCGTATACTTTTTTCCGTGGGGGATCCCTTGTCGGTCCTGACTTTCGGGGATCTCCACGCCCACCTCGTTGGCCAGGCCCGCGAGGAACGGGGCGAGCGGCGGGGCCGGCCTCGCGTAGCGTTCGAGCGTGGCAGCTTTCTCGAGCTGGGCGTGCTGGATGCCCTCCAAATTGTCGGCGATACTGTCGGAGGCATCGCGGAGCGCCTGGTTGTCGGCACGCTTTCCATGAGCGACCGCCGTCAAGCTGACTGGCAGGAGCAAGACCAAGACTACTCCGAGCGCGAGCAGGCCGCCGTTCAGCAGGCGCTGCTCACGCGGGTCCAGACGTGCGATGCGATCGGCGATGCTCACGGCTTGTCCTCCGCAGGCGCGTCAGCAGAAGGCTTTGCCTTCTTTTTGGTGGCGGCGTCCTCTGGGCATTTCAGCTCGAATTCGAGCACGTATTTCTGCCGGTCCCCATTCACCACCTGGCTCACCTTGGCGATCTTGGCCTCTGTAACGCAGCGCGCTTCGGACATCCTACTGGAGATATTTTGTGTATCTGCGGTCGTGCCGGCGATGCCGTTGACCTTCACGTGCCCGCGATCCACATCGAGCTCCTCTATATCGTGCACCACGCTCAGTGGGATGGCGTTGGACAGCTCGACCATCACGTCGAAGGCATCCATGTGCGGCATCGGGTCGGGCTCTTCCTTCGCCTTGGCCCGTTCGATGGCCTCCGCGACGGCATCGGGCTCGGTCATCGGCTCGCCCAAGACCTGCTGACTCTGTGCGGACAGCGCCTGGCTCAACTCCGTGTGCTCCCGCGCTAGAGCGTGCAAATCAGCCCAGGTCGCGAACAAAAAGCTGACCAGGGTGGCGGCCAATAGCCCTAGCACAAGCGGTGCGCGCTCCTTCAGAAACCCGAAGCCACGTTGATAGACGAGTGGCCCGCTGCGCAGGTTGAGATCAACCGCTTTGCCGGCTAGCCCCGCGGCCAACGCCAATGCCTTGGCAAATCGCGGCAGCGCAAGCACCACGTCCGTGCCGGCTTCGAGCACGAACGGCGGCAGGCTGCGCACCGGAAAACCGAGCTCTTGACCCAAGTACTGCTCAGCTCCGCTGGCTCCCGATCCGCCCAGCAAAATCACGGATTCAACGGCTAGATCGGTGCTGGAAAGAAAAGCCAAAAAGGTCTGCCGCAGCTCCGCGATCAGCGCGCTCGCAGTTTCAGGCAAGCCGGCGACTCCGCGCGATAACGTCCTGACGAAAATTGGCTCGCCGTCGCTGAGCACCGTGACCTCTGTTCGGCGGCTACCCAAGTCCACGAGCGCGATCGGCGCTTTGCCGCGCAGCTCGGGCGCGAACAGCGCGAGATTGGCCAGTACCAGTGAGCCACAGCCCACGCGCTCCGGTTCTCGATCCGTCGCACGCTTCACGAGCTCGATGCGTTCCCTGACCTGTTCGATGCGGGCGAGCGCTGCGATCACGTCTATCGCGTCACGCGTCGGTTCGCCGCGAAGCACGCGATAATCGTAGACGAGCTCACTGATGTCCACCGGCATGCGCGACTCGAGCTCGAACGGCAAGATGGCGTCGATCTGCTTACGCGCGGTCAGGGGCAACTTCAGCCGGTGCACGAACGCGCTGTCGCCGTCGATCGCCACAGCGACTCCGTCACTGTGCGGCAGCATGCTGCTCGCGCAAGCGCGAATGGCGTGCTCGAGCGACTCCACCGAATCGATCGCCAACTCATTGATGGCCTCGATGGCCACCCGCTTGTAGCCGGTCGATAGCAGGAGGGCCCGAACGTGCGTGGAGCCGATGTCGATACCAATGTGACGTGCCATGAGGAGTGCCGTTCTTGACGAGCGTAGCGTGGGCCTTCGCGTCAATCGACGCGATAGTAGACGACATTTCCGCCGGAGCCGGGTTTCAGCGCATCGGTGATGCCGCTCTGGGTGGCCCCAGACGGCAGGGTGGCTGAACCGCCGGCCGTCGGCGCCACGGTGTTGGCTCCGCCACCGGACCCCGTCCCTTGACCCGCGTTCGCGAGCAGTTGCGCGATCAGATTCTGCGGGGTGGGCGCGCCGCGAAAGTCGACCACGGCATGAATGCGGACGCTGCTCTCTCGCTTGCCCGAGCGCACGTAGCCGGTCGCGTAAATACTGAACACTTTGCTTTCTGTGGTGACGGCTTTGGCGGTCTCCGCCGCGGAGACCAGCGGAATCGGTTCGATGCCGAGCGATTTCAGGATCGCGGCGATTGGGCTACCGCCGCCACCGACGGCGCTACCGAGGCCTTTGGCCGGGGCGGCGCCGGGAGCCGTCACGTTATTGGTTTGCTGCAGCGCGCTCACGAATTCTTGAGCGTTCTTGAACATGGGCAGCCCGGGCATGAAGCCGCGTAGCATGGTCAATGCCATGATGAATTTTTGCGCCTCGTTGGCGTCCGAACACATGCGCGCCATGTTGTTCGATGCCTGGCAGACCAGAGCCAGTAATGTCTGGGGGTTCGCGGTGTTGACGTT
>CAXSGJ010000004.1:13890-27788 GCA_964236865.1 uncultured Polyangiaceae bacterium
CCCTGCCCCCACACCGTCACGATGCGCTTGTCCGGGTTGTCCGGATCCGGATCGACGAACGTGGACCAAAAGTCGTCACTGACCCCGCGCACGCGGTGAAGCTCCTCCAAGCTGTCGAAGGCGGCGTTCTTGCGCGGGTAGGGCTTCTTGAGCAGCTGATAAAACGAGTCCTCTGAGCCCGCCTGCTGCGCCGTATTGGACGTTGGATCGCACAAAGCTTGGTCTTGATCCGGGTCGACCCAATCAATGATCGCCTGGCAGGCCGTGCGGCGATCGGTGTACTGGTCGTCGGCGTCGCGGCCCTCGAACATGGGGGAAAATTGCGGGGAGCCGATCAAGCCGATGATTTGCGCGGCCAAGCGAGTCTGGCTGAAGGCATCACCCCGAGCTGCGACATTGAAGTTGATCTTGGAGTCTTCGTCGATGATCTGAAGCTCGAACCCGGCGCCCTTCAAGCCGAGGTTCTTGCCGAGCTTCGGATCGACGCCCGCGAGTGACGCAAAACCCTCTGCGCCGTCCGAATCGTTGAAAGCGCCTAGAATGCGGTCGGCGTACTCCCAGACGGGCACCTGACGCGGTCCGCCGACCAAAGCGAACACGAGCGTCAGCGAACGGCGGATGGTGGGCTCCGCCGCAATCAGTAGCCGCGAAAGATTGATCGCACTCTTGGCCGCATACTCTGCGATCACCGCGTCACGCGCGGCCAAGGAGCTGCCAAATTCCGCCGAGCTCTCGTCCTGAATCTCGGTGAGCATCACCGTCAGCACCGTCAGGGCGGCCAAGACCAAGATCAGCGCGACGCCGCGGCGCCTACGCCGCCCAAGCACACGAGCCCGAGCCTTGCTCTTCTGATGAGGCGTCACTGCATCACCGCGAAATTTAGGCCATTTTGGATGGGCAAGGAGACCTTCGTGACGAGGCGAATGGAGCCTTGCCCGCGCGCGTTGCCCTGACGGTTACCGCCGTTCAGCACGAGCACGATGCGAACTTGCACCGGCAAGCGCGCCGGCTGCCCAGTGACGGACTGGGTAGTGTCCCAAGTGTCCTGCCAGGTGCCGGTGACCGGGTCCAAGTACTGGAGGTCGAAGAGATCGATGTCGGTCGCCAGGACTTCGACTCGCCCGCCCTTCTTCGGATCCAGATCGAGCGTGGTGCTCACGCGCCGTGCAAGATCGATGACGCCAGAATTGTCGGGGTTGGGCGAGCCAAAATAGGACAGCTCGCACTGGTCGGAGACGTGCGAATTACGGTCGATTCTCCGGTTGGCAAACGAATCGAAGTCGAGCCGGTCGGCAGGGGTCCCGGTGCTGCCGACAAATGCCGTCTTCTCGACCAGGAGAGCGGTGTTGATCGGCGCGTGCAATGAAATGAACGCGCTCTGCAGCTCTCGGGTCATGCGCGCCATCGCCAAGCGGCCCTCGCGGTACCGATCCTCCACCCGCTGGATGCCTTCACGACTGCGTTTCATGCTGCTGAACGCGCTGTAAATTAGCACCGAGATCAGCGACAAAATCACGATCGCAACGAGTAGCTCGACGAGCGTGAAGCCGCGCTCTCGGTCTTTCATCGGGTGCCGAACCCGGTCGTAGTGCCGGTCGTGCCTGTGCTAGGGGCGGTCGATCCGGGAAGCAGACCACCGAGCGCGCCGAGACCGGTGCCGCCTCCGCTGCCTGTAACGGCGGGATCGAGCTGGCCCTGCTGGGGGTTCGTGACGTATTGTGTGACTAAGAGCTCGCGATCGAACTTTCCCTCTTTGTAGGTGACGGTCACGCTCACCTTGCGGATGCTTGCCTCGAGCATGGGCTTCAACGTCGGATAGACCATGCTCATCATCATCGGGGCGAGGCTCATCGGGCTCGGCGCGTTGCCGAGCGTCTTGGCGAGATCGGTTGGCTTCGCCTTATCCCCCAGACTCTGGCCTCCGGGCTGGTTCAGACCCGTCAACAGGCCAATCGGACCGAGATCCAAGCCGCCGTCTCCAGCCGGGCTAGCGCCGGCGTCCGCTCCGTTGAGCGGCAGCTCGGGCAGCTTGACGCGCTCGACCTTCCACGAGCAGCGGTAGCCATCGCTGTCCTGATCTTCTCCAGTACAGCAAGCGCCTTCATCCGTCTCGTCGGTGAGCTGATAACCGTAGGTCAACAACTTGACCTCGATCTCGCTCATTTTGCAGCGAACCAAGTTGGTCGCGACGGTCAAGTGCTCGCCGCGCGCGGCGTTGGTGAACAAGCCAACCTGAGAGCCCAAGATGACGGTAAGACCCAGGCCTAGAATCGCGATCGCTACGAGAACCTCGAGCAAGGTGAAGCCCCGCTGGTCGAGCACGCGAGTCATGGCTCCTCGCGCTCGCTCGCCTCACCGTCTCTGCGAGCCGGCGGCAGCTCGACCCGCCCACGTTCGATCTTGGCGCGGCCGGTGAGCCCGCTGACGGTCACAGTCAGGCCGGTGTCGTCGCCACGGCGTTTGAGCTGAACGGAGGCGCGCTCGGTAGTGCCGCCTGGGAAAAAATACAAGTAGGCGCGGCCGCTCGTGCGCGGATCATCATCGTGCTCCGTTTGCACGCTAATGAACTGAACGCCGTTGCCGAGGGATCGGCCAGGACCCTTGTCACCTTCGGCCGCGTTGAAGCCCGCGACCGCTTTGAAGCTCGGTCGCGGAGCGTGAGGACCCTCCAAAATACGGTCGGATTCTGCGTGGGCCTTCCGTTCGAGCTCCGTGGCAGGCTCGGCGCCCGAGCTCGCGTCTTTCGTGTGCTCGCGCAGGACGACGCTGGTGCTCGCTTCTTCCAGCGTCATCTTCGCGTTATCCAAGTCGAACGCCAGCCGAGTGGGCCGCCCCGTCGTGCTAGCTCGCGCGATTCCCAAGCGGATGCCGCTCACAATCAAGGTGCCCGCCGACTTGAGCCGGCTGCCTTCCAGCATGCCCGGGCCCATCAACACGGAGCCGCCCAGAACGGCGATCAAGGCGACCACGATCAACAGCTCGACGAGCGTAAGCCCGCGCTGCTCGCGGCGCGCAACTTGGAAAGCTCTGGGCAGTGCAGTGGGCATCACGCTCGGGCGACTTATTGCGTTTCGGCGCTGGTCCCTGCGCCCTTCGGCACGACGATGTCGTCCTTGCTGCCCTTCTTCTTGTCCGGGCCATTGGACGAGATGATCACCTCGTCGTCCGTGCAAGTCAGGGTGTACGGCTGATTCCAGGAGTCGTTGGTGCTCTGACCGGGGTCGAGCTGCTTCTCTTGCACCAATTGGCTAATCGTGGGGCAGCTGGTCTCGTTGTTGGCGGCCTGCCACTGCTGCACTGCCGTGCGTACGATGCGCGCGCCCGTTTCAGCGTTCTTGATCTGCGCCTCCTTGTATTTGGGCAGAGCGAACACAGCGACGCCGCCTGCGACCATGGCGATGATCGCGACGACGATCAGCACCTCGACGAGCGTCACCGCTCGCTTCAGACGGCGGGCACGCCACACGCTCCGCAACCGCTGCAACGCCGCGGTGCGGCTAAACTCTGATGATTTCTTGGTCATGGATCCCTCGTCATTCTACGCGATCGAGCCCACCCGGTTCGCCATCCGGCCCGTCACTGGAGAGCTCATAGGCTTCTCCTTCGCGGCGAGCCGGGCAACTGAAGCGAAGGGCGTGCCCCCAAGCGTCGGTGGGCGTTTCTTTGTAATTTCCATATGTGGTGAGCTTGTCGAGCCCGCTCGGGCAAGTGCCGTCGTTATCGGCGCGAAAGGCGTCGAGCGCGCGCCGGACGCCGATCAAAGTAGCGCGAGTTTGACGCACTCCCGCGCTGTGACGCTCCCGCACGCCGAGCGTGATGATGAACGAAAGCACCCCGAGCACCAGCAGCACCGGGCCGGCGCGGCCGAGCTTGAGCAAGGTGCGTAGCCCACCACGGCGCTCCCAAGGGAAGCGGATCCGGCTCTCGACGGTCGCGAAGCGGCGAGCGCCGACCATCACTGCACCAGCTCGTTCATTTGAATCAAAGGCATCAAAATCGCCATTGCGATGAAACCGACGACGCCTCCCAGCAGGACGATCATCAGCGGCTCGAGCAGGCTCGTGAGCGCAACCACCCGCGTTTCGACATCGGCTTCGTAGGCTCGGCTCACGTTCTCGAGCATGGCTTCGAGCTGACCGGTCTTCTCGCCTACCGCGATCATGTGGGTGACCATGGGCGGGAAGACCCGCGCGCGTTTGAGCGGTTCCGCGATGCTTTCGCCACCGCGGATGGAGCCGATGGCCTCGCTGATCACGGCCTCAAGCCGTGAATTTTCGAGCACATGACGACCGATTTCCATGGCTTGGAGGAGCTGCACGCCGCTCGACAAGAGCGTGGACAGGGTCCGCGCGAAGCGCGCTACCGACACCAACAATTGAAGCCGGCCGAAGATTGGAACCACCAAGCGGAACGAATCCCACTTCAATTTGCCGGCGGGGGTGGCGCGCCAGCGGCGGAAGCCGACCACCGTGCCCACGGTCACGGCGATGATTAACCACCAGTAGCCCGCCACGACATTGGACACGACGATCAAGAGACGCGTGTACCAGGGCAAAGCATGACCCAAATTGTCGAAGATACTCGTGACCTTCGGCACGACGGCCACCATCAACACGCCGACCATGACGATGCCAATGAACATCATCAACACGGGGTACGCCAGGGCCGCGGTGACTTTGCCCTTCAAGCGGGCCTGACCTTCCATGAAGTCGGCTAAACGCTCGAGCACCGCCTCCAAAGTTCCGGAAGCCTCCCCCGCTGCCACCATATTTACGTAAAGCGGAGGGAAAATCGCGGGGTGCGCCTCCAAACTTTTGGCGAAGGCCGTCCCTTCATTGAGCGTTTCACGCACACTGGTGAGGGTGCGTTTGAGCTGCTCTTTTTCAACCTGCTCGGTCAGCGCCGCCACCGATTCGACGAGCGGCACGCCAGCGCGGACCAGAGTCGCGAGCTGACGGGTCATCACCGCCACATCGGCGGTAGACGGCCGCTTCATGAAGGCGAATAGATCGAGCTTGCGCCCGCTCTTACTTCCCCGCTCCGCTTCCTCGTTCGCTTGAGTGAGCAGCACGCCGTCCTTGCGCAGCACTGCGCGTAGGGACTTGGCGTTGTCCGCGTCTCGGTAACCTTTGACCGGCTTGCCGGACGTAATTTGAATTCCGCGATACTCGAAGACAGCCATGGCTCCGCACCTATGAGTCGACGACGACGTCTTCTTGAGTCGCGGCCACGACCTCTTCGACCGTGGTCAAGCCCATCAGCACCTTGCGCGCTCCGTCGTCACGCAGGGAGTCCATACCCTGACTTTGTGCGGCGCGCTTGATGGTCTGCGCGTCGGCGCTAGCCAGCACGAGAGCGCCCACCGTGTCATCGGCGACGAGCAGCTCGTAGATGCCCATTCGGCCGGTAAAGCCCTTCTTTTCGCAGTGTAGGCAACCGACCGCGCGATACAAGCTGGGCATGCCCGGACCACGCCAACCGACGGGCTCGTAGTTGACTCCCTGCGCCGTGTAGCGCGGCGAAAGCACACGCTCATCACGCCGCCGCGTGCGATCCGGATCGATGCCGAGCTGGGACAGCTCGAAAGGCGTCGCCTCGTAGGCCTCCTTGCAGTGAGGACAGAGCACGCGCACGAGGCGCTGCGCCAAGATGCCGATCACCGTCGAGCGCACCAAAAATGCCTCGATGTCCATCTCCACTAGGCGCGTCACGGCGCTCGCCGCGTCATTGGTGTGCAGCGTGCTCAAGACCAAGTGACCGGTCATGGACGCGTGAATCGCTATCTCGGCGGTCTCCCGGTCGCGGATCTCGCCGACCATGATCACGTCGGGATCTTGCCGCAAAAAAGCGCGCAACGCGCTGGCGAAGGTCAGGCCGATTTTGGCCTGGACCGCGACCTGATGCACGCCGCCGATCTCGTACTCGACTGGGTCTTCCGCGGTGAGGATGTTGATTTTGGGCCGATTGATCTTGTTCAGGCACGCGTACAGAGTCGTCGTTTTGCCGCTACCGGTGGGCCCCGTGACCAGCAAAATTCCGTTCGGACGATGGATCAGGTGTTCCATCAGCCAACGGTCGCGCTCCGCAAAGCCGACCTCGGCAATGTCGAGCAGCTTGCTCGTCTTGTGCAAGAGGCGCATCACGATCCGCTCGTGATCCCGGCTGGTCGGGATCGTGGAGACGCGCACGTCGATGCTACGTCCGGCGATACGGAGCGAGATGCGGCCGTCTTGCGGCAGGCGCTTTTCGGCGATGTTCAGGCCCGCCATGATCTTAACGCGCGCGATGACGGAGCTCATGAATTGCAAGCTGGCGCGACGGGCAACGTACAACTGGCCGTCCACGCGGTAGCGCACCACTACTTCGCGCTCTTCGGGCTCGATGTGAATGTCGCTCGCTCGCTCTTTGACGGACTGTGAGAACAGCCCATTTACCCAGCGGATGATCGGCGCATCGTCGTCCGAGTCGAGGATGTCGATCTCCTCCGCGTCCGCCACCTCGGCGGTCTCGAGCTCGCTGATCGTCTGTTGCCGCTCGTAAACTTGGTTGATGGCGTCGATCACCGTGTCCGCCGGTGCTACCGACAACAGCACCGGCTTTTGGAATGCGGCCCGGATGTCGTCCAGGCCGTCGGTGTCGAGCGGGTCTGCGCACACCACCTCGACGCGATCATCGTAATAGCCGACGACCAGGATCTTGTGGGTCTTGGCGTAGCCAATGGGCAGCTTGTTGGCCATGTCGGCCGGGACGCTACCGACGTCGATCGTCTCGATGAACGGCAGGCGACATTCCGCGGCCAAAGCTCGCGCAAGCCCGCTCGGCGTTGCGAGCTTCGAGCTCAGCAGCAGCTCGAAGAGCGGAGTCGCCTTTTCGCGCTGCTGAGCATAGAAAGGCTCGAGCGCGCCCTCCGGCAACACGCCATGCCGAATCAGAATATTGCCGAGCGCGCGTTGTTCTTGCATGCTCACTCCACGCGATCGACGTTCACGCTACGCGCGATCGGATTGATGCGAAATGCCGGCTCATTGCTGCCCTGGCTGGGCGCGGGCGGCGGGGGGGCGGGCGACGTTGCGGGCGCGCTCGGCGGCGCGTTCGAGCCCGGCGAAGCGGGCGCTAAGGCGGGCGCGCCGAGCGTGGGAGTGACGACACGGCGCGGCGCCGCATTGCCCAGGGTGGGTGTGTTGCCGCCGGCGCTGGATTGAGGCGCTGCGCTGCCGATTCCGTGCACATCACTCGGCAGCTCGATCGGATCGCTCGGCTCTCGGGGCGGGTTTTCGCGCGGCTTGCTCTCTCGCTCCAGCCGATCTTGCTCGGCGATCTCGAAGAAGGCCTTGCGAATGTCCTCGACTAGACCGCTCGTGCGAGACCAATCGTGCGGCGGCTTCCAGTCCTCACCCGAGAAGACCATGTAGCGATCCAGAAATTCTTGGCGTTCCTGCATCTTGCGTTCAAAGATTTTCCGAAGGTCTTCTTGATCGCGAATGACGTGCGGCGTCAGCACCAACAGTAGGTTTTTCTTCCGCTTCTGCACGTCGGAGGTACGGAACAAGGCGCCCAGTAGCGGCAGATCGCCCAGCACCGGCACTTTGCTGCGCGACGTCGTGTACTCGTCGCTCATCAAGCCGCCGATCACGACCGTCTGTTGATCTTGCACCACCACGGTGGTGTTGGCCGTGCGCTTGGTGATGCTGACCGCGCCCAGACTGCCAGAGGTCGCGCCTGGCGCGCTGCTTTCCTGGTCGATCTCCAAACGGACTTGATTGGACTCGTTGATGTGAGGTGTGACCTTGATCTTATTGCCCACGTCTTGGCGCGGCGCAGAAAACCCGCCCAAGCCCCCGAGTAAGCCGCCGAGGCCCGCTGCGCCTGCCGCGCTAGTTAGTGCGGATGTACTGCCGCCGGCGTTCGTCTGAAGGGGAATGTTCTCGCCGATGCTGATCTCGGCGGCCACGTTGTCGGTGGCGATGATGTGTGGCGTCGCCAGGATGTTCGAGCGACCGCTCGCCGCCACGGCGTTCAGCACGACACCGAACGCGGGGATGCTGAGACCATTGCCAAGTAGGTTTTGAGTGCCGGGGATGGGCGCGCCACGGATACCCGCGGCGAAGCCCTGCAGCAGGCTGGGATCCGCCGGGAAGCCGATGGATTTGCCCGCGTTGAACCCGCCGAGAAGGAGCGTGCCGTCGTTGGAGAGAGAATCGCCGCCGTGAAACGACACCCCGAGCGATGTCGAATCCGAGACGGACAGGTCCATGATGACCGCCTCGATGAAGACCTGACGGCGCGCGTGGTCGAGCTTGTCTACGACCAAACGCATGGTCGCGTAGTCCCGATTCGAGGAGGTGACGATGAGCGAGTTCGTGCTCTTGTCGGCGGTGACGCGCAGCTCGCCTTCGAAGGTGCCGGAGGCAGCGCCGCCGGGCGCCGCGCCGGCCGCCGGACGCGCGCCGGCTCCGCCGAGCATCTGGTTCAGCGTGGCCGACATTTCCTCGGCGATCGCGTGCTGCAGGGCAAACACGTGAATTTTGCCGGTCTCCGTGGATTGCGAATCGAGCCGCTTCAAAACCTCGAGCAGACGCAGGTACGAATCCTCGGTGCCCACGACGATCAGGGAGTTCGTTTGCTCGTCTGCGATGACCTTGCTCAGGCCATTGGCTTTGGCGTTCGCGGCAGCAGAGCCAGGGGCTCCCGGCGCGCTACTCAGATCGAACAGCTCATTTACGCGCTTGGCCAGCTCTTGCGCCGTGCCGTTGTGAACTGGCTCGATCCACATGTGTTGGCCCGAGCCGCCCACGTCGATCTCTTCCACGATGCGCATCAAGCGCCGCACCTGCGTCGCCGTGTCCGTGATGATCAACAGCTTGCCCGGGGCGTACACCGAGAGATCCCCGTCCTTGCTCTTGAATTTGCCGAGCAGGGCTAGGGCCTCGTCACTGCTTACATGCTCCAGGCGATACAACCGGGTGACGAAGCGATCTGAGTCCGGCACCGGCTCACCGCGCGCAATAACCGGCGTGGGCTGGGTCACGACGCCGCCGCTGTCGATGATCTTGAGGAATCTGCCATGCGGAACGACGGTCATGCCGTTTGCATCCAGAATCGATAGAAACGCTTGGTACGCTTCCTCCAACGTGACCGGTTCTGGCGACACGACGGTCGCCTTGATCGTGCGCACTTTGGCGCCGTAGATGAAGCGCTTTCCGGTGAGACCGCTGATGTGATTGACGAGCTCCGCTAAGTCGGCGTCTTGCAAGTTGAACTTGACCAGTTGCCCCCCGCCCTGGGCGTGGAACGGCACGTCCGTGGCCGCCGCGATCTTGTCCATCGTGGTCGGCAGCGCCGGCGCGGCGCCGGGCGGGTCGCGATCGGCCGCGGAAGCCAATGCAGGCGTCGTGACAGCGGGCGCAACCGGCGCCGCAACGCGCGGAGCGGTGGCACGTGGGATCGCGGCCTTGCGAATGGCGGCGCGGATCTGCTCGGTCGACTTACGAGCGGGCACGGCCGGCGCGGCGGCGTCTTGCGCAGAGGCCGACGCGGCCAAGAGAAACGCGAGCGACGCCGCCCGGAGCTGGACGCGGCGCACGCACGGGCGCGAAAACTTTACGATCGGAGGCGCGGTGGTCACGGAATCACTCACTTGATATGGAAGGCGATGGCCACGGGTGCGCCGCGCCGGTTGACATTGACGTCCAGAGCCGTCGCGGTCCTCAGACGGGCATAGGCTTCGAGCGCCTTTTCTGGGCTGCCCATGTTGAAGCCGTTGATGGCTTCCAAACGATCCCCGTTCTGCAGCCCGAGCGTGCCGAGCAGCGTGTCCGGCCGGATGCCGAACAAGCGGATGCCCAGCACCTTGCCGTCTTTGGTCTCCGGCACGATGCGCGCAGATTTCATCAGCTCCGCCTGGTTCTCCAGGATCCTATCTACGACTGAGCGGTCGATGTTGAACTCGGTGTCGCTGATTTTCTGAATTTTCGACGCAATGTCGGCGGGTACCGGGTTGGGGCCACCCGCGGGCGGCGGCGGCGCAAGTGTCGGAGCAGCGGCTGGCGCAGGGGCAGCGGCCGGCTGCACTGGCTGCGTCCGGAACAACATTGCCTGACAGAGCGCGCCGCCATTCGAAAGCCAAACGGAGGGCGTGTGTTCGCGCGGGTTAAAGCCGATGAACTCGACTTTCTTGCCGCCGACGTCGTCCCCGACGCGGTGCATTTTCGGTCGTGGCTCACCGGGACCCTGCAGCGCCGCGACCGACCAAATCGGATTCGAAGATTCGGTGATGATGAAGGCTGCGGGGCTATCGCAGATCGGCGCGCTCAACGGGTCGCTGTTGTCGATGGCGCTCTTCGCCGGTACCGGCACGTCCACCGGCACGCCGTTCAGCGGTCCCGTGATCGAATCGAAGGGATTGCGAGCGATGATGGCGTCGGCCGTGGGGCGAGACCGCGGGGCCGACGCGACCAGCGCCGCCGCGCGCACCGGAGCGGCGCTGGACGCCGGAGCAGAAAAGGCAGCACCCAAGAGCTGCGTGACACCAGCGGCCTGGAAGTAGGCAGCGAGCGCAACGAGGGCCAGCACCAAGCCGGTGAAATACTTCTTGAGAAGGAGGTCGAAGGTCACAGGTCCAAAAACTGCCTCTAGCGAGAGACGTGCCAGCGCTCATTACCGGATAAAGCGACAAATTCCCATGGCTTTTGCCGCTCCGACCGCTGGGCGCGCCCGCCAAGCTGGCAAGCCTTGGAGGGTCAACCGATGCCCTGCGACAATCTGGCAAAGCCTGGTCCGAACACGGGGGCCGTGGCCCGCACGGGCCCCAGCGCAATCGCCTGAGCGTGGCTCGCCGATCATTCGTTTTCGCCCAGCTTCCGGTAAATGGTCCGGGTCGAGATGCCGAGCAGCTGTGCAGCCAACGACTTGTCACCGCTCGTGTGCGAAAGCGTGTCTCGGATCATGCGTTGCTCGACCTCCGACAGCGGGGTGCCGATGGCAAAGGTGAGCTCCGAGGGCGGCCGCGGCGTAGCGTTGGCGACCGCGTCTGGGAGATCGGCCAAGGTCAGCGTCTCGGCGCGGCACAACACCGCGGCCCGCTCGACCACGTTCTCGAGCTCGCGCACGTTCCCAGGCCAGGAATAATCCATCAACTTGCGCAACGAGTCGCTCGGGATGGCCAAGCGTGCGCGGCCATTCTTCGTGCAGTACACACCGAGAAAATGATCGACGAGCAGCGGAATGTCCTCCCGTCGCGCGCGGAGCGGCGGCGCGGTGACGGCGATTACGTTGAGTCGATAATACAGGTCCTCGCGGAAGCGGCCGGCCTCGACCTCCGAGACCAGATCGCGATTGGTAGCGGCCACGATCCGCGCGTCCGCCTTGACCGTGTGCCCGCCCACCGGCTCGTACTCGCCCTCTTGCAGCACGCGTAATATTTTGACCTGCACCGCCGGGCTGAGCTCCCCGATTTCGTCCAAAAACAGCGTGCCACCACGGGCGCGGGCAAAGCGGCCTTCGCGCTTGGCAATGGCCCCGGTGAACGCGCCGCGCTCATGACCGAAGAGCTCTGCCTCCAAGATGCTCTCCGGAATGGCGGCGCAATTTACGGCCACGAACGGCCCGCTCGCCCGCGCGCTCTTGGAATGAATGTAACGGGCGATGAGCTCCTTGCCCGTGCCGCTCTCACCCAAGATCAGCACCGTGGCGCTGGATGGCGCGGCCTGCGTGGCCACGTCCAAGACGCGGCGCAAAGCCGGGCTCTGCCCGACTATCTCGCGATTGGTCAGCAACTTGATCTCGCGCTTCAGCGAGCGATTTTCTGCCACGAGCGACTGGCGCTCCGCGGCCTTGCGCACGCTCTTCACGATGGTCATGCGCTTCAGCGGCTTTTCGACGAAGTCGTACGCGCCGTCACGCATGGCCTGCACGGCCGTCTCCACCGTGCCGTAGGCGGTCATCAGGACGACCTCGGTGTCCGGGGATACTTCTTTCAGAGCGCGCAGCAGCTCGGCGCCGCTCGTCCCTGGCATCATCAGATCGGTCAGCACGACCTGCACGCGGTGACGCCGCACGAGCTCGAGCGCCGCTTTGGCGCCATCCGCCGTAAACACGCGCATGCCCTCGCGCTGGAAAATCTTTTCCAGCGAGGCAAGGTTACTGGCCTCGTCATCCACGACCAATACGGTGATGTCCGCGCCCTCCGGCCGCGGGCTCGGCGACAATTCATCCAGCGCTTCTGCCATCGCGTCAGCCATCCTGACAGAATGGCACTAGCTGCAATTCTGTCAATATATAACTTATCTTTATTCATTACGAGAAGTTAACGCCTTCGTTCCCGAGACCGCGGGTAGGAGCCCATCTTACAAATGCTGAACGGATGCTCGTCAGGGGGGATCGACAAATGTTCCGTAGTTTGATCTAACGAGAACTCGCCTCTTGTTTGCCGAAGCCACTGTCCAAGCCGCCCCGGCGGCCATTGCATTCGTGCCCTGTGTGCGGCTCTTCGTCGAACGCATGTCGGTCGAACAAGCGGACGACCACGAGCATCGCTACGGCGAGCAGGACGTGCCCGTACTCGCGCTTGCGTTCGATTACGGCGGCACGCGCATCCGCGCTTCGGATCGAAGAAAGCAGTTCTTCGTCGCTGCGAGCGGCGCGCTAGCTCTAGTCGAGCGTGACCTCAGCGGTGAAGCACGCGCGCAATGTCTGCTGGAGGGTTTTGGCGCGGTCGAGCTGGAGTGCGCAGAGGGTTACACCGGTGATCTCGACTCGCAGGCAGATTACATCGTTCAGGTGGGAGGCAACGTCCACACGCTCTGCTCCTTTACGGCGTATGCGCTGCCGCAGCTCGAAGGCTTGGGTTTTCGGATCGAGATTGCGAACGACTACCCGTACCAAGTCGTGTCGCCGGACGTGCCGTGGTACGCGACCGTCGATGCGCAGGAGGAGCGCAGCGATTGGTTCAGTCTCGAGCTCGGAATCGAAATCGAAGGCAAGCGCGTCAACCTAGTCCCCGCGCTGCTGGAGCTCCTGGAGGAGTGTGCTGAGATTGCGAATCTGGACGCGCTGTTGCGCATGTCGGGGCGCTTTCGAGTCATTCCGGTCGGTGAAAACCGGTATTTGCCGGTGCCCCCGGAGCGCCTGCGCTCGGTGCTGCAGGTGCTGCTCGAGCTGTATCGCGGTGAGCAGTTGTCAAACGGCGCGCTGGGCTTCCCCGGCTCGCGAGCGGCAGCCGTGGCCAAGCTCGACACCGCTCTGCACGGCGCCGCAAGCGTCCTCTGGGGCGGCGACAGCGATGTCTGCACGCGCGGTCGCACCCTGAATCGCGGCGTGCAGCCAGGGGGAGCGAGACCGGCCACGGGCCTGAACGCGACGCTTCGGCCTTATCAACAAGAGGGCGTGGATTGGCTTCAGCACCTTTTGGAATGCGACGTGGGCGGCGTGCTGGCCGACGACATGGGCTTGGGCAAAACCCTGCAAACCATCGCGCTCTTGGCTGCGGAGAAGGTTGCCGGACGCATGAGCGCGCCCAGCTTGGTGTTGATGCCCACTAGCCTCGTCAGCAACTGGCAGCGTGAGCTCAAAAAATTCGCGCCCCGGCTCGAGGTCTTGGTCTTGCACGGCAGCAAACGCGAGGCGCGCCGCGCGGCCCTGCCCAGCGCCGACGTGGTGCTCACTACCTACCCGTTATTGTTACGGGATCTTGAACACTTTCGTGATCGGCCGTTCCACCTTTTGATACTGGATGAGGCCCAGGCCATCAAGAACGACTCGAGCCAGACCGCGCGGAGCAGGTCGCGCCACAGCAGCTCGGCCTCCGGCAGCAGCCGCAAGCCGGCGCGAGCGGCCTGCTGCGCACCAGCCAGGTCGCCCTGTCGATAGCGCTGCTCGGCCAGCCGGTGTGCGGTAGTGAC
>CAXSGJ010000004.1:27798-45035 GCA_964236865.1 uncultured Polyangiaceae bacterium
CTTGGACGAAGCGCAAGCCATCAAGAACCCGCGCAGTCAGATCAACAAGGCCGTCTCCGCGCTTTCCGCGCGCCACCGGCTATGCCTGTCGGGAACGCCGGTGGAGAACAACCTGGAAGAGCTTTGGTCGCTCTTCGAGTTTCTGATGCCGGGGTTCTTGGGCAGTGCTGAGCGATTTCGCACGGCGTTTCGGACGCCCATCGAACGCGACGGCAACGCTCAAAAGCTCGCTTCGCTGCGCGCGGCGGTCGCGCCGTTCATTCTGCGGCGCATGAAGGAAACTGTTGCTCGCGATCTGCCACCGAAGACGGAGCTGGTCCGGCCGGTCGAACTCGCTGGGGACCAGCGCGAGCTGTACGAGAGCATTCGCGCCGCTGCGCACAGTGAAGTGCGGACGGCGATCAAGAAGAAGGGCATCCCGGGTTCGGCCATCGCAATCTTGGACGCCCTGATGAAGCTGCGTCAGGTGTGCTGCGATCCGCGCCTGGTGACCGTACCCTCGGCGCGGAATGTGCGGAGTTCGGCAAAATACACGTTATTTTTCGAGCTCCTGAGCACTCAGCTGGAGCAAGGCCGGCGCGTGCTCGTATTCTCGCAATTCACGCGCATGCTGGCGCTCCTGGCGCAGGGCCTGGAAGACCGCAAGATCTCGCACGTCGCTCTGACCGGCTCGACCGTGGACCGCCAAAAAGTCGTGGACGACTTCGAAGCGGGAAAGGCCGACGTATTTTTGATCAGCCTCAAAGCGGGCGGCACTGGGCTGAATCTGACCAGTGCCGATACGGTCATTCACTATGACCCGTGGTGGAACGCGGCCGCGCAAGCGCAGGCCACCGACCGCGCCTACCGCATCGGGCAAACCCGGCCGGTCTTCGTGTACAACTTGATCGTCGCTGGCAGCGTGGAGGAGCGCATGCTGCGCCTGCAGCAGAAGAAACAACAATTGGCCGCGACCCTCCTCGGCACCGGCGGCGTTCCCTCTCGCTTGACCGAAGGGGATCTGGAAGACCTGTTTGCGCCGCTGGCGGATTGACGCGCAGTGATCGCGCTCGATGAAGCTCCCTACGCCGCCGAAGGCTAGGCCGCTTGTGACGCCCGGTGTGACCATCAACCAAGCTCGAGGTCGATGGCTGGGTTCACGCAGCCAGGCCGGCGCCTAGCCGCCTAACTTCTTCAATTCTTTGGGTTCGACATAGTCGTTCGGTTGAAGGACCAATCGTTCAACGCGCTGACCGCTCTCTAGCCCAGCGACGATCTCCTCCAAGTCCGCCTCAGTGACGCGGCCATACATGAAATCGTCAGGCTCGACCGCGATCACCGGCCCCACCCAACAGGTATCTAGGCAGCTCGAAGTGCACGCGCGCGCTTGCAGCTCGGCAAGACCGCGCTTTTTGAGCATGGATTTGAGCTTGTCATGTAGCTCCACCGCGCCGCGCGCTGCGCACGAGCCTTTGGGCGTGCCGTCCGGGCGGCGGTTGACGCACACGAAGAGATAGCGTTTTCTCTGAGCCATTCGAGCGTAGCCTAGCCCGTTGTCGTGACCGCACGCACGGACTCGGCGACGATTTCCAAGAGCGCATCCAGATCCGGATCCGAGATATTCAGCGCCGGGGCGATATAGATCACGTTACCGAGGGGCCGCAAATACGCTCCCCGGCGCAGTGCCTCCTGGTAAACGCGCAAGCCGCCACGCTCCAAGTAGCCCTGACGGCCCGCTAGCTCCAGGGCGCCGATCATCCCAAGCGAGCGGGTGGTCCGTACGCCAGGCAAGGCGCCAAACGTGGCGAAGGCGGCCTTGATTCGCTGTCCTTTGAGCAGCGCCCGCTCGAGCACGAGCTCTTCCTCGTAAACCCGCAACACCTCGAGCGCAACGGCCGCCCCGAGCGGATTGCCGGTGAAGGTGTGTCCATAAAAGAACGAGCGTGCGTCACCGCCGAAGAAACCCTCGAAGATCCGGCGCGTGGCCAGCGTGGCGGCCATGGGTAACATGCCGCCAGTGAAACCCTTGGCGACACACATCATGTCCGGCACGACGCCCGCATGCTCGGACGCCCACATCGGGCCGGTGCGGCCGTAGCCGCTGAATACTTCGTCGAGCACCAAAAAGACGTCGTATTTTTGGGTCAGCGCGCGCGCGCGGCGCAAAAATTCCGCGTCGTAGGTGCGCATGCCGGCGGCCCCTTGCACCATCGGCTCCAGCACGACCGCGGCGATACGCTCCGCGTCGCGCTCGAGCAACGCTTGGAGCGCGGCGAATGCCAGCTCGTGACCGTCGGCCGCGGCCGGCACACGCAAGCAATCCATGATCACCGCCGCGAACGGGCGTCGAAATATTTCGACGCCGCCCAGGGCGGTGACGCCCAGCGTTTCGCCGTGAAACGCTCCCTCGAACGCAACGAAGCGCGTGCGCTCGGGACGGCCATTTTGCGCCCAATACTGCAACGCCATCTTCAAGGCCACCTCGACCGCCGTAGAGCCGTTGTCGCTGAAAAATACGTGCTCTAGCCCAGGCGGTGCGAGGGCCGCCAAGTTTCTGGCCAAGAGCGCCGCGGGCTCGTGGGTCATGCCGGCCAGCGCCGTGTGGCTCAGCCGCTCCGCCTGCATGGACAGCGCATGCACGAGACGCGGGTGATTGTGGCCGAGCGTCGCGCACCACCAAGAAGAGTTGCCGTCCAGATAAGAGCGCCCGTCTGCGTCGAACAAGCGTGAGCCGCTCGAGCGACGAATCACGAGCGGCTCGGTGTCGGCGATGTATTCCTGCATTGCCGTGTACGGGTGCCAGACGTGCGCCTTGTCTAGAGCAATGATTTGCTCGCGTGTGAGTTCGCCCATGAGTCAGGCTAGGTGATGGGGCTGGAGGGCGTCATCCGCAACCTCGTCTTGGGCAGGCGCGCCCAGCGGCAACAGCAAGGTCACGCTGGTACCGGCGCCTTCGTCGCTCTCGATGCTCAGCTCGCCGCCGTGCGCCTCGACGATACGCTGGACGATGGGCAAGCCGAGCCCGGTACCGCTCGGCCTGGTGGTGAAAAATGGGTCTAGGGCGCGCTCGCGAACTTCCGCCTCCATGCCGTGGCCGTGATCCTTGATCTGAACCGAGACTGCCGGGCCACCCAGCAGATTGCTGCGGGTGACGATGACGTCCACGCGCCCCCCGCCCTTCATGGCTTGGCAAGCGTTCTGCACCAAGTTATCGAAGACCAAGCGAAAAAGGCTGGGGTCGACCCAAACCGTTTGAATCCGCGGGTCATCGTCGATCGTCACCACAATGTCGTGCCCGTCCATCGCTTGTGAGCGCGAACGGTTGGCAAGCTCGACGAGCGACACGGGCGAGCGCTTTATTTTGACCGGACGCGCGAAGCGCAATAGGTCCGTGACCAGGCGATTTAGACGCGCGGCTTCCTCGTCCACGATCGAAAGCAGAATCCCGCGATCTTCCTCACTGCCCGAGGCCCGCCGCAGGCCGGCGACGGCGTTCACGATGACCGCCAGTGGATTTCTGACTTCGTGGGCGATGGCCGCGGCCAGCTCACCCACCGCGGCCAGCTGGTTTTTAGTGACGAGTTCACTCTGCACCACGCGCAGCTCCGCATACGAGCTGCGGAGCTCATCCGTGCGCAGCTGCAAGCGCTGAGTGGTTTGCTCGAGGCCACCGGCAGCGCGCCGGTATCGCATCAGAATCGTGCCAGCCACGCCGAACGCAAAGAGCAAAAAGGCGTGGGGCAAGAGGCTGACGGTGTTGGTAAACAAACCGGACGCGAGCCCCACGTCGTTGAAAACCGCGGGCACCGTTAGGGAAATGCCGATGAGAGAGGCGAGCGCGTCCCGCCGACCCGACCGGAACGCGTGGGCCAGGAGGGCGACCGTCGCCAACGTTTCGAGTAAACCGAGAACATAGAACGCGTCGCCGACCGCGCTCGCCGAGGCCACGATGTGCTGGACGCGCGTTCCGAGGACGTTGGACGCGACGACCCGAAACTCGCCAGGTATCCACATCAGCCCCGCCCAATTGGCGCAAAAGAACAGCGTCGCCAGCACGTACAGCGGCCAAACCCAGCGCACGCGCCGTTCGATGCGCAAAAAGCAAAGCGCAAAATGCACGTTGAACGCCGCGGCAAAGATGGCCCCGGACAAGCCAATCTGGTCGGACAGGATGCTGCTCGCGCCGCTTCCCTGGTGGTAATCCAGACCCACTCCCAAGCTGAAGACACTGAACGAAAAGCACAGCAAGCCGAAGACCAAGTATTCCGACTCACGACGCCCGGCGAAGTACGCAAGCAAAAAGAACGCGCCGAGGCCGAGCTGAGCGGCGGCCCACGCCGACAGCACGCCCGACAGAAAGGTGCCGTTCATGGGCCGCCGCCGAGCTCGCGATTGACGGTAAATTCCCAGGTCATGGCGCGCGCAGCGGGCGCGGAGACCCCGACTCGGTAGTTGCCGCTCGGCACCTCAAGCAGGGCGAAGGGCGCGGCCAGGCGGAGCTTGCCGGCGAAGCGCTCGCCCTCGAGGGCAATGGTGCACACTGTTCCAAGCGCCGCGCCCTGTTCGTCGAACGAAAACAGATCGAAGAGCAGGCGCTGCGAGCTCGGGCCATTGTACGTCCCTTCAGGCTTCCGCAACCAGACTGCCCCGCTCCCGTTCGAGACGCCGCCTGGCTGGCTCGTTACAAAAAAGCGCCGCGCCACCGCACTGCGGAGCGCTTCCGCGTTCACCCGCGGCACGAGGCCCGACGCCAAGATCGGCGCGGCAAACAGCCAATGCTCGCCTTCCGCAAGCTCACCATCGACCGGCAGCAGCTGGCTTAGCGTCGTCACGGCCCGCGCGCTCGGCAATCGACGCGGCCGCTGGCCGTCCAGCGCCACGTCGATCCCGAGCGCGTCGGGCTCCGGCACATCGACGAGGAGGCGCACCTCGTAGGAGCGCGGCGCCGAACCCGCCACGACCTGGTTGGGTTCGGGTGCCGTGAAGCGCGTGCTCATCTTAGAGAACGCAGAAGCGACGACATCCGCGCGGAGGTCGGTACTGTTGAGCGGTGCGTCGGCAACCGTCGTCGCAACCGGCGACGGCAGATGGGACGGCGGAGCGACCGCAGCATGCGGTGGAGTGTGCTGCTCGCAGGCAGCGAGCGACGCGAGCGGCACCAACCACACGAGGAGCGGACGAAACAATCGCACCGGAGAAAGCTACCCTGGCCGCGCACGTCGCTCAATGGTTGCGCAAACGCCGAAGATCACTCGCCGCACCGTGCGCCGCTCGCCAGGGCCGATGCGATCTGCTACGCGAGTGTTTCTGATGAGCTACGTCGTTTTAGCGCGCAAGTGGCGGCCCATGCGCTTCGAGGACTTGGTCGGTCAGGATCACGTGTCGCGCACGCTCGGCAACGCCATCGACAGCGGCCGCGTCGCCCATGCCTTCCTGTTCACGGGCGTGCGCGGCGTGGGCAAAACCACGAGCGCGCGCATTTTGGCCAAGGCGCTCAATTGTCTGGGCGATCCCGCGACGACCCCCGCCGGGACAGATCCTGGTCCAACCGTCACGCCCTGCCTCAAGTGCGCGGCTTGCCTGGAAATAGCTCAAGGCACCGACGTGGATGTACGCGAGATCGACGGCGCCAGCTACACGGGCGTCGACGACGTGCGAAAGCTCCAGGACTCCCTGCCTTACCGCCCGGCGCGCGACCGCTTCAAAATAGTGATCGTGGACGAAGTTCACATGCTGTCCACGAACGCCTGGAACGCGTTCTTGAAAACGCTGGAAGAGCCGCCCTCGCACGTCAAGTTCATCTTCGCGACCACGGAGGTGCACAAGGTCCCGATCACGATCTTGAGCCGCGTTCAGCGCTTCGACTTCAAGCTGATTCCGACCCAGGTGATCGCAGCCCGGCTGCGCTACGTTCTCGGTCAAGAGAAGATCGAGAGTGATGAAGCGGCGCTTGGGGTGCTCGCCCGCGAAGCGGCGGGCAGCATGCGCGACGCCATGAGCTTGCTCGATCAGGTCATCGCTTGGGGCGGGCCGAAGCTCACTGGCGATGATGTCGCCCGCGTACTCGGCGTAGCCAGCCGCAAGGTCTTGCACGACATCGCTGGCGCGCTCGTGCGCGGTGACGCGGCCGCGGCGTTGGGCGTCGTCGCCGAGCTTGCGAACCTCGGCTACGACACGGCCCATGTAGCTCGAGATTTGCTGGCACTGTTGCGTGATTTGGTGGTCGCCAAAGTGTGCAGCGAGCCGGCCGCGCTGCTCGATCTGGCCGATGAGGAAGCACAAGACGTAGCGACCCTCGCCGGTGCGACCCACGCCGACGATTTGATCCGGCTCCACCAAGGCTTCTCGCAAGGGTTCGACGAAGTGGTGCGGAGCGGCCAGCCCCGATCGGCGTTGGAGATGCTGCTCGTGCGCCTGGCGCGGCGGCCTCCGCTCTTGCCGATCGATGAGCTGGTCCGTCGGCTGGCGGCGCTCGAGCAACGGCTGGGCTCTCCGCGTCCCTCGCCGTCGTCGCCGGCCACGCCGACCCCGCCGTCGCCGGCCGCGCAGACATCGCCGCGCTCGGCGCCGCCACAATCTCCACCGTCGCCGCCGCCGTCCGATCTTGCCGCTCGCATGCCGGATCGGCGTCCTCGTGAGCTGCGTAGCCCGGAGAGCGCGCGGCCCGAGTCACCGACCGAGGGTCGCAAGGAACCTCCACCGCGCCGGGCCGAGCCCGAGCCCGAGCCCGATCCGGACTTTGCGATTCCATTTCCAAGCCGCGCCGAGTCCGACAGAAAGCCGGACCCGCGCTCCACCCCCACCGCTGCGCGCGCGCCGCAGACCACGCCAAAGGCCGAAGATTTGGCGGCGTTTCGCGTGATCTTGGATCGCGTGAACGAGCGCCGAGCGGAGCTGGCCGCGTTCTTGGCGCGGGCCTCGATCTTGTCCCTGACGGTGGGCGAGCTGCGCTTGGGCTGGGAGCCGGGCGATGTCATCGGTCACGGCGTGAACGACAAGGACTCGCAAGATCTCGTGAACGCACTGGCGAGCGACCACTTCGGCGTCCCGACCAAGGTCATATTCGAGCTCGAGTCAGCGCGCGCCGGCACGATCAAAACCTTGGCCACGGTCGACGCGGAAGTCCGCGTCCAGAAAAACCGGGACGCGGTTGCACAGGCCAAGAAGCACCGCGGCATCACCGATGCGGTCGAGGTGCTCGGCGCGCGGATCAAGGATTTGAAGCTCGGCCCGAGCACGGGCTGAACCGAACACGAGACCGGCCAAACGATGCTCCCTGATCGCCTAGAACGTCTGATCGAGTTGCTCGCCCGCCTGCCGGGCGTCGGCGAAAAAACGGCCCAACGCTTTGCCATGTTTTTCGTGACCGAGAGTCAGGAGTACGGCCGAGAGCTCGGCGTCGCCCTGCAAGAACTGGGTGCAACGGTCAAACGTTGTGAGCGCTGCGGCAACATCGCGCAGGTCGGAGAAGACGGGCGCGCCCTGTGCCCCGTATGTCTCGACGCGAGGCGAGACGCGAGCCTTTTGTGCATCGTGGCGCGCGTACAAGACTTGCTCGCGATCGAGAAGAGCGCAGCCATGCGCGGTCGCTACTTCGTGCTCGGCCGCTTGCTCTCACCACTCGACGGCGTAGGTCCAGACGAGCTACCGCTTCAAGAGTTGTTCCGTATCGTGGCGGAAGATTCGGTCAGGGAAGTGATATTGGCGACTCCACCATCGGTCGATGGCGAGGCAACTGCCTTGCTCTTGGCGCGCGAGCTCGCCGGCAGAGGGCTCCACGTGTCGCGTATTGCCAGTGGCGTGCCTCACGGCGGTGACCTGGAATTCGCGGATCAGATCACGCTCGGCCGCGCCATTGACGGCCGCCGCGCGATGGACGGCAAGCGCTCCTGAGGGTCCGTGAAAGAGCGCAGGCCCCGTGCACGGGGGCATCCAAGGCTTGATTCCGGCCATTGCCCGAGCGAGTATGCGCGCCCTCACGTGGGGCTCGAGCATGCCTAAAACGGTCATTTTATCTCTGGATGCGCCCAAGCCCGTGTCCGCGTACTCACAAGCGATTCAAAGCGGCTCGCTGCTCTTTCTGGCCGGTCAGATCCCCATCGATCCGGTCAGTGGTCAGCTCGTGACTGGGGACCTAGCGGCGGAGACGGATCGCGTGATCGAGAACCTGCGCGCCGTACTGAACGCGGCCGGGGCATCGCTCGAGGACGTGCTGAAGACGACCGTGTACCTGACCGACGCCCGCGACTTTGCCGCCTTCAACCAGGCCTATGCGCGCCACTTCGTGGACCGGCCGCCGGCACGCAGCACGGTCTTCGTGCTCGGATTACCCCTGGGGGCGCGCGTGGAGATCGAAGCCATCGCGGCGCTGCCCTGAGATCATCCTTATTTTTGGAGACGTCATGACGGATAAACAACCAAGCAAGTCGAGCGAACAGCTCGCCGCCACCGAGCTCTCGGTGAGCGCAGACCAGGCAGTGAGCGCACTCGAGCACGCTGGCGGGCAAGCCGTGCAATTGGTGGAAGCGTGGGTCAAGGCCGGCAACGCGGCAGCCGTGGCTGCGTCGGCGGAGAAGGCGCAGGGCGCCGCGCGCAAGGCGGCGAGGCGGGGGTTGAACGTGCTGAAAGCGCGCGGCATCGCCGTACCCACGGAGCGCCGCATCGCGAGCGTGGTCGGTGAAAAAAGCCCGGAGGTCGAGGAAGCGCTACTGCTGGCGCCCGATAGCGGGGGCAGCGTCTGCCTGGCGATCACTTCGCGCTCGTCGACGAGCCGTGCGCACAGCGTGTTCGTGTTCTTGCACGACGACTTTGGCATCCATCGCGTCAACGTTGGGGAGTTGAGTCAATCACAGCTGAAAGACGCGCTCTCACGTGCCCTGCCAGGCGCGGATTACCGTCCGGTGAAGGTGCCGGTGTCCTGGGCCCGCAGCCGCATCGCGGCCGCCCGTAAGGCTCACCTGGCGCGCGGCGTGCCGGAACCGCTCGGCTTTTCGAGCGCGGCCTCTTTGCTCGAGCCGGTGCCCAGCGTCGCCGAAGAACATCCTTTCGATGGCGAAGGGCTCGAGCTCGGCGAGGAAGACGCCCAAGACTTAGCCAAGAACTCGCACACTCTGCATTTTTTGCCCGAGTTTCGCGGCTGGTTTCCGCCAAAACCCGCGATGGACGAGATGCTGCTCAAGGTCGGTGAGAATTTGACCCGCGGTGTCGAGCCCGCACCCGAAGAGCTGCAGCAAAAGCTCGAGGCCGAAGTCGTCGCCGCGACCGATCGTTATTTTACGCCCGACCGCCGCGAGGCCTTGGCGCGCATGATGAAAGATAGCGCGCTCAGCATCTTGGCTCGCGAAGGCGAAGTGCGAACGCTCGAGGTGGTGGCCACGATGAAGAACATTCGTGCGGCCGGGCTCATCACCAACCCACCGCACGAGATCGGCTTTTTGCGTGCCTTCTTCGACAAAGCGATCAGCGCCTTGGCCTATCAGGATGGCGGGCGCCTTCGCATTCCGATGCCCGAGCTGGTCGACGCCACGCCCGAACCCGCCAGCCCTTAGGCTTGGTTCGCGGCTTCGCGGAATGCTCGTAGGAGTAGCTGCGTCATAGGCCCCGGCACGCCGGGGCCTATGACCCGCTCGTCGAGCTGCACCACGGGCATGAGCTCGCGAATGCTCGAGGAAATAAAGACCTCATCGGCGCGGCTCAGCTCGGCCTTGGTCAGCGGTCTCAGCTCGATAAACACACCGAGCCCTTGCGCGATGCGCAAAGCATAGGCGCGCGTGATGCCGGGCAGGATCTCGGCGCTCTCCGGGGCGGTGACCAGGGTGTCGCCGAAGACGGCGAAGACGTTGGAAGTCGCACCCTCCAAGATTCGGCCCTGTGCATCTTCGATCAGCGCTTCGTGCGCGCCGCGTGCATGGGCCGCCCGCACGGCCAGCACGGCAACCAAGTAATTGCCGATCTTCGCGTCGGGCGCTCCGGCCAACTCTCCCATCCGGTCTGCGCGATGGGTAATGGCAGCCACGCCTTCGGTGTAACAGCGATCGGGTGGTGGGGAGAGCGCGGTCACGATCACGACCCTGAGCGGTTCGCGCGCGAGCTCTGGATCGAGCCCGAGGGTCCGCCCAACACCGCGCGTGACGGACACCCGCACGTAGCACTCGGAGCTGCCTTGCGTGTGCACGGCTCGCAGTAACTCGTCCCTCAAAACGGCGCGGCTCGTCGGCAGCGCGATGAAGACGCGCTCCGCACTGCGCTGCAAGCGGGCTAGGTGCTCGTCCAGTGCAAAGGGCACGCCGCCGTACGTGCGCAAGGTTTCGAAGATGGAGTCCCCGTAGAGAAAGCCACGGTCGAAGACGCTGACCACGGCCGCTTCCGGGGCCACGATGAGGCCGTCGATCATCACCGTGCTGGACATGACAGTGCCTCACCCTAACCCGGCGCCCCTTCGCCCGCAGTAGCCTGAAAGTGACTACTTCACGCCCCCTCGCACTTCGATGATCTCGCTGCCACCCGCCCAGATCAGATGCACATCCACGGCCAGATCGCCCGTGATTGATACGACCGGCGTGTCGAGGACGCTGGCTCGTGCTTCGAGCTTGAGGTTCAATAACCCGCCCGCACCAAACGGGTAGCGTTCGACACCGAAGCCCTCGACGCCACGGATGTGCCAGGTCAAGCGATTCTGCGTGAAGTCGGGTCGCAAACCGAAGATGAATTCGAACAGCACCGCGATCGGCGTGATGCCCGTCCAGCCTACAAAATCCTTCCGCCCACGACCGCCACCCTCTTCGTCCGGCGCATGGTGCTCCCAGACCGAGCCCGTTTCCTCGAACGAAGCGACCATGTTGTCGTGATGATTTTTGGCGATCTCGTAGGCGAGATCTTCATAGCCACGCGCGGCCAAACCGCGCACCACCATGTAGTTGGTTGGCGGCCACACGCCGCCCAGCCACAAACCGCCGTCGGGATCGTAGCCGGGCGTATCGGCGGACAGGCTCGGAATGCGGTGAGGGCGTTTGAACTCAGCCGCGTTGTCCAGATGCTGTACGAAGCGCGCGAGGCGCTCGGTTGGGACCGCGTCCGCGAGCAGCGCCCAGAACGCACCGATCGTTTTGACCTCGGTCAGACGCGTCTGGTCCCGGCGTAAGTCGTGATAGAAGCCGGATGACTCATCCCATAGGTACTCGTTGATCCAGGGCACGAGCACTGCATTCTCTTCGGCGAAGTCTTGAACTTCCTCACGCCGGTCGAGCACCGTCGCGATATCGAGCACGATGCGATTGGCCAGCACCGCTTGCATGTTCGTATCCACCCACGTCAGATGTGCGTGGTCGATGATCTCCCCCTCGGGCGAGCGCGGCTGGTTGTCCATGCCGCTGGCCAGGCCGGTGCCCCAATAGCTGCCATTGGGCCAAGTCCGGTAGCGGCGGTGCCATTGCCCGTAGGAAACGAGCACCGGGAACACCTCCGCCAACCGTTCTCGGTCACCGAAGGCCCGGAAGTACTCCCACTCGGCGAAGCCGAGCACGTTCGGGCCGCTGCCCGCCGGGTCGAAACGGCTGTAGCACTCGCTGCCGTTACTTTCTCGGAACTGGCGACACATGCCGCCGTCCGGGTGCTGCTTGCAATAAAAGTTATCGAGCGTGTTCTGAAACTTCCAAGCGCGGTCGCCATAGCGACCGAAGAGCGCGATGAAGACCGTGTCCCACATGTACAAACAACCGTCGTACATGGTGGAGGAGTAGTCCGTGACGAACGCGTTCTCCTCGTCCGCGGGACGAAAATTCTGAAACGCGATCTCCCAACAGCGCCAGTAGCACTCGATGGCTGACTCGTGGCCCGGCCACGTGGGGACGGGCAAGAGCTCGCGCTTCGCTTGGTCGAACTTCGGCCAGGGCTCGATGTTTCGGCGCGGTTTGCGGACGAACGCGTTCTCTTCCGCGAAACGGTTCTCGACGTAGGTGTTGACGTAGCGGATTTCGCTTGGATTGTTCCGTAGATACAGCGGGTTCCGCATGACTTACCGACGCCGGTGCGCGAGCGTTGCATCGCATACCACATCCCGGTTCTCGGGCGACACCTCGCGACATCTGTTCGTAACAAAGCGCGCGAAAAGCGGCCTTGGCGAGGCAATTTTGTTTAATGGTCCAGCGCACGCTGCGCAAAGCTGCGACGTATCTGGAGCAGCTCGTCGGCCATTCGCACACGGACCAATTCCCGGAGCCGGCGGTCATCGTAGCCCGCCTCGATTGGGTGAATGGCGGGCAGGATCCTGACCAACGCGGGCTGGGGGCGGATTTGAAGGCTGCGCTTGCGCAAGATCGCGCCCGTCCCCTCGACCAGAACAGGCACGATTGGAACACGCTGCTTCGTGGCTACCCAAAAGGCCCCGCGGTAAAAATCGATCAGGTTACCGTCCGGCGAACGAGTGCCCTCTGGGAAGACGCACAAGCTGTGGCCCGCATCGAGCCGGTGCAGGCAGGACCGCACCATGCGTAGGATGCTCGGCAGGTGGCCGCGCTTCAGCGGTACGTACCCGTTCAGCCACATGTTCCAACCCAAAAATGGCGCGTAAAAGTTCTCGACCTTACTGACCCACAGGTAGGGCAGCCGAGTCGCAAACACGGCCAAAATATCCACCATGGATTGGTGGTTCACGACGTAAACGCAAGGCCGCTCCGGGTCAGCGTGCTCGAGCCCTTCCACGTCGACGCTGGCGAACGGCGCCCAAGACAAGTAGTGCGCGCCCCAGATGCTCGTGTACATGGCCAGCCAGCGCCGCCTGGAGTCCCAAAACGTGAGCGCCCACAAGATCAGCGCCGGGAAGAACAGCACCGCGCAGCTGACCAATAAATAAGGCCAGTACAGAAAGTTGTACAATGCCAGGCTTGGCGGCGACAACCGACACAGGTCGGTTCGCATGTCAGTCGAACGTTGCCCCACGAGCGGCGGCTCTCGCGGATCGACGTTCGGGTTTTCGGTGTGCGGACTCGTCACGGCGCGAGCTTACACCGCTTCAGCGCGGCTTCGCAGCGGGGTCGAAGCTTCTAATCTTACGCACCAAGCCTTCGAGATCCGCGTCCGAGAACACATTGCCAAACGCCGGCATCGCGCCTTTGCCGCTTCGGATTGCGCGTTTCAGTTGCTCGTCGCTGCGGCTGGCCTGAAAGCTCGCATCGCGGAAGTTACGCGGCGCGTTCGCGCCTTCGGCCGCTGGCAGTCCGCCGCCGCCGTTCGAGCCATGACATTTGGCGCACACCGACGCGAACACTTGCTCGGCGTAGCTCGGTTGCTGTTCTGCACCAGTTCGCTGGCAACCGATCGAAACCAGAAGCCCGGACACGAGCCACACAGGACGCGATCGACGGGCCACTCGGCAGCTCATTTTGCATCGACGTTAGCCACCCCTGGTCGCCCTGAAACGCGAAATCGACCGCGCTCGTGGCTCGTCTCGACGCTTGCGCGAGGCTCTGGCTTGATGGAAGATGCCGCCGCCATGCGCCCTAGAAGTCTTGCCTCGTTCGCCCTGCTCCTCATCGCCAGCGCCGCCTGCAACAAGACCCAGCCCGAGCCCGGGGCCAGCACCCAGACGCAGGCCGCCACGCCGCCTTCTTCGGCGACCTCCGCCGCCATCGATACGAAAGAAATGGCAGTGGCAAGCGAGACCCCGCCCGCGCCTTCGCCCCCGCAGCCCGCCGGGATACCCGCGCCAGCGGACGTTGCAGCGGCCCCCTCCGACGCGAAAGTCACAGCCAGCGGTCTTGCAACCAAGGTGCTGACGCCGGGCAAGGGCAAGGACCACCCCGCCGCGTCCGACCGCGTCAAGGTCCACTACACGGGCTGGACGACCGACGGAAAAATGTTTGATAGCTCCGTGGCTCGCGGCGAACCCACCACCTTCGGAGTTGGTGAAGTGATCCCCGGCTGGACCGAAGCGCTGAAACTGATGGTCACCGGCGAGAAACGCCGGCTCTGGATCCCCGGCAAGCTCGCGTACGGAGACCACCCTCAGATGGGCGGCGCGCCGTCGGGTAACCTCGTCTTCGACGTGGAGCTGCTCGAGATCGTAGCCGCGCCGAAAGCGCCGGAGGACGTCAAGGCGGCGCCAAAGACCGCCAAAAAGACCGCGTCTGGCCTCGCTTATCGAGTGCTCACGCCGGGCACGGGTAAGGTCCACCCCACGGCCGCGAACCGCGTCACGGTTCACTATTCGGGCTGGACCACGGACGGAGAAATGTTCGACAGCTCGGTGGCGCGCGGTGAGCCCGCGACGTTTCCTCTGAACGGCGTCGTCAAAGGCTGGACAGAAGGCGTGCAGTTGATGGTCGTCGGCGAGAAAACGCGCTTTTGGCTGCCGCCGGACCTTGCGTATGGCGACAAGCCGCAGCGTCCGGGGGCTCCGTCCGGAACGCTCGTCTTCGATATCGAGCTGCTAGCGATCCAGTGAAGGCTGGAGCACGGGTCCGTTGGACGGCGTTGCGGGTGAGTCAGAAGGACGGCCCGCGCGAGGTTGGGCTCTGGCTGGTGCGCCGCAATAGGTAGCCGTGAGATAGCTCCACCGTCTCAACGGCCATGCGCTCGATCAAGGGCCGGCTATTGCTGGCGACCACCATCGTCGTTCGCGGATCGTCTCGAAAGCGCTCCAGCAAACCGTAGACGAGCGCCCGGGTCGGCGCGTCCAAACCGGCGTCCGGGTCGTCGAAAAAGACGAAGTTTGGATCGAGCACCAGGGCTCGAGCCAAGCTCACCCGCTTTCTGACCCCGAGCGAAAGGTGCGCGGGGAGCGCGTGAAAATCAGCCTGGGCGACGCGCATTTCCGAGAGCGCCGTGCGGGCACGGAGCTCGATTTCGGGCACGCTCAAGCCGAACACGTCCGCGTGATAGCGGAGCGCCAAGGTCACGTTACCGAGCGCGCTCAGGTTCGAGAGCAAGCCGCCGCTGTCGAACAGCACGCCGCGTCGTACGCCGTGCCTGACCAAGTCGCTCGGTGTCGTCACGTGGGGGGCGCGGCCGTCCAAGAGCACGCGACCGGTGGTCGCCGGCAACAAGCCCGCGCACAAAAACAAGAACGTCGATTTGCCGACGCCGTTGTGACCGGTGACCAGCAGGTCACCGCCGCGCGGCACGTGCAACTGCGTCTCGCGGAGAACCCACAGATCGCCGTAGCTGAACGCGGCTCGGTCGAGCAGCAGGCCCTGATCCGCCTGCTCTGCCAGCGCGCTTGCGGATACCTCGAGCTCCACCGACCGTGAATTATGGGGGCGCTCGCTTCGGGGCGCAAGCAAGGCAGGGAGGCCGAATCAGCAGCTCAATGAATCACCGGCCCCACAATCCAATAGAAGATGCCCGTCACGAACGTGCTGTACACCACACCGCACAGAAGGCTCATGACGACGGCGCGGCTCGCTTGCTGAGGGACCTCCGTGGGCGAGCTCTTCACTTGCAGCCCGTAATGACAACAAAGCCAGCCTACGATCGCCCCGAGTCCGACGCCTTTGAGTAAAAAGAGGCCAAGATCGAAGGGCATCACCCCCCGCGACACACCGGCGTACAGGCTGCCCCAGCTGCCGTTGGCGGACAGCTCCGCGAACGTGAACGCGCCCAAGATGGCGACGACGCTGAAGTAGATCATCAACACCAGCACGCTCACGATCGTCGCCACCAAACGCGGCAACACGATGTAGCGCGACGGATCGATACCCAGGGAGGACAGCGCGAGCACCTCCGAGTTGACCTTCATGTTGCCGAGCTCAGTCGCCATCGCCGTGCCGGAGCGGCCGGCCACCACGATCGCGGTGATCAATGGCGCAAGCTCGCGGAGCACGACGGCGACCAGCACCTTCCCCAGGAGCTCGCCGTCCGCGGAGCCCATGAGGCTCGACTGGATGATGATGCTCGCCCCGAGCAAGAAGGCGATCACGCTCACCAATGACAGCGCTTGCACGCCAGTGTACATGATCTGAGTGACGATCACGCGGCGCACGGTGAGTCGCGCCGCTTCTCCGGGCGTCCAAGCGGAGGCCACCGCGTCACTCAACGTGTGGAGTAGCCTATCGGCGCTGAGCACTCGCGCAATCGCGCCGCGCCCGACGGCACCGAGCCAGCTGGCATCGGCAATGCGGTCGGTGCGTGGATCGTACGGGAGAGTAGAGCGGAGCCGGGCCATGGTCAGGCGTCGCCCCGCTCTGGGCTATTTGCCTTTCAGCGCGGCCAACCGCTGCTTGGCGGCTTCCAAGCCGTCAGTCTGGACCGCGCGTTCGTACATTTGCAGCGCTTTGGGCGCTTCGCCCAGCTTTTCGTGGATCTCGCCCAAGCGCAGGAAGACCTCCGACTTTTTCAACTGGCCCGCGTCGTCGAGCTTCTGCAGCAACAAGGCGCGGAACATCTGTTGGGCCTTTTTATAATCGCCGACATCTAGCGCGACTTGACCGAGCAGGGTCAGCACGTTGACGTTGCCGGGCTCGATGCGGAACGCCTTATCGAGCTCCTCCAGCGCCTTTTGATTTTCGCCCTCCGCGAGGTACGCGTTGGCCAACCGGCGGTGGATCTCACCGAGCTCCTTCGGCCGCTTGCTGCCGTAGCTCTCGATGATCTTCACCAGCACCGAAGCGGCGTCCCTGCCGCGACCGGAGGCGCTGTACTCGTCACACAACGAAAGCAATAGTTCGCGATCGTCCGGTCGCAACTGGCTCGCGCGGTTCAGGACCTCAGCCGCGAGGGCATGGTCCCCGCGCTCCTCCGCGTGGATCGCGGCCGCTTTCCTCAATAGGTCGACACTCTCCTCGGGGGTCGCGGCAAAATCGGCGTCCCGCGCCAAGAGCGCCGCTAGCTTGTCCCAAGACTTCGTGACCTCATAGCAAGACCGCAAACGCGACCGCAGCTCCGGGCTCCGCTCGTCTTGCAAAAGGCCCCGCTCCAAGGCCGAAGTGGCGACTTCTTGCGAGCCAAGCTTTTGCGCTACGGATGCAAGCTCTAGCGAAATCGTCACCGCCGCCTGCCCGCTGCTCGCCGAAAGCAACTTATCGAGCACCTCCGCCGCTTCAGGTAAGCGATTTTCGCTTTGTAGCAAGCGCGCCAACGCCTCGAGCGCGCCTCGCTGGCTCGCGTCACGAGCCAGCACGGCACGGTACGTGTCGATGGCCTTTTCGCGGTCTCCCAGGCGAACCCGTCCGGGTCGGTGAACGGCTCGGCGTCACTGCCGATCACGATCCGGTGCGATCCACTGCCGTCCGGGGCGACGCCGGCGTCCTTGGCCAGCGCCCGTC
>CAXSGJ010000004.1:45045-76474 GCA_964236865.1 uncultured Polyangiaceae bacterium
TTCGCGGTCTCCCAGGCGCGAGTCGTACACTTCACCCAAGCGCACCTGGAAGCTGAGCTCCGCAGCCACATCATGGCGCTCTTGTGCGCCAGAGATTTGCGACGACAAAAGATCGGCGAGCTCTTCGTCTCGCTTGGTCTTCTCATACAGTTCACTCAGGGCCACGACGGCGTCCCCGCGGCCCGGCTCGTCCTCGAGCACCGCTCGCAACAGATCGATGGCGGTGTCCGGCGCCGAGAAGCGTTCCTCGCTCAGCTTAGCAAGCTCGATGCGCAGCGAGCTGCGTGCCGCCGGAGTTTCGGCCAAGTCGACCAGGCGCTCGAGGAGGCGACCAAGGTCTTCGTAGTGGTTGACGCGCGCGTACAAGCCTCGGAGCGCGCTCGACGCGTCGACATCGTTTGGATCGTCTTCGAACAATTGTTCGTAGAGGGCGATCGCTTTGGCGGGCTGGATCAGCTTGTCTCGGGCTATTTCGGCCGCTCTCCGGCGCAGGCTCCGGACCTGAGCCGCGTCCGCGCCGAGTTCGCTCTGCTTGACTAGTAGCTCGTAGGTCTCTTGGAAATTCTCCGTTGCCAGGCTGACCTGCGTGAGCTCCGCGAGCGCCCACAAGTTAGCGTCGTCGAGCGCGAGCAGCTCACGGAGCACGCTCTCGGCCAACGCGGCATCCCCCAACCCGACGGCGAGCGCATGCGCTCGCCGATACAGGTCCTCCCGCCGAGTTTCGTCCAGCTGCAGTTTGGCGCGCCGGCGCAGTGTCCCGCACAAATCCCGCTCGCGGCCCGGCGCACGCTGTAGCGCTTCGATCGAGACCAGAATTTCGTCGCTGTCAGGCTCGAAATGCAACGCGCGGCCCAGCGCGGCTTCCGCCGCGCTGGCGCTGTGCACTCTATCTCTTTGCCACGCAGCGAGGCGCATGCACAAACCAGCGGCCACGTCGGGCAAGAGCTGCGAGTGCCGATCGATGGCGGCCTCGAGCGCCACGGCCGCCCCTTGCCAATCACCAGTGATGCCGGCTAGGCGTTCGAGCTCGTCCAGCAGAGCCCCGTCCGTGGGAGCCTCCAGTAGCCCCTCTTGCAGAACGATTTGGGCTCCGCTCGGGTCTTTGACTTCCTCCTCCAGGACGCGCGACAAGCTTCTGCGCATATCGACGCGCGCCTCGAGCGAGTCGGCGTACGCGACGCGTTTCCGGTACAGCGCCGCCAACCGATCCGTGCGGCCGCGCGCGCGATGCACGGACTCGAGAACTTCTGCCGCCTCCTCGAACAGATCGCGATTTTGAGTGAGCTTCTCCAGCGCCTCGACCGCAGGCTCGTGGTCCTGCGCGCGCTCGAGCGCCATCCGCAATGAAGACAGGCCACGCGCCGGCTCGTGAAAGCTGTCGATTTGAAGGCCAGCAAGCCGAAAGTAGATCTCCGCCTGAGCTTGGTCGGAGTCTTCGACCGCCGCGCGCCGCTCCAGAATGTCCGCTAACTTCTCCTTGTCCGCAAGGCGTGCATAGAGGCGATCGAGCGCCGACAGCAGCTCCGGTTTGTCTCCCGCTTGCTCTACGGCGCGACAATAGGACGCCACCGCGCGCTCGTCGTTCTTCAACCGCTCCTCGGAGATGCGAGCCAGTCGAACGAACAAGCCTTGTGCCAGCTCCGGGTCGAACGTGGCTTGCGCGCGCTCAGCGAGCGTGTCCGCATAGCGCAGCCAACCGTTGGTGACCCCCGCCAATCGCTCGATGTCCTGATGCAGCTCGATCGATTCGGGACGTTCCGACAAAGCGCGCAGGAGCGCGTCCTGGGCCTCGGCTTGAAGGCCGAGGCGTGCTTCGAGCACTTCCGCGACTTCCTGCAAAGTAGCTAGGCGCTGCAATGGCTCGGCCTCAACGGTGAGCCGCATCTCCAAAATGGTCACCAGCTCTTGCCAGCGCTCCGTTTTCTGCAGCACCGGCACCAAGATTTGCGCCACCGTTTGGCGCAGATCATCGTGCGTCTCACCGATCGCCCGCGCGGCGGCTACTGACTCGGAATCGCTCGGGACGTCGTCGAGCGCGGATCTGTAGGCGTCGAGCGCGTCTTCGTAGCGCGTGAGTTTTCCGGCTAAGATACTAGCGATTTCTTTGCGCAGCGCGGCGCGTTCCTCGGGCGCCTCCGTCGAGCTCACCTCCAAGCTCAAGTTGTCGAGCAGCTCCGACCACATCGACTCCAGCCGATACAACCGATTCAGGCTCGCTAGCACGTCATGATCCCCGGGCCGGAGCGCGAGCGCCTGACCCAAGACTTCGATCGCGCGGCTACGGTCAGATAAATCCTTTTCGTAGGCCCCCGCGGCGCTCAGCAAGAGCGCGTACTTCAAGTCTGCGTCGTCCTCACCGGATAGCTCGACGCGCTGGACGTAAAGCTCCACGAGTCGTTTCGGCTCGCGCTTGGCTTCGTGCAAGTCGGTCAGGCAGTCGACGGTGAACGCGCTTCCCGGCTCGAGCTCGAGCGCGCGTTCATAGGCGATGATTGCCCCCTCGGCATCGTCCAGCATGTCCCGCTTTGCCTCGCCCACACGACGCCACACGCTCGCCTGCTCCTCGTTGTCGAGCAACAGCTCGGCTTTGTCCGTGAGAACGCGCACTAGGGTCGGCCAGTCACTGAGCAGCGTGGCCAGCTGCTCCATCTTCTCGAGCGGCTCGATGTCGGATGGGTCGCTGTCGTGGATGGCGCCGTACGCCGCCAAGGCCCGCCGCGGGTCGTCCCGCTTCTCGTTGTGCACGCGAGCGAGCGTGCTCAGTATCTCGCGCTTGCCCAGCAGGTCGGGCCGGTCGCGCAGCACGGTGTCGTAAGTGTCTGCAAGCTTGTCCCACTCGTTCGTGGCGTCGGCCAAGCGCTCGTAGTCCGCCCGCGCTCCGGCATCCTCGGGATCGAGCCGCACCGCCGCCTCCAACGCGCGGCGCCCGCGACCCAGGTCGTTCCCGCGCCGCTCCCACAGCTCGGCCGTTTCACGGAGGACTGCGACTTTTTCCCCCGCGTCGGCCAACGCGAAACGGTCCTCGTTGAGGGTGATTTGCCGCCGCCAATCGTCGAGCGACTCATAGATGGGCCGCAAAATGTCGACCACGCGCTGGCGCTGGCCGTCAGTCTTGCGCAACGCCTCGAGCTCGGCGATCGCCTCAGGGTGCGAGGGGAGCTGCGAGGTGATCTCTTCCAACTGATCGACCGCGCGGTCGGTCTGGCCGAGCTTGATCTTCAACCGCGCGAGCGCGAGCCGATACGGCGCCCCTTCACTCGGTGAGGCCGCGGCCTCGGCGCGCCGCAAGTAAAGCTCGCTCAGGTCGTCCCAACGCTCACGCTCGCGGTAAAGCTCTGTCAGTGCATCGAGCGCGCGTGCGTCCGTATCCTCGACGTCCAGCAGCGAGCGGTACGTCTCGATGGCGTCGTCGGGACGACCGAGCTCGCGCCTTTGCAGCGCAGCCATCGTATGCAGCGCCGACAGACGCGCCGCTGGATCGAAGCGATGGTCGAGCGCCTCGCGGTACAAGCTGACCCGCTCTTCATGGCGCGCGCTCTGCTGCAAGATGTCGTCGGTCGCAGCAAAAAGCTGCGTGCTCTCGGGCTCGAACGCCAGCGCCCGACGATAAAACGAGAGCGCACGATCGAGCTCACCGAGGCTCGCGAATAGCTCGCCAGTGCGCCGCGCGAGCTTCACGGTCACGGCGTCGTCCCCCTCGACCTTCTCGAGCTCTGCCGCGTAAATGTCGGCTAGGCGCCGCTCGGCCCCCGCCACCTTGGCCAACCGTTCGAGCTCCGAGACCGTGAACGAGTCGGCCAGATCGTCCCTCAAGAGCTCGGCGATCGTATCGAGCGCGGCGCGATAGTCTTCCTTTTGTTCCTCGTACAGCTTGGCCAAACGCAGTAGTAGCTCCCGACGGTCATCGGGGTCGCTCGCGTAGGAAAGCCGCGCACGAATGGCGTCCATCACCCGCGCGAAGTCACCGCGCAGCAAATACACCGGCTCGAGCAGCGCCGCCGCACGCGCACGGTGCTCGGCTTCGCCCGCCTCGGCCAGGATCCGCTCGAGCTCGGCGATCACTCCCGCGTGCTGCCTGTCGCCGGCTAAGGCCGCTTCGAGTTCGTCGAAGGCGCGTCCGAGGTCATGCTGCTGGCGGGCTGCTACGCGAGCGATACTGACATGGAGATCGGCGGCGTTGCCAAGCTTTGCGTCCAGCTGACGCTCGTAAAGCGAAATCAACTCGCCCCACTGGGAGACCGACGCATACAGCGCTTCCAGGGCGCTGATCGCCGCCGGATCGAGCCACAGCTCCAAGATCGTCTCATATACGCGAATCGCGCGCGGCTGGTCGCCCTGCACGTCGGAGAGCAGGCGGGCACGGCGGAACAGGAGCTGCTTTCGCTGTTCATCGCTGTCGGCGATCTCGACCCGGCGCTCGAGGATCTCGAGCAAATTATGGGCGTCGCCTGTCTCTTCATACAGTGACTCGAGCGCGCCAAGCGCCTGCTTGTCGTCCGCGCGGAGCTCGAGCGCCTTCTTGTAATACTCGCGCGCGAGCTCGCGGTCGGCGAGCTGATGGCGCGCGAGATCGGCGATCTTCAGGGTCACGGCCAGCTGCACCTCGCCGTCGAAGATCTCCGGCGCAACATCACACAGGAGCTTCACGTACTCGGCTTGCTGGTTGGTCGCCGCGGCAAGCCGCTGCAAATGCGAAAACCAGGGATCCAGCTCGCTGTGACCGACCGCAACCCTGAGCGCGCGCTCGGCGTAACCGAAGCCGCGCTTGGGATCGGCGAGCTCGGTCTCCGCGACGCGCATCGCCGCCTCCAGCCCCGCGAGCTTTTCCAGCGAGTCGTCGCTGGTCGACACTTCTATTTCGAGCACGCGCAGCAGGCGCTCGTGGTCACTTTCGGCTTCGTATATCGGATGGAGGATTTGAGCCGCTTCACGGCGCGACAAGGCCTCTTCCGAATCCAGCAGCCGCCCGAGCGCCGCACGGCTGGGGTCGTGCTTGGTGTCGATGGCGAGTGCGCGCCGGTAGGCTTCGAGCGACCCCGCCGCGTCGTTCAAGTACTCGCGCTTCAGCGTGCCGAGCTTGGCCAGGAGCTCCAGCCGTTCGACGTCACTGCCAGCGATCTCGAGATGCCGCTCGAGCGTTTCGCTCAGCTCTTCCCAGCGCGACGCGCTGCGGAACAGTTCCTCGAGCGCGCCGAGCGAGACGCCGCTCGGGCCGAACTCCGCGATCAGAGCCCGGTAGGCTTCAATCGCTTCGGGCACTGCTTCGAGCTTTTTCCACAAGGTCTCGCCGGAGCGAGTCATGAGCGTGCGCCGCACGTCCGCGTCCGTCGATGCCTCGCGGCGGCGCTCCAGCACCGAGACGAGATCTCGGTAGCGCTCGCTCAGCTCGTACAGGCGGTCGAGCGCGGCCAAAGCCGGCTCATCATCGGGATTTTCTTCGACGCGCGCGCTCCAAGCGGCAATCGCGCCATCATTGTCGCCGAGCACGTTTTGGTAGAGCTCACCGAGCCGGCCGAACAGATCGCGCCGAAGCGAGCCGTCTCGTTCGAGTTTGACCTGCACGGACAGCATTTCCGCAAGCTTGGCGTGCTCGTGCTCCGCAACGTAGATGCGCTCCAAGGCACGGGCGGCCGGCAAAACGAGCTCCGCGTCGCCTTCGTCGAGCATCAGCACGCGGCGATAGACGCGTTCCGCGCGCGCCTTATCGTTCGGCAGCTCCTCGTGGATGCTCGCGACCTGCATCAGGATTTCACCTTGCAGCCCGCGATGTTCGGCGCGTTCCGCGGCTGCGGTGAGCACCTCCGCGACGCGCTCGTTCAAGCCGAGGCGCCGCCCAATTTCGAGCAGGCGCTTGCGCGCGTCGACATCCAGCGGATCGGCCGGCACGAGCAGCGCGAGCGTGCGGAGGGCGCTCTCGTCGTCGTGCAGCCGTTCGTCACGCAGCGTGGCGATCCGTCGGAGAAGTTCGCGCCGGTCCACGTTCGCCGGGTCGGATCCGAAGCTCTCCAGCCGAACGTCCAGCACGCGCACGAGGTCACGAATCTCGTCTCGGGCCTCGTACACGCTCTCGAGCAGGCTCGCCGCGCGCTGACGCAAGCCGCCAATTTCCAGCATGCGCTCGGTCAGCTCGCGCGCCTGAAAGTCGTTGATTTGCTCGGAGAGCACATCCTCCACCAAGAGCATGGACTTTTCCGGCTCGTGCAGATCCAAGTTCAGCCTGGCGAGGCGTAGCTTGAGCTCGAACGCTTCTTCGCCCGTAGCGTGTTGCAAGCGCTTCTCGAGCAGCGCCGCGAGCTGCTTGTCCTTGCCCTGTTTGACGTACAAGCGGTCGAGCGCTCGGACCGACACGTCGTGCAGCGGGTCGACCTCCAAGATGCGCTCGTAGTAGCGCGTCGCTTTCTCCGGATCCTCGATGATCTCTTCGCAGATCAGGGCCACCTCCACGAGCATCTCGGCGCGCCGCGCGAGGTCGGAAGTGGCGCTCGCAGCGCGGTCGTACAAGGCCTCGAGCTCGCCCCAGCGCTCGGCCGCGGTCAAAATGTCCTTCAGGCGCTGGAACGCGGCTTCGTTGCCCGGCGAGAGCGTCAGCACCCTCTCCAAGTAGGGCGTCGCGCCGATTGGATCGCCCAAGCGGTCCTCATACAAACGCGCGGCGCGCTCGGCCAGTTCGACCTCGAGCGCTTCCGGCAACGTGCCGCGGAGCACCTCACGGAAGGTACCGGCTAGATCGGTCGGGCGCCCTGCGAGCTGCGCCAGCGCATCAGCGCGATCCCAGAGTGATAGCTCGCTCGGGTACCGGCGCGCCGCCTCCAGCACGACGTCCAGCGCGCTCCCATACGAGCTCAGCTTGTGCTGTTGTGCGTCGGCCAAACGCACGTACAAGGCCAAGCGCCGTGTAGGATCGTCGGTCTCGGCCAAGAGCACGGTCAACGCCGTCACCTCGCGACGCGGCTCGGCCGACGCGGCGTACTGCGCGGCTAGCACGTCCGCCGCTCGCGCGCGTACCTCGGGCAACTCCACCAGCCGCTCGAGCACGGACATCGCACGCGCTTTGACCGGCGCTGCCGCGACCGCAGACACGGCGTTAGCAAACGCCGCCTCCGGATTCGACAATCGATTCAGATACAGCTCGGCCAGCTCGACTTCCCGCTCGGCTCGGTCGCCACCCGAGAGCTGCTCGCGATGTTGCTCGATGACGGCTACCGCACCCGCCGCGTCGCCCTGCGCCAAGAGCAAGCGAGGCAGGGCCCCCAGCGCGGCGGAGTCGGAAGCGTGCGCAATCAAGATACGCCGATAGATGCCAACCGCGTGCTCGGGCGCCTCGAACACGTCTTCCTCGAGCGTCGCCCAATCGCTCAAAATGCGCACGCGCGCTTCGTCGTCCGCGGCATGCTCGACGCGAAGCTCGAGTAGCCAACGCAAGTCATCGCGCCGATCTTCGCGGCGTAAGATTGCCTCCAGCGCCGCCGCCACCTCTGCGTCCGCGGGCGCCTGTTCCAGCATCTGCTTGTACAAGACGACGGCTTGATCCGAGCGGCCGAGCTCTTCGGCGAGCACCCTGGCCAACCGAAGCTCGAGCAAGCGGCGCTCGGCATCGGGCAGACCCGTCACCGCGGGCGCTGCGCCCAGCTCGGGCTGCGTCTCGCTCTTTTTTCTCTTTTTGCCCTTCTTGCTCGGCAGTGCGACCGGCTCTGCCGAAGCGACCGGCGGCGGCGCGGCGGTCACGTCCGTCGCCTGCAAGCGCTGCTCGATCGCCTCCACGAACGCTTCCCATGTTCCCGCCGCGCGTGACGAGTCCTCGAGCAAGTCGAGCGCCTCCCCGCTTTCTGGTGCAAGCTCGTACGCTTTGCGCGCGTAGACCGCGGCCGCTTTCTTGTCGTTCAAACGGCGGCCGGAGACCTCCACCAAGCGACGAAGCAGGGCAAGCTTCTCTACGACTGTCTCGGCGCGTTCGAGTAAGAGCTCGTACAACGGCGGCAAGCGCGACCACTTCTCTTCCTTCTCATACAGTGGCACCAAGGCCCCGGCAGCGCGGGTATCCGCCGGATCGGCGGTCAGGATGCGGTCGTAAGATCGGAACGCGCGTTCGGGCTGGCGGAGCTTCTGCTCGTAAACGGCCGCCGCGCGGTAGCTGAGCTCGATGCGCTGAGGCGCCTCTTTTGCCCGATCCGCGGCCGTGCTCAGCACTTCGGCCAAGCCCTCCCAATCGTTCTGCGAGGCATATAAGCGCTCGAGCCCATCGTAATCGGAGCCCTGCAGGTAAGATTCACGCAGCACGCGCAGCGCCCGCGAGTGGCCCGGCGAAAGCTCGAGCACGCGCTGCCAGGCCTGGGCCGCCTTCTGATGGTCAGCGATGTGATCGGCGTACACCGTGCCAAGCTTTTGCAGCGCCGCGAGCCGCGCGGGCTCGTCCGAAAGGGATGCCACACGCCGCTCCAATACGTCGGCCAGCGTCGGCCAATCCTTGGCCCGTTCGGCGTACTTTTCGAGCGCGTCCAGGACCTCGGCACGATTTGGATCTATCTCTAAAATCTGGCGGTATAGCTCGACCGCATCGGCGCCGCGATTCAAGCGCTCGGCCGCTAACTGAGCGAGTTCTTTCAGCAGGGAAAGCTTGGCGCCGCCCTCGGCCGTGACCAAGTCAGCCGAGTACAACTCGAACAGCTTGTCCCAGGCGCGGCGCTTTCGGTACAAATCCTCGAGCCGCTCGTGCGCTTCAGGATCGTTCGGCGCGATCTTGAGCAGGGCGGCGTACGCTTCGGTCGCATTCTGAGCATTCGAGAATTGCTCGAGCCAGCGCCGTGCGGCGGCGCGATAGAGCTCCTTCTTTTCCTCGATGTCAGGGGTAATTTCTGCGAGTTTCAGCTGATGCGTGATCAGATCTCGGTGCCGCCCGAGCTTATCGTAGAGGCCGACCAACTCCCGCATCTCGTCGGCGTCACGCTCGTCGAGCTTGTCGTCGAGTTGAACGATCTGGTTCAGCACCGAGAGCAGCGCGGTGTCGCTGCGCACGTACTGCCGGTATACGGTAGCTACTTCGCGCAAAATGCCCAGCCGCACCGCGTAGTCCTCGGCCGGGGTGCGCTCGAGCTGTTGACGGAGTAGCTCGACCAGCGCGTTGTAACCCTGGGTCTGTTTGTACAAGCGCTTGAGCGCGTCGCGCGCTTCCGGGCTGTCCGGATCTTGGCGCAAGATGCTCTTGTACTGCTCGATCGCTTTCTGCGCGTTGGCCGTGCCTTCGGCCAGCTTGGCGATTTCGGATGCGAGCTGCTTGCGTTCCTTGGAGGCGTCCGGCACGGAGCGCTGCGCGCCCTGCAACACCTCGATCAGGCGCGTGTCGTCTTCCAGCGAGCCGTAATACTCGCGGTAGAAATTGAGCATGCCTTCGTTCGTGGCGGCCACTTTGCGAATGCGCTCGAACCAGGGCTCCGCATCTTGGGGCCGCCCGAGCTTTCGCCAATGCAGCATGGCGATTTGAAGCATGTCGCCCAGACGCTCCGCGTCGTTCGTGTCTTTGGCCTTCAGTTCGCGCTCGTACAAGAGCACGAGGTCCGCCCACCGCTCGTAATTGCCGTAGAACTCCGCCAGGAAGCCCTTGGCTTCCACGTGCGCGGCATCCACGCGTAGCACTCGGTCATAGGCACGCGCGGCGCGCTCGCTGTCCGACAGGTGTTGGGCGTACAGACGCGACAGGCGCACGCCGGCGGCCACGCGTGAGGCTGGCTTTTCGCTGCGGTCGGCCTGACGCTCGAGCACCCTCGCGAGCTCCTCCCAGCGGTTGCCCACACGGTAGACGTGCTCGAGTAAGCGGCCTGCGCGCTCGTTCGTTGGGTCGAGGCGGACGGCCTGCTCCAAGCGTTCGATGGCCGTCTCGAGGCTGACGGTCTGACCGCCGTAGCGCACCTCCATCTCGGCGGCGCGCATCAGCATGGAGCTCTTGTAGATCTCGTCCGTCGCCTGCTCGGCCTCGCTGGCATAGGTGGATGCCAGCTCGGAAAACCGTTGGCGCTTGTGCTCGCTCTCGGCAATTGCCGATGTCGCCACTGGGTTGTTCGGGTCGATCTCTAACAGCCGCAGGTAGCAGACGGCCGCGCCGTCGTCGTCGAACATCTCGTTCAACAAGACCTTGGCCTGTTCGCTCACGATCTCGGCTTCGCGAGCGGTGCCCTCCGCAATCTGGGCCGCCACGTCCAAGAGGCCCGCCACGGCGCTCCATTCGCCGCGCGCCACGTGCTTATCGCGCGCGGCCTCGAACAAGCGCAGGAGCTCGTCGGTCGAAATGTCGCCGTCGCGTTCCCGAGCGGAGCCTCGAAGTGCCGCCCACGCCTCGGCTGAATCTGGTATCGCCTGCAGTGTTCCGAGCGCCGTGCGGATCGTCTGGGAGTCCATTCCTCAACCGTTCTTAGCCACTCGATCACCGCGGTTTCGGCACGGAGCGGCGGCTCGACAGTACGCCGCGCGCCGAGTCCTTACAAGCTTGGCAAGGCCACGATTCTAATTGTCATTTCAGCCCCCGGTGGGGGCGGCGCGGGCGCCCGCGTTGCACACATTTCAATGCATCGAGCGCGCACGCCGCCGCTGCTCCAAGGCCCGGCGCTCAGCGCGCATCGGCCCCACGCTCGCGCCCAGCGCGGCCGCCCGATCCAGGGCGTGCTCGGCCTCGTCTAGCCGGCCCAGCTGCGTCAGCGCCCAGGCGCGGCCCAGCTGGGCGTCAGCGAAGCCAGGCCGTGATGAGACGATCGCGTCGTACTCGCGGAGCGCGAGTGCGGCGTTTCCGCGCAGGAGCGCCAGCGTCGCGAGGCCGACGTGATTCTCTAGTGCCGCCGGGTCGGCCCGCAGACCGGAGGCGTACGCGGCGCTGGCGCCGTCCAGATCCCCACGCTGCAGCCGGACTAGGCCCAGGGCGTGCCACGCCGCCGCGTGCCGCGCATCACGCCGCACGGCTTCGACCAGCCGCGGCTCGGCGAGCTCGAGCTCACCCCAGCGCGCCGCGCGGAAGCCGCCCGTGAACGGACCCAGGGCGTCATGTGGGGCCACGGCGGCCGCGCGATCGTATTGGTCGAGCGCCTCATCGTAACGGTGCACGAGCTCGAGCGCGTAGCCGAGCTCGAGCCAGGGGATCGGGCTCGCCGGCCCAAGCGTCCGAGCCAAGACGACCGCGTGCTGCTGGGCGCGGTCGAGCCGGCTCATGCTGGCATAGACACGGATCAACAGCCGACGCTCCGCGATGGCTGCAGGCTGCCGCTGCAGGTACGCTTCTAGCTCGCGGGCGGCCTCTGCCGAGTTCCCTTTGGCGACCAATACGCGAGCTTGGCTCGCCGGGTCGGGTCGCGAAAAAGCGCAGCCGCTGAGTAGTGCCGCGAGCGCACTGCCCTGACGAACCCGAGCCCAAATCCTCATCGCAGCACCGCGCAACGCTAGCAGACTCGGTCCGCGTGAGCGAAGCTCGCGCCATGCAGCTTTCAGACAACGCCGTGATCGCCGTCGTCGGCGCCGGGCAGATGGGCGCAGGCATCGCCGAGGTGTGCGCGCGCGCCGGCTACACGGTACTTCTGGTCGACGAGACCAGCGAGCGGGCGGAAGCCGGTAAATCCGCGATCGAGCGACGCCTCGTGCGCCTGACGAGCCATGGCAAAATCTCGGCCGGGGAGTACCAAAACACGCTCGCGCGCATCGAGCTCAGCCGCGCCGAAGTCGCTTACCCACGCGCGGACTTGCTGATCGAGGCCGCCAGCGAAGACCGCGCGCTCAAGCTCGCGATCTTTGCGCAAGCGGACAAGCTCGCCAAGCCGAGCGCGATCTTGGCCTCCAACACCTCGAGTATCTCCATCACGCGGCTTGGAGCTCAGACAAAACGGCCCGAGCGCGTGGTCGGCATGCATTTCATGAACCCGGTGCCGGTGATGAAGTTGGTCGAGATAGTGCGCGGCCTCGCCACCAGTGAAGAGACCCTGAGCGTGGTCCGCATGCTCGGCGAGCGGCTAAAAAAGACGCTCATCGTGAGCCAAGACAGGCCGGGCTTCCTGATCAACCGAATGTTGATCCCGTTTTTGAACGAGGCCTGTTTCGCGCTCGAAGAAGGCTGTGGAAGCACCGAGGACATCGACCAAGGCGCGCGGCTCGGGCTCAATCACCCGCTGGGGCCGCTCGAGCTCGCAGACCTGATCGGGCTCGACACGGTGCTGTCGATCGCGCGTGTGTTGGAGGAGGACTTTGGCGATCCCAAGTACCGGTCCCCGGTGCTGCTGAGAAATTTGGTCGCGGCGGGTCGGCTCGGACGAAAAACCGGGCGCGGCTTCTACCTGTACGATGACCAGGGCGCCAAGGTCGGGCCAGCGCGCTGAGCGCGGAAGGACATCGCATGTATGAAACACTGCTCCTCAGCGAGACGGATCACGTCGCCACCATCACGATCAACCGCCCCGCCAAGTTGAACGCACTGAACGCGCAGCTGCTAAAGGAGCTGACTCAGCTGTTCACGAGCTTGGAGGCGGCGGCTCCGTCCGACCGCGCACGCGTGGCCATCCTCACCGGGGCGGGTGAAAAAGCCTTCGTCGCGGGCGCGGACATTGCTGAAATGTCCGGGCTGAACGCGGCGCAAGCGCATGCCTTCAGCGCGCTCGGCCATCGCCTGGGTCGGTTGATGGAGGAGGTGTCGTATCCGATCATCGCCGCGGTGAACGGCTTTGCCCTGGGCGGCGGCTGTGAGCTCGCGCTGTGCGCCGATTACATCTTCGCTGCGGAGGGCGCCAAGTTCGGCCAGCCGGAGACGAGCCTGGGCTTGATGCCCGGTTTCGGTGGTACGCAGCGCTTGTCGCGCAGAGTGGGCCTCGCGCGCGCAAAAGAGTTGGTCTACGGAGCGGAGCCCATCGGCGCGCAACAGGCGCTCGCGATCGGCCTCGTCAATCGCGTGGTACCACTCGCCGAGCTGATGAACGTCAGCGCGCAGCACGCCCGGCGCATCGCCGCGCAGGCGCCCCTGGCCGTGGCGTCCAGCAAGCGCGCGTTGAACAGGGGCTACGACGCTGACCTGGCAACGGCCTGCGAGCTGGAGTCCGGCGCCTTCGGCGCCCTGTTCGCAACGGACGACGCACGCGAGGGCCTGACGGCATTTTTGGCCAAACGCCCCGCCGCGTATCGAGCGCGCTGACGTGTCCCGCGAACTGTTTGTACAAATCGCGAGGGCCGCCCAATTTCGGTCGCGTCGCCTGCTCGCGCGGAGTGTTTTACTGGGCGCCGCGTGCGGGTTACCGGCGTGCAACGGCTGTGGGGCGGACAAGCCGTACACCCCGTTCGGAGTGGCGTCGTCGCTGCCGACGGCAAACCCTGCGCCGGGCGCCTCCGCAGAACTCAACGCCGCGCCGAGCGGATCAGCTGGCTTTGCGGCGCGCAAGGCGGAGCTCGTGCCGGGGGGCCCGACCACGTGGCAGGGCGACGGCTTGGATTTGCGCGCGCCGAAAGCGCGCGTGTTCGCCCAAGTGTTGTACGCAGACTTCGATGGCGACCAACAACCCGACGCGGTTGCTTGGCTCGTGCCTGCGCCGCACGAGAAGAATGCGCCGCCCGGCGAGCTCTGGTACTTCCCGCACGGGGACGCGCCGCGTAAATTGCTCGACTTGCCAGGCTTCGTTCCGAGCGGCCCCGACTGCCGCCTGAGCCCCGCGCTCACTCAGACCGGAATGCGTAGCGCGACGTTGGACTTGACGGCGACGTGCACGGCGACGCTCATCGCTCGCGCGCCAGCGCGGGCGCTACTCGTCGTCGCGCCGAGCTTGCCGCAACCGGTGCTCTTGACCTTGCGGGCGGCGCCGGCGGCGCCCGGTGAAAGCTTGGAGTTTTCGGTGGACTCCTCCGATCAAGATCAGGACGGACGGGACGACGCGCGGCTCACGGTGAGCGTCGGCGCGCTCGGCAGCAGCGAGCCCGCCAGCGCGGACCTCGCGTGGCTCGACCGCGCTGCGGGGGCGTCACGGTTGGCGAACGAGCCGGGGAGCTCGCTACTGCATTTTTTGGGTCGGCTCGGCGCGCGCGCGCGCCTCAAACACAGCACTTACCAGTCAGAAGCCAGCGATAATGTGCGGCGGCTCCTATCGAGCTTGTGCGCGGAGAGCGGCGTGCCTCGCGTGTTCGACGCGGAAGGCGCGCCCCTTCGCTGCGGCGATCTGACGCGCGTGGTAGACGCGCTCGCCTCGAGCGAAGTGAGCTACGCGCTCGTGCAGGGCGACGTGCTCGAGGCTTTCTCGGTCGGGCGCCGCGACGGCTGGTACTTCAAACCGCTGTCCAACGCGCAGCGCAAGATCCTGGATCGGGATCTGCTCCGCGCGGTAAGCAAGCTGACCCTGGCCGCTCCCTTCGTAGCCCACGCCACGCCGCTTCTGCCGGAGCTTCCTCATTACAGCCCGCTCAACTTCGAGGCCGATGGCGCGCTGCTAGTCCGTGGCGCAAACGAAGTCACGCGCGTCGCCGCCGATCGCGCCACCGAAGAACCGCTCTCGGCCGACGGTGGCGTGCCGGGCTGGCCGCTCGAGCTGGCAACGGCCGATGGCCAACGCATCACGGGCACGAGCCACGCCTGCGATCGCTCTGAATTGCTGTTCAATCGCAGCGACGCGCAGCAGGGGCTCCTACCGCCACTCGCCACCCGTCTACTCGCCGCTCGGCCGGCCAGCTGCGCCGGAAACGGCAGAGGCCCCAACGTCGTCATCGCCCCACTCTCGTACGACGCAGCCGGGCTCGATGCGCTCGTCGAGGGAGCCCACGTCGGCAGCGCCCCGGGACAGAAGCCTGCGCCGGGGCTTCCGCCAATGGGCAGCCCGCGCTCACCCGATGGGCGCTGGCTGATCACGCCGACGGCGCTCGGCCTGCTCGTGATCGGCGATCGCAAAGAGCTATGGCAAACGAACGCGTTGTCCGAGCACGCGGACGCCAGCAAATTCAGCGACTGTGTGGTGGCTAGCGAAGCGCGCGCCGCCGCGTGCGTCGACGCGGGCCGTGTCGTCCTCTTCGCGCGCGGCAAAGCCAGCACGGGTATTCCCCATTTGTAGCGAACCTCCTCGTCGAACGCGGTCGCTTCTCGAATCGTGGACGGCCACGCCGCCGAAGGCCGCGTGCCCTGTGCCGTGGCTCGTGACCATCAAAGAAACCGCTGCTGGGCGGACGCGCTGGCCTGCCCGAGCTGCGCGAAGAAACGCGCGAGCCCTGGCGTGAGGCCGGGCGACGACGGATGTCGCGGCAGATCTCGCCGGCTGTGAAGCGACGGGAGGGCCCACGCTCGCGCCAGGAACGAGGACCTCACGGAGCTCGGGCAAGATCAACCAAACGAGCGCAACGCCAGGACGCAGCTACAGGTGGCCTTTCGGACCATGCGCGGGAGGCTCAGGTGTTTTTCGTCGGCGCCTTCGTGCGCTCGATGTAAGCGCGCGTGCGGGTGTCCACGCGCACCCAATCGCCTTCGTTGATGAACAGCGGGACGTTCACCGCGGCGCCAGTCGAGATTTTGGCGGCTTTGGTCACGTTGGTGGCCGTGTCCCCCTTCACGCCGGGCTCGGTCTCAGTGATCTGCACGACGACGTGCGGCGGCAGGGCGATCGCCACGGGGTTCCCGTTATAAATCGTGATCACCACGTCGATGCCATCGATCAAGAAACCTGAATCGTCCCCGACGACGTCCGCCTGAACGGTCACCTGATCACCGGTTTGAGAGTTCATGAATACGTACGCGTCACCCTCGGGGTAGATGAATTGCAGAGTGCGGTCTTCGACGTCCGCGGGCTCGAGCTTTTCCCCCGAGCGGATGTTGCGTTCGATGGTGCCGCCGTTCAGCATGTTTCGCATCTTCGTGCGCGTGAAGGCTTGGCCCTTCCCCGGCTTCACGAATTGGAAATCGGTGACGACGTACGGATTGCCGTCCATCATGAACTTCAGGCCCTTGCGGATGTCGCTCGTGTCCATAGTTACCTCGAGAAGTTACCGGGGCGCTGCTTGACGCGCCCACGCGCGGCGCCCACGACCAACTCGGCCATTGAGCCCGCCTCGCTCTAGCCAGGGAACGGCGCCCGTTCAAGCCAGAAACGGCTTTTCGCGGCGTTGGAGGGGCTTTTTGAGGAAGGCTGGGTCGGCTCGGCGCTTGCTCGGCTCGCGGCAGAGCGATACTCAGGAGCCGGCCGATGAACGAGTACGAGATCGAGGAGATCAAGCGCGAGATCGTGGAGAGCCGTGCGCTCACCATCAAGACCAACAATTTGGTCAACGCGCTGGCCGCTGATCTGAAGAGTATTTCCAAACGGCAGCAGGGTGCTGAGCGCAAGGTCGTCCTGAACAGCGCCACTGCCTACGTGGTCACGATCGCCGTGTTGCTGATCTTCGTGAAGCTGACCTGGGACATTCGCCTGGAGACGGTTCGCGGCGAGAACAAGGAGACTCGCGACCAGCTGGATGCCGTGCAGAAAGACATCAAGGTCGAGCAGGAGCGGGAAGAACTGCAAAAGCGCGCTAGCCGGCAGGCCGGCGAGTTCTACCAATTGATCGTACAGAGCAAGCGCCAGGAGCTGATTGCGGCTTACCCGGACGTGGTCAAGCTCGAGCTCACCCCGACCGAACGCGCCGTGTTCGACAGCGCCGTAGAGCGAGCCAAGAACGAGTTATCGCTGATTGCCTATCAGACCGGCGTCGATCACATTCGCATGGCCCGTTGGCACGAGGCGCAGCAATCCTTCCGTGAGTCGCTGAAGTACAAGAGTGACGCCGCCCATAGCCCCCAGGCCAACCTGCAGTTGTCGCGCGCTCTGATTCAACTTGGTCTGCACCGGGACGCGATCCCCATCTTGATGCAGCTCTCGGAAGCGTCCGCCGACAAAGAGGTGATGGACGAGGCGACGCTGCAACTCGCCGAAGCCGAGCTCGCGATTCAGGCGTGGAACGACGCCAAGAACACGCTGCGCGCCTTCATTCGCCGCTTCCCAAACAGCCCGCACATCAACGACGCCCGCGCCAAGCTCGCGGAAGTCTCGCTTTACCATTGAGCGGCGAGGCGCCGGCTCAGCTCGGCGCGGCCGATGTTCGAGGGCAACGTGCGGCGACCCGGCTACGGCGATCGATGAACCTGCGGGCGAGGTTCCGGCACGGCGTCTCGATCAGGCGGTATATGAGCGCGGCGCTGACGACGATGATGGCGAGCAACAACAACGCCATCAACGCCCCGCCCCCGTTGTCGAAGACGTTAAAGCCTTTTCGTCGCGCTGTCGCGCCTCGGCGCCGCGTCCAGCTCGTTAGCTGTCCGCTCGTCCGCTCGTCAGATGTCAGATGTCAGACCCGGCGGAGCCGAGCGCGCGCTCCGCGGACGCAAGCATCATGGGTCGACGGGTATGACCGTGATTGCGGACGCGTTCCAAATGGGTGTCGGCTGTAGGTGATCGGGGCGGGGCCCGAGCAGCACGAGCGCGTACGTGCTCCCGTCCACCAGCTGGGCCACGCCGCCGCGGACCAGCACTTCCGCCCAGGGGTAGTTCACGATTGGCATGCCTTGAACGGACACTTGTACTTGATAGGGCTTCTGCGCGCCGTAGGCCGAAGCCGGGTTCGTGAGCAATGCCGGCTGCGGCGCCACTTGCCCCTCACTCACGGTGCTGGCGATCGCGAGCGCCGGACCTGAGGCCCCGAACCCGACGATAGGCTGCGAACTCACGCTGACCGCCGGCGTGGCCACCGACGCATGCACGAACTGCATGCCGGTGAAGCCGAACGTGGTGCGACGGGATAACGAGACCAGCAGGGCAGACGACGTCGAGTTTCGTTCCGTGTAACCGGCACCGCAGTATTCTTCCGCTTTAGCAGCGGAAAAAGTAGCGCCGCCCAAGCAGCCCGTCGCTACGTACAAAATGCTGCGCCCCGCGTTCAGCGTTCCGGCAGGAATGGCGGGTAAGCCGCGGACCCGCAGGCGCGGCGGTACGCCGCCACCCGCGCCACCCCCTTCACCCGCCGCTCCGGGAGCATCGGCGGTGAGCGCATTGGCGTCGGCGACCAGCGCTTCTTCGGCACGGGCACGAGCCAATGCGGCCTCGCAGCCCGCACCCGCAATCAAATCAAGCTCGCCCGGGCGCCCTATTTCGCGTTGCTCGCCAAGCTCGCCCGCGATCACGAAAGGTTGGAGCGTATCGATGTCGAGCTGAGCGCCGTCGACCTTTGAGAGCACGATGTTACTTGCGTATTCGAACGGGCTTTCTGTGAGCGGGCGGCCCAGGGCCGTGACGCCGCCCTCGGCATCGAGCTTAGTCAAGCACAGCACGACGCCGGGCGCGTCGACCACGCCGTTCACGATAGTGAGCAGGCTCGCGCCCGGTGACTCGTCATCCGGATGGCCGCCACCGCTCGCCACTTGGCCGTCCGCGCCGCCGACTTGCGAAAACGAACCCGACGCACCGACCGCTCCGCCGACGCCGCTCCCGCCCGCAACGCTAGGGGGCCTTTTTTCTAATGCGTCGTGATCGGTCTGGCAGCTCAATAGCGCAGCCGCGGTGAGCAGCGCGCAGAGGGAATGATCGCCGCCAGTCATCCTGCGCTATGACATGCCGACAGCAAGCAGACAAGCGCGCTCAATTCAGCCGCGCACCAAGCAGATGACCGTGATTGAGCGGGCCGTGGCCCTTGCCCAAACCCGGCGCGGTGCGGATCGCTTCTAGCACGTAGTCCTCGGCGCGCTGCACGGCGTCACGGAGCGTGAAACCGAGCGCCACCCCACACGCAATCGCCGATGCCAACGTGCAGCCGGTGCCATGGGTCGACTGGGTGGCGATCCGCGGGTGCTCGAAGCGCGCCGCTTCGCCGTCCGCCGTACGCAGCACATCGACGATCGTATCGCCGGGTAAATGCCCACCTTTGATCAGCACTGCGCTCGCGCCGAATGCCAACAAGCGATCGGCCGCACGCTCCATGCCGGCTTCATCCTCTACGCTCACACCAGACAGAACCGCGGCCTCGGGCGTGTTCGGCGTGATCAACGCGGCCAGGGGCAGCAGACGCTCGACCAGCGCCGAGCGCGCGCGCTGTTGCAATAGCGAAGCGCCACCTTTCGCGACCATGACGGGATCGACGATCACGGGCAGCCGGCGTGCGCGCGCTTCGAGCGTAGAGGCGACGGCGGCGATGATTTCTTCCGAATACAGCATGCCGGTCTTGACCGCGTCCGCCCCGATGTCTGAAAGCACCACGGACATTTGCTGAGCGACGAGCTCCGGGTCGACGCCCACGATCCCAAACACACCCAGGGTGTTTTGCGCAGTGAGCGCGGTGATGGCGGTGGCGGCGTAGCCGCCCAAAACCGTGATCGTCTTGATGTCGGCCTGTATACCGGCCCCGCCGCCCGAGTCGGAGCCCGCGACCACCAACACACGGCCCTTGGGCTCTTGCGCTTCGAACATATTTCGATACTAGCGCGGAGTCTCGCCGCGTGGCTATGCTGCGCGGACCATCGTGGTTCCGGCCAACGCAGAAGCTCGCGCCAAGAGCTACACCGGTGAGTTGCTCGCCGGCCGCTATCGCCTGGACGCCCTGATCGGCCTCGGCGGAATGAGCTCCGTGTACCGTGCGACGGATTTGGAAGGCCGGCTCGTTGCGGTAAAAGTCTTGTATCCGGAGCTCTTGGACAGTGAAGCCAGCCTGCGCTTCGAGCGCGAGGCCAAGCACGTTCGAGAGCTGTCCCATCCGCATGTGGCGAGCGTCCTCGCGGCAGGTCGGGATGAAGCGCTCGGCGCGCACTTCTTGATCATGCCCCTCCTCAGCGGGCGTGACTTAGACAATGTGTTGGAGGAGCATGGCGCACTTGCGCCGGAGAGCGCCGTTCGCATCGCGCTCCAGGCCGGGCGCGGCTTGTCAGCCGCGCATCGCATCGGCGTGGTGCATCGCGACGTCAAACCCGGTAATTTGTTGTTTGACCACGAGGGAGCCGAGGTCATCGTCAAGGTTTGCGACTTCGGCATCGCCAAACGCCTCGGCGCCTGGAGTGAAGAATCTCTGACCGCGACGGGTAGCCAACTCGGAACACCGGATTACGCGGCCCCCGAACAGTTGCGCAACGCGAAGGGCGTGGACGAGCGCGCCGACATTTGGGGGCTGGGCGCCACGCTTTATCAGATGCTGTGCGGCGTCGCGCCTTTCTCGCACATCGAGTCGGTGGCGGAATTGATCGTCGCCATCTGCAACGACGACGTGCCGCACCTTCAAGATCGAGCGCCCTGGGTCGAGGCGGGCTTGGCGCGCGCCGTCCATCGGGCTTTGAATCGCGATCCGAACTTGCGCCCCGCAACCGTCGAGGATTTCGCCGACCGCTTGCGCAGGTTTTCTGGCGGCGATGAACTACTGGATGACGCGCGCATCACGCGCGTGTCCGGCGAAATTCGAAAGCGTGTCGAAGGCCGCGCAGATCTGGCGCTGTCCATCGCGCAGCCCCCGCCGAGCGGCTCGAGCCAAGCGGACCCGCTGGGGATCCGCGGTAAGCGCTTGAGCAACCGCTACAAGGTGCTGCGCTTGATCGGCAAAGGAGGCATGGGCTCGGTCTACGAGGTCGAAGACTCCAACGGCACGCGGCTCGCGGCGAAGGTCGTGTCCGCGGGCATGGCCAACGCTTCGCCCACCGCGCTCGAGCGCTTTGCTCGTGAGGCGCGCGCCGCCAGCGACATCAACAGCCCCAATGTCGCGCGCACGATCGACACGGGCTCCGACGAAGCGCTCGGGATGCCTTACATCATCATGGAGCTCTTGCGCGGCGTCGAGCTGTCGGCGGTCCTTAAAAAGGAGGGCGCCCTCGACCCACAGGTCGCCGTGCGGCTCGTGGTGCAGGGCGCGAGTGGCGTCGCCGCCGCGCATGCGCGCGGCGTCATCCACCGCGATATCAAACCAGCAAATCTTTTTTTGCAAATAGAAGAAGCAACGCAGGAGGTTACGGTCAAAGTCTGTGACTTCGGCGTCGCCAAGCGCACTCGCCTCACTGAAGCCGACAGCGCGGCCAGCCATCTGAGCCTGACGCGCACCGGTGGCATGCTGGGCTCGCCCATGTACATGTCGCCCGAGCAAGCAAAAAATGCCAAGGCGGTCGATGAACGCACTGACGTCTGGAGCCTGTCCGTCGTGCTCTGGGAAGCACTGAGCGGGCAAAGGCTGTGGGGCGGGCAGACGTCACTCGGCGAGTTGATCGTCGCCATCTGCACCGAGCCCATCCCCCAGCTCGAGAGCCTCGCTTCTTGGGTCCCGCGCGACTTAGCGCGCGTGGTGCATCGCGGCCTGGACCGGGATCCGAGTCTTCGGCCCGCCTCCGTGCGCGCCTTGATCGATTCGCTTTCGGCATTCACGGGGGGTAGCGAGCGCGTCCAAAAAGCTCAGCTCGTGGCCCTGACGGAGGCCGAACGCGGCGCGCTCCAAGTGCGCGTCAACATCAGCGCGTCCGCCGCCGCGGGCATCGCGAACCTCGCGCGCGGCGGGCGCGGCGGGACCTCGCTGCCGCCCGAACGGCTGCTGCGCAGCTCAGTGCGGCCAGGCACCACCCGCGGTACAAGCTGGGCCGCCGTAATCCTGCTGATCCTAGTCGTGGGCTCGTTGTCGGTGGCCCTCGGTTATTTCATGCATCGCCACTAGCCGCGGGCGGCGAGCGGCCCGGGCAACCCGTTGCCGCATCGCAAGCCGGTGCGCTATCGTGAGCCATGACGAACGAGCAAAAGGTGAATGCCTGGGTCGACGTCATTGCGACGCACAATCTCAGCGGTAACGAGACGTGGATCGCGCGGTTTCTGATCGAGGGCGCCTGGCTCGTTCAGTGCGCCATCGAGGACTTGACGCCGCTTGGCGCAACGCTCAGCCCCGATGGCCCGGAGCCTGAGTACGCTCTCAGCTGCCCGGCGGCGGCGCTGCGCGAGGCGGTGGCGGTCGTCGTCGAGCAAGGCGGCTGGCTGTGCGACAACCAGGTGCTCGCCGTTTCAAGCTGACCGCCGCGCGTTGCTCTGCGGGCTAGAGTGGTCGTTGGCGGGCGCAGCGGCCGCGCTACTCTTGCGTTGCGATCCGCGCGAAAGGAACACGTAGTCGAGCCAGGGGCAGCTCACGCCGAAGCGGCTAGTTGGTTCCGAGAAGTGGTGCAAAAAATGCTGACGGCGAAGCCAACGAGCCCAAGCCGAGGTGGGTTTGCCAGCGTGAAGGTACCAGTGCACCTCATCGTAAATGACGTAGCCGATGGCAAAGCCGGCGAAGGGGCCCCAAGCGCCGTCCGCACCCAGAACCAAGCGGAACGCGAAGAAGATGAACAGACCCATTGGCAGCGATGCGCCGATGGGCATGACCAAGCGCGTCTCGTCGGAGGGGCTTTCGTGATGGACACCATGCAGCACGAAAGCCACGCGGGCCGACTTCGGCCCGACCACGGGAAGATGAAACACCAGACGATGCAGCCAGTATTCGACGACTGTCCAAACCAGGTAACCCGCAAACACACTCAACGCCGTCCGCAGCGCCCCATGAGGCCAGCTCAACACAATGCCCAAAGCAGCAACCGGCAAATACAAGATGGCGGGCGCAAGCGGGTGCGCCCGCGAAAATCGTTCGAAGAGGTCCGACTCGAACATACGTGGCGAGCCAGACCGCGCTCTTTGGGTCATCGCGCTGCGGTTCGTGCAGCGCTCGTGCCACTCAGGTGGTGCTTCCGCACCGTCCCGGCGCGACGCATCAGAGGCTTGATTCATGGACCGTGTGCTTAAGTGCATCGGTGTGCGATGTCCACCCCCCGCGCGGCGCGCCACGCGAGCGTGGCAAATTGCCACCGCCGGTGCGGACCTGTGAGTCACAGGCGCGCCACACTGGCCTGGCAGAAGCCGCGGAACCATTAGAGATAATGCCGAAAATCGCACACCAGCGCCGGCCGCCGGCACGCCCGATGCACGGGCACGTGAAATGTCAGACCTGGCCCACGTGCCCGGCCAACGCCTTCAGCTGGAAAACGGCAATTCACTTCAAGAAGTGTTCGCCAGCGCGACAAAGCGTGGCGGCGCGCATGGTTCGGCCCCGGCGTCGCAACCCCTCGCAGACGGAGGCGTGCGGTCGCCAAGCGAGCTCCAGGCAGTGATTCAGGAAGCAGGCCTTCGCTTCGAGGAATGCGGGCAGCTCAGTGTCTCGCTCAACTGGTGGAACCGCGTGACCGACGACGCGGCCTGGGAAGTCGGCAAGCCGGGCGGCACGGTCGTGTCCAGCTGAGGCGCGAGAACGCATCCCGCGAGCCCGTCTTGACTTACAGTCACGAAGTAAGGCGGCGGGAGTGACGTAACGGGCCGGCGATGCTCGCCACGCCCACGCGATTGGCACGGTGCGCGTTCCGCGCTCATTGATGAGTGCCGAAGAGTGCAAGGAGCCCGTGCTGGCACGACGGGCTAGCGACGCCAGACGAGTCGCGCTACTCATCGGCGTCAGTGGCCCCTTGGCGGAATGGCAGACGCAGGGGACTTAAAAGACGCGCAAAACACCGAGGATTCCGCAAGTTCTCGTAATCACTCAAGCGCGAGCGACGAGCAAAGCCGAGTGGAGCCGTCCCCTGGGCAAAGCGTGGGCAACTCGGACGCTGTAGAGGTCGCACTCGCAACAGCGCTCACCTCGGCGACGGTAGCTCAGGAATGGGAGCTTGTGGCCCAGTTGGCTCGGGAGCTCGAGGCCAGAAGGAAGGCTAGGTCCGGCACGGTCGACCTCCAGGCTGAACGCGAGAAACGGGGGCAGCGGTGAGCCCGCCGTTTGACGGGAGTTTCTGGGCCAGCGAGCATGTACCTGTGTCGGTCAAGAGGCAGACGCCGAATGTGAACGAGTATCCGACCGGCTCACCCAGGTCCGACGACGCGCTGCGCTACGAACTTTTGCAAGCCGCCCGAACGTTGCAGGCGCGGGCATCAAGCTCCGCGATTCAGGGTCAAGAACTCGAACGTTTAGCCCGAGGCGTCCGAGCGGCTCTTCGGGGACAGCCGCTAAGGCCAAAAGAGCGGGAGGCACACGCCAAAGCTCTGCTCTTCAGTTACTGCGAAGGGCACACTGGCGAAGGGCCGCTCACAGCCGCGGAGCTCAAAACCGCAGCAGCCGTCGTAGCGCGCGCTCTGGCGAACGAAATGCCCGAGCTCGGCGACCGGGCAGAGGCAGCGAGCAAGGAGATCGCTAGGCTAATCCAAGCGCGCGCAGCCGTGCGCCGACGAGGTCGTCCACAAGGCGGTGGCCTCGAATTTGTCGCGCAGGCTATGGAATCCGCGCCTCATATTGATGAGGCATCGAAGCGCCTCTGCCTGGCAATGGGATGGCCAGAAGCCTTGGCCAGCTCCGTTAAACGAAGCCGCCGCAGAAAAAAGAAATAGCGGACAGAATCTGTCCCTTACGTGGCGCTAGCCCGCCTCCTCATCTTCGGACCTACGGAGGTTTGAGCGATGAACATCGGGCGCCCAATTTCACTGCAAGCACAGGTCGCGGCACGCACCCTCATTGAGGCGGCGGGTCTAGATCCCGCGGCGAAGAAACTGCGGGTGAGTGGCTACCTGCTTGCGAAAGCAGCGGCCGGCGCGCGCGTCGCTGAGCTCTCCGCCGATGCTCTGGAAACGCGGCTGAGCGCCTTGAACGAGGCAAAAGCCGCCTGATTTTCTCACCGCGCTCCGTGGTGGCCCGTCGCTCAAACGGCGACGCCCCACAACCCTGCCAGGTCATGGGGCGCAAGGACCACACGAAAGTGAATAGTAGTTCAAGCGACCTGAAAATCAAGCCCGCTGTAACGGCGCTCGCCCTGCTCATCACCGAGCAGAACGCGACGGCCGTCGTCGGCTGGCCCTTCCGCTACTGTCGCGAGACAGCGCAGCGCCTGGGCGTTCCGATTCTCCGCGCCTCCGCCCACAAGAGCGCGATTCGCGCCGACTTGTTCTTGGCGGCGCTCGAGAAAGCCAACGTGCCGGTTAACGGCACCTGCGATAAGCGGCCCGAAGTCGTCGTTGACTGCGCTGACCCAGCTGAAGCGGTCCGCCAAATGCTCGGTAAGCGAAGGGCAAACCGATGAGCAAGCCCACGCAAGCCGTCTACATGACGCGCCGTACGCCCGCGCAACTAGAGCAAGTTCGCGTTCAGCTCGATAACGTCCGTGCTCCTGATGAGGCCTTGGCTCGCAAGCTTTACGAGCGTGCGCGTGCATCCGAAGTCGCGGCTGAGTTTCGCTCGGCAAGGCGGTCACGCTGATGCTCGCTGTAGATTCGAAGGTCACAAAGCTGATCGCGCTCACCGCTTCGGACCGCATGGAAGAAGCGCGCACGGCGGCTTATCTGGCCTGCAAAGTCATTCGCGAAAAGGGCCTCTACGTGGTGACAGAGCTGCCGAGCGAGGTGCCGCAAACGTGCGCCCCACGACGGGGCGCACATCCGGAACCGCCGCCGTGGCGCCCCGCACACTACCGCGCGGATACAACCGACGCGCCCAAGCCGCGCACCATCGTTACGAAGTTCGACTGCACGTGCCTCGATTGCGGCAGTCAAATCTACGTCGGCGATCGCTGCGTCTGGCTCAAAGGCAAGGGCTGCTGGCATCCAGAGTGTGCGCCGTGAAGCCCATCATCATAATCGACACGCGCGAGCAATTGCCGTTCGAGTTCTCCAACACGGTCGACGTGCAGTCTGCGCCGCTTGACGCCGGTGATTACTCGGTTGCGGGCATGACGGCCAGCGTCGCCATCGAGCGCAAGTCTTTGTCAGACTTCGTAGGCAGCATCACCGCGGGCCGCGAACGCTTTTGGAATTGCTGCGACCGGATGAGCCGCTTGGACTTCGCCTGCATCGTCGTCGAGTGCTCGATGGATGACGTGTTGACGAGCAACTACCGCTCGAAGGCACGTCCGCAATCGGTCATCGGTAGCGCATTGGCGATACACGTCGACTTCGGAATCCCGGTAATTTGGGCTGGAAACCGCACGAACGCGGCGAACATCACGGAGCGGCTACTGACTCGGCTTTGGCGAAAACACCTCACCGAAGCGGGGCAGGTTGCATGCTGAAAGTCGCTCTAAAGTACTGCGAATTGGGCAACGAGCTCGGCTTCCGTGTGCTGCCGTTGCTCGAGATGAGCAAGGACCCGAACGGCACCCTGGTTCGGAACGGACACCTACAGGCAACGACCGACCCCGATGTGGTTCGTTACTGGTGGCAGCGCTTCCCGCACGGAAACATCGGCTTGCGCCTGATGAAGATCTGGGCGCTCGACATCGATCCGCGTCACGGCGGGCATGAGCGCCTTGCCACTTGGGTTCGCCAGTACGGCGAGTTGCCAACGACGGCAGTGCAAGAGACCGGCTCGGGCGGTCAGCACTACCTGTTTCACAACGTGCCTGAATTCAACGCGATCTCCTGGGGCAAGCTGGTCGACGGCATCGACATCAAAGGCGGAGGCCGCGGCTACGTTGTGGTTGCGCCTTCCGTTCATCCCGACACCGGCGCCGAGTACCAGTGGCGTGAAGGCCACGAGCTTGGGCGTGTGCCTGTCGCAGAGCCGCCCGCGTGGCTTGTCCGCGTCGTCGTCGACCGGAAAGGTCCCAGGCTGGCCAGTGCACCGTCCGTGTCTTCGAACAGCGCACTTTCGAGCTCGCAGCGTGTCGCGCGTGGTCGCGTTTATGCGTCGCATCTCGATCCGGCAATCGCCGGCCAGCACGGCAGTGACCACACGATGACGGTGATTGCCAAGCTGGTCCACAAGGTCGGGCTCAACGCTGCTGAAGTTTTCGAAGCCTTGCAAGACTGGAACGCGAGCTGCAAGCCGCCGTGGAGTGCCGACGAGCTGAAGCGGAAGATCGATCACGTAGTGAACGGCAAAGGCCGTGAGAGGCGGACGGCTTGACGGTTGCGAACATCAACGACGCGCAGCGCAACGCCTGGAAGAAGGGCCTTCGCGTTGGCCAGAAATCGCAGCTGCCGAAGGCTTGCATCGCAAATGTTTTGCATGTCTTAGCCCTTCACCCCGCGTGGAAAGACGTCATCGCGTACGACGCCTTTGCCGAGTGTGTGGTGTGCCGCTCGGAACCGCCGGCACGTCGTCAAGACGGCCCCGGCATCTCCATGCTGGGTGATTGGACCGACGAACACAGCGTTCGCACCGCGGCATGGCTATCCGCTGAGGCCGACTTCGATCCGCCCACGACCATGATTGAGCAGGCGGTCTCGGTTCTTGCTCAGAAGCGGATCGTGCATCCGGTTCGGGACTACTTGCAGTCGTTGTCGTGGGACAGCGTTCCGCGGCTCGATCTGATGCTGGCGAAGTACTTCGGCGCGGCTGATACGGAGTATACCCGTGCAATCAGCGCCCGCTGGATGATCAGCGCAGTCGCACGAGTGATGCGACCGGGCTGTCAGGCGGACTGCATGATCGTACTCGAGGGCAAGCAGGGCGGCGGCAAGAGCACGGGCCTCGAAGCGCTTTGCGAACGCAAAGAGTGGTTCGCGGACACCGGCATCAGCATCGGCGACAAGGACAGCTATCAAAACCTCCGCCGCAAGTGGCTTTACGAGTTTGGTGAGTTGGATGCGATCAAAGGGCGCGAAGCGACGCGCGTGAAAAACTTCGTGTCTGCGCGAGCCGATCACTACCGCCCGAGTTACGGGCGCCGAAGCCGCGACTTTCTCCGGCAAGTCGTTTTTTGCGGCACGACGAATGAAGAGGCCTACCTCGTCGATCGGACGGGCAACCGTCGATTTTGGCCCATCAAGAGCAGCGGTCGAGTGCTGGTTGACGAGATCCGCGCCGTGCGCGGGATGCTTTGGGCTGAAGCGGTCCACCGATTCGAGGCCGGCGAAGCCTGGCACGTCGACACGGATGAGCTCGCAGCATTGTGCGAAGCCGAGCAAGCGGATCGCCAGGCTCCCGATGACTGGCTCCCGGTCGTTGCCGAGTGGCTGAAGTCGCCCACGTTGCCCTCGGGCCACCAGGAGCGCCGAATCCTCGACGTTTCCGAAGGCGTCACCACCGATTCGGTACTGCTCGGAGCGATCGGAATGCGGCCCGCCGAGATGCACCATGCGCACAGTACCCGCGCCGGCCGTGTTCTACGTGACCTCGGATTCGAGCCCGCACAGCTGCGTCGCGATGGAGCTCGGGTCCGACTCTACAAACGAGCTGTCACACCCGACACAGCCTCAAAGACAGGTTGTGACGCTCGAGCTGTGACACCGAACCAGCATCAGGATGGCTCTAAATGAATACGTCACACCTGTCACACCCGTATGTCATGCATACACACAAGGGTATCTCCCACCCAGCGCTAGAACGGTGCAAGTCGGGTGGGACGGCTGTGACCTGTGACGGGCGCCGAAGCTCGGGAGGCGCTTTCCCGGAATCGCGAGGCGCCGAAGGGCACCACAAACGCCTCACTGGTCAGCTCCCAGAAGACGCTGAAATCAAGCCGATTTGGGCAGGTCTTGGGGAATTGCCGCTGGTCGCGCAGACCTTTCTCGGCAATCGGGCTGTCGCTCACCGGATCAAAAGTCCGCTGACGATTGGAGGTGTGTCGTGAAAGTCGGCGACGCCATCGACGATCTCTTAGCGGCCGCGCCCGACATCGAGACGCGACTTGCTGGCATCGCCATCCTGAACGCCGCGTTCGAGCGCTGTGCCGGCGACTTTCACGGCGGTGGTGAGCCCTGCGCCCGTCAGATGTCCGGCGAGGCGGTGGCCAACGTGCGGGCCTCGTTGGCCACTGCCCTCGCTGCCTTCGATTCTGCGCGCTTGCGCTGCCCCAGTGGTCCGATGGGCGTCGCAGGGACCGAGCGTGCGTTTAACGGCAACGTGGGGCCGGCAAACGAGGTGCGGCCGTGAGCTTCGACGCCTTCATCACTGCCATCGCTCTCATGAGCGACCTGCGCGCTGTCTATCCGGCTACTTGCCTGCGTTGCGGCGGACCGATCGAGCCTGGGGACAAGGTAGTCCCGATCGACAAGACGCCATGGGCACCTTCGGGCGCGTGCCATCGGTCGTGCTGGTTCATGCCGCGTAACGCCAATATCGTGCTGACGCTCGACGGGGCGCTGGCCGCTTACCCTCGCCAAAGCCCCGTAACGCGTCACGTAGGCGCAGCAAACGGGGTCCAGCAATGAGCGCGCCCCACGCCATCGGTCTTGCAGCGCCCGGTCTCAACGCTTCGTGGCGCCAGGAGCCGCGAGGTACTCGTCGAGAGTCAGGCGTTTCACGTGGATCCACACTTTGTTGTACGACTGGGATGTTCCGCTGCGGGAATCACTCAACCGCGAGAACATGTACTCCCGGTCAACGACACGAAAGGCGTCAAAGGATCCTCCCATCAGGATGCCCTTCCCGTTCAGCGACGACATCAGCAGTAGGTCCCCAATCGAGGGCACGGGAGCGCCTGCATCGAGCAGATCAAGAGCCGTCTTCATCTCGCGCCCGCAGCCTGGCTCTACCTCATAAACCTCAATCTCGCTTTTGCCCATGGCTTAAAAGCCTAGCAAACAAAGGTCCGGTGCGCTGATGACCCTTCGAGCAGGCCACGGCAACGGTGCCGGCCAGCCCCGCATTGAGACTTTGCCAGTCGACGAGCTGCCCAAGGGCGTGCCCGCGGATGCCCGCGCTGAGAGCCCGACCGATCGCGGCGAGCGCGGGAAGTTTGCCGAGGGTAACTCCGTGGCGGCGTCGGGCGGCCATGCCCGTGCTGGGCACACCCGTCTAGCCCGCAAGCTGCGCCTTGGTGAGGGCTTCGCTGACCCCAGATTCGAGCCCTACGCGGCGGCCGCTCGAGGCTTCCGACGCGCCCACGTGACCGGCCTGGCCCGCTCGGTCGGTGGTGGCCACTGCGGCCCGGCGCCGGCCAGCATCATCGCCAGCGCCAGCCTGCAGCTCGCCGCCAGCCGCTTCGCCTTCGAGGTGTTGGGCGACATGAAGCTCGGCTCGCAGCTGGCCAACGACTCCCGCCAGGGCCTCATGGCCGCGCACGAGCTCTGCGCACGCGAGGCCCAAGCCCGGCCCAAGACCTCAGGCCTCGCAGCCCTGCGAGCCCGCACGACCACCCCAACCAAGGACCCAACCAAATGAACATCCGATCCACGACCCGCCTCACCTGGCCCGCTCCCGTCAACTTCCACCTCGAGGTCGGCGACAACGAGGTCGACCCCTCGGACATCCCCGCCGCGATCTGCCCGAAGCTCTCGCACCTGAACGCGAGCGGCGTGATCTCGGGCTTCGACGTGGCCATCAGTCCGCCCGGCCGCGAGACCCTCGCCGACGTGGGGGTGGGCCAATGAGCAAGACCGACACGGAGCTCCTTGCCGACTACGACGTGCTGCAGCAGCTCACCGGCTGCCACTTCCAAGACGGAGCCGAGCGCGAAGGCCAAGCCCTCGCCTACCTGGCCAAGCTCGCAGATGAGCATCGCGAGCGCGCGTCCTGCGAGGCGTTTCTACAGACCCGCCTGGCCAGCATCGCGAGGTCGCGGCGCGCCGACGAAGAGCGCCAGCAGCGCGAAAGCGAGGACCCGCTGACGCTGCTGCCCGTGCAGCTCGAGCCCACCGCGGCCGATGACCTCGTGTTCGTGGGCGTTGACGTACAAGTGGGCGAGTTCCGGCGTGCGGACGGTAAGCGCTACCAGTTCAAGCAGCCTGGCATCGTGATGTGCATCCCGGCCGCGGACGCTACTGAGGAGCAGCGCGCAAGGGCAAGTGGCGTCGGCGCTGAGTTCGATGACCTGCTGGCCCTTGTCGCCCGCCAGCGGCACCGCGTTCGCAAGGAGTGGCAGGTTCGCACGAACAACCCGTTCACGAACCCGCCCAACGAGTACCCGCCGATCGAGCATGCGTGCTCGCTGATTGGCGACACGGCCGAGCCAATGCTCCTCGTCACCGCCCGGTGGGGCAAGTACGCCCGCGCGAACTCGCATGACGGGCGTTCGACGCTCGCGACCACGATTCGCAAGCACCTCGATCGATGCGGGCGACTCGCGCTGATGCTCTCAGACGAAGAGATCACGAGGGGCGCGTGAGCGTGAGCGGCCTCACGTGGAAGGATGCTGCCTGGCCCGTACAAGCCGCGCGCCAGCAATGGCTCGACACCGGTAGCGATGCCGACCGCGCACGCTTCGACGTCGAGATCCGCAAGTACAAGTCGCGCTTCGACTGCACGTGTCCAACCGAGGGCCCGCGCGTCTGCTCGTGCACCATCGACGTCGGCGAGCTCGCAGACACTGACAGCATCATGCAGCCGATCGTGTCCTCGATCTACGACAGCGCCGACACCAAACGTTTCGATTCCCAACATCAGGAGAACTCAATGTCATTCGATCAATACTTGAAAGCCGCGAACGGCGACTACCGCCTAGCCTCTCAGCTCGAGCTACAAGCCGCCCGCGACCGCAAGCGTGACGCCAGTGTTCGCACCGACTCGGTGGACGTTGACGCGGCAG
>CAXSGJ010000004.1:76484-120149 GCA_964236865.1 uncultured Polyangiaceae bacterium
CGCGCGATGATTGCGCGCAATCGCGAGCGCTCACTTGGCCTGCTTGGTACCACGACCGAAACAGTGAAGGACGTGCAGCACCGGACGGCCATGCAGGCTCTTCAGGTGGCCCGCTCCGATGCCCACGACGCCGACGTCCGAAAGGTTCGCGAAGACCGGATGCGCATGGACGCCATCCCGACCGAGGAAAAGTGCAAGGAGTGCGGCGAGCCCCTCTCTGGCGGCGACGAAATCGAGGCCGGGATCCATCCCGCATGCGGCACCGAAGTGGCGCGCAAGGACATGCGAGCTCGCAACGCGGCCCGGTCGCGCCAGCCTTTTGGACTAGCCACGAAGATGCGCGGCGGGAACGATCCGGAGGCGGCGTGATTCCCACCACCAAAGCTGAGCTGCGGCTGCCCGACCACGGCGAAGCCGGTGGAAAACGCCGCTCAGAAAGAAGCCATTCTTTCGCGAATAATCGACGTTCTGGACCGCTACAAATGACGAGCAGAGGAGACCGTTGAATGTCGATCGAGCCCGACCTTGCCGAACTTATCGAGGAGTCGATTACCTCACGCCTGCTCGACGTTCACACGTGCCTTCCCGCCGTCACGCGGAAGTACACGGCGGGCACCCAGCGAGGTGACTTCCTGCCGGTGGTCAAAGGGTCCGTCAAAGACGGTGACGGCGTGAACGTGTTCGAGGAGCGCCCCGTGATTCAGAACGTCCCAGTTCGCTGGGAACGCGCGGGCGGTTACTACGACCACAAACCGCTAGCTGCCGGAGACCACGGCTGGCTTATTTTTTCCGAGGACTGCTACGCCCACTGGCGCGCCACTGGCGCGGTTTCAGAACCGGGAGACCTCACTCGGCATTCGATCGCTTATCCGTTCTTCCTGCCTGGCGCGTGGCCTGATGACGACCCTTTGCCGGATGCACCTGCCTCGGGCGAGGCCGTGAGCATCGTCCCGTCTGGCGGGCATTTGCGCGTCAGCAAAGCGGGTGGATCGGCGGAATTTGTTGCGCTCGCAAATCTCGTGAAGGCCGAGCTGACCAAAATCAAGGCACACCTTGCGAGCCTAGTCGTTGGGGCACCGGGCACGTCAGGGCCGGCATCTATGGGGGCTCCGGTGACATCGCCGACGCCCTACACGACCGTGGGGGATATTGCAGCTACCTCGTTGAAGGCGGATTGATGGCTGCAACATTCGAAACACTGATCGGCCTCGATGTTGATCTTGTTGCTGCTGGCCATCATCGTCTCACGCCGTGGTGGTCGGCTCAGCTTGAGCGCTGGTACGCTCATCCCACCGCACGCACGCTCGTGGCTCGAGTTGGTCGCGGCGGAACAAAATCACACGTCAGCGTGAAGGTCGCACTAAACGAGGTGATTCATGGTGATTGGATCGTGCCGCCTGGTGAGGTCCATTACTGGGCTTACGTTTCGACAACGAAGGATGAAGCTGGCCAGAGGCTCAATCTGATCGAGAGGTTTTTGGTAGACCTTGGACTAAAGTCGGAGCGCAACGGCGACCAAATCACATTGCAGGACGAGCCGCGTGGTTGGCGCGTGTTCGCGGCGACAGTGGCCAGCGTCTCCGGCTTCCGCTGCTTCGGAGCCACGGGCGACGAGCTGTGCAAGTGGAAGTCAGCCGACAAGATGGCGAACCCCGCGGGCGAGGTCATGGCCTCTGTGGCCGCGATGACGGTCACACACCCGGGGGCACGCCGCCTCTTGGTGAGCTCGCCGCTCGGCCTGACCGACTATCACTTCAAGAGGCACGAGCTCGGCGACACCGCCGATCAACTGGTCTGCGAGGCGCCCACTTGGGTCGCCAACCCCAGCGTGACCGAGGAGCAGACGCGCGAGCTCGAGCCCGACGAACGGATCTGGAATCGCGAGTACCGCGCGCGGCCCCAGGCGGGCGCTCTCAGCGTCTTCGAGCCTGAAGCCATCGTCCGTGCCTTCCAGTGGCCGGGCGCCATGAGCGAGCCAGTGGGGCGCGTGGGCGTCATCGACGCAAGCTCGGGCCGAAAGGACTCCTGGACCTGGGGCGTGTGCGGCTGGCGCGACGTGGGCGGCAAGAAGGCGCTCGTGTTCGATAAGGTCGAGGCGTTCGTCGGCAGCTTCTGGGCGCAGAAGAGCGGCGAGGAAATCGTGCTCGCGATTGCCGAGGCGCTGAAGGCCCAGGGGATCCGGCACGTGTTCGGCGACCAGCGCGAGTCGTACATGATTAGCGCGGCGTTCGGTCGCCACGGCGTGACGTTCCGCGAGATGACCTGGACGGCACCGAGCAAAGAGCGAGCGGTCGGCACCACGCGCCGCTGGCTTGCGGACGGCATGCTCTACCTGCCCGAGCACGAACGGCTGAAGGACGAGCTGCTCGAGTTCGAGGAGCGCACGACTACGGCCGGCGGCTTCACGTTCGCCGCACGCGGCACGGGTCACGATGACTTCGTGGCGCTGCTGCTCACGGCGGCGATGGCGGACGCAGAGAAGAAGATCCCGGGGTCGCCGTCGCGCAGGCTGACCATGCTCGGCGCGCTCAAACAGGTGGTCGACCGAGAGAAGGACCTCAAAGCCACCGGCACCGGATGGGGGAGTTACAAATGAAGGCGATCCAATCATGACTATTCAAGCAACGTTCACGGGCAACGTCACCGGCCAAGCGAGCTTCCAGCCAGCGACTAGGCAGCGCGAGGCCATGGTGAGCTTCAGCGTATTCGCCGGCCCGCAGCACCTATCAGACCGCGACTACGTTCGGTGCCGTCTCAAGGGCCGCAAAGCCGAGGCGCTGCGCCACTATCTGGTCGCCGGCAAGAAGCTGCTGCTCAGCGGCGACCTTCGTCTCGTCATCGGCGCCGATCGCCCGTTCCTCGGTTGCGCGGTCAACTCGATCGAGCTGCTCGGCGGTGGCTCGCACCCCCTGCCGCATGAGGTCGCGGCGTTCGACGAAGGGAGAGAGCTCGATGCCTTTTGACGTGGACTGCCGGGACGCGGACTACCGTCGTCGAGCGACCGAAAAGCAGAACGATTCCGCACTTCTCACCACCGTAGGGGAAACTGCCCAGGCCCTCGCGCTGCTTCCCGAGGTCACCACCAACGCCGTACCGGTGGCCTGCGATGCTATCGAGCGCGGGGCCATGGCGGCGTTCTGCGCGTCGCTCAGCCCCGACGACTGGATCGCGCTCGAGGGGCTCGGTCAGCGGGTCAGGAACGCGATGCTGAAGCAGACGGTGAGGATTGCGCTTAGGTGGCGGAAGAGGCGGCGTCCCGAGTGTCGAACCGTACTGAAAAAATGACCAGTTTACCTGGCCGTTATTTGCACTGGCTTTTGCGCCCTTAAGAGAGGTAGAAGGCTGCCGATTGGTTGACATTGTACACAGTACAACCCATGCTTGGGTGGTAAATCTGACCCCAAAAGCCCTAGGCTGGACGGTTCATGCGCTCAATTGCCGGCGGACCGCAAGCCCAGGGCAAACGCGTTGCCGGTCCACGCTACCCACTCGATGAACACCGGACTCTTTTTCGCCTTGCATTGGTCACCAAGACGCGTGCGACGTTGAAAGTTTGTGACCGCCTCGGGCTCGGGGAACCGGCTGCTGAGGCATTCGTTCTACGAATTCTAATGGCGCTAGTTCCAGAGCGCTACTGCCACACGATCGAACTTCCGTGGGATCCTGTTGTTGTCGCGGATGTGTATGGTCTTACAGATCAATACGGAGATTGGTATCTGAAGTTCTACATGGACGCGGGACGCTTCGTAGTGTGCTCTTGTCACGAGCCTGAGTACCCGATGACTTGCCAAGACGGAACAACGGTGAGGCCCCTATGAGCGGTCATTCGAAAATAGAAGTTCCGGCGCGGTTTCCCCGTTGCCCTGAGTGCGGCGGCAAGGTTGAGCTTGTCGCAAAGCGCGGGCGGTCGCGTGAGTACCGCCGTGGTGTGCGCCTTGAGGTGCCTGCCGGATTCGAAATCCCGAGCTGCTTGAGCTGCGGAGAAGAACTCATGTCTGCGGACATTTCGTCTCGGCTCGATGCTATTTTGCACGCTGTCCTTATGCGGAGACAGGTGACGCGTCTTCGGTCGTGTGTTCAGATTTTGAAAGTGCGGCACGGTGTTACCCAGCAGCAGATTGAAGACGCGTGCGGCGTCACGCGTTCTTATCTTTCGCACCTCCTTTCGGGAAGACGAGAGATGAGCACGACGTTGATGCGCTTGCTTGAAGCGTTCGCTTTGTCGGGTGACGCTTTTGAGAATGCGCGCGAGAGTGTTGAAGTGCTCGACTGGGAGCGACAGTTAGGAATGGTCTTCGGTTTTCGTCCCGCGGCGCAGAAGTACCGGGTGGACTCAGACGCAACCTCGACAGCCGGACAACGCTCGGTTCGGTTCGTAGAGCGTGAAACACTGCCCAGCCTTCTTGCATTATGAAGAAACCACCGCTCGATGTCGCGGCCGCCACGAGAATTTCGAATTCCGGGCGGCTCAGCCTTCGTGATGTGGTTGTCATAGGGCTTTCCGCCAATCACGTGGCGACCTCCCCTGATGGCCCCGTCACTTTGGACTGGAAAGTCGACGAGGTCGTCGCAACGTGGGATCTCGACGCGGAAGACGTGAAGGCCGTATTCCCGATGTCCATTCGCATCGACGCATTCAACGACAACGAGCCGGCAGCGAGAGTTAGGATCGCCGAGGTAGCTATAGCGTTCCGTCTTGACTACCGAGTGACGAACGCGACCGATGACGTTTGGTTGGACGATCTCGAGAACTTTGTCGGCGTCTGCGGCTATCTGCACCTGTGGCCATACTTTAGGAGCGAAGTGCAGTGGTTGACCACCAAGCTCGGGTTCCCCCCGCTAGTCTTACCGCTAGTGGTGTCCGGAGACGCTGCAAGCCGGGTGTCAGTGCAAAATGTAACGGAATTGAAGAAAGCGTTCGCGGGGCCCGCCGAAGGCAAACCGAAGCCACGAAAACGTAAGACTTCAAAAAAGGCTTGACGGCCGCTCACCTGCAGACACCGCACCAACCGCCCGCCCCGCCGATGTGAGGTCAGTCCTTCCCTGCAACCATCACGTGCCAAGTCGTGTCCTCGTTGTCGAACGCCCCCGACAGATAGTTCGTTGGCGGCACGAGCGTAATCTCTCGACCAATGCGTGCGGCAAGACGCGCGGCTTCACGACCGGCTTCCTGAAATAACGGAACGTAGTTCCCCCACATGCCGTCACGAATGTCACGCCGAGGGACAGGCACCGGGAACGTCTCATCGATATCGCGCTCATTGAGCTGGCTCGGAGTGTCTTGCCTTGCTTTTTCGTACGCTTGGAAGAACGCGGCAGATAGGCCTTTGAGGGCCTCATTGTAGCGGGCTTGCTCGAGGTCATTCATCGAGGTCAAGAAAGCACGTGCAGCAAATGCTGTCTAACAGCAGTTAGATGGAACGATTTCGCAAGGTTACGAACAATCGACGCGGGGAGGTCGATTTGCTGTTGCGCGGTCTAGTCGAGAACGTATATACGTTAGTACGCGCCGCATATGCGGCGGCTAACGCATATGCAGGAGACAACGACATGGTAGAAGCCGCAATCATGCGAGAGCGACTGTTTACGATGAGAATGAGCCTTGAAGAAGGCACGCGGCTGGACGAGGTAGCGAAGCACTACGGGCTGAACGCCGCTGGGCTGCTGCGGATGCTCGTGAAGCGCGAGCACGACCTACTAGCTGAAAAGATTCAGGTCACAGAGCTACGGACCGCGAAGAAGAAGACGTCGAAGCGCTGAAACAAAGCGGCCCCCGCGGTGGTGGAACACCCGGGAGCCAGGACCACATGAGGTTGAATCACATGGCCAAATCAAAAGTAACACAAGGGACACGCACGCCGAAAAAGCGTGCAGAAAAGCCGGTATCCGAGGGGATTCGGCGAGCGGGGATCCGACCGACCAAGTCAGACACTGCGCCCATCTCACGCGAACAGATCGAATGGGCAGACCGAATGCTCGCCCGCGCGCAGCGAAGCGCGATCAAGGCGGCACCTCGCCGGATTCCAACGATTGGCTGGGGCGCAGCGGCCGCCTTTGATGCTTACGACGATATTCAGCAAGTACGCAAGGCACTTGCTGAGGTGATCGGCGGTGCGTCGTGAATGCCACCAAATCCAAGGTGACGCTGACGGTAAACTTGTTCGAGTTGCGCGCGCTGTTTGCCGGCGGCAACCGCAGCATGGGGACAGCTGAAGACGCTAACCCGCTCAATCTAGCTCTCGACATCATCGAGCATGCGGCGATGGAGCTGTACACGTTGCACGACGCTTTGAACGGAAACGAGGGGCGGGTCGAGGACCTGGCTAACCATGCCTGGCGCCTTTCCGTGCAGCTCACCGCAGGCATTGAGCTCGTCCACGCGCTTCAGAAAGCGACGGTGACCTCGTGAAACCCGAGCGAATGCGCGCATACGATCTGATGTGCCTCGCCTCGCGCGCGGTCGAAGCCTTGGGCGTTAACGGCAACACGACCGACGCAGCGCACATCATGGAGCACAGCATCGGGCAAGCCTGCATTGAGCTAGAAGCTGTCGAAGCAGTGCTGGAACGGGACCCAAACAGCCAACTGGTCTACATCGTCATGGGCGTCCGTCAGCGCCTCGAGTTTGCCGGCACTTTTGCGAAGACGCTAGCTAAGATGATCGCTGAAGGAAGCGAGGCCGCCAATGGCTAAGCCTCTCACCACGGAAGCGCTCATCAATGCTTTCACCACGTACGGCACAGACGAAGACCTTGCTTGCGGAGCGCTGCTGCAGTGCGCGGCAGAACTTCACGTCGTCATGGCGGCGATGGCGAACGGCTTGGCCGAGGGCTACACGCACACGGCGCTGCTCGGCATTGCACAGCGGATGGAAGTGGCGGCGAGCCTTTCGTCCAAAGCGAAGGCTGAGGCCGCCCGATGATCTTCCCCAAAGCTAACGCGGTCACAGAAATCACAGCACTGGCCGAGCAGTTCCGCGCGGCCCTGTTCCGACTCGACATGCTCGCGACGTGCGCCCCGTCGCTCGAGCTCGGCACGCTGAGGCGCGAAGTGAATGCGGTTCGAATTGAGGTGAGCCAGGCGCTCACGGGAGGAGACGAGGCCAATGGCGCGTGAAGCAGCAGGCGAACTTCGGTGGGCGAACGGTCAAGGCGTGGCCCGCATCACACTCAAGGGTCGCGAGCGCAAGAGCTACGACCTACCAACATGCCGAAGCGAAGCCGAAGCGGAGCAGCGTTGCAAGACGCTGGCAAACCTCGCTGCTCGGTTCCGAAAGGCGCGGGTCATCGACACGCCGGACGCTCGCCAGTTATTGGACACGGCCGCCAGTTGCGCCCCTGCCCTACTGGCCGGCGTCCTGCAGGTTGCCGGTGAGCTGATCGGCGGCGAGCTGGTGGACGCGAACACAGTGACCGTCTCGACCTTTAAGCAGGTGGCCGACGAGTGGACGAGCCGGCGCATCCACAAGCGTTTCCCCGACCACGTAAAGGATAAAGACTCCGGTCACGACAAGCGCCGGCTGGCCTACCTCTGCGAGCTAGACGTAGGCGGCATCAGGCTGGGCGATATTCCGATCGACCGGTTCACGCTCGAGCACGCCGAACAAGCGATGCAGAAGCTTCCACCGGAGGCGAAGCGACCCGGCACGCGGCGTCACTACGCGCAGACGATCGCGCGCGTGTTGGCTCTTGCTGTCTACCCCTGCCGCATCATCACGGTCAATCCGCTGCCCAAAGGGTTCATGCCCAAAGTTGGTAAGCCACCGGCGTTCCCGTACTTGTATCCAGACGAGGACGCCGCCTTGCTACGACACACGGCGTTGCCGCTCGGTTATCGCCTCTTGTGGGGCTTCCTCGACCGCGAAGGCCTGCGCAGCGGGGAAGCCATCGCTCTGCGAGTAGGGCTCGACCTCGACGTGGAGCGTGGGGTTCTAAAGCTCGACGAGAACAAGACCGACGACGCGCGGAGCTGGGCCCTTGACCCAGGCGTCACGGCCGCTCTGAAGCGCTGGATCGAGATCCGGAAGGCTAAGCCGGGCGACCTGCTGTTCATCGATGAGAATGGCGGGCCAATCGACGGTGAGCGCCTTGCCGACAAGCTTCGCGCGCACCTGCACGCCGCTGGCGTGACCCGCAATGAGCTGTTGAACGCTGGCGTCAATCGCGGTCGGATGCGCGTGCACGACCTGCGCGGCACCTTCGTGACGTTGGCGTTGGCGAACGGCAAGTCGGAAACCTGGGTAGCGGACCGAACGGGCCACCGGTCCAGTCAGATGATCAACCGCTACCGGAGGTCGGCACGGTCGGCGGCCGAACTCGGATTTCGACCCCTAAGCGCGCTCGTTGATGCTATCCCAGAGCTCGCGAATACCCCGGCATTACCCCAAAAACACACGTGGCCCCTTGGCGGAATGGCAGACGCAGGGGACTTAAAATCCCTCTCCAGTAATGGAATCCCGGTTCGAGTCCGGGAGGGGCCACCAGCTTGATTTAGGCTCGATTTCGTTCCGCGGCGAATGGTTTTTGCGGCAACGATCGTGGCCTTCATGGGCAATCGCGGTCAACTCGGGGATCGCAGCGTCGAGCGGCTGCAACCCTCCGAGCGCTAGCTCCTTGGCCGTCCGAGCCGTGCGTCGGTAGCGATTGATCATGACGCTCGACGTGTGGCCCGTCCGGTCCGCGACCCACGTCTCCGACTTGCCGGCCGCAAGGTTGAGCGTGACGAAGGTCCCGCGAAGGTCGTGCACGCGCAGCCGGCCGCGGTTCTCGCCCGCCGTGTGCAGCTCTGCTCGCCGAACCTTGGCCTCTCACAAGTGATCGCGCAGGACCTGTGCCAGACGTTCCCCCTCGAACGCTTCGCCGTCGGGGGTCGGAAAACTAAGGCACGCCAGCGTGCTGGAGCGCTCGTGGAGCACGGCGAGCGCCCGAGTCACGCCGGGGTCAAGCACCCACGTCGCACGTCGTCGGTCTTGTTCTTGTCGAGCGAGACGGAGCCGCGCTCGAGGTCCACGTCGCGCCAGCGCAGCGAGAGCGCCTCGCTGACACGCATGCCCTCCCGCGACAGACAACCGAACAACAGCCGTTTCCCGAGGGAGCAGTTGATCGCCAGATCGCTCGCGACCGAAGCACGCCAGACGATGCTTGCTCCGAAGTGGACGAGGTCAGCCAACGGCAGGCTACCCGGCAACGCAAGCCTAATGCCGTCATCGTCGTCGCTCGCGTAAACGACGTTTCCTACAAGATCGAGAAACGGCGCCCAGCGGATCGGCCGACGTTGAAGGCCGGATTTTTATGATCGCTCGCGTCGTCAAACGAGAACCAGAGCCACAGGTTGTGGCCCTGAACCCGCCGAAACCAATACCGTGACACGGGCGCCATGAGCCCCTCAGCATCTTGCACGGGCCGGTAGAGGATCGCGAGCAAGCGCGCCGATCGTGGCCCTAATTGCGACGGCGACCGCGCCGCTCGTCACACCCAGCGCGATCCGTCGGCTCCAGGAACCGAGGGTTCAGCGTCACGGTGCGGAGCACGCCAACAGATCCAACACGCGCGCTTGCACCGACTCTGGGAGGTCGTCGAATCGAGCGAAAGTCTTCAGGCCTTCCTCCCAGAGGAACCACGGTCAATACGACGCGCCTGGGGTCAACGCGCCATCGCCGATGAGGGTTTGAGCGCGGAGTCCGTCGTGATCATTGCGCTGAGCTCAGACCGCGACGAGTGCCTTTCCAAGTGCCACGAGAGCCCAGCTTACACCGCCGCGCGCCTGAGCCGAAGTGCGTTCCCAATCACGGACACGGAGCTGAGGCTCATCGCGGCCGCGGCCAGCATCGGACTCAGCAACAGTCCAAAGACCGGATAGAGGACGCCGGCAGCCAACGGAATGCCGAGGGAGTTGTAAACGAACGCGAAGAACAGGTTTTGCTTGATGTTTGCGAGCGTCAATCGGCTGATTGCGCGTGCACGCACGATCCCTAGCAGGTCGCCTTTGACGAGCGTAACCCCGGCGCTCTCCATTGCTACGTCGGTGCCGGTCCCCATGGCAATTCCGACCTCGGCCTGCGCTAGTGCCGGGGCATCATTCACACCGTCGCCGGCCATCGCGACGAACCGACCCTCCCGTTGTAGGCGCTTAATGGTGTCCGCCTTTTGGTCCGGCAAGACATCCGCGATCACGTCGTCGATCCCGAGCTGGCGGGCAACCGCTTCTGCTGTCGCACGAGAATCTCCCGTTAGCATGACGATCCGAATGCCTTCGGCGTGCAAGGCGCGAATTGCTTCCGATGCGGTTTCTTTGATCGGGTCCGCGATCGCCAAAAGACCTGCGGCCCTTCCGTCGACCGCGACGAAGACCACCGTGTTTCCTTCTTTACGCAGTTTTTCCGCGCGCTCGGTCAAAACTCCAGAACCGGCTTCAATGCTCCTCAACAAAGAAGCATTCCCAACCGCAACGTCCATCCCGTCGATGAGACCGGACACGCCCCTACCAGTGACCGACGCAAACTGCTGAACAGCTGCCAGCTCCAACCCGCGCTCCTTCGCGCCTCGGATAATGGCAGCTCCGAGCGGGTGCTCGCTCGCGCGCTCCAGGCTGGCGGCGAGCCGCAACAGTGAGAGTTCGTCTATCGTCGTACCCGCAACGATCGCGGTCAGACGCGGCTTGCCCTCCGTTAGGGTGCCGGTCTTGTCGACGACAATGGTGTCGACCTTCCGCAGCGACTCAATCGCCTCCGCATTCTTGAACAGCACGCCGATTGACGCGCCCTTGGCGGTCGCGACCATGATTGACATCGGGGTGGCCAGCCCAAGCGCGCAGGGGCACGCGATGATGAGCACAGCCACGGCGTTTAAGATCGCGTGAGCCATGCGAGGCTCGGGTCCGATTAGTGCCCAGACCCCAAAGGTTGAGACCGCGACGGCAATGACGGCCGGAACAAAGTACCTTGCGACCACATCAGCGAGCTTTTGAATCGGAGCGCGGCTCCGCTGCGCTTCCGAGACCAATGCCACGATACGGGCGAGCAGCGTGCCAGCCCCTACTCTTTCGGCACGCATCATGAGCCCGCCGGCACCGTTAACCGTTGCGCCGATCAATCGATCGTTTGCTTTCTTCGCAACCGGCAACGGTTCGCCGGAGACCATCGATTCATCCACGTTGCTGGAACCTTCCACCACGATGCCGTCGACGGGTATCTTCTCGCCAGGTCGCACCCGCAGGCGGTCGCCGACATGTACTAATTCCAGCGGAACGTCGACTTCTGTTCCGCCCTCGTCGACGCGCCGTGCGGTCTTAGGCGCCAGCCCAAGCAAGTTGCGAATTGCAGCGCCGGTTTGACGACGTGCTCGCAACTCGAGCACTTGGCCGAGCAAGACGAGCGCGACGATTACCGCCGCCGCTTCGAAATAGAGCCCCACCTCGCCGTGCTCGGTGCGAAAGAAGCTCGGGAACACGCCCGGACTGATGACCGCGACCAAACTGTAGAGATAGGCAACGCTCATGCCCAATCCGATCAAGGTGAACATGTTCAAGTGCCGATTCTTCACCGAGGCAACGGCACGCTCCAGAAACGGAAATCCGGCCCACAGGCACACGGGCGTGGCTAGGGCAAGCTCGACCCAACCACGGACGTGAGGCGGCAGCATGCTCGAGACTCGGTGACCGAGCAGCATGTCGCCCATGGTCAGTGCGAGCAGCGGGACACTGAGTGCGAGGGCCACCCAGAACCGCCTCTGCATGTCTTTCAGTTCTGTGTTTTCGTCTTCGCGAGACGCTGTCCGCGGCTCCAGCGCCATGCCGCAAATCGGGCAGCTTCCTGACTCGAGTTTGACGACTTGCGAATGCATCGGGCAGAGCCATTTGGTGCGCGTAACGACGATCGGGTGCTCGGGCTCCAGGGCCATCCCACACTTGGGGCAAGCACCCGGTTTTGACTCGCGTACCTCAGGGTCCATCGGGCACACGTAGGTCTGAGCAGGCTCAGTTCGAGCTATCGTTCCTGACGAGCGCGCTGGCTCAGAGCTGACTTCGAGATAGTGAGCGGGACCGTCGGCAAAGCGTTCGCGACACTTGGGATTACAGAAGTAGTATGTTCTGCCCTCGTGCTCCAACGTTCCTCCGCGCGGCGCGGAACGCGCCACGGTCATGCCACAGACGGGATCGAGCGCGGTCTCGTCGGGTCGCGGTTCGGATGAAGCCTCTCCCGAGCTGTCGTGCTCAAACGTGCCGCGGCGCGGGTGCTCGCGATCGACCTTCATGCCGCAAACGGGATCGTCCGCAGTTTCAGCGGCAAGGTGATCGTGATGCGTATGCTCAGAGCGCATGACGTTGCTCCTGGTTAGAACGTCGACAAAAGCCAGACCAGCCGCAGACGGCGGTGACACCGAAGACAAAAAAACACAGACCAGTCGCGCGACGGCGGCGCGGAAAGTCAGCCCATGCGAACGCTCGCGTCCGCTTTGGCAGCCGGCGGCGCATTCACATCGATACCGTCCCGCGCGAGATCGGCGGCCACTGCCGCCTCGGCAAGCGTGTGTGGCGGTGCATCATACCAACCGGGATCCGCGTAGCTCGTGAGCGTGTCCCGGACCTTGAGGATCGTGAACATGCCGCCCATCGTAATTGTGTCGTACTTACCGTGACCACCGACCATGGGAATGCTGTTTTTCGGCACCGCCATCCCCATATCGCCCATATCACCCATGCCGGTCTCGCCCATGCTCATGTAGCTTGGTAGCAACCGACTCACCTTGGCATCGAGCTTGCCCGGCTTCACGCCGATCATGTTCGGAATGCCGTGGCCCATTTGGTTCATCACGTGGTGGGTCATATGACAGTGCATCGCCCAGTCACCGGGTTCGTCGGCAACAAACTCCACCGTGCGCGTGCTCCCCACCGGTACGAGCACCGTCGTATCCGGCCATTGCGCCGATAGCGGGACCGCGCCGCCATCTGTCTCGGTGATTCGAAACTGGTAGCCGTGCAGATGGATCGGGTGGTGGTCCATCGCGCTTAGGTTGCCGATGCGGATCCGGACACGCTCGCCCTTCTTCACCACCAGCGGATCGGTCCCTGGAAACGCCTTTGCATTGATCGTGAGGATGTTGAACTCCGTCATCTCATTTGGGTCGGGCCGCTTGGCTCCAGGAATGACTCGCCACTCGTGGAGCATCAGGGCAAAGTCCCGGTCGATTCGCGGGCCACGAGGTTGACGAGGGTGGATCACGAAGAGGCCGGTCATTCCGAGGCCCATCTGGGTCATCTCGTCATGATGGGAGTGATACATACCCATGCCGACTTGCCTAATCGTGAACTCGTACTTGAACGTCTCGCCGGGTTGAATCGCTTTTTGATTCAACCCCCCAACGCCATCCATGGCGTTCGGGAGCAATATTCCGTGCCAATGGACGGTCGTCGGCGCCGGCAGCCGGTTCGTAACGTAAAACCGGACCCGGTCGCCTTCCACGACCTCGATCGCGGGTCCGTGTACATGGCCGTTGTATCCCCAACAATGCGTCGTGATACCAGGAGCGAATTCGTGTTCCACCTCCTCGGCCACCATGTGGAAGACCTTGACGCCGTCGACAACTCTCCACGGCATCTTGGCGCCGTTCGGGACGACGACCGGATGGTAGTCGCGACCGGGTAGGCCCGGTGGCAGCCAATCCTTCGCGGCGTGACGGCTTCCAATGGCGGCAGCTGATCCTGCACGCGGTGCCATCGCGCCCGGCACCTCCACAGCCTGTGCGTTGCGAGCCAGCGTGCTTCCGAGCGCGCTCGCCGCGAGCGTCGCAGCGCCCGACGTCAGTACTCGGCGTCTACTCATGGCTTCGGACGCTGGTGAAACTTCAGTCAGCTGAACGCTGACCGAAGCGGTATCCGCGGTACCGGTTCCAACCGTCGAGGGTTTGTCTTGATGGGGCATTCAAAACTCCTAGCGATGACCGGGCATTGGCATGGACAGATGCGCCGGAAGCGGCGTGGTTGACGTTTGCGCTTTTTGGTGAAGGGCTGGAGGAAGGATCGCAGGAATCCTCCCGCCTAGTGCGCGCTCGAGCTCAGCCCTGGCCATCCAATAGTCTCGCACTGTCTCGATGTAGGAACGCACGGATTCAATTTGAGCCTGCTTCGCGGCAAGCAACTCGTACAGGCCGACCTGCATGCCATTGTACTCGAGCTGCGTTTCTTCAAGCACCGTCGCGCGGGTGGGGAGCAGCGCCGTCTTGTACTGGTTTGCCGCATGCCGGGTCATGTCTAACTTCGCCGACGCGAGGCGCACCTCGCTGCGAGCATCGATCGCAAGCTCATCCACGCGCCGTTGGGCTTGCCGACGTTGCGCCTCTAAGCGTCCAATCATGCCCTGGCGCTGGTCGAATATCGGAAGCTCAAGCGACAGTGTCGGCCCAAAAAGCAGTGCGCCGTCCGAATCCTGATGAACATGCGCGCCGACATCGATCAGGCCTGTATACCGAGCGGTCGATGCCAAGCTAAGTGCGGTATCCATCAACGCCAGCTCTCGCTTGGACGCTCTGATGTCGAGCCGCTGTTTCATCGCAAGGCTTTCGAGGTGATCTGGAATCAGGTCCTTGTCGGGAACCACGGGAAGCCGCTCGGCAAGAGTCCAGGTGGTCCTTGGTCCCCAAAGGCCAAGCATTCGGTTCAACTTCTCGCGATGTTCGAACAGCAGAATCTCGTCGCGGGCAAGATCGAGCTGAGCCTGCTCGTACACAGCGGATTGGCTGGCCCGAACTCGCTCCGTCACGTTACCGGCGTCAAATAGGCGTTGAGCCAAATCCGCTGAGGCTTGCGCGGTGTCCGTGATGCTTCGCATCAGTTCCACCGTTTCCACTTTCGCTTGGACTTCGGCGAACTCCTTGCTGACTTCAGACGCCAGATCAAGGGCTTCGTTGGCCACCCGCAGCGTCGCGGCGACGAATTGCTGCTCTGCGACCCGCTTCCGCAGCGGCAGCATGAATATGTCCAAGAAGCTTTCGACGATCGAAACTTCGTATTCGGACCTCCCCGACCCGTTCGTGCGGAAGCCCACGCTGCCACCAACGGTGGGGTTTGATATCAAACCCGCTTGCACCAGGTCCGCCTGGGAAATATTTAGACTTTCGTATGTCGCCTGCAGGTGCGGGCTGTTGATCAAGGCAATGGACACCGCGCGATCTCGCGTCAGTCCGCTGGTCATTAAAGTCGAGACGCGTTCGGTAATTTGTCGATCCTCAGGGGTGCCATGCTCCCAGCCGGTGCGATAGCCCGTATGATGCCGAACGATTTTAGCCACGTCGTCGTGGCCCCGCTCCTTCTGCATCGAGGCGCAGCTGGGCAAAGCAATCGCGAGAAACAGCGCAAACGCACGCTTCACTTGAAGCCTCCGGTGGGCATCGTGCCGGCGGCAACGCTAGCCAGGTGAGGCGTCATTGGCGAATCCGGCGCGGCGGCTTTCGCTTTGGGGAGGAGCTTCATGCCGCACTTGGGACAGCGACCGGGCTGATCACTCGTGACGTCCTGGTGCATCGCTCCAGCGTCGGCGGACGTGTGCATGTTCATGCCCGAATCCATCGCCGTGGCTTCCGCCGCCTGCGAGTGTGCCGCCATCGGGGCAGATTCCGGTGCATCCGGATTGGAAGGATCCAGAGCCGCTGGGCGCGTTGGAGCGCTTGAGCCGCACGCGAGCGAAACGGCTGAAAGCGCGAAGGAGGCACCGAGCCACGCGAAAAGTCGTTTGCTTGTGGCCATCATCAGTCGGGTTTCCTAGGGGAAATTAGGCGTGTCGTTTAGCCGGTATGTTTCGACCAGACCGCGACCAGCTCGTCGATGGCTTCGGCCGCCTGGGTGTCCGAGCCCCTGAGCGCTCGGCGCGCACAGTGAGTGAGGTGGTTGCGCACGAGCTCTCGTGACACGCCCTTCAGTGCTTCCTGTACCGAGGCGACCTGCATGAGGATGTCAGGGCAATAGCGGTCGTCCTCGACCATCTTATGCAGCCCACGAATCTGGCCTTCGATGCGTCGCAAGCGCATCAGGTTGGAATTTTTCGCGTCCGGGTCCACTGCGACAGCATGCCGAGCGGTTTCCTTCTGACTCGCAGAACCCGGTTTTGCCGCTAACTTGCGAGGCATGGTTAAATAGATATACCCCCTAACCCTATCCGTCAAGGCTGATAGCGGCGAGTTTGCGCGGGGCTCCGACTGCGCCGAGCTCGTCTACCAGCGAATGCGGCACCCGCGTCCGATGAAAACGGCGGCCAATCAACGCATTCGCCGGCAACCGATAGCGAGCTCGCGAACACTCTGCGCGCGGCGCTCCACGAGGTGAAGGTGAAGCTCTTAAAATCCCTTCCCAGTCAGGAATTCCGGTTCGAGTCCGGGAGGGCCGCCCCTTAGGTCCGCGCCGGCGCCGCTCGGCGAGCGGTCGTTATGGCGCGCCGTCCGGGTATGCCAGACATCGGCCGCTAGCGCTGCAGGGGTTCGGTGAGGAGGCGCCCTGCACGCAATCGGCGCTGGTGTGGCAGCGCACGACCGAGTACGTGGCATTGAGCTCGCACTTGGCCGAGTAGTTTTCGACAAAGCACCGTTCACCGGGGCTTTCGCAATCTTCGGGGCCGTCGCAGGCTTCGTAATAACCTGGGCAAACTTCCATCCCGCCTGCGCAGCCAATCCCGTTCGCGCAACAGCCGGACGTGGGCCCGCACGATCCGTTGCCGCAGCTCGTCAGGCCGGCGTTGTCATCGCCGGGAGTGTTCGGGTCGTCCTCAGTGGGGATGATCGGACTCGTAGGGGCGCATTCTACGGTGAACGCGGAGCTATCATCGCACGCTCCGTCGTTCGCGCTGACGTCGACGGTCACTCGCACCGTCCCCGGCTTGGTACACGTCAAGATCGCGGTCGAATTGTTGTAGCCGCTCAGCTTACCGCTGCTCACCGTCCACAGGTAGCCGTACAAGCTGCTGTATTCGTTCGGTGATGGATAATCGGTATGAGCGACCAAGGTGATGGTGTGGCCAACGAACGCCTGCGCAGGCTCCGCCGAAACTTCGGCGAGAGTTGGGCAACGCTTCACCGTGCCGCTGATTTCCACGCTGCCGGTCTTGGGCGGAGCCTTGCAGTACAAGTTGACCAGCGTTGATGTCGTTTGATGGGCCGCGATGTCGAACGACCCGGAACCCGAGCAGGTATCGCTGGGGTCGTTTTCGTCGACTGCGCTCAGCGTGATATCGAAGCTGCCGACCGGAAGCCCGCCGATCAAGAGCGCGATGGTCGTCGTGTTGGTGATGTCGACGATGCCGACCTTGGTGAATCCGACGCCCGTGATCGTGTAAGTGACGCTGTTCAGCGTCACGCCCTCGGATTGCAACGCGAGGCTGATTGAACCCAGGTTCTCGGCCTCGTTGGCATCGCCACCGCCGCCTGAGCCACACCCGGCGAACGCGACGACAGACAATGCAGCGCAGCTCATAGCGCTCATCAGTGATCGAATCATGACGACTCTCCCGGAGCGCTGACCAGCGCTCGCTTTACCCAACGCCATTAGTTCGCGGCAGCTGTGTACCGCCGCTCGAAACATTATATATCAGGTCGGCCGGGAGTGATCGCTCGACCTTTTCGCCTCAGTGCGCTGCTTGCCCGCCAAACCGCCGTGGCTGCTGACAGGTGTTTCCGGCGGGCCTGCGAGCGCATCGGCTCAAGCAGCACTGTTGCACGGATCAGCCGCGCAGGAAGCCGAGCCTAGCCGCGCGCGACTTCGTCCGCGATGTCGCGCAACTTGACGATGCCGCGCGCGTAGGGCAAAAGCTCGCCGCTGATCGTTTGATCGCTGCCGATCAAGATCAACCTGACGTCTTCGTGTTCAACGAGGTGTTGCACGACTTCGTGAAAGTCGCTGTCGCCAGCGGCTAAATAAAGCGTGCGCCATTTGCGGTGGTCGTGGGAACGCATCAGGTGAAATGCAAGTCCTACGTCGACGGCCTTTTGCTGGACGAGCTCGAAATGCCGGCCCGTCTCGGGATGGATGACCGGGCCTCCTCCCCAGCTGGTAGGCCAAAAGAGTGCTTTCTTTTGCAGCCAATACAGTTTGACGCGGATGCCCGGGCCATCGGGCGGTCGGTAGGAGAGCGCGCTGTGAAAGGCGTTCATCTTAGCGCTTGCAGGATCAGGGTCCGCGTTGAAGTAGTACGCGTCCTCGATTCCGGCGCCGAAGCTCGTCTCGAGGTGGGTGCGTAACTTCAGATAGTCGAGCCGGTCGCTCCGCTTGAGGCTTTGCCAGACTTTGAAGAGGTATGCGCCGTCGATGAACCAGGCAGCGGCGTTCGGCATGGCTCCGCTTATCCCGGACTGGCGGTTTTCGCCAGGAACGCCCGCCAGCAGGCGATTCAAAAGCGAAAATCCCCGCTTTACTCTAGGATGCTAGGACTCGGCCGTTTTCCAAGCGAAGCAGATGACCGGAGACTTCTCCACGAACGACCGCCGGCTGCGCGGGCTGGCGGATACCATGCGCGCCTTTGCGGAGGCGACCATCGATTACAGGCGTCTGCTCCAAACCGTAGCTGAGCACCTGGCCAAGTTGGTCGGCGACGGCTGTATCCTCGCGCTGCTGTCCGAGAACGAGCAGACGCTCAGCCCCGGCGCCGTGTATTTCGTCGACGCTCAGGCGATGGCAAAAGCACAAGCCATCTTGGCCAACGGCGTGGTGGCGCTGAGCGCGTCCAGCCTCGGAGCCGGGATCGCCAAGCATCGCCAAGGGTTACTGATCCCAGAGGTCGATCTGAACGCCCTCAGCGCCCTGCTCTCGCCGGAAAATGGCGCCACCGTGCGCGGCCTCGGGGTGCGAAGCTTGTTGGCTCTGCCGCTTGAGATTCGAGGTCGGCTCGTGGGTATGGTCGCGTTGGTTCGCCTGCAGTCGACATCGCGCCCGTTCGACGCCGAGGACGAAGTCATCGCGCGCGACCTGACCGCGCATGCGGCGCTGGCCATCGCGAATGCCCAACTGCTCGAATCACGGCAGCGTGAAATCGACGAGCGACGAAGCGCCGAGGAACGCGCGACACGCTTCGAAGCATTGATCCAAGCCAGCGGCGACTTCATCGCCATGGCAGGCCTCGATGGTCGCGTCTCGTTCGTCAACGACCCGGGGCGTGAGCTACTCGGAATTGCGCTCGATGCAGATGTCACCCAGCTGCACCTGCGCGCCTTTCATACGGACGACGGCATGCAGCGCGCGGCAATCATTAGAGAGCAGGGCCGCTATCACGGCCCCGGGCAGCTGCGCCACGCCCTGACGGGTGAGCTCATCGACACCCAAGTCAGCTCATTTCTAGTGCGCGACGCGGACGGTGAACCATTTGGCTTTGCCACTGTGCAACACGACATGCGCGAAATGAAGACGCTCGAAGCGCACGTTCGTCAGATGCAGCGCTTGGAGGCGCTCGGCCGCCTCGCCGGTGGTATCGCCCACGACTTCAATAACATCCTGTCCATCATCCTGAGCTACAGCACGATTTTGCTGGCCGACTTGCCAACCGGCAGCCCGGCTCGTGAGGACGTACGAGAGATTCACGCCGCAGGGGAGCGCGCGGCGCGCCTCACGCGGCAGCTGCTTGCGTTCAGCCGCCGGCAGCGCCTCGAACCGCGCGTGGTCGACCTGAATGAAGTCGTGCTCGGCATGGACAAAATGACTCGCCGCCTGCTCGGCGAGGACGTGCGACTGAAGCTCGAGCTCCGCTCGACGCTGGGCCGAGTGAGGGTGGACGTCGGTCAGGTCGAGCAAGTGCTGTTGAACTTGGCGCTCAACGCGCGCGACGCGATGCCCAACGGTGGCGAGCTGACGATTGCGAGCAGCGATGTCGAGATGGGTTCACCGCTCGAGCGTCCGAGCGTCAAGTTGTCGGTATCGGACACCGGCTCTGGCATGGACGAAGCGACACGCCAGAGGGCATTCGAGCCCTTTTTCACCACGAAATCCGGCGAAAAGGGCACCGGTCTCGGCCTGGCCACCGTGTTCGGCGTGGTCGAGCAGAGTGGCGGTAAGATCTCCGTCTCGAGTGAGCCGGGCCGCGGCGCCACGTTCGTCATCTACTTGCCACGTTGCGAGGACGCCCCTCAAGCGCCGCGCGTCACCCCTAGACCCGTAGCTGCCGGAGCCGCGCTCGTCGCGCAGTCTGCGACGATTTTGCTGGTCGAGGACGAAGCCCCGGTGCGAAAGCTGATTCGGGCTATCCTGGGCAACGCGGGCTACTGCGTACTGCATGCCTCGAACCCCGTCGAAGCGCTGGCCCAGAGCCAGCGCTACCCGGGCGAAATACAGCTTTTGGTCACCGACGTAGTGATGCCCACCATGAACGGCCACGAGCTTGTGGAGCTCTTGCGACGCGCGAGAAAGGTCATCAAGGTCCTCTACCTTTCGGGGTACATCGAAGAAGCCATCGCACCGCATGGCGTCTACGACGCGAATATCGCCTTCCTGCAAAAGCCAGTTACGCCTGAAGCATTGTTGGAACGCGTGCGGGAGATGCTGGAAGCAGCCCCGGCGAGCCAACGAGGTCGGCTCAATTGAATACGGCGCTCACCCCGAGCGTGACGGACCGCGACCATGCCGACACGTCCTCGTCGGACTTGGTGCCCGCCGTACGCATACCCATCAAACGAAGTTGTGGTCCAAGCGCCCACTCGCCGCTGACCCAAAAGTCGTAACCAAACCACGCGGCACCCCCAATACCTGCGGCTCGCGAGCGGTCGCCGCTGCCGGTGTTGAGATTTTGAAAGCTCTGCGCAGCGAGGCCGATCAACCCGCCGAGATGAAAGCCGCGCGTCGCGCTCGGAAAGCCGTCGATGAACGGGCCGACGAGCGCGCTAAAGCCGCCATGACTGCCCGCACCGTAGCCGTGGCGATCGTAATCAGCGCCAAACAACGGCTCGACCAATACCCCTCCGCCGATCGACAGACCCGGACTGGGGGAGCCACCGATCAAGAAATCGAGCGCCATGGAATGCCCGTGCTCGCCGAAATCTCGGCTCGAGCCGCTACCGTCGCTGAAGCTGGCGCGGTAGTCGCCAAAACCGATGCTTGCGCGCAGGTAGAAGCCTTCATGCAGGTGGAAGGTACGAGGAACCGATGCCTCGACCGGAGCCGTGCTGAGCGAGATGGTGGGCGCTGGCGGATCCAACGGACGCTCAGGATTCGCAACTCGGAGGGGCGCGTCGTCCGCTAGCGCGACGCTCGCGCGAGCCAAGATGAAAAAAGACAGGATGACTGAGGATAAGGCTTTCATCGACATTCTCGGGTTGCCCAATGGGCCGTGCGTCACCGAAGCATGAAGCTCTGGATCTCGGACGGGTAGGAGCCGCGATCCATTCACCGTACATGGCCCGCTTCGGGCCCAGAGTACACCGAGCCAAGCCGCTGAAATGACTGTTCTTTCAGCAACTCGGGCCGGCGCCTTAAATAGTCGGGGTGGCCGCCGTTCCTGCGGGGTAATCCCGCGCCGCATGCCCGACGATCGCTTGAGCTGGACGTTCAACGGTGACCCCAACCAGATGGGGCTGGACGCGAGCGTGCGTTCGATCACCACGAACGACATCAACATGGTCTTCCAGCCGATCGTCGATATCGCGACTGGGCAGCTCTTTGCTCACGAGGCCCTGGTGCGCTGCAAGCTGCCTCAGTACGCCTCCCCGCCGCTTCTATTCCTAGCCGCTGAGAAAGAGCACGCGTGCGGGCACTTGGGGCGGGTGATCAGGCAGCAGACCTTCGAGCGCTGTCAGGACACCGCGTTATTCGTCAACGTTCATCCGGAGGAGCTCAGCCAACGCTGGCTCGTTCGCCCGGACGATCCACTCTACTTGCACGAGCGCGAAGTGTATCTCGAGATCACGGAGTCAGCCGCGTTTACTCATTACGACTTGTGCATGAGCGTGCTCAAAGAAGTCTGTGCGCGCGCCGGAGTACACCTAGTGGTCGACGACTATGGGGCGGGCCACTCGAATTTGTCGCGCATCCTGGACCTCAACCCCAAGATCGTTAAGCTGGATGGGGCGCTGATCCGCGGTATCGACAAGGACCCGCGACGCCAAATCATCGTTCGACACATGGTCGCGCTGTGTGTGGATCTCGGCGCAAAGGTGGTGGCCGAGTGTGTCGAGACGGTAGAGGAGCTGAAGGCGGTGGCCGACACCGGCGTGCACCTCGCGCAAGGGTACGTGCTGGCGCGCCCAGCCTTTCCACCGCCCGAAGTCAATTTTCCCTTAGCGCGGCGCGGCGCGGCGCCGCCCCCGGCACGGATGCGCCCGCCGCCCAAGCCGATCGGCAAGATCCCCGCCTTCGATACCTCGCCGAGCTTGGTGCGTGCCACGAAGACGCCCTCGAAGTCGCCGGCCAAGAGTCCGTCGAAGCGGCCATCCAGGCGACCGACGCAGGTCGTGGCGCCCAACAAGCGCCCGCCGCCGCCCGGCGAGCGTTGAGTGCGTCAGAGCACCGGGCGCCAAGAGCGCGCTTACGTGACCACGAAGACGATGTCCAGACTTTCTCCGCGGTTATCACACTCGAAACGTCCGCCGCTGACCGCTACATTCACGCCATTGTGGTTCAGCGAAGTGCCCGAGAACCCTTGGAGCACGAAGCGAAACCGGCGGCGTCGCAACTCCGGAAAACCCTGCCCCGAAGAACGCGCCGAGATCGTCACCTGTTCGCCCCGCCGGGTCAGCGTGAAGGCGGTCCGCAGGTAAGCGCCCGCTTGGAAGGCGTTGGTCAGGCCATCGTCTTCCTGCAACATCGAGCGCGTCTCGCCGTCCTCGTCGGGCACGACCACGTGCAGCTCAACGAGCTCTGGAAAGAAGCCCATGGTCGAATTGGGCGCTTGCTCGTACATCGGAACGACGTATCCGCCGCGCTGCAGAAGCGGAATGTAATCGAGCGGCGCGGCCGCAGTGATGTACCGGCCGCCCCGGTATCGCTCACCTGTGTGAAAGTCGACCCAAGTGCCGGGCGGCAAGTAGACGTGGCGTGCGGTCGAACCCGGTTGCATGACCGGTGCAACCAACAACGCTTCGCCAAACAGGTACGCGTCGTCGGTTTCCCACGCGGTGCGGTCGTGCTGAAAGTCGAAGACGAACGGCCGCTGCACGGGCGCACCGGTCTCGCTAGAGGTCACGAACGCGCTATAGATGTAGGGCAGCAAGCGGTAGCGGAGCTTCAGAGCGGCGCGCGCCAGTTGCTCGGCGCCAGGCCCAAAGCTCCACGGGTACTTATCCGCCTCGCCGCGCTCGCTGTGGTACCGGCAGAACGGCGTCAACGCGCCATATTGCGCCCAACGCGCCGCGAGCTCCGCGCTCGGGCTCGAAGTGAAGCCAGGGATGTCCCCGCCGATGAACGCTTGCCCTGACACACCCATGCCCGCGGTCATCGGAACACTCATGGCGATGTGCGACCAGTCCGCGCAGTTGTCTCCCAACCACTGCGCGGCGAAGCGCTGAATGCCAGAAAAGCCGGCGCGGCTCAGGATGAAGGTGCGAAGCGTCGGCTCGGCCGCGAGCAGCCCCTGGTGGGTCCCCATGGCCATGAGTAGGCCGTACTGATTGTGAAATCGCTCGTGTGGATGGTTTTCGCCGTCGCGATCGAAGCGCATCGAGAACGGCTCGACTTGCCCGGTTGCTGGCTCGTTCATGTCGTTCCAAATACCGGCGATGCCCGAGCCGATGTGCTGGGCGTTGAGGCCGCCCCACCAGGCGCGAGTCTCGGCCTTCGAAAAGTCGGGGAATGCCGTGCGCCCAGGCCACACTTGGCCCACGTACACATTGCCAGCCTCGGTCTTACAAAACAGGTTCTTGGCCAAACCCTCGTCGAACACCGAGTAGCCGGGCTCGCACTTGACCCCGGGATCCACGATCGTGATGACACGCAGCTTGTTTTCCTTGGCCTGCGCGAGCATGCCGGGCAAATCGGGGAACTTTTCCTTATCCCAAGTGAAGACTCGGTAGCCGTTCATGTACTCGATGTCGAGCCACAGCACGTCGCAGGGTATGTCTCGCTTCCGGTACTGTTCACCAATGCGGAGCACGTCCGCCGCGCTGTAGTCATGCCAGCGGCACTGATGGTGACCGAGCGCCCAGATCGGTGGCGGGGAAATGCGACCCGTGATGAAGGTATACCCTTCGAGCACCTCTTTCATGCCCGGCCCGGCGAACACGTACTCGGTGTATTGGCCACCGTGGAACTCGATACGATAGCTGTGGCGTGCCTCGAACTCGAAGTTGGCCTTGTAGCCGTTATCGATGAACGAGCCGGAAATGGCGGCCGACCCTGCGCTCGTACGCGAGTGGTAAAAAAATGGAATCGACGTGTAGTACGGGTCGAAGCTGGTGCTGGAACCGGGTAGCGACTGATCGGCCTCCGCCAAGCGATTCTGCGCCAGGACGCCGCCTTGCAGAACGTCCGTGTTCCAGAGGATGAAGTTACGTCCTCGGCGATTGAAGCTGCCCGTTTTCTCACCCAGCCCGTAGACGGCGTCATGACGCGCGATCCGCCGCGTCAGCACGAACGAGTCGTTGAGCTGCACGTAGCCGCTCGCGGACTCGTGCCGGCCATCTCGAGTCTCAACGGAGGTGGCGTCCTCGAGCACTGGCGTGCCGTCGCGGCGATGCACCGCAAGCGCGAATGGGGCGCGTGTCACGACGACCTTCAGCTGAGCCGTCTCTAAGAGGATTGCCTGGGCGGTCTCGCTCACCTGAAACGGCACCTCCGCCGGCATGACGAAGGCGGCTGCGAAGGTCGGCGCGTCGTCGAATTTGCCCCCTCGTGAGATCTTCAAACGCAGGATGTCCGCGCGGATCACCTCCACGCGCAACTGTTCCTCACCCACACCGATGAGTAAGCCCCGCTCGATGCGCTGGAGCGTGGTCACCGCGCCGAGAGCCACGTGATATTTAGGATTGATGGTTGCGAGAGCCAAAATAGCGTCTACTTTCTTCAGGACGGGCGTCAGCTACGGTTCGGGGAGCTTGCCATGCAGAGCACTAGCGCTGATTCGCCGCAATCGGTCGAGCTCGTGGGCATGGCTACTTTGCATACTTGCATGTGCAAAAATTATCAGAAAAGTCCAACTGCAACGCGCGCTTTCGATTAAAACCGCCAAGGCAAGCGATGAACGGCCGACAGACCCGCGCCTGGCTCGCGCCAGCGACTGCCGTCGCCCGGGCGGCGGCCACGCTCACGCTGGCTCTGCTTGCCAGCTGCTCGGTGGTGGAACACGGGCAGGCTCCGCGTCACATCACCTACTGGGAAAAATGGACTGGTTTCGAAGGTGAGGCCATGGACGCCGTCATTGACGACTTCAACGCTCAGGAAGTCGCACATGCCAAGGGCGACTCGAGCTACGCGCCGATTGAAGTCGAGAAGGTCACGATTTCGAACGTCGAGCAAAAGCTGTTGATCGCGATCGCCGGGGGCAACCCTCCAGACCTCGCCGGCAACTACAGCTACTACGTCGCCGCCTATGCCGACGGTGGCGCGCTCACGGATCTCGGCCCCATGTTGGCCAAGGCCGGCTTCGACCGATCCGCGTACATCGAGCATTACATGAAGCTCGGAGAATACAGGAACAAAACCTGGGCGCTCCCAATCGTGCCGGCGTCCATCGCTTTACTCACGAACAAGCGCCTGTTCCGCGAGGCCGGCCTCGACCCCGAGCATCCGCCCGTTACTATAGAAGAGCTGGATGCCTTCGCCGCAAAGCTCACCAAGTGGGAAGTCACACTGCCAGGCGGCGAGAAAAGCATTCGCACCGGCTACCTACCCGAAGTCCCCGACCAGCAAAAGCGCCTGATTCAGGCCGGATTCTTACCTGCCGAGCCGGGCTGGTGGTCCTACGGTTGGGGCAATTTTTTCGGCGGCAGCTTGGTCGACGGTCCCGACAAAATCACGGCCGCTGATCCTGCCAACATCAAGGCCTTCGAGTGGATCGCGACCTATTCAAAAAATCTCGGCATCGGTGTTACTAAGCGCTTTCGGTCTGGCTTCGGTAACTTCGCAAGCCCGCAGAATGCATTTCTTTCTGGCAAGGTCGCCATGGTCTTACAGGGCGTGTGGATGCACAACTTCATCGAGAAGTACGCGCCGGGGTTGCAATGGGGCGCGGCCCCTTTCCCCTACCCCGCCGCTCACCCCGAGCTCGCGTTCACTACCGACGCCGACGCCGACGTGCTGATCATCCCCAAAGATTCACCGCACCCGGAGGAAGCGTTCGAGTTCATGAAATACGTGACGCAGCCGAAGGTGTTGGAGAAGCTGTGCTTGGGTCAGCAAAAGTTCACGCCGCTGATGAACGTCAGCGAGGAGTTCTGGCGTGTGCATCCGAACCCGTACATCCGCCTGTTCCGTGAGCTTGGCATGAGCAAGAACGCGTTTTCTATCCCACAAACGGGTATTTGGAATGAATACAATCGCGAGATGGGCAATGCCGTGGATCTGATTCAGAACTTGACGCAGACCCCCGCGGTCGCGCTTGGCGAAGTTCAGGTGAAGATACAAGCGGCGCTCGATCGCAATCGCCGCATCTTGGCGCGGAGGGGTGCGGAGTGAGGTCGCTCGACAGCGTCAATCGACGGAACGGGCTGCTGTTCTGCCTGCCCTGGTTGATCGGCGTGACGGTGTTTTTGATCTATCCCCTGGCCGCCGCCTTTTACTACTCGCTGTGTGACTACTCGGTGCTGCTTCCACCCGTGTTCATCGGCCTGGACAACTACGCCGACCTGGTAACCGATCCCCTATTCTGGAAGAGCTTGTACAATACCGCGTACTTCGCCGCCGGCTCCGTGGCGCTCGGTCTGGTGGTGTCCCTGACGCTCGCGCTGCTGCTGAACTCCAAGGTCAAGGGCCTCGGGCTGTATCGCACGTTGTTTTTCTTGCCCTCCCTGATGCCCATCGTGGCCAGCAGCTTGCTGTGGCTTTGGATGTACAACGGTCAGAGCGGCATCATCAATACGGGCCTGCGTCATCTCGGCATCGCCGGGCCCGCCTGGCTCGCTGACCCCGCCTGGGCCAAATCCGCCATCGTTGTGATGACGGTGTGGGGCGCCGGCAACGCAATGGTCGTTTACCTGGCCGGGCTACAGGACGTCCCGACGTCGCTGTATGAAGCGGCCATCATCGACGGCGCGGGCTTCTTTCAACGCCTGTTCAACGTGACCATTCCGATGATCTCTCCGGTGATTTACTTCAACGTGGTGCTCAGCATCATCGCCGGATTTCAGGCCTTTACGCAGGCCTTCATCATGACGGGTTCGACCGGCGCGCCCGAGCGTTCGACGTTGTTCTACGTGCTGAACCTATACAACGTCGGGTTTCAAGACCTTCGCATGGGCTACGCCTCCGCGATGGCCTGGGTGCTGTTCATCGTCATCCTGGTGTTGACCTTTGCCGCGACGAAGCTGTCGCAACGCTGGGTTACGTACGATCGCTGAGCACCGACATGGCAAGCCCAAACCCACTCACGCGTACCAGTCCCGTCGTTCACGTGCCGCTGATCGTGCTCGCGGCCCTGTTTACGGTGCCGCTCGTGTGGCTGCTGCTCACCTCGCTGCAACCGCGCGAACAAGTTGGAAAAATACCGCCAGAGTGGCTGCCGCGCCAGAACTTCGTGACCGTTGCGGGCGAGACGGTAGCAGTCACACCGCCCGCCAGCATCGGCTCGGATCGGTTACTGGTGGTCCCCAGCGCAGGGCCAGCGCTCGGCAAGCAGTTGTTGGTCGAGCCCGGCGAATTCGTGAGTGGGCAAGTGAAGGTTCGCACCCAAGTCGCGGATCGCGTCGTGGATGCGTTTTACCCAGCCACGCTCGTACAGCGGATCCCCGGGCGCTTCGTGATCGTCAAAGAGTGGTTCCTGTCAAAGTATACCCAGCATGAGGCACGGGTGTTTTATGTCGATCCGAGCACGGTTCGGCGTCAGTTCACGCCCGTCTTCGGCAATTACCCGGAGGCGATCCGCGCCCTCACCGCGAGCGAAAAAGACAAGGCGCGCCCGCTGGGTGAACTCTTGGCGAAGTCTTCGTTCCCATGGACCCGTCAGGGCGACCGCACCAAGACCATCACGTTCCTGACCTACCTGAGCAACACCTTACTGGTCGCCCTGCTATCGGTGATCGGCACGGTCTGCTCGAGCTCCCTCGTCGCCTACGGCCTCTCGCGGATTCAATGGAAGGGCCGCGCCACACTGTTCAATATCACCCTGGCCACGATGATGGTGCCCTTCCCCGTGCTGATGGTTCCGCTCTACGGCGTGTTCCGTAGCCTGGGCTGGATCGGGACGCTCATGCCGCTGTGGGTGCCGATGTTCTTCGGCGGAGCGTTCAACATCTTCCTACTCCGTCAATTTTTTTTGACGATCCCGGGTGAGTTGTCGGACGCGGCACGCATCGACGGCTGCACGGAATTCGGCATCTTCTGGCGAGTGATTTTGCCCCTAGCGCGCCCCGCGTTATCCGTCGTCGCGCTGTTCACCTTCCTCAACGCGTGGAACGACTTCCTTGGCCCGCTGATTTTTCTGACCGAGCCACAGACCTTCACAATGGCGCTCGGGCTGCAGCAGTATCAGTCACAATTTGGCGGCAGTGAGTGGCATTTGCTGATGGGCGCGTCCGCGTTACTGGTGATGCCCATCATCGTGCTGTTCGTGTTCGCGCAAAAGACCTTCATTCAGGGCATCAGCACGACCGGCATGGGCGGCCGCTGACGGCTCAATCGTGCACGGACTGCGTGGCGCCGGGGGCGAGGCCGAAATGGCTCACGCCATCGATCGACTTGCCGGCCACGAAGCCGTCGACCACCGGAACGAGCTCATTCTCGTACATTTCTCCGGCCCAAAAATAGCGCAGCTTGCCGGTCGCATCGAACAAGAAGGAGACCGGGATCATGCCCGGCCACTTTGGATTCAGCGCTACTTTGAAAGCCTGGAGTGGCGGAGCGGCGCCTAGACTGGTCAACTCGACATGCAAGGAGTCGAGTACGGCCTTTGCTGCGGGGAGGCTTTCGGGCTCGTCGACTGATACGAGCCAGATGGGGACGCCCTGCTTGGCGAGCCGTGCGGACAAGCGACTCAGCATCGGCAGCTCGTGCCGACACGGATCGCACCAGCTGGCCCAGGCGTTCACCACGACCCCCTTGTGACCGCTGGCCCGGATCAGCTCGAGCAGGCCAGGCCCGTCGACGAGCGGTAACGCGCTGCGACTCGAGGCCACTGGAGGCGGGGCTGCCGCGTCATAAGGAGCTAACTCCGCGAGCGGGCCGAGCGCCGTCCGCGGGAGGGGCCGTGGCTGCGTGCGCGCGGACGGCGTTTCGTTTCTGGAGCAGGCGACGATCTCGATAAATGTAAATAGCCCTGTGGCAAGCAGCACGAGGCGGGGCGTAAGCACGGTCACAACCAGAGAATATCAGGGACCGTCACTTCGGCCTCATCGATGATCCGGGTCATGGCTTCTTCGCTCAGGCAAAGCTCTGCACGGCTCACTTCGAGGTCGAAATCATCCACCAGATCGCCGCGCAGCAGATTGCCCGCGTCATCGACCGGCCCCACCACGCTCGCCCCGAAGCGCTCGCTCAACTGGTCGGCTAGGTTGATGGCCGCAGCGACCCGAGACGTCTCGCCCGTGTGTAGATGGTGGTGATGTCCGACCACCTCCTGCAGATCGAGCGGTAACTTCCAGAGCTCGGTGATCAGCCGCGAGGCCTGCTCGTGCAGCGCGTCGATCTCCGGCCAAAGCTGAAGCAAGGAGGGCGACGCTTCCGCTTCGACGTGTGAGATGGCGAACAGTAGACCGGCGAACCCGATGTCGTGCAGGAGGCCGCATAAAAAGGCGTGCTCCTCTTCGATCTTTGCGTGCCGGCACACGATGCGCGCGATGTACGCCGTGACGGTGCTGTGGCGGCGAATTTGTTCGATTGTCTCACTGTATTCGGCGAGCGTGAACACGCCCTGGTGAAGGGCCGTTTCGAATACCAGGTCACGTACCGTGCGCACGCCGAGCCGCACCACGGCTTCTTTCAAGGTTCGAATCGGCGTACGAGCCGTGTACAGCGGCGAGCCGATCAACCGCATCACGCCGCCGGCGAGCATCTCGTCCTGCTCGAGCAGGCGCACGATGCGCTCAATCGTCGAATCATCGCGATTCGTCAACGTCATCAGCTCCAGCGCGACACCGGGCAGCGGCGGCGGGCGATAGTCGGGGTCATTGAAGGTCTCGACCAGCTCGGCACCGAGCGTGGCGACAATCAGCGATTCGGCCATGGTTTACTCCCGCGGCTCACGGAACCTCGTACAGCTGCACGCCATCCATGGACACCTTGCTCGTGCCGCCATCCAGCAAATATGCCGGATTATCGAGGGCAACGCCGCCGCCTCTTTGCGTACGCACGAGGCAAATCGAGACGTGCTCCGTGCCGGTAGAGGTCGAGTTGCAATACGGGGCGCCGCGCCACTCGACGGCCACGCGTCGCGGGCTGGGCAGCGTGAGCCTCAGCTCGTACTTTCCGGGCTCTAGCGAAACAAGAATTTTGTGGTTCTGCTCGATGGGAACCGCCTCCGCGGTGACTCCACATACGACGTCGACCTGAACGTCTGCAGATGAGCTGCCGGCACGCGCCACGAGGTGAACGGTGCCCACCAGCTTGGGCACGAGCTGCCCGTCCTTGGCGTAAGCGACACCGGAATTCTTGAACAAAGACGTCACCTCGACGTCCGATGCCTGCTGAACCTCATCGTCGCAATCGATAGTCCTACTGGGCCGCTCAGCGGGCAAGCCAAGCCCGGCTTGTGCTTGGCCGCTCGCACATTCTCAGATGGCCCGGCCTCAGGCGAGCAACGCCATTAGGTCTTCACGCGTGATGCCCGCAGCATCCCCTGAGCCCTCGAGCGCTGCGTCGGCCAAGGCGCGCTTTTTGGCCTGCAGCGCCAGAATGCCCTCTTCTACCGTATCCTTGGCGATCAACCGGTAGACGAGCACTGGGCGCGCCTGGCCGATGCGGTGAGCGCGATCGGCGGCCTGGTCCTCAGCCGCTGGGTTCCACCATGGATCGAGCAAAAAGACGTGATCGGCGGCGGTCAAGTTCAGACCGGTGCCACCGGCTTTGAGGGACGTCAGCATCACCGGCGGACCGTCGTCCGCCTGAAACTCGTTCACGACTGCCGCACGGTCTCGGGTGCGGCCATCCAGGCGCACCGAGCGTAGCCCCGCCTTTTCGAGGTGAGGCTCCACCAAATCCAACAGGCTCGTCCACTGTGAAAAAACGAGTGCCTTGTGACCTTCGGCCGCTACCTGCTCAAGGCTTTCCAAGAGCGCCTCGACCTTGCTCGACGTCTCCGCATGTTGGCCGGGTACCAAGGCGGGGTGACACGCAGCCTGGCGCAAGCGGAGCAGTGCCTCCAACGCCTGCAGTACGTTGCCGCCCTTCTGCAGCTTTTCGAGCAGGTCCCGCTGAGTGGCGGCACGCACGGCCGTGTACAGGTCACGCTCGCTTTGATCGAGCTCGATCTCGAGGACCATGTCCGTGCGGGGCGGGAGCTCGGGCGCTACCTCGCGCTTGAGACGACGCAAAATGAATGGCTTTGTCTTCTCACGCAGCTCCGCCAGTTTCTTCTTGTTGCCTTGCTCGATGGGCAGGCTGTAGCGGTCGCGGAATTGCGAGCGGCCCGACAGCAGCCCGCGATGCGAAAAGTGGAACATACTCCACAGCTCTTCCAGCCGATTTTCGAGCGGTGTACCGCTCAGGGCGACGGGAAAATTGGTCTTCAGAGCGTAGGCGGCGCGAGACACTTGGCTATCGGGATTCTTGATTGCCTGCGCCTCATCCAACACGACCGTGTCCCAGGTCTCGGCCGCCAGGCGCTCGGCATCCAGACGCAAAATGGCGTAGGTGGTGATGGTGAGGTGGGCGCGCTTGTCCAGCTCACGACGCGGGCCCTGATAAACCGCGATGCTGAGGCCAGGTCGGAAGCGCCGCGCTTCGGCCTCCCAGTTGTGCAGCACGCTCTTCGGGCACACGATCAAGGTGCGGCCGTGCACCGCGCACAGGGTCTGCAGCGTCTTGCCGAGACCCATGTCATCGGCCAGAACCGCGCCGAGCCCCGCGTCACGCAAGAAACAGAGCCAATCCACCCCTACCTTCTGGTAGGTGCGAAGGGTCGCGGTCAGATCTTTGGGTAGGTCTACCTCGGGTAAGCTTTCGAATCCGTGAATCAGCGGCGCGAGCTTGTCGAAAGAGGGCGGTCGCGGCTGATCGAGGTCGTCGCACAAGGCCGACAGCGCAGGGATCGAGACGCGCGAGACGCGACCCTCGGCGTCACGCGCCGCCAGCAAGTCGGACACGCGGTCGCCGAATTTCTCGAGCCAATCACTCGGCAACGGCGCCCAGCCGCCGCCCTCCAAGGGCACCAGCGAAAGTCCATCCTGCCAAGCGCGCAGCACCGCCTCGGCGCTCGCCTTGCCGCGGCGCGGCGCGGCGTCGCCCCTCGAGCCATCGTCCGGTACCTCGAACTCGATGCTCAGCGTATCGCCGTTGACGCGGATCTTTGCCTGAACCGGCGCGGTGCGCACCAGCATGGCACCCGGCTCGAGGCCCAAGCGCGTCTGAAATTCGCGCAGCTTAGCCGCGAACTTGTTGGCTTCTTGACCATCGAAGTCCACGCGCCGGCCGGGCACCAAGAACAGCTCGTCGCGCAGACGTTCGACCATGCGGCGCTCGCCAATTTCATCGCGCTCCGGGACGTCCCCCTGTACGTGGACGAGCTTCCCGCCCTCGATGCGAGCGCACACGGGGTCGCCGTACACGACCATGGGCACCACGCTCAAGGTGTGCTTCTCATGGCTGAGCTCGAAGGCAATACGCGGCGGCATGCGCGTTTTTCCACGCCGCGGCATGCGCGCGGATTGGATCACGACCTTGAGCTTCGCCTCTATCTCGGGCAGCACTTTGGTCGCAAGCTCGCCTACATCCGTGCGGGCGAAGCGCCGGCGCAAGGGCAGGCGCTCGAGCTTCAAGCCGGTTAGCTCGGTCAAGCCCAGCGGGCGCAGTGTATTGCCAACGCGGGCCAGGCCGAGCTCGACCACCGCGCTGAGCTCGGCGTTCTGTTCCACCGCGAGCACGAGTTCTTCGCCCTCGTCGTACACCCTGCCGGTGGGCAGCAGTGGTTCGTGAGAGACCGAGATCGGCTTGCCATCGAATTCGACTTGAGCGCCGCCCAGGGCCTCGAGCAAGCTCGCCCAAACACCCGGCCGCAAGACGCCTCGGGACGCGGCAGTCAAAATACGATCGACCACGAGATCCCCCGGCCCCGGCGAGAGCGCGTATTTGCCGTGCACCGAGGCCAAGGTGGACTCGAGCTTGGTTCGCTGATCACCGAGGATCAGAAAGCGGTCGAGCGTCAGCCCGGACATGGGCAATTTGCGGAACGCATACAGGAGCTGCGCGCCGCTCTTTTTGGCGTCGGGTAGGCGCTGGCCGGCCTGCGCGACGCGCTGGACCGAAAGCAGGGCAGCCACCACGTGCACGCAAGGGTCCGCGGGCCCCGGGCAATCGCAGGTCCATTCAAGGTCCTTCTTGAATAAACTGACGCTCAGGTACGAGGACCGGGCCGGGACCCGCACGCGCAGATCCAAACGCTCAGCGCTTTCCTTTTCCAGCGAGACCGAATCCTCACGCGCCAGCTTCACGCCTTGCGCCCAGATGGCCGGTAACGCCTTCTTCTTCAGGGTCTCGAACAGTTCTTTCAAGGACCGCCGAAGATACTACCGCTTCCGGTAGAGGCAAGGTCCACGGCGCAAAGCCGCCGCGATTTGCCCCCAGTGGCCGCGCGCGCTTTGGGCACACACGCGCATACCGGCAAACTTTCGCGATGCGCTAGGTGCCGGCGGTTACTCAGCCAGTACGGTGACCGAGCCCGCGGGAAGGCGCTCGCCGAGCCGAGCCAATGCCTCGGGCTCGGAGCGCACGCGCACGAACACGCCGGTTTCCTCATAGCGGGTCCCGAGCACGTTCATGCTCGCGTGCATCTCGGCGAGCAACCGCTGCTCGTTGAACGGCACGAGCACCTCTGCCTGCACGTAGCTCGACTCGAAATGATCGATGATGAGCTGGCGAAGTACGGCGACATCGCTCGGGCTTTTGGCCGATAGACACCAGGCGTCGGGCTGACGCGCGCGGAGCTCGGTCAGCTCTGAAGCGCCCAGACAGTCGATCTTGTTCATCAGCAGGCGGCTCGGCACTGCTTGCGCCCCGATTTCGGTGAGCACCTCGCGCGTCACCGAGAGTTGACTGTCCCAATTCGGGTCGGACGCGTCGACGACGTGCAGGAGCAAAGAGGCCTCACTGGCCTCATCGAGCGTGGACTTGAAGCTGGCCACTAGATCGTGTGGAAGCTTCTTGATGAAGCCCACCGTATCGCTCACCAAAATGCGCGGCTCGACCTCGGGTGAGAGCGCCCGCACGGTGGTGTCGAGCGTCGCAAATAGCTTATTTTCCACGTAAACATCGCTGCCGGTGAGCGCGCGCATGAGCGACGACTTGCCGGCGTTGGTGTAACCCACGAGGGCAACGCGGCGCGCCTCCTGGCGCTTCGCTCGGCGCACACTGTATTCCTTTTGCACCGCTTCCAACTGCTCTTTGAGCTCGGCGATGCGGTCACGGATTTTTCGTCGATCGAGCTCGAGGCCGGCCTCACCCGAGCCCCGCCCTGCTTGGCGTTCTTTGCCTCGTGGGGATTCGCGCACGCGCGGCGACTCGTAGCGCAGTCGTGCGATCTCGACTTGCATGCGCGCCTCTCGACTGTGCGCATGGCGATGGAAGATCTCGATGATCACACCGGTGCGATCGAGCGTGCTGATGCCCGTGGCGCGCTCCAAATTGCGCAGCTGACTCGGACTGATCTCGTGATCGACGGCGATCAGCTGCAGGTCCTGCGTCGCCACGGTCGAGTCGAGCGCGCCTCCCTCCTCCGACTCCGCGTTGTCGCCCGGTATGGTTTGCCCTGACTCCACGGCTTCCCTCCGAATGCGCGCCTTGTCCTTGACGCGCGGCACTTCAACGCCCGCATCGCCCGAGCCGCCGGTGAGCGCGGCCAGCTCCGCGAGCTTGCCCTCACCCAGCACTGCGGCCGGCGCGAGCGTGCCGCGCGTTTGGGTCACGCGTGAGACCACCTGATAGCCCAGAGTTTTTACGAGCCGCTCGAGCTCCGCCAAACTCGCGTCGAACTCAGCCTCGGAGACGCCGGGCAACCTGACGCCCACGAGCAGCGCCTTGGGCAGTGAAGAGACGAGCACAGCCGAACGATCCGCCGAAGTCATGCCGCGGCAAGCATGGCACAAAAGCGAGCTTGGCCATTTCCATCAGCGATGACTTGGTGCACACTCAACCTGTGAGTGATTTGCGAGATCCCGACCGCGACCCCGATCACCTGCTCACGCCCGAGCGCTTGATCGAGCTGGAAAGTGCCGCAGAACCGGCGCGCGACGGCCTGCGTGAGCTACCAGGCCCGGCCTGGGCCGCGGTTCAAGCCTGGCTCAGCGCCGAACTGTCCGTAGCCCGCGAGCGCGCCCTGGAGGTCGCGGACTTCGAATTCGCAGAGTGCGTGTGTGAGCTCGAGCAACGGCTGCGTTCACCAGGCAGCTTCATGCGTGACGCCCAAGCGAGCTTGCGCATTCAAGCGGTGTTTGGCGCCCGCGCGCAGTTTCGGGTCATCCAAGGCGGGCACTGACGCTTGCCCCGCTCGCTCAAGCCGCGGAGCTGGCCGAGCCCTCCGGCGGTGCGAAACAAGCGTACGCGATGGGGCACTCCACAATCGCTACGTAGGGCCGCGTCAGTGCGTTCAGCGTGACCACCGCTGCGCCTTCGGGGTGCCCGTTGAAGTCCGCTCTGAGTGCGCCGATTGCCACGCCGCTGTGGCTGGCGAAGCCGGCGGCGCGCGCCAAGAGCTCGTAGCTCCACGCGCCGTCTGGATCAGCGAAGAAGTCCGCGGGGACCTTGTCGAGCGACAGCGCGTAGTACGTCACCGTCATGCCCGCGGCGGTGACGAAGTGATCCAGCGCCTGGAACGAGCGCAGGGCAGAATTTTGGACAGTCTTCAAGACGGGTCGGCTTGGCGTATTCATGGCGGTCTCCTTGCTGAAGGCCGGATCTAGCAGTGCACTGAACGCCGGAACAGTATTTCTGATAACTCTATGGAATATTTCGCTATTGTGAAGCCGGAGGGACAAGACGGCAGGGTCCGTCTCGGCCTCTCGATTCGGGTAGCCTCCGGACCACAACAACCGCCACAACTCGAGAATCATGAGCGACACGAAACCACGATCTGACGCGTTGTCCTTTTTCGGCGCCACCGGCGACTTGGCCTACAAAAAGATCTTTCCGGCGCTGCAGAATATGGCGCGGCGGGGCGTCCTCACGTTTCCGATCGTAGGCGTCGCCAAGTCCAATACCACGCTCGAGCAATTGATCGAACGCGCCAAGCAGAGCTGCACGGAGCACGGTGGGCTCGACCCCGACGCCTTCGCGATCCTCGCCAACCAGCTGCGTTACGTGGACGGCGATTACGCCGACGAGCAGACCTTCGTCAAGCTGAAGGCGGCGCTGGGAGGCGCAGCGCTACCCACGCACTATCTGGCGATCCCGCCGTCCATGTTTGGAACGGTGGTGCAGCAGCTGCAAAAGGCGGGCTGCACGTCACCGGCACGCGTGGTGTTGGAGAAGCCGTTCGGCCGCGACCTGGCCTCGGCAAAGGCCCTGAATCAAACGCTGCACGAGGTTTTCCCCGAGGACTCGATCTTCCGCATCGATCATTTTTTGGGCAAGGAAGCGGTCCAAAATATCCTCTACTTCCGCTTTGCGAACGCATTCCTAGATCCGATCTGGAACCGCCGCTACGTCGAGAATGTGCAGATCACCATGGCGGAAGACTTCGGCGTGAAAGGCCGTGGCAAGTTCTATGAGGAGACCGGCGTCATTCGCGACGTAATCCAAAATCATCTGCTGCAGATCGTGAGTTACCTGGCGATGGAGGCGCCGTCGAGCACGTATCCAGAGGCGGTGCGTGACGAGCAGGCCAAGGTGCTGCGCAACATTCGCCCGATCAGCCCGGAACAAATGGTGCGCGGCCAGTTTCGCGGCTACCGCGATGAGCCCGGCGTAAATGCCGATTCCTACATGGCCACGTACGCCGCGTTGCGTTTGCATGTCGACTCGTGGCGTTGGGAAGGCGTGCCCTTTTACGTCCGCGCCGGCAAATCATTGGCTAAAACCGTGACCGAGGTGACCATCGAGCTGAACAATCCTCCGCAGGTCGTCTTCAACGAGGCGCGGCCGTCCATGGGCAATTACGTACGCTTTCGGTTGAACCCAGAGGTCGCCATCGCGCTAGGCGCACGCGCCAAGCGCCCCGGCGAGGGCATGCGCGGTCGACCGGTGGAGCTCTCGGTCGTGGAGTGCACCGAGCAAGGCGCCGATGGGCGGCTCGGTCCATATGAGCGGCTGCTCGGTGACGCGATGGCGGGCGACGCCACATTGTTCGCGCGTCAAGACGTCGTAGAGGCCGCGTGGGCGATCGTCGATCCGGTCATTCACGGTCCGAGCCCGATGTTCGAATACGAGTCGGGCAGCTGGGGACCTACGCAAGCCGATCGCTTGGTGGCCGACATCGGCGGCTGGAACACGCCGCAGTGACGCGGCCTTAGCGCAGAAAGCGGATCGAGATCAGGCGAAGCTCGCCGTCGCCCTGTTTGCCGGGCACATATAGATCCACAGCGCTGAGCGCTTGCAGGTCGAGCTGCTGGTTGCCAACCTGGTTACCGTAACCGAGGCGCCGCTCTACGTCCCCGAGCTCGATCACGTACGTCTGTGGCTTGCCCGTCCCCTGCAGCGCGGGCAGCTCGTACGATTCCCCGTCGCTTCCCGCGCGACCGCCGTAGCTCGGTCGGCCGGGGGCGGCCACGCCGACTTCGTCTAGAAGTACCTGCACGGTGCAGCCCAGTGGCGCCTGTAATCGAAGCTCCAGCTGGCTCGCCCCGCGCGCATCGAACGGCCAGTCCATGCCAGGGATCGAGATACCGGCACCCCAGCCCGCGCCAGATGAGTAATGGATCAGCGTGCCGTCGGCCTGGCTAACGTCGAGCCGTGTCGAGCCGCCGCTCGCCGCGTCGCCCCACGTGGTGATCGCGGGCCGCGCGCCGACCGCAAGGAACAAGAGCGGGCTCGAGAGCGGCGTGGCGACCGGCAAGTGCGCGGGGGACTGGCCCCGGAACACGGTCGGCGAGGACGCGGTTTGGCTGAGGTGAGTTCGAACCGCGTCTCGATTCACGCGTTGGAGGGCCTGAGTCAGAAGCTGGTACGGGCGGTCGCGAAGGTCCACGAGGCCGTAGTTTTGATCTTCACCGTCGAAGCGCCCCTGCGGTGATTCATCGGCCCACTCGAACCAATGGGCCCCTACGACGTAGGGTAAGGCCAGCGCCTGATTCAAGAAACGCGTAGCATGTTCAGCCCGCTCGACCTGGGTTTGCACGCTGACTTGTGCGCCCTTGGTGTTCGGATCGCCGCTCTGGTTCTCGAACGCGCTAAACGAGTATTCGGTAATCAGGATCGGCTTACGCGCGGCAGCGTACAGGTTGTCCAGCAGCTGGCGATCGATGTCTCCGCTCTGCTGGTACTGATTGACGCTGATGACGTCGCAATACTTACTCGCCGCCCGCACTACGGGCCATGGCGCTTCACCGGCGAAGCGAACGCACAGCACCAGGTGCGCGGGATCTTGCTCGCGCAGCGCGCGTGTCGTCGTACTGAAGAATTGTTCCGCGACTCGGCCCGCAAATTCGTCGGCGTCCAGGCGCGCGGCGCGGCTTGGCAAGCTCAGCTCGAGCGGTTGTTCGAGCTGTGCGAAGGAGAGCAACGCAGCCTGGTACACGCGATCGAAGCGTGCAATGTCCTTCGCGTAGCGCTGCTCCAAGAACTCGCGCAGCACCCGTTTGCCAGCCCCTGCTGGCGCGCGAGCATAACGCTCCAGAAGCGATCGCTGACCTGAAGCGCGCCAGCCATAATCCCCCCACCACGGGAGCTCATTGTCCAAGAAGTAGCCGATTAGATACGGATCACTTCGAAGCGCGCCCGCCTTCGCAGTATTGCTCGCGGCGATCGCCGGAAATTCGGGATCGAAGACGTGATCCAGCGGATGGTCATGGCCGGCCGCGTACAACATGAATGTGTACGGATAGCGCTGCCCGTAAAGCGCTTCGTCCGACCATGCGCCCACGGTGTTGAAACCCCAGCTGGAAAGGCGCATGAATGCGCTCTTCACCCAAGCGGCCTGGTCGCCCGCGAATTGCCTGGGGACAGGGTCGTAGAAGTTGGGGTTTGGGGCGCGGTAGGCGCCGCTACCGATGGCGTTCACGCCGAGCGACAAGAAGTGATGCTGGTCCGGCGCTGTGAACCAAAGCCTGCCTTGCTCTTCGATCAGAGCAAAGTGACCTTTGGCATAAGTCGGCGACTGGTACGACCCGGTATCCGCGGCCAGGCGTGGTGGGGGCTTGGGCTGACACGACCCGCCGAGCGTGAGTGCGGCGAGCGCCTCGAGCACGAGCGCGACCGGCCTCGTAGCGCTCGCCATTCGCGTCATGTCAGCGGTAGAGCGCGGTCCACAATACCACCCCCGATAACACGATGCGGTAGTAGCCAAACGGCTCGAGACCACGGCGCTCGAGGTACTTGATGAAGACGGCGATCACGCCCCAAGCAACGAAGAAGGAGACGACCAGCCCCGCCAGAACCTGCGCCCCACCCACCGACGACGAGCCGAGCTCGTGACGCGCCTTGAAGCCTTCGTAGAGGCAGGCCGCGCCCAGCGTCGGCAGCGCGAGCAAAAACGAAAATTCCGCGGCGGTTCCCGTCGAGAGCCCAGTCGCCTGACCCGCGACGATGGTGCACATGGAGCGGGATGCCCCGGGCCACAGGGAAAAGCATTGGCCGAGACCGATGACCAGCGCTCGACCTGGGGTCACGTGCTCGAGGCCGACTAGGCCGTGGGCCTGGCGCTGCGCGCGCACCCGCTCGACGACGTTCATCACGACGCCGCCGACGAAGAGCGCGGCGGCGACAGGAATTGGCCCGAACAGCCGTGCCTTGATCATCTTTTGAAACAGGAAGCCCATGGCCGCGGCAGGCAGAAAGGCGACAAAAAGCGCCGTCGCCAAGCGCACCGCGTCGACATCTCCGCGTACCAGCCCTGCGATGCGGACCCCGAGCAGGCGATGATAGTGCACCGCGACGGCGAGGATTGCTCCCAGCTGAATCACGATGTCGAAGGCCTTGGCGCCTTCACTGGTGGCTCCCAGAATCTGGCTGACCAAAATCAGATGCCCGGTCGAAGACACCGGCAAGTACTCGGTCAAGCCCTCGACGATACCCAGCAGAATCGCCACTAATAAGCTCAATTTACGCCTCGTTTCCGCACGCGCGTCGTCTACCTTGGTTCCGTGGAGCCGGCCACCCCGCGAGCGGAGCACCGCCAGAACTGGGGGAATTCAAGCGATCCTGCGCCACTCGGGTGCGCCGCGTAGGCCGCCGATGCACGCGAAAGCTCGGGCTCTGCCGGGCGAGCCGCGAGTTACTTCATGCGCGCGCTGAGCCGCGCAACGCCGCCCGAATAACTGAACTTGGCATCACCGAAGCTCGGCGGGCCAAAGCTGTTCCGGGCATCGCGTGAGGCGCAATAATCCTCCGTCGGTAGCCCGATGAAATTGGTATCGAGCTTGCCGTTGTTATTCTGGTCGTGAAAGGCGGAGATCGCATACACGCCTTTCGGAACGCTTTTGAAGACGCACACCGCGCTACTGCCCCGAATGGTCGCCACCGCAGCCTTGAGCGGTGCACGCAGCCAGCTCTTTTCCGTAAATAGCCCGCAGCGCACCACGCCCTGCTCGCTGCGCAACATCGTGCGGAATTCGAGCACGGGCGGCGGGTCAGCACGCAGCGGGCGTACCGCGGCGGAACTCGCCAGCGACGCTCCAACGATCAGCGAAACAATTAGCCCAGCTCGCATGCCGCCGTAAGCATAGCGCGAGCGACACGCGCTGGCCAAAGCCCCGAAGCGCTTAAAGCGACGCGGAACCGTCGCTCGAACCGGAGAAGTGGCGAATGGGGCAGCCGTGCGATCCGGTGCGCTCGGCGTACTGTTGGTGATAGTCCTCAGCCCGGTAGAACGGCTTCAAGTCCGTGATCTGGGTCACGATCTTGTCAGACTGCTTCTTTTGCGCGCGCGCCACTGCGGCTTGTGCCGCGTGCGCTTGCGCGGCGGATTGAGTGAAGACCGCACTTCGGTACTGGTCGCCCTCGTCTGGCCCTTGCCGGTCGAGCGTCGTTGGATCATGGATTTCGAAGAAAATGTCGAGCAGCCGGTTATAGCTGACGCGCTTTGGATCGAATTCGATCAGCACCGTCTCAGCGTAGCCGGTGTCATGCTCACAGACCCGCTCGTAAGTTGGATCCGCGGTGTGCCCTCCGGTGTACCCGACCGCCGTCGCGGTGACGCCCTCGACGTGGCGGAACGCATCTTCCACACCCCAGAAACAGCCCGCGGCGAAGGCCGCCAGTTCATGGCCCGGTTGGGCGGCGAGCGGCGTGCCACGACCCACGTGGCCGGGGTCGGTTCCGACAGGTGCCGCCTTGGCCGCGGTACCCGCCGTCGCCGCGAGGTTCGACGGCGCCGCCGCGGAACGGCCGGCAGCTGGATCGCTGGCCGCGCTTTCGTGACAGCCGGTGGCAGCGATTAGCAGCAGGGTGGTCGTGAATAGGTGTCGCATGGATCAGGTACGGCGGCTCGTCAGAAGGGTTTCACGGGGCTACGTCAAAGCCGTGACGAGCGTCAGCGGGTTGACAGGCGGCGCGCCCATCCACGGTCCACGACGGCTGAATCGCGCCTCTTTTGAGCCACGCCGCGCGAGCCTCGGCGGAGCTCGCGGTGGCGCGGGAATTGCTCGCGGAAGGCGTGGCCTACGCAACCCCCGAAGCAACTGAAATCCCCCTCTGCCCCGTGTGCGGCGTGAGCTCGACCGGGCTCGAAGTCGGAACGCGCGGGCGTTTCGACATGAGCGTGCGCAACATTGCCTGCGACCATTGCGCGCTCGTTTACCAATCGCCGCGCCCGACTCGCGAGGCGATGGCCGCGTACTACGCGACCGGTTACCGGGAGCACTATGGGGATATCGGGTATCCGCTGGCGAGCGGCGGCTTTGCCAGGCCCGGTGATCCGCATTTCGATACCGCCATGGACGCCTGGCACCGTGCGCAAGGCGAGAACGCCCGCATGCTAGCCGAAACGAAAGCCGGTGACCTCGTGCTGGAGATCGGCTGCCGCCATGGCCGGACATTGTCGCTCATGCGCGGAGCACTGGGTATCGAAGCGTACGGGATCGAGCCTGGCCTCGAAGAAGCGGAAAAGGCGCGCCAAGCGGGCATCTCCTGCTTCGTCGGCACGATCGAAGATTACGATCCGGGCGAGCTACGTTTCGACCAGATCCAAAGCTTTCACGTCCTCGAACATTTGCACGATCCGCTGGCCGCATTGCTGCGCATGCGAAGCTGGCTCAAGCCCGGCGGGCGGATGGTGATCGAGGTGCCCAATGTGTATCAACCGTATGGTCTGCTCGAGGAAAACTTTTTCCAAAACGCACATCTGACGAACTTCAGCCGATCGACACTGCGCGTCTTGCTGCTTCGTGCGGGTTATTCCGTGCTGCGAACGCTCGACCGCGGCAGCTTATTTGCCGTGGCGACGCCCGACGAACAGGTGAGCCATGTGCCCGTGCCGTTCGTGCCGAAGCTACTGCCTGACGCGAATGAATCGGCCATCTGGGTGGCCGATCGCTTGAAGACGTACGAGATACTCGAGCGCCTGCGCGTACTGCTGCTCGCTACGGGCCCCACCATGGAGCTCCTGAACGAGCTCGCCGGCACGTTGAAGCGGCCCGGCTTCGTACCGCACACGGTGAACACCGTCACCGAGATGGCAGATTACTTCGTGAGCCAAGAGGCGCCGCGGGCCGCCATGTTCGTCGCCGTGGCCGCCTCGCTCGGACCCTACCCAGCCGAAGTCTGCGCTAGCTTCCACGGCCTCGCTCTTCAACTTCAGTCGACTGCGGCTTGAAGCAATGCGCGCGCAGTCAGCGCGATGCCATGTCGACAGGAAGTTAGTGGTGACCGTGGCTCTGGGGCGCGCGCACCCGTCGGCGTCGTAGGGCCAGCAAGCCGAGCAATGCGCCAAGCGACACCGCCGACGTGGCCGGTTTTGCGGCGCCGACCACGGAACAGCCACAACCACCTCCGACGTCCGTAGCTTGCGTCGCCGACGATCCGCCATCGTCCGAGACCGGCTGATCGGCGTTACTCCCTGTAGGCTCGCCGGCGGCTCCGCCGCTCGAGACCGGCGTGACCAACTCCCCCGCAGCGCCAGCGTCCGCGCTGGCTCGCGCCGTGGCGCCGCCCGCGTTCTCGACGGGCACACTATCCGCAAGGCAGACCCCGGACTGACAGCGACCGAAAGAGCATGCCGCGCCATCGTTGAACACGGCGGCGATGGTGCATTTGCCAGTGTCGGGGTCGCAACCGCCACTCACCGTGCATTCGATGGGCGCGCACTTGGTCGCGTCGCCCCCAACA
>CAXSGJ010000004.1:120159-194106 GCA_964236865.1 uncultured Polyangiaceae bacterium
TTTCCAGCGAGGCAGTGATCCGTACTCGTGCAAGCATTGCCATCTTCACACGCGCCGCCGGGGGCGGTGGGCATGCAGCCATCGGTACAACAAGCTGCGCTGCCCGGGATCGCCGGATCACAGTCCTCCCCAGGATCGAGCACGCCGTTGCCGCACACGACGGTATGTATGCTGGCCAGTGAAAACGAACCGAAGCCGCTGACCCGTTTGACGATCACGTACTCGGTTTCGTCCTGCGTGGACGTAAACGAGAGCGAGTCCTCACCACCGACCGTGCTGCTCGCGCTCGAAGCCCGAATGACCGGATCGCCATTCGGGTCTGGGCTGCCGGCGTATAGGTAAAGGTCGAAATCGGCCGACGGGGGCATGGTCAGATCGAGCGCAAGCGTGTCGTTCTTGCGCAGCAACACGCGCCTACCCCAAGCGCGCCGCTCCCACTCGGAGCGATACGGCGCGCCCGTATTCACCGTACCAGTGAAGGTCGGGGGAAGAGTGTTACTGACTGCCTCAATGGCGGCGTCCGGGTTCAAGATCCCGTAGCCCTCGCTCTGGTCTTTGGGCTGCGCCGCGCGCCCCAGGGTGGGGTTACCTCCGGTCCCCGCCTCGCGATTCTTGAAGGTCTCCGTGGCGGACGCGAGCAAGAGCATCTTTACTAGCAGCGGGCGAGTGCTCGAGGAGAAATCCCACGGTGTACCCGACTGTTGCAATGCATCGATGACGAGGGCGGCCGCGCCAGCGGCGAACGGGGCGGCCATGGACGTGCCCTGCAAGCCTCGATAATCGTTGGCCTGCAGGTCCGGAAAAGTAGCGGATTCGGCATCGGCTGAGTTTGAATCCGCAGACAGGATCAGGGATCGGTAACTCGAGCCGCCCGGGGCTAGCAGGTCGGGCTTGAAATCTTCCGTGTCCGGCTCCGCGAGCGTCGCTGCTCCGGCGCTCGTGTACGCGGTGAGCTCGTTGACGTCGTTGCTCGCGCCGACGGTCAGTGCTTTTCGCGCGCGGCCGGGATCCCCGATCGTAGATTTGGGGCCATTATTGCCGGCGGCGATCACGACCAGCACCCCGTTGTTGACCGCGCTATTTACTTTGGCGCGGAGCGCGGCGTCGCTACCGCCGATCGCGCCTAGGCTCAAATTCAAGATCTTGACGTTCTTTTCGACGCGCGAGGCGACGAGGTCGTCGACCGCGGCGCCGGTGTCTGCAGAATTTCCAGCACCTTGATCGGTGAACACCTTGGCCCCAAACCACCTGCACTTGGGCGCAACGCCGCTCATGACGTTGAAGCCGTCGCCCACCGCCGGGTAGCCGACGATGCTGCTCGCGACGGCAAACGTAGTGACCGAAGGCGGGTTGGTCTGGCTGAGCGCATCGCTATACCGAGCGAGCGGGCTGGTCGTGCTGGCACCGAGCATTTGTGGAGAGAGGCCGGTGACCAAGCCGAATTGCGCCCACCCGCCGGCCAGTTCGTTCGATTGGGCGGCGCGCAGAGAGGCTACCCCGCCGCCGTTCCAGACGGCGCTCGCCGAGACCGAGAGCGAAAGAGCCGTGCTGCCACTGAAGTAGCTCGGCGTGTGGACCGCCCCGGGGAGAAAAGCCCCCGCCCCGTACGCGGTGAGGTCACCCGAGTTCGTGAAGCGGAGCGTTCCCGGACCGACGCCAAATGCGGCGCCCGAGCCGACCGCGATCCCGGTCACGTGGGTGCCGTGGCCTTGAATATCACGCGGCGTACTCGCTGCATCCGCGGTGTAGTCCTTGAAGCCTACGGCGTTGCCGCTCAGATCCGGGTGCGTGCTATCGAAGCCGGTATCGATCACGCCGATTGTGGTGTTTGGATCCCCCATGAAGCCCTGGGCTGAACCCGCAAAGGCAGGCGCCCACACAGGCCGCACGCGGCCAGTGCGAGTGGCCTCGTCGAGCAGCGGCACGACCTGGCGTGGGGCGGCGATGAAGTGCAACTCAGAGCCAAGCTCCGTGCGCAGGGCAGCGAGCTTGGCGCCAGGCAAAGAGCCCGACCAACCGTAACTCACCGCGACGAAGACGTGGCGCAGTTCGCCTCCGAGCCGCGCGAACGCGGCGAGCTGGCTCGCGGTGGCCGGTCGCTCGAGGATCACTTCCAGCGCGACGGGCGCGCTCGCACCGGCGCCGCGTTCGAGCTCGTCGTCGATGCGTGTATGATCGCGGTCGCGATCGCGCATATCCGGCAACTCTGGGGGGATCATAGCCGTACTCGCGACCGGCGCGCCGAGCGACGGCGGGCTGGGCGTCGCGGAGGCGCCCACTGCCGCAGCGGCGCCCGCGTCCAACCCGCCCACGTCCAACCCGCCCCCGTCCAACCCGCCCGCGTCCTCGCTCTTGGAATTGACGCCCGAACAACTGACTACAAGAGCCAGCGCCATGGGCAGGCCTAGCTGCTGGGTTGAAAACGAAAATGGTTTCAAGGCGAACAGCGAAGATTACACGAAATCATGGCCTTCCGTCACCAAGCATTCACGACGCGCGCGCGCGCGTGTAGGACCGGGCCTGCCGCGGTCAGGATTCGGGGCTCGCGCAATCTTCCCGCCTTGTGTTTTCTTCGGCATCTGATGAACAACGGCTTTCATCGTGGGCGGCACGCACCGAAGCTCCGGGCGGCATTGTTCTTTGGCTACTTCGTCGCGCAGATTGCACTTTTGCTACACGCTCAGATCAGTCCCGACTTCGTGTTCGGGTTTCAGATGTTCAATGCATCCTCCGAGCTCAAAATCGCACTGTTTCGGAAGCTGCGCGCGCCGCACCGGCGGGGGCTAGGCCTCGTGCCGGTGAGGAACGGCGCCTGGCGAGCCAAGAGCGCAGACGGGACGGTCCACACCCATCGCTGGAACGACCGCGTCCGAGACGGCGTGCTCGGGACGCTCGACCGCTATGTGCACGCGTCTTATGGTCTCGAGGCGCAGCTGTTTCGCCTGCAATTTGCCCTCGACGACGTGGCCCATCATGTGGCGGACGACGCCGAGACCGAAGCCCTGGTCGCCGTGGTCGACACGCGCAAGAACGGTCGGCAGCTCCGTCCAGTGCGGCTAATGGGCGCCCGCGAATGACGCGGTTCTGGAACGAGACGCGCGACGCCTACCTGCTCGGCCTGCTGCGCCTTGCGCTGAGCGTGCTGCTCGTTTTGAACACGAGCCGGGCGATGCTCGAGCTGGATCGAGGCGGCTACTTCGGTGACTTCTTCCATATCCCGATCGTCCCAGAAGCATGGCTCCCGTCGGCCGCGGGCTACGCGGTCATATTAGGCGTCCAGCTCTTGGCAAGCGTCCTCACGTTCCTCGGGGTTTGGCCGCGTGCGGCGTTGCTCGTCGCCTCTGGCTTGGGGCTCTTCGTGCTTACGCTCGATCGCCTGCAATATCACAATAACCGCTACGCGTTGCTGCTGCTCGCGTTGCTCCTCAGTTTTGCCCCTTGCGATCGCTCATGGCGGATTGCTCGGCGGCCGCGCACGCTGCCTCGAGCCGCGCGCATCGCTCCGGCTCTGGCTCGCCGCTTGTTTCAAATTCAGGTTTCGCTCATTTATCTGAGCTCGGCTTGCGGGAAGCTGATCGATGCCGACTGGCGGAGCGGGCAAGTGTTGCTCGTGCGCTTCGCGAGCACCGGCGATTTCTGGGCCGCGCGCGGCGTTGCGCTGCCGGGGTCGCTTTTGGAGCTGATTTCCTCCCCTCTCTTTGCAAGCGTCGCCAGCAAGGCGGCCATCTCCACGGAGCTGTTTTTGGCCCTGGGTATGTGGTTACCGCAAGCGCGCAGGTTCGCGCTGTGGCTCGGCCTGTTGTTTCATTTTTCGATCGAGGTCTCTGCGCGTGTCGAGCTCTTCAGCTGGTTGATGGTTGCGTCTTATTTAGCCTTCGTCGTGCCCGAGGTACGGGAACGCCACTTCGCGTTCAACGCGCACACGGCAAGCGGCAGGGCGCTCGCTCGCGGTCTCGCGATGCTGGACTGGTGCGCCCGCTTTCGAATCGTGCCGGGCGCGAGCCAAACCTTCGCGGTGACGAATCGAGATGGCTGCACCGAGCACGGCCTGCGCGGCGCCGCGCTCCTAGCCGAGGCGGTGCCGGTGCTGTTCCCCTTTTGGCTGCCGCTCGCCGTGTTATCGATGCTCCGCAGACGCTAGCGCAGCGCGTCGTCCAAATCTTTCGGACAACTCCTCTGCGCTGGACTAGCTGCGCTTGATACCTGAGTCGCGCATCTGCTGCTCGACGGCGCGAAAGCGGTTGGCCAGTGCTCGGACCAGCGCGCCTGTCCAGCCATCGAATCCGAGGCCGGTCGTCATGGTCTGCTGATCCAAGACCAAGACCGTCACTTGGTCGACCGCCGCTACGCTCGCCGCCCGGGGCTCCGCCAGGAGTAGGGCCATCTCGCCGAAGACATCGCCCGCGTTCATGGTACCCAGGGTCTCGTCGCCGCCATGGACGGCGCGGAAGGCGCGGCACTGCCCGCTGACAATCATGTACGCCTCGCCGCCGACCTCCCCCTCGTGAATGATGATCGCGCCCGGCGAAAACGTTTTGCGCGGCAAATGCAGGCCGCCGCGCAGGAACCCGCGCACCGCCGCTTGCAGCTCGACCACCGATTGATAACGGTCGTCCGGGTTCATGGCGACGGCTTTGTCCACGATACTGCGAATGCGCTTGCTCACCCCGATGCCGAGCGTGGCTTGATCGATGGGCACGACCTTGCCAGCGACCGCTTGCGCGAGCACGAAATCCACATTCATGGATGACCCGTACGGCACCTTGCCACTGACCAGCTCGTACAAGATGGCGCCGAGCCCGAAGATGTCGCTCCGCTCATCCATCTCGGCCGGGTTGCCGCGAGCTTGCTCGGGCGCCATGAAAGTCGGCGTGCCGACTGCACCTCTGGCTTCCATCTGAGCTCGCGCGCCGGATGCTGGCCGAGTCTTCGTGAGTTTGGCCAGCCCCCAGTCCATCAAATAGACTTGGCCGAAGCCGGCGACCATGATGTTTTCTGGCTTCAAATCGCGGTGTATCACGCCGCGGTGGTGCGCGTAGGCGACGGCGTCGCAGACCTTCATGAAGATCTCGAGGCCTTCCTGCAACCGTTCTGTCGAGCCTAGCTCGTGAGCAGGATCGCGCAGCCAGGCGTCGAAGTTGATGCCTTGCACCAACTTCATCGTGAAGTACGGGACCCCCTCCTCCGATACCGCGAGCTCATGGACGGGCACTATGTTTGGGTGCTCGAGCTGCCCGGTCATCTGCGCCTCGGCGATAAAGCCATCCTTGTACATGGGGACCTGCGCGAGCTCACGGTCGAGGCGCTTCAGGGCCACGTGGCGCAGCAAATTTCGGTCAGTCGCCGGGTGAATGCGACCCATCCCGCCCCGGCCGAGCTCCGGAAAAATCCGCAGGTGCGCCGGGGTCGGGATGCCCTCGGCCAGCACCTCCGCCGCGGTCACCTTATTTTCGCCGCGAACCGGGATGGTCTCGATCACGTGCACGGGTTGCGCCGGCGCCTCAGTGACGTCTTGAGTACTCTTCACGCTGCGCTCCTCATGACCCGCACGGTCGTTAGTGCGGGCCACGCTAACACCGCGCCTCGAGGCTGGCGAGGGCCGCGCATCCGCGGCAAGTTCCGCGGGCTCGCTTGCTCGCCAGGGCGCACGCGCTCTGGCAGCAGCGTTCGACACCTACACGAAACAGTGCCACAGGGATGCTCCGACCATGTCTCTCAGCCTCGATTTTCAGAGCCTGCGCGCGCACTACGACGCCGGCACGCTGACGCCGACCGCGCTCGTCAAGCAACTCGCCGACGTCTGGGAGGCCAGCCGCAGCAAGCGCATCTGGATTCATCTTCTCGATACGAGCGAGCTGTTGGAAGCGGCCGCGCAGCTCGAGCGGCGTAAGTCCGCTGGCGAGAGTCTGCCGCTCTACGGCTTGCCGTTCGCGGTAAAAGACAACATCGACGTCGCCGGCTTACCGACCACGGCGGCCTGCCCGGGCTACGCCCACGTCGCGCAACACAGCGCGTTCGTAGTGGCGCGGCTCACTCAAGCCGGCGCCCTCGTGATCGGCAAAACGAATCTCGACCAGTTTGCGACCGGGCTCGTGGGGGTTCGCTCGCCTTACGGCGTGCCCGAAAATCCCTTCGACCACGAACGCATCCCGGGTGGCTCGAGCTCGGGCTCCGCGGTCGCGGTCAGCGCGGGGCTTGTCAGCTTTTCACTCGGCACCGACACGGCGGGCTCGGGGCGCATCCCCGCCGCCTTCAACAACCTGGTCGGGCTAAAGCCGACGCGAGGCGTCCTCAGCACGAGCGGCGTCGTACCCGCCTGTCGAAGCCTCGACTGCGTTTCAATCTTTGCGCTCACGGTGGAGGACGCGGCGAGCGTGGCCGACATCGCCAAAGGGTTCGACGCGAGCGACGCCTACTCGCGACCCGACGCCGACCGCGTGCGATTCACTCCCGGCGCTCGCCCCGCCGGCTTTCGCTTCGGCGTGCCCGGCGCAGATTTCTTGAAGGAGTTGGACTTCGGCGCGACGCGCCCGGACTTCGAGCGCGCCATCGAGCGCCTTCAGCGCCTCGGCGGAGAGCGCATCAGCTTGGATTTTACCGCCTTTCACAAGGCGGGTCAGTTGCTCTATGAAGGCTCATTCGTCGCCGAGCGCGCCGCATCGGTGAAGGATGTTCTGGAGCAAAATCCGAGCGGAGTTCTGCCCATCATCACTCAGATCTTGTCCCGCGCGGTTGGCTTCAGCGCGACCGACGCCTTCACCGGCAGCCAGACGCTTGCCGAACTGGCACGCCAAAGTCGGCTCGCCTGGCCGACGATGGATATCTTGGTCGTGCCCACCGCGCCCTTCTTTCCTAAATTGTCCGAGGTCGCCGAGGACCCCATCGGCTTGAACTCGCGGCTGGGCGCGCTGATGAATTTCGCCAATCTACTCGACTTGAGCGCACTCGCCGTGCCTTCGGACTTACGGGCCGACGGCTTGCCGTTCGGGATCACGCTGTTTGCGGTGCGCGACGCAGACGCACGCTTGGCCGCGATTGGCTCGGCATTTCAGCGCGACGTGGGCGGCAAGCTCGGCGCGACGAACACGCCCTTACCGCGCGCCGCAGAGCCGGGTCCGGTGAACGAGGGCAATCTGCGCATCGCCGTCGTGGGCGCACATCTCCGCGGGCAACCGCTCAACCGCCAGCTCACCGACCTTTCAGGCGTATTGGTTCGGTCCTGTAAAACGGCGCCGCAATACCGCTTGTTTGCCTTGCCCAACACCACCCCGCCCAAGCCGGGCCTGGTGCGCGTCAGCAGCGCCGGCAGCGCGATCGAGGTCGAGGTGTGGGAGCTTTCTCCGGAAGGGTTCGGGCAGTTCATGAAGGGCGTGCCTGCGCCCATGGCGATCGGCACGCTCGTCTTGGAGGACGGGGAGCGCGTCCACGGCTTCACCTGCGAGCCCGTCGCGCTCGAAGGCGCGACCGACATCACCGAGCACGGCGGCTGGCGCGCCTATTTGGCCGCGCGCGCGTGATTCGGGCCACAACTTTTTCTGTTTCTTGTGGGCGAGCGGGCTCGTAGCGGCGAGGGGCGGCTCAAAGCTTTCAGGACGCGCTGATGCTCGGTCCGGAAATGCAAGGCTATTAGTGCGCCAACAGCGCGGCAACGGCAGCGGGCTCGGAAAAGTCTGCAAAGGTGTGATGAGCGCCGGCGGCCTGCAACTCCGCGACCGAGTAGCGACCCGTTGCAACTCCGATACACTCGGCACCGATTGCCCGCGCGGCTTCCACATCGCGCGGGGTATCGCCGATCACGACCACGCGGCACTCCGCCAGCGGGATGCCGAGTTGCTCCGCCCCGCGCGCGGCGCCCAGACGGATCACCTCTGGCCGCGCTTCCGCATCGCAGCCGAAACCGCCGAACTTGAAGTATTGATGCACTCCGACTCGCTCGAGCTTGATGCGCGCACCTTCCCGGACGTTCCCGGTGCCCAGGCCGACGGCCATTTGCGCGCCATGCGCGGCGCTAATTGCGTCACTCATTCCGGGCAACAGGCGAAAGCTGTCGGCGCTGGCGCGCGATACTTCGTCAGCCAGAGCCAGCAAGTACGCGGCGAGCCAGCCGTCGATTGCCTCCGCCGTCACCTCGACGTCGATCGCTTCCAAGCCCATGCGGGCGATCAAGCGGTCGGTCATGCCGTCGAAGGCGATTGAGTCGCAGGCATCGGCTCGGCCATAAAGCGCATGGAACGCGCGATTGACCGAGCGGCGACCCGTGCCCCCAGTGACGATCAGCGTGCCATCGATATCGAACAGAGCGACGGTCGGCGTAGACATGCGGCCCGAGTTTGCGCGGAAAACGGGCTCCGAGCCAGCGCCAATCCGTCGCCCGCACGCGGCCTGCGGCAGTTAGCGTGGCCATGTTAGAATCAAGAGGCATGGAGCTTCCAAACCCCGACGTCCGGCGAGAGCTCGTCGTCGCATACGCGAGCGTGCTCGAAAGTCTGGACCTCGCCGCGCACCCGCGGCCGCTCGTTCTGCCCAATGGGCAATTTTTTCCGGACGTGTTCACGGGCGACGAGGCTAGCGTACAGCGCTTGCTCGACCGCTTGCTCGAGCACGCTGGGCTGTCGGACATGGCCGTCGCCGTGCGGTTTTGGGCGGAGGCGCAGGAGGGTTGTGGAACGGGCGCCTGTGGCAGCTGCGGCCCGGCGCCGGAACAGTCGTTGCTCGAGCGCTTGGCCGATGACGGCGACACCTGGCGTGTCAACGTGCTGCCTGCGGAAGCGGGTCAGCCCGTCGCGTTGAGCTCTGCCCTGTGCCGGGCGCTAGCACTGGCCGTGCTACGCGAGGCAGACGCCCCACCACGGCAAATGAATCTGGATTTAGCCGTCGATCTAACGGCCGTCGCGCTCGGGTTCGGCGTGTTGCTGCTCGAAGGTTCGCACATCTACCGTAAATCGTGTGGGGGCCCGTCGGTAGTCCAGAGCACGGCGCTCGGCCCCAATGAGCTGGCGTTGGTTTTGGCCCTCGAGATCGCCGCTTCGGGGCAGTCGGCGCGCGCGCTGAACAAATATCTATCCGCGACGCAGCGGGAGGCTTTTTCAGAGGCCAAAGTGTGGGCGGATTCGAACGGCCCCGCCATGCGAGCCTTGCGCTCGGAGCCGCGGCGCATCGCGCGCGGTGAGCTCGAGCTGCGTGAACCGATGTCTTGGCTTGGTCGTTGGTTTGTCGGGGGCGGTCGGCGAGCGCCCAGCGCAGCGGAAGCGGGGACGATCGACGAGCTCGAGGCGGCGCTGGCCAGGACAGTCACGCCGCGCGCGCTTCCCCAAGCGCCCAAACGAGATCCCAAGTTCGATGAAATCAAGCGCTTGGTCGACGAAGCGCTGAACGAGTAACGGACGAGCTGGCCGCGCGGGTCACTCGAGCGCAAAGAAGTTGCGCACTGCATTCAGAATTCGGCGATGCTCCGTGGTCAATCGGTGGCGCTTGGCGTCACCATCTAGTCCTTCGCGCACCGACGCAAGCTCCACGCGCCGCTTGGCAAGCACCTCGGAGATCGCGGTCGCAATCTCCGGGCGGTGCTTGATGATGCCCTCGAGGTCTTTTCGATCGACCCGCAAACATTCGACGTCGGTCTCTGCGACTACGGTTGCTTCGCGCGGCTGACCCGTCATCAGCGCCATTTCCCCGAAGAACGCCGGGGCTTCCAGGGTCGCGACCTGCCGCTCCCCGCCTTCCATGGCCACGCGTACTGCGGCCCTGCCTTTCAAGAGCACGTACAGCCAATGCGCGACCGCGCCCTGGCGTGTGATCACCTCACTGGCGCTGAACGGAGCCAACCGCGCTGAGCCGGCCAAGATGCGTTGCTCGTCCTCCGAAAGCGTCGCAAACAGGTCGATTTCCGCGAGCGCGGCGATATGAAGCTCCAACTCACGCGCGCGCTTGCGCTCGCGGTGCTCGGTGTCGTCTTGCGAGACGAACACCGTCTTGGCCGGCAGAGCGAGCGGGATCTGCGCGCGCCGCAGCGCGGCATAAAGCCGTTCCCGAACGCGTGAGCTGGTCAGGCCATCCCGATGCAGATCGGTCAACCAATAACGGACGGCGTAGTATGACGAGCTGTCGGCATTGTCGCGCGCAAAGTCCTGGCACAGGCAGTGCGGCATCGGCTCGCGGGCCACACCCTCGATGCTTGCCGCTTGCAGCGCCTCATTCACGATCCGCATCACGTCCGCCGGCGGAAAGCGGAAGTCCACGTTGAAGTACACCCACATCCGTCGCTGCACGGGCTGACCGCTGCGTTTGCCCAGCACCCGGAAGGCTTGGGTCATGAGCTGACCGTTCGGCACGATCAACGTATCCCAGTCACGTGTTTCGATCACGGTGTGCCGCCAACGGATCTTTTTTACCAAACCCTGTGTCTTGTTCTCGAGCTCGATCCAATCTCCCTCGTTGATCGAGTCGTCGAGCTGTAGCGAGACTCCGCCGACGACATTGCCGAGCGTCGCCTGCAACGACAAGCCGACGACCGCCGTAACCACCGCCGAAGTCGCCACGATGCTCGTCACATTCACGCCAGCGTGATGCATCAAGAACCCAAAAGCGACCGCGTACGCCGCCCCCACGACCAGGTCGTGTAAAATGTCCGCGTACTCCACCCCGAGCGCGCGCAGGAGCAGGTCGAAGATGGTCATCGCGAGCAGGTTGATGACGAGCAGCCACTGCAAGAGCTCGGCTGCGAAGTGCACACCCAGGGCCAGTGCCGGCGCATGCGTCCAATGCAAGGCTGCGCTCAGCACCAAGGTGCCGGCGTAAAAGCCGAGCAGGATGACCGAACGGCGCAGGCGGCGTCGCGGGGCCAAGGGCACGAGGCGTAGGAACGCGGCCACCACAATGACCGCCACCACGAAGCTTGCGAAAACGAGCCACGAGTCTGTCACGCGCCCGACACCATTCCACCAGGAGGCCGGTCAGGGCAAGCGGCGGAAAGTGGTCACGAAAATGGGCGCTCGGCCAAAAGCCCCTGAAAATTCGCACAGCCAGGCCGATAGTATACTCGCGTGAATGAGGAGCATGTTCGAGGTCGGTGCATCCCGGTCGCTGCTCCTCGGCATTGCGGGCGGCACCGGCAGCGGGAAGACCACCCTGGCCGCCAAAATCGGCGAAGCGCTCGGCGAGGGGTCTACGCTGATTTCGCACGATTGGTATTACCTGGACCGCACCGGCTACACGCCCGCCGAGCGCGAAGCGATCAACTACGACGAGCCGGCCGCGCTCGACAACGCTCTGCTCGGGCAACATTTGGACGAGCTTCGGCGCAGCAACGCCGTCCAGTGTCCCCGTTACGACTTCACCACCCACACGCGCTGTGCGGAGGCCGTGACCACACCGGCGCGACATGTGATCGTCGTCGAGGGCATTTTGCTCTTTGCGGTCCCGGAGCTACGCGACCGCTTCGACCTCCGGCTGTTCGTCGACACGGACGACGACATCCGCCTGCTCCGCCGCATCCGCCGCGATACGGTCGACCGCGGTCGCGATCTGAACTCGGTAGAGCAACAATACTACGGCAGCGTTCGACCGATGCACGTGCAACACGTGGCACCGAGCAAGCAGCATGCCCACTTGGTCGTGCCGGAGGGCGGCGAAAACGCGCAAGCGCTGGATGTCATCGTCGGTCGCTTGCGCTACTTACTCGACGGAGTGTGAGCACACGAGCCATGGCCAAGCGCCCGCCGAAGAAAAGCGACCGCACGGAGCGCCGCGAACGGGAGCGAGCCCTGACGCGTTTGCGCGCGGATCGCGAGCGGTTGTTCAGCCTCGAGCCGGGCGGCCAAGCTCGGACACCCATCGCTGCCAGTTCCGCTGCGGTGATCGAGGCGCACGCCACCGGCGTACCTTGCCCGCTGTGCGCTGGATCTCAGGAGGTCGTAGAGCACTCCGCGTCAGTGCAGCACGGTGTTCGTCTGCGTGAGGTCAAGCTGCGCTGCCGGCAGTGCGGCGGCACGCGCTCGCTGTGGTTCAAAATCGTGGGGACCAGTCTGAACTGACCCGCGTATGCCGCGTCGCCCGTCTCGCTTGCGTCTCGCGTTGCTCGTCGGTCTGCTCACGTTGACCGTCCTCTGGGCAGTGCACGACATTCGCTCTCGGCGAGCGCGCACCGAGTGGCAACGTCCGGTCGAAGTCGCCGTCGATCTGGTCGAGCTCGGCTCAGTCAATCCGTACGCAATCAAGGCCCTCCGCGCGCGTTTTCCGGCCCTGGAGGCGCGCCTGGCGGCCGAGTACCATCGCTATGGCGGCCGCCTGGCGCGTCCGGTCGCGTTCACCGTCTTCGGCCCCGTGCGCGTCGATCGGCCGCCGCCCCCGGACCCAGACTCGACTCTCTCGAGCCTGGCTCGGCATGCTTACGCCCAGTGGCGGTGGACGCGCGCGGTCGACCGCGGTAGCGGGCTGCCCGCGCGGCGGTTCGATTCTCGCATCTACGTGCTGGCGCGGGAGCCGCAAGACAGTGCGCGAAATTGGGTGGAGGGCTCGAGCGAGCAGGGCGGCCGCGTCGGGGTCGCCCGCGTCGATTTAGATACGTCAATGGTCGACCTAGCGATGTTCGTGGTGACCCACGAGTTTTTTCACACCCTCGGCGCGAGCGACAAGTATGACGCCGCCGGCCGCGCATTGATCCCGGGGGGACTCGTCGAGCCAGACCGCGTGCCCCTCTATCCGCAGCGCTATGCGGAGGTGATGACACGCAATCGCGTCATCGCCGCCGGCGTCGAACGCCCGCCGGAGTCCCTGAGCGAGCTCGGCGTCGGTGTGGGGACCGCGTTGGAGATCGGCTGGGCGAGCAGCGCAATGCCAAAATAACAGCGCGGCGGTCCCCACCTGCAACGCGCGCCGCGGCCGCCGTAGCGATGGCCGTGCGGTGAGCAGTACAGCGCATGATACGCTCGCAGCCATGAGCCGTACTTGGCTGAGCTCCTTAAAAACCAGCGTTGACTCCGGCTCCACCCCGCGCCGCCACAGCGGGCGCTCCGCGTGGCCCGAGGTCTCCCGCCGGGCCGCCCTGCCCGTATGAACTCAATTCCCGACTTGCTCTATCCGGAGCCCCGCGTCCGGCTCGACACTCGCGCGCTGCGCGAAGCCCTCACGTTTGCTTTTGCAACCGGCGGCACGGCAGACATGTTCACCAAGATTTGGGAACGCGCCGAGGTTGGTGTCAGTGATTTCTCGAGCGAATGCTTTGCGCGCGAGCTGTTCCTGAGTGACTTCGTCACGCGCTGCCTCTCGTTCAGCGTGGGGGGGCAAAAATACGCGCCCGAGCGTGCACACTTGCTGCGTTTGCTCGCGCAGCCACCGCGTGACCTGGCGGTTCCGCGCTTCCGGCACCAGGTTTTGGCGGAGCTCGTCGCCCATCCCGAGCGCGCCGCTGAACTGACTCGGCTCGCCGCCAAAATGCGGGTCTTGGTGCTCAAGTTGGAAGCTCCCGATCGCGGTAAGCGTTACGACGCAATCGGGCGGCGGGTCGACATTTTGCGCACCGTCCGCGAGCTCTTGGACGATCTGGCAAGCGCGTTCGCCCACTCGACCTCCGCGCTTGCACGCATCGGGCAATTCGCCAATGCGCAACGCGGCAGCGCGGCCTACGAGACGCTCGTGAGCCTGCTCGAGCACGAAAATGACCGAGCCACCGTCGAGCTACGCGTGAAAGTCGGCTACGATGGCGAGCTTCGCAGTTTTCAAATCGTGCGTGCCGGCGAGAACCAAGAAAACCCGTTCTACCGCACGCGCTTCGGTCGCTTCATGACCAAGCTCAGCCTTTGGCTTCAGGGTTACGGCTTTCGCGAGTCCGAGCTGATCGGTCGGCTCACGAACGCCGCCTTCGATGGCATGCAAGAGTGTGTGCTCGCGCTCTTCCAATTGCTCGTCGACATGGAGTTTTATTTGGCGAGCCTCGCGCTCAAAGTGCCTGCCAGAGCTCCACGATCGCAGCGACGCGACGACCGAGCTCGATGCGCTCTTTAACCCGTTCTTGCTGCTCGAAGAGCATCCGCCCAAAACATGTGAAATCAGCGCCGGAGAGCGCGCGTTGGTCGTGATCACCGGGCCCAATTCCGGCGGCAAAACTAGGCTGCTCCAGGCCGTGGCGCTCGCACAATTGCTCGGCCAATCGGGCTCCTTCGTGCCGGCGCGTCGCGCGCTCTTGAAGGCGCGTTCCGGCCTATTCGTGTCGCTCTCACACGAAGCCAGCTCGGATCAACGGGAGGGCCGCCTGGGCACCGAGCTCTTGCGGATCAGGCACATGTTCGAGCAACTCTCCGTCGGCAGCTTGGTGATTTTAGACGAGCTATGCTCGGGCACCAACCCTTCCGAAGGTGAGGATATCTTCGAGCTGGTCATATCGCTTCTGGCCGAGCTCGAGCCGCAAGCCTTCATCACCACGCACTTTCTGCAGTTTGCTTCGCGCTTGGAAAGCGCCCGACCGGTCGCGCGTCTGGAGTTCTTACAGGTCGAGCTCGACGCGCAGCAGATGCCGACCTACGGGTTCATTCCCGGAGTCGCGACGACATCGCTCGCCGAGCGCACGGCCGAGCGGCTGGGCGTGACGCGTGAGGCGCTGCGCGAGCTGGTCGATCGAGCCCGTTCGCGAGGGTCCAGTACCTTCGATGGATAGCCTGAATTTCTGGCGACTGCAGCGCGCGCTTCAAGAGCGTTTCGTGGCCTCCACGCAAGGCGTCGCCGCGCCCACACCCATCGCCGTTCGCGAGATCGGCACTGACTCGAGGCAAGTCGGCTGGGCACTACTCGGCGTAGCCGGGCTACTCGGCGCGATCGCTTCGCTCCGAGTCGGTTTCGGGGATCTCGGCAGCCGCTATGCGCTCACGCCGCTTTGGTTTGCAACCGTTCACATCGCCTTGTTCACGCTCGCTTCGCTCGGCTTTCTCAAGGCCGCTGCCCGCCACGCGACCCTACACGCCGTGCCGTATCGCCCTGCACTTTACCTATTTCCGATCGGCGTAATCGATGCGCGCACGCCCCGCCTGTCGGTGTATCGCCTGACCGACCAGGCAAAAGCTCGAGCCGACCGCGATCGCCGTTGCTTGCACGTGGAGCTGGAAGGCGTGCGCTTCGAGTTTCCGGTCTCGGATTTGGCTCGGGCCGAGCTTGCGGCGCACGAGCTCTTGAAGCTGCGTGACCGGCTACTCGAAACCGGGCCTGAGTCGAGCGCGCGTGAGCAGTCACTGCTCGATCCGCTCGTGGACAACGGCTTCAAAAATCCGTTTGCGCCAACCGAGGCGTTGCGCAAAGCGGCACCCGGTTGGGTCAAAGCCTGGCCGGTCTTGGCTTTTATTTTGGGGGTGCTCCTGGGCGGCGGAGCCTGGCGCATTCGCGGCCGGTTGAGTGAAGCGCGCTTGTACGCGGCGGCGCGCGCGGCCGACAGCGGGGCCGCCTACCGCGCGTACTTGGCGCGCGGCGGCTTGAGTACAGACGTGCCAGCGCTGCTCCTGCCGCGAGCCGAGCTCAGAGACGTCACTCGGCAGGGCACCGTCGCCGCTATCGAAGCGTTCGGCAACGCTTACCCCGATACGAAAATCAAACCGGAGATCGACGCCGCGCTTCGAGCCGCGCTGCTCAAAGAGCTCGCGCGTGCCGAATCCGCCGGGACGCTGAGTGCGTTGAAGAATTTTGGTGCGCGTTACGCGCGCTACACCTTCCTCGTCGCGGATCTCGATCGGGCCATTGACTCGCGTATCGAAACCACACTCAGACAACTCCGCCCCTCACTCGCCCCCAACCAGACCGCCCTCTTGCCCTTCATGGAGCGACTGCTGCGCTACACGGCGAAGCACGGCCCGACACTGGTCCTCCGTTTCCAACGAAAGCCGACAGAAACTCTGGAAAGGGCCGAAAAAGCCTTACGCCAGAGCGCGTACTTCAGCGGCGAACAATCGCTGCCCGGCCAATACTTCGACCCAGCCCGATCGGCACCGCGGGAGGCGGGCGTGGCTGCGGCGCTGAGCACCGCCCTCTCCGCACATTTTCCGCCGGACTTAGTCTCACCCGAGTTCGCCCCCACGCTCGCGCCTGGGGACGGTGAACCTGCCGCCTCTCCCACACTCCTCATTGCCTACCACACCGAAATGTCCGGCGCGTTCACCAGCCGCAAGCCCCGCCTCGCCCTCTCCGGCATCGGCGTCATCAGCCGCACCACCTTCGAAATCCCCGGTGACCCCGAGGCCCTCATCTTCAAACTCTCCGTCTGGCGCGCCCCCGACCTAAAAGCCATCACCGACACCACCACCGCGGAAGACCTCTACAACACCATGGCCACGGAAGCCTTCAAACGCTACGTGAAGAAGTACCTGACGACGCTGTTCGCGGAGCGGTGAGAACCTGGGCAGGGGACTGCCTGCTTGTACATGCGCGCCGGCGGCACGCCAGGCCGAGTCCGAGGCGAGGCGCCTGCGGCCCGAATATGGGCGAGGCGCTGGCTACGCCGAATGCCAGCGCTGGACGCGCCAGCCTGGCTGATCGAGGGCGAAGGAGCGGGACCGTCCCGTGTTGGTGCGCTCGTTGGCCGCGCTCAGTCACTGCAGGTTCAGTCGAACCATATACGAATATCCGAGTGAGCTCACCAGATTGACGCCAAGCCTGGGGCGACGCTGTTCGCCTAGCCGCAGCCCGCAAACAGCGCCACCTCGGTTAGTTTAAAATGCTAGGTCGACCGGAGTCAGCGCAAACCCCTTCGTCTTTCCAACCGGGGTTGTGCCGTTCACTCCCAGTTGCCCGTTCGAGTTGTTACCCCAGCACACGATCGTTCCGTTATCGAGAAGCGCGCAGGTGTGAGCATCTCCAGCAGTCAGTTGGACGGCCTTGTGACCCAGCGGCACAGGATCCAACTTTTGCCCCATCTCGTCTGGGTTGTCCCCTCTATTATCGGGGTCCCCGAGGCCAAGCTGACCATTAGAGTTGAGGCCCCAGCATTTGACACTGTCATTGTCGAGGATTGCGCAATGGTGAAAAGACCCTGCCACGATCGACTTCGCCGTACGGCCCGGACCTAGGTCGACGCTCACGAGTGCGGCCAGCAGTGCCGGGGTATTGCCCGCTTGAAAGCCGGTGCCGCCTTTTGTAAGTCCCAGTTCGCCGTTTACATTGCTACCCCAACACTTGACAGTGTTGTTGCTCAGCAGAGCGCACGCGCTCAGAAATCCGATCGCAAGTTGTTTGGCATTCAGACCTGCTCCCAAGCTCAGACCCGGGAGGAGCGCCATCTCGCCGCTAAAGTCGCCAATCGCCACGCGACCGAAGCTGCTTGGGCCTGCTCCCTTATTCAAAGTGCTATCCACCGATAGTGACCCGTAATCCGCGAGGCCCCAGCATTTGCTCAACCCGTTGACGAGCAAGGCACAAGTCGTGTCTCCGTTGCTCGCGTTGATGGCGGCCGCTTTGGCCCCTAAGTTGATAGCCACTGTCTGAGGGCTGAAGTAGTCGAGGCCATCGTCGAGCCCCAGCTCGCCGAACACACCAGCGCCCCAGCACTTCGCCTCGCCGTTGTCGAGTAAGGCGCAAGTATGAAACGCCCCTTGCGAGACCGAGGTGGCTGTTCGCCCGACCCCGAGCTTGATCGGGAGCAAACTCTCCATTTCGCCAGGTTGGTCGCCTAGTTCTGTGTGTTCGCCTGAGTTACCTTGCCCAAGAATGCCATAGAGGTTCTCACCCCAGCACTTGAGGTCGCCATTGTCGAGGACCGCACATGCGGAGTTCCGCCCAACAGAGATAGCTTTTGCCGTGCGATCAGCACCAAGCAGCACGCTATGAAGGTCTTTGCCCATGCCTCCGAGCGCGCTGCCGTCCCCGTGACTGACGTTGGTATCGATGCCGAGTTCGCCCACGGAATTGTCTCCCCAACACTTAACGGAACCTCCTTTTGACAGTGCGCAAGTCGAAACCCAACCCGCCGCAACCGCGATGGGTTCGAAATTGCATTCCGCGCTGCAGCCATCACCCGGGTTGGTGTTGCCGTCGTCGCACTCCTCCATCCCAGCGGCGACAAACCCGTCACCGCAGGCGGCGAACTTGCATTTTACACAGGCACCCGTGGTAGTCGCGCCGCCATCATCACATCCTTCGCCGGGCTCGACCTTCTTGTCGCCGCAGATGGGCGCCTGACAAATTCCCTTATCGCAAAGCCCCGCGCAGCGCTGACCCTCTTTTGCCGTTACCAAATCTGGGCCGCAGGTCAAAGGAGTGTCTGCCCGACAGACCGCCTGGCCCGGCGCTCCAGAAGCACATTCAGGGATAATCTCGGCGCATTTGCCAGTCATCGAGTCGCACAGCTGGCCAGTCGCGCATGTGGTACCGGGCTGCCAAGTCGTACCATCGCACGCAAGTCTTTGGGCGCTCGCGCTGTATTGACAGGCTGAGTCGCCCAGCTTGGAACACGCGCCGAACAACACTGGACCCGACGAAGCGACACTACCGGTGGCCCCGGCATCGCTGTTTCCAGCGTCGCCGTTCGCCGTCTCGCCCCCTTCGCCTTGACCGCCTGCCCCGGCCTCACTTGGAGCGCACGTGCGTGTCTCCGCGCAGGAGTGAGAATTCGATGAGCATGCGGCGAGTTGCGCTCCGCTGGCGCTCGCCACCCCCAACACAAGCCAGTATTTCGGTTTCATCTCTGTTGCCCCTATTCTATTCGAAGGTGGATGGGCGGCGAGCCATGTGGCGCGCCAGGTGTACGCACTAATCGTCGACGCTCAGCAACGGGTTGCTCATAAAGGCAACGGCTCTCACAGCCAAGGCCTCAAAACGCAAGCTCGACCGCGCTCAACACGACGCCTAAAATGTCGCCGCTATCGCCGCGATTGACGTTGGTACCCACGCCGAGCTGGCCCTTGTCGTTCTGGCCCCAACACTTGACCGTGCCGTTGTCGAGCAACGCGCACGAATGACTCGTGCCGGCACTGACCTGCCGGGCCGCCCTACCGCCGAGTGGTACCGCAAGCAGATAATCGCCCATCTCCTCCGGGCCGTCTCCGCGGCTGTCGGTTCGCCCCACGCCCAACTGTCCGGACGCATTGGCGCCCCAACATTTCACACTGCCATTGTCGAGGACCGCGCACACATGTTGGCTGCCAGTGGTCAGCGACTTCGCAGTGCGCTCGCTGCCCAGATTGACGGCGGGTAATACTGCCAACTGGCTCGGCGTTAGCCCTTCGCCAGCCGTGCTTTGCGTGCCGAGTTGGCCCTGAAAGTTAGCGCCCCAACATCTAACCGAGCCGTCTTCCAGAAGCGCGCATAATGAGACGGCGGCAGGGCTGATTGACTTTACTTTCCGACCGTTGAAATTGAGTGAGGGGAGCCGCGCCATTTCTCCAGGCATGTTTCCGACCGAGCTATCGCTACCGGCGATTTCAGGACCGACCGACAAGTCGCCAAACATGTTGTGACCCCAGCACTTGGCGCTTGCGTCGTCGAGCAACGCGCACGTTAGCCCGCTACCGGCCCGCACGGACTTGGCGGTTCTACCCGGGCCGAGATTGATGACGAATGCCGGATCAGGCGTGAAACGATTGCGCTCATCGTCCGAGCCGAGCTGTCCGAACTCACCGGCGCCCCAACACTTGAGCACGCCGTCGTCCAGGATGGCGCAAGCGTGGCTACCCTCGATACTGACGGCGGTTGCAGATCGTCCGATGCCGAAGGCGACGGGATTAAGCGCGTCTCCCATCTCGTGTGGCTCGTCGCCGAGGTTATTTTGGTCCCCGGTCCCCAATTGCCCAGACGCGTTGCCGCCCCAGCACTTGATGGTGTTGTCGTCCAAGAGCGCGCAATTCTCGTGCGCGCCCGACGCGATGGCTTTTGCTTTACGACCTTTCCCAAGATCGATGGGGCGGAGATGAACACCCATCTCCCCGCTCTCGTCACCGCGGTTTTGCATATCGCCCTGGCCCAGTGCGCCAAGGCTGTTGTCGCCCCAACACTTGACGTCGCCGCCGCCGGAGAGCGCGCAGCTCGTATCGCCGCCAGCTGAAATGGCGACCGCTTCCCAGACGCACGTGGGGCCGCATCCATCGCCGCTCACCGTGTTGCCGTCGTCGCATTCTTCGCCCGTCTCAATCTTAGTATCGCCGCAGGCTGGTGGCAGGCACACGCCCGCTTTGCAGGTGCCCGCGCAGGGCGGGGCTTCATCTGCCGTCGCTAGATCGGGCCCGCACGTCACAGGCTTGTCGCCGCGACAGACGACCTGACCCGGCGCGGCCGCGGAGCACTCGACAACGACCTTTGCGCAGTTGCCGCTGTCGGAGTCGCACAGCTCACCGCCCGGGCACGTAAGACCCGCGACCCACTTGGACCCGTTGCAACTCAGACGCTGCGCCGATGCCGGCCCCTGACAAGCGATCGCCCCGGACTTGGCGCACGGCCCAAACAGAACAGCGGGCACATCGACTCCGCCGGCTTCACCGCCCGCGGCAGTATTTGCCACACCAGCGCTACCCGCGTCCTCAGCGGCGCCCCCTTGTCCGGCCGCGGACAGACAATCGTCGGAGTCTCCGCAAGCGATGAACTGCGTGGAACATGCGGGCGCTTGAAAGCCAGTGAACAGCGCAACCCCTAGAAAGACCCAAAACGTCGGTTTCATGATATCCGGCCTGATCCGAACGATGCGAACAGCGCGCCGCGCCGTGCCACGAGCAATCCTTAATCGTCAGGACGCTCGAACGAGTTGCTGATCGTGCATTGAAACATGCCCTCGGACCCCGATGCCCGCGCCGCTATGCGTAGCGCAACGCCGTCCCCTTGGCGCGTGAATTCTTCACCGACCCGCGCATCATTGCGTGCGCGTTCCAACTGCACCGCAATCACCGCTTTCGAGCGTGAAGATGCGATGCGGTGCTGCCCTGACCGAGGTATAAATGACTATTGTCCAATAGGCATCTCTTCGCGTTTGGCCTCTCACTTTTCTGTTCGGCCGCGGTTACCAAGTAGCCGTTCGCGACTGATGAAGCGCCGCTTCTTCACGGAGCCATCGGTCAGGCTCAACCTGTAAAGGGTGAGCGCCGCCACCATGCAGGAAGCGGGTGACCCATCGATGCGCGAGCTACGAGCCCGCGGCGTGTAGCCACACGTCCGGCGGCGGTGCACAAAAAATGCCGGCAATCAGCTCGCCGCACAACGATATGAATGGCCGATCGGCTGGGTCTTTGTGCGGTGCGCCCTTCGTTTAACCGCATGCGCGCGGAATCCGCCACAGCGGCCGCCGTCGCCGGCTGAAATATCGCTTCCCCGGAAGTCTGACGGGACATGCCAGGCAGACGACGCCCGGGAGCGATGTCATTATACAATGCACGCGTTAGCTTCGTGGACTTAAGGCCAACATCTTAGTTCTGTTCAAGCTCTTTTTGAGCAGAGCCATTGGCGCCATCGGGAGCCCAATCAGACTGAATACCTAGGCGGCCACCGTGGCCCCCCGGGGCGCTCGAATTAGAAGCTTCGAAGCGAGGTCCGTTGATAATTGTCGGTTTTCGACCGCTGTAGACCAACGCGACCGACGGCCCGCCCGTTCCGCCAGCACCGTTCGCGCCGTTTCCCCCATCCCCCCCGTCCCCGCCGTTACCCGCTTTGCCGATGCTTTGTTGCAAAAATCCGGAACCTCCTATTCCACCCGCCTTGCCAAGGCCACCTATGTTTCCATTACCTCCCAGTCCACCGGCGCCTCCCGCACTCGCAATTAGCTCAGAGCCATCGATGGTAACGATGCTTGCCCAACTCAAGAGTGCAACCGAAGCACCTCCCCCTCTGCCACCGACGCCAGGACCTCCACCACAGCCGCCCATTCCCCCCGCGCCTCCACTCGCTCCGACGCATGTCGACGACCCGAGACTAGCGCCTCCGCCCCCGCCCCCGAATCCAGGGCTCCCAACCGTGCCGTCTCCTCCGCTAGCAACAACGAAGCCCGTCGCAGAGAAGTTCCCGACCGGCGGCGCGGCGGCGCCCACGATGCCACCTGAGCCACTGAAACCGCTGGTTCCCGATTTTCCGCCTTGTCCTGCCGTATCCGATCCCTTACCGCCATTGGTCGGCTCGACAAGGAACGCGCTCGCTCCGTCCTGCAGGGGTGAGTACCCTACTGCCAAAAAACCGTTCCCACCGCTCCCCCCCTGCGACCCACACTTCTTGGGCACGGATTTGCCACCCTCTTGGCTTGCCGGAGCCGACGCGCCACACTGCGCGGCAGAGCCGTTTTGAGGCACAGCGGGCAACTCTCCATTCGCGCCGACAGCCCCATCCGCGCCCTTCGCCCCGCCCCCGCCCTTGCCGGCATGGACCTCCACCCGCGTCAGCACGACGCCCTGGCTCGCGTTCACGATCATTCCGAAGCTGCTCGCGCCGGTGCCATCGTCGGGCGCGGATTCGGCGTCGATGCGTATGTCTTCTAACGTCACGCCCGTTTTCGCTGATGTGATCGTCGCCCCGATCGGGCTCTTCGGCTTTATGTACGCCTTCACCGTCGTGTCGTACGACCACACCCCGCGCTCGCACGTGAACCCGCCATAGATCGACACGCGATCCGGAATCACTAGCGTACTCGGCTCGGCATAAGACGTCGTTGTGCCGTTCGCCGTCGAACAGACGTACACCCGGTTGACCTGGCTCGGCCCGGTCAGCGTCAGCGCTTTACTCACCGTCGCTAGCGGGTGCCCTTCCGTCCCATCCCCGCTTTCGTCGTCCCCGGACAGCGACACGAAGATCCCGTAACCATCCCCGATCACGCACTCCGCAACCGCTGGGCTCGAACCCACCGAACACGGCGCGCCTCCACTCCCTCCTCCACCTCCCTTGCCGATAGAACCGCCCTCACCGCTTTCCCCGCTTTGCCCACCAACGTCTCCGCTCCCCGCCTCACCGCTAGTCCCGCTCGCGCCGGTGCCGGATTCTCCGCCGAATGGGCCGCAGGTTTTGTTGGCGTCGCAGTCGTTAGTTTTGCTCGAGCAAGCCCCGGCGAGACTACTGACGGTGAGCAGGCCGATGGTGCCGTACGTAAAGCGTGCGAAGTTCATGCTGCCCTCGATTGTTCAGAAGCGCCCTGCGAGGCCGAGGCTGCTCATGCCCGCTCCCGCGGTCAATGTCGGAGTAAGGATGCGACCCGCGGAATCGTCGCTGGGGTGTGGCCACAACAGGTAGAGCAGGGTGCCGATGGCGGCGGCTCCGGCTATCGCGAAGCCTGCAACTTCGATGGTCCGCGAGCGGTCGATGTCCTGATTCGACTCGTGAAGCCTTCCGCACTCGGTCGCGTGCGTCGTACCCACACCGCATGCAGTATTGCCGCCCAGCGTTGACCCCAATTGATCGGCGTCATTTTGGCTCGAATTTGCGGAGAACATAAACACCAGGCCGACGGCTGCTCCCGCCGCGACGAGGCCGCCACCGATCGCGACTGGGACAATCGAGCGCGACGGTGCTTCGAGCTTCGGCGCGGCCACGTCGAGCACCGGTGCGGGTAGCGGTGACGGCGTGCTCGGTGCCGGAGTGCCAACTTCGAGCAGCTTGATCCATAGGACTTGCGCCGCTCCCTTCGAGACATGGATGGTCTGCTGGTTTGGCTCGTAGCCGTCATGAGTGACGACCGCGCGGTGATCGCCGGGCTCGACGAAGACGTCACCGTTCGTCGGCAGGGTTACTTGGGCGTCATCAATGCTGAGCGCGGAATCGGGAGGTTCGAGCGTGACATGCAGCGTGCCGACCACGCTCTTCTCTACTTCCAGGCCGTCGGCCAGCGACTTCTTTTGCTCGTCAGTGGAGCTTGGGAGCAGGTGCGCGAGCGCAAACGCGAAGTGTTCCGCGGCGTCGCGATGCTTGCCTAGCTCAGCCTCGGCTTGGGCGAGGTTCGCCGCGATATCTGGGCTTTGCTTCAGGCGCCACGCTTCTCCGTAGATGCGCAACGCGTCGCTGTATTTGCCACTATTGAAGGCGGCTTTGCCACGCTTGAATAGGACGCTGGCTCGCTCGCTGTCAGCAGTGTTGCCCTGTGCTCGCGCCTGAGCAGGTGCGCATAACGCAGCCAGCAAGCACGCGCGCGCCAGTCCACGCCGGAAGACCCCAGCTAGCTTTTCGGTTCGAAACGAAGCTTTCATGCGTCAATAGATCGCGTGTTTGAGTTTGCTGGCGCTCGCTGCCGCAAGCGGCGCAGCCGGTGGGGAGCGGCGTAGTTGATCGCCGGCAATTTGCGAATGGGGACGTGCAGCGCTGAGCGCTTCAGGGGCCGCCGACGGTGCGGTCTCAATAACAAGCGCCTCAGCAGCGGCCGCCTCGGGCCCGTAGGGGTGCGACGCGTCGCTGATCGCTGAGGCAGTGAGCGCGGCGGGCCGAGCAAGCCCTGACGCGCCCTCCCTCGTCGTGGGAGCGCTCACTGCGGCTCTCGCGCTACCGGCCAGGGTGCTGGCCGACGATCGCCGCGTCGCCGCGCGCGCAAGCACGAGCAGTAAGAGCGCGACCAGCAGCGAGAACATCACGACCGGAGTCCGCCAACGGCGACCGGGGCTCGTCGGAGGTTGGCTACTGCTGAGCGCCGTCTCGGGCGGCCACGCGGAGTCGGGAGGCGGCACGTACTCGTTCGGTCGGCCCAGCCGCAATTCCGTCGCGAGCTTGCGGGTATCGATGTCCTCCGCCAACTTGACGGTTTGCACCTCCAGCGTCTTGTGATCGGAGACCGCAACCAATGGCTGCGGCTCGTAGTACACGGGCGTACTAGGACTAGGTGAATCTAGCTGTTCGACCTCGAGCGAACGCAACGTGAAAGGCGCAGTGGGCTCGGACGGGCCCAGGCCGGGGTCGGTATTTATTCTCTCGCGCTTGTCGGTCACTGCGCACCTTGCCCACGTCTCGAAGAGCCAGATGGGAAACCGCTTAGGCTCAGGTCATAGAAAGCTTGGAAGGTCACGCCCACCCTCTCGCCGGATCGCGATGCTATATGACCTGGACCTACATCGCGTGGCAACCCTTGCGCGCACGGCGACGAATCGGCGCGGCTGGAAGCGCAGTTTCCACTAGGTGGTTCGAGCGCCCGGCCGGCAGCCTATCCCCGACCCAGAACACGCAGCTCCCCCGCCAAGCCCGACACGGGCGCCGCGCGTGCGGGCGGCTCAGGCGCGGGAGCGCGACTTCGCGGCGGCCGCTTTCGGTCGGGAGGCCTTGGGGCGCGCCGCACGTGGCTTGGGGGCTTCCACTTCCTCTTCCGCTGGCTCCGCCGGGGGCTGTGACAAGTGGGTTGGCTTGCGCTCGGAACGCGGGGCCTCGGGGGCGCTGCTGCGCGGAGGATCGCCGCCGTGCTGCGCGTGCAGCTCGCCTACGAGCTCGATCAACAGCAAGTATCGATCGGTTGGATCCAGGCCGACGAGCGCAGTCTGAACGCTCTGCTTTGCCTTGGCGCGCGTGACAGCCGCCGGCAGCTCCGGCGGAATAAATGCTCCCTCAGGGGCGACTGGAGGCCAGGCCCCGCGAGGCTCGGAGCGAGGCGCCGCAGTCATGGTCAGCGTGCTCGGCGCTGGCTTAGACGCCGGCACCACCTCAAAAACGCGGCGCCGCGGAAGCGCACTAGTGGCCTGAGCCAGAGCCGCCTGCTTGCCGGGTTTGGAATCAGGCGGCGTGCTGCCCGGCGCCCGCGGATCACGCGGCTTCTTGTCGTTGAAAATAGCGGCGCGAACGTCTCGAGGCAGACGCTGACGGGCCAAGAAGAAGAACACGCCGCCCGGGCTGCGACGGCCGCTGCCGTCGCCGCGCATCAGGCCGCCTGCCTTCTCTATTTTTTCTGTCTCAGCCAAGAGCGTGAGGCAGGGTTGCTCGCCCAGGTTGTCGACGACGGCCTTGATCTGTGCGACCGGGCCTTCGTCGGTTTCCCCGAGCGCTTTCGCGATGGTGTTGATCGTCTGCTCACTAGCCATGATTAGTTGACCGCGCCCTTGCACAACTCCCCCACGGAGTGCGAGCGACTAAAGGTTCTTGGCACCGACAAGGTCTGACTGCAATAGGCGTCTGGTAAGTAGCGGAGCCAGTGTGGCCAACCTAACGCAGACGCAGCCCTCAAAGCATACGGCTTCTTCGCGCGCAACGCTAAGAGCAAATGCAGTTCGCCATGTTTCGACGAAGCCCGCACTTCATCAAGCCCCTCGGCCCGCGTCTGGCGTCTAGATCGCGCCCGAGCACGCGAACGGCGTGGCCGGCCGCTACTTAGACGCGGATTGCTTGGCTTCATTTTTTGCCAAATGTTTCTTCGGGCGCGGAAGGCGCCGCGCCCGCGCGCTCACTTGAAGCCATGCAAGTGCACGACGTACCACTCGCCACGCCAAGAGATTAACGAGGTCAGCAGTAAATCTCGCGACCGGCCGGCGGGCAGCGTGAAGTGAAGAGCCGAGCGTAACACTCGGTAGTAGCCGAGCTTGTTGCCTTCGGATCCGGGCGACATCCAGGTCACGTCCCTTTCGGAGACGGTTATTCCAGAAAACTTCGCATCGACGGCCAAAGTTCCGAGCGCGCGGTGGTAAGCGAGCACGTCGCGCTCGAAGTTCGCTAGCAACCGGAAACGATAGTCCCGCTCCGGCTTAGCGACGTCCTTCACCTGCGCGTAAGCAATGAGGGGGAAGAACGATGCCGACGCTAGCTCCGGTCGGCCGCTGATGATCGCCGTCGCGAGAGCTTCGACCCGCCGTTGAAAGGCGGGCGAGCTGACCGCCGGCCGCTCGTCGGTTTGGGGCAGCGGCTTACCGTCGCCGTCGAGCAAAGCTGGGTCCATCACACCCTCGGGGGTTGCGCTGGATGCGCCCGCAGGTTCAGAACTGGCGTCGACTGCGGCAATATCCTGCACCGACGGCCGTGGCGCACGCGCAGCGGACTGCGAGCCGGCATCCCGCTCGATTATGGGCTCGAGGGCACGGGGAGCCGAAGCGGCGGCAGACGGCGAGGCACTAGCGGCCCGCGACGGCTCACCCGAGCTCGGCTGCACAGGGCTCGAGTCATGACACCCCGTGAGCCAGCACCCGAGCCAGGCAACGCAGAAGCTGACGTTTCTAACTTGCGAGAGCAACACGGGGCTGCTCTACACCGCCGTGGGGCACCGGGGAAGAAAAGCGCCGATCCTGCGTCAGCGGGACATGGCGCGGGACGACGGCCGGCCCAACTCGGCTTTTCGATCGCGACGACCCCGACTGTGCGCTACGGTCGCGCCGGAGCTTCCGCTGAATAACTCGCCGCTCGGTGCTCAGCCCGTGTTTACAAACGATCCTGCCAACACCGAGCGAATATAGAGCCCGTATGCCAAAGGCCTTTGGAAGAATCCGCCGCTGGTTTGGGCCGTTTGCCCTGAGCTTGACCCTGCTCAGCGGGCTCGGTTGCCGGAAGAAGGCGGCCAAGCCTAGCGACGCGACTGCGATTGATCAGCCTCACTCGCCCGACCAGGTGGCAGGTGCGACGCCCGTTGCCACGCTCGAACGCACGGGCTGCTATGGAGAATGCCCGGTGTATCGCTTGACCGTCAGCAGCGACGGCAGCGTCATCTACGTCGGGACGCGCTGGGTGAAAGTGCTGGGGCGCCAGCAGTACAAGCTCAGCGACAGCCAAATGGCTGAGTTGCAGGCGGCCTTCGATCGCTCGGGCTTCATGCAACTGCGCGACTATGACCGCGTGGAAAACACGGACGACGATTGGGCGCATTTGTCGTACCGACGCGGGAGCATGATCAAGCGCGTGCGCCACTACCACGGTGACAACAGCGCGCCCGCGTCGCTGAGCGCTTTGGAAGACGACTTTGACCGCATCGCAGGTAGCGGGCGTCTGGTTGGCGTGCCCTCAGCCAACGGCAGTTCGTCCGTCGCCGCGCCAATGACCGTCGACTCCGCGCCTGGCGCGGCGCAGCCACGGCTACCACTCGGGCAACGCCCGAACGACAGCGCAGGCCCTCCCGACGACAATCTCGCCGACCCCGAAAATCACCCGTGAGTGTCAGGCTCGGGTAGCTCGACAGAACCCCCTGCCTCGCGTCTATCGTCGCGCCTGACCTGATGGGGCGCGCACGGAGGGGCCCGAACCAGACCGTTAGGCGTGCGGAAGAGCAAGGTGTGACATTGGTGCAACTTCGAAGCCACGCATTTCACTTCTGCAAGCTCGATGCAAAAGTCGCTGGCGTAAGTTCCCGGTCTCCCGCGTGGCCCGAGATATGCTTAACGAAACCAGTCCCCACCGCTGAATAGCCATGCGCGGCGTCATCACCACCCGACATCTGGTTACCCATGCACCGCTCATCATGCGGCTCTTCGGGGTGCGCGCGTACTTCAAGTGTGTCGCGTGCGTGCTGCGGAAAGGCGGCCGAGCCACCTTTTTGGACGCTGTCTCTCATTGAATACGGCCTGACTGCCGAGTCCTCGTGAGCAGCAAGGGGCGACCGTACCGGACCTTCGTATTCGAAGGCTTCGAGATTCTGGTCGGCAAGACGGCGACAGACAACGACCACCTGACCTTCCAAGTCGCGGAGCCTCACGATGCTTGGCTGCACGTCGCAGGCGGTATGCCGGGCAGCCACGTCATCGTGCGGAGCCGAGAGCGCGGCGCGATTCCCGCGCCGGTCCTGCTCCAGGCAGCCGCGCTGGCGGCCTGGTACTCAAAGGCGCGCACTCTGAGTAAGGTGGAGGTTCACGTCTGCCGCGCCGCCGACGTGAAAAAAGCGCGCGGCGCTCCCGCCGGGCAAGTGCAAATTGCCCGCTTCAAGTCGTTGCGCGTCGCGCCGAAACCGCTAACGAGTGATTCTTCCGAGCCGGACTAGAGCCTTACGACGGGAGCTTGGCCTTGGCCGCGCGCGTGGTGCTCTTGAGCAGCGCGAGATCGCGCTCGAATTTGCTCTTGACCGCCTTGAACGTATCGAGCGTGGCCTTATCGTAGGCGCCTAAGTCAACAGCCAACGTTTTCTGTTGTGCGGCGACAGGCTTCAGCGCGGCTTGAAAGGCCGCCCTTGCCTTGGGCGGCGCCTTCGCCGATCTGGGGCCGAGCTCATTCAATGCTTTGTTCGCATCGGCCAACTCGAGCCTGCCCTCCTCTTTGAACGCCTGGCGCGCCGCTGCCAGCGCCGCCGCCGCGCTCTTGCCTCGCTCGTCCGCGCTGGCTTGGGCGGCGCTCGTACACTCGTCGAGCTTGGTCTTGGCATTGGCCGCTTCGACCTTCAACTGATCGAGCTGTTTTTGTAAGTCGTCGAGATTTCGTTGCGCCGTCTGCTTGGCCTTCGAGGCTTGATCGTCGGCTTGTTGCTGCATAGCGGCAACCTTCTTCTCGATCTCCTTCTCGGTCCCGCAGGCCACGAGCAGCAGTGGCACGACCAGGAATGCAGCGCGCATGCGGTGAAGTTAGAAGAAGTGGGTCAAAACCACAAACAACAATCCGGCCCGCGCCGTCGTGTGCAACCGTCGAGATCGGACAGCGTTGAAGCTTTCCGTTCAGGGAAGCTCGACGGCCGCAGCGCCGGAAATGTCCCGCTGCGTCGTGCCCTCAGCGTAAGCAACAACGCCGACGCGGTGGGTGGCGAAGTCACCCACTGACGCAAACACCCAGTGCCCATCGGCGCCCTCACTGAGTGCGCGGCTCGTAAACGAGCGGACCACGTTCACGTGCACCAGCCGCTCGCCGGCGTTCTCACCATGCTCGACTTGGCTCTCGGCGCGCGGCTCGACCAGAGCCAAGTTCAGTACCCGGCCGGCGATCGCGCCGCTCACGCGGTAGTCGATGGCGATACCCTGACCCGCGCGCCGCGCTTCGAGGGCGATACGGGTTCGTGACGGCTGTTTCAAAGCGGCGTCGATCAAGTCGCCGACGCGAGAGGCATCGGAGCCCACACACTCGGCCTCACCGTTGACCACGGCCTGCGGTGTGTACGTGCCGCCATTGGCGCTGATGCCCGAATAGCCGTGCTGCCGTTCGGAGTAGCTGGAGCTGCTGAAGCGGTCGCGCCAACCGAGGTAGTTCCAATAATCGACGTGAAAAGACAGCGTGTAGACGGGCAGCGCTCCTGTCTTGGCCTGCCCCGTCAACCTCGCAAGTAGGCGGTCCGCCGGCGGGCAGCTCGAGCAGCCCTCCGACGTGAAGAGCTCGACGACGGCCACGCCGGGGTTGCCAGGCTCGACACTCTTTACCGCGTTGGCCCTTTGCTCTGGCGAGCTGACCGAGCCTAGCAACGCAGTCGCGTCGCGCGTGCGCAGCGGTGCCGCCGGTTCCGCGCTGGGGAGGGCCGCGCGCTCGGCGGGCTCGCGCGAACATCCCGTGAGCAGGAGCACCGCGAGTGCTGCCCAGCGTCCTAAATTTTCGTTACTCGACACGACGCACCCACCACTCTGCCGACGAAACGGCGACGAACCAAACCAAGCCAATGCTGAAATGACCTGCCAACAAGTGGGCGCCATTGGTTATCGGGCAATGCAACATCAGGATCAAGTTGGCGACCAGGGCCAGGGCGCCCGCCGCCAGTGACAAAACGCGATACGGCACATGCATCCCTCGATCGAGCGTCCAGAGCAGCGCAAAGACGGGCGCCGAGAACGCGCTGCCATAAGCGAAACAGCCGAGCGATCGCCAAGCGAAACTACCCGTCAGCTCTGGGCCGGGGTGAGCTTCGGGTGCCAGCCAAAGGACACACGGTAAACACCAGGCCACGGTAGCGAGTGCCCGACGCAAGCGGGCCGAACGGCGCGCAATCGGCAAAGGCCGCAGGGCGGCGCGGACGACCAACCCCAGGAGCCCGAGCAGCGACACGCCGACGAGCACCTTCGGCGTTCCAAGGTCGGCCCACGGCACGCGCCGGTGCCGGAGCTCCCGTGTAAGCAGCAGGAGCGCCACGGAGAGCGTCAGGGCCCAACGCATCCACGTAGGACGACTCCGCAAATAAGCGCGAAGGCCACGCTCGCGTTCGATCAGGGCTTCTGTGGCAGTGAGCGCCGCAGCATCCACCCGAACCGGCAGCGCGAGGCTTGCCAATCGACGGCCCACTGGGGCGCCACCACGCACGAGGTCCGCACACACCGGGCAGCCCCGCACATGCTCGTCAAACGAGACGCCGGAAAGAGGCTTTCCGGTCAAAAATCTCTGACGAATGGTGGCGCAGTCCACGGCTTTTTCGTGGTACGGCGCTGCCGCCCGAGGGTTACTGCAGGCGCGAGCCTTTTAGTGACGAGCGGCGCCGAGGCTCTCGCTGCAGGAGCAATGTGCTTTGGGCGCCGGCCCTATGGCGCCAAAAAATCTCACTTCTTTTTTGCTGGGGCCTTCTTGCTCGGGTTTGGAGCAGGGGTAGGCGCTGGCGCCGCCTTCTTGGCCGGCGCTTTCTTAGCAACCGGGGGCGGTGGGGGCGGCGGCGCGGCCTTTTTGACCGACTTCTTGGCGGGAGGGGAGGCTGGCGCCGGTGGCGATGCCGCCGCCGGAGCCTTCTTTGATGGGGCTTTTTTGGCTGGCTCGGGTGCGGCGGGTGCAGCGATTTTCTTCTTGCTGGGGGCTGCGCCCTTGTTGGCCGCGGTCGGCGGCGGAGCAGCTGGCGGCGCTTTCGCCTCTTCCCATAAACCAAGCATGGCGCCGGCCGGGTCTGTGAAGATGCCGATCGCCCCCATGTTCCCGATCTCTTGATAGGGGACCAGGGAGGTCGCCCCTGCTTTGACGGCCTTGGCCATGACCGCCTTGATGTCGTCGACTTTCACGTAAGAGAGCCAGGCGGTGGGGGCCTCTGGCATCTGCTTATTCTGCATGCCACCGCCCATCCCGCCGCCCACGTCGATCATCGTGTACCCAGCGCCCGGCATGTCGGTCAGCTTCCAAGCAAAAACCGCTTGGTAAAACTTCTTGGCCTTCTTGACATCATCAGTATTGAGCTCGACGTGGGCGAATGGATTGGGCATGTGAAACTCCTAGTATTCCGCGGGAAATTCTCACTAAACCCCGCGCACGAGCAGCCAGAGTCTCACGAGGCGATTACCTCGGCAAGACACCAGTTCTCACTTCTCTGCATGCGCTCGTTCACCAATCGCAAGCGTTTCGGCGCCCGACCCGCGGTTCGTCACCGCCCAGACATGAAGACCCAAGCCCGGACGCCAAGCCTGGCTCGGCGCGGCGATTTGAGTACGCTGAGCGGCAATGCCGAACGACACACGCCGCGGGCTGATGCTAATCGGCGTGATGAAGCTATTGAAAAGCGCAGGCCTACTGGCAGCTGGTATCGGCGTATTGTCCTTGATGCACCGAGACGCCGAGCAAACCGTGCGCCATTGGGTCGAGTTTCTGCGCGTGGACAGCCACGGCCGCCTCGTCGATCACCTGATCGAAAAGGTGGGCGGTGTGAGCTCGCGAACACTGCGGCGGCTAGGCGTCGGGACGCTGGCCTACGCCGCGGTCTTCGCCACCGAAGGGATCGGCCTGCTGCTCGGCAGACCGTGGGCCGAATACCTGACCACCGGGGTGACGCTGTCATTCCTTCCGATCGAAGCCTATGAGCTCGTTCACCGCCCGAGCGTCGCGAAGGCCGTGGTGCTGTCGATCAACGTGGCAGTCGTGATATACTTAGTGCGGGAGATCCGGCGGCGGCGCGCGGCGGAGGCACCGGTCCCAACGACCACGACCGGAGCGGCATCGAAGAGCTGAGCGTTGTCGCGTTCGACATTGCGTGTTCAAGCGCGGCAAATCGTTGCCGTTCCTTGGCCAATTTTGATCAGCGCTTTGCCCGTGCGGTAGCTGAATGCAGTGAGCGCTCGGGCTGCAATTTTATATCAGTTGTCGAGCCGGCCCCGACGCCGGCTTGTGTGTTCGAAGAGACAGCGCTACGCAGCGACAGAATCGAACGTTGAGCCATGCGCGCGATCACGGCTATCATTTTTTTCTGTTGCGCCAGCTGCTCCTCGGCAGCGACGCCGCCGGCGGAGGTCGCATCCAACGACCAGACCGCGGGCGCGAGCGTCAGCCACCGCGCGCTGCCCGATCACTGCGCGCGTGGCAAGCGTGAGTGCGTCCCCCCGCCCGGGTGGGTCCGGCGCTTGTGCGACGACGTTTATCCGGACGTTGCACTGAACATGTTCAAGCCAGGCACACGTTGGCAGAGGCTGTACATGCTGGCGCGCGCCGAGCCTTTCAACGCTTCGGGCGGCGCCTCGCTGCTCGGTGACAAGATGGAACCCGGCGAAGAGGTCATCGCGCTCAAGCGTCGCGACAACGGCGGCGAGATGCAGGTCGGTGATAACGCTGGCTACGACGTGCTCCGCTGGAACGGAGCCTGCGCTACGATTCATGACGGCGATTTTGCGCGCGAGCCGCTTCGCCGGGGCATCGTTCATTCGAAGATCGAGTGGCGGCGCCTGGGTCTGGATTTACGGAAAGCGCTCGAAGCCCAGCCGGAAGTTCTCTCCGCTCAAGTCGCGCGGCGCAAGGCCTGCAAGGGCATGGGATACGGCGACGTCGGCCAAGACTGTGAAGTGAACGACCGCAAGTTCATGGACGAAATCGTGCGTTACGTGCGGCAGGGCGGAGCCATACCGGCTCCATCGCGCTTGCCCTGACGCGCCGCTGATCGGAGCGCCCCGCCCAGCCGCGACACGTTGCCGCACGTGGTGCTTTGCACTGGACGGAGTGAAACTCCTGCTTTAGCTGTGCGCTCATGACACGCGCCTGTTCGCTCCCCCTCGTCGCTCTCGTCTTCGCGCTCTTCAACGCGGGTTGCTCGTCCGACGACTCACCCGTCACGGGGACGGGCCCGGTAGGCGGGCCAATCACCGGTAGCGCGGACGCGCATTGTGACGGCCGCGAGCCGGGCACCGTCGACCCAGCCACCTGCAAGGGCTCGGGCGCCGAGGGCGGCGCGTCCGGCGATGACGAAGGAGAGCCGAGTCAGGCGGGGGCTAATGATTGCAACGCGACGCATGACGCCGAGTACGGCGAGACCCTGCCGAATAGCGAAGGCGACGACGATGACTGCAAGTATCACGCGTCCTTCACGTCGACGCCGATCCGACTGAACGAGGATGTGACATTCACCGTCACCGCCACAGATCTGGTAGCTGGCGAGCCGTTGGACAGACTGAGCAGTGGCGAGGCCGCGCTGTCGCGCGTTGAAGTGTATCAGCCATGTAAGCCGACGCGTCGCCCGCCAGCTCAAGACTACGAGGCGGCTCTGAAGGAGACAGGCCCGGGGATGTTCAGTGTGGGCCCACTTCGCTTCGACGAACCGGGTCGCTGGGTGGTCCGCTTTCACTTTTATGAGGACTGCGTGGACGGCGAAACGTCGCCGCATGGGCACATCGCGTTTTTCGTGGACGTTCCCTAGCCGGTACTTGCCGCCCAGACCTACTTCGGCCCGCCGCAGCTCAGCCAAGCCAGAATTCGTGTTCGCTCTTGGGCACTGAGCGCCGGGCTATCCGCAGGCGGCATGGAGCAAGTCGCCAGCTGATTAGCAATGCTCATGCGTTGCGCGGATACATGCTCGTAATCCGTGAGCAATCTGCTGCGTTCCACTCCGCCCGCCGCGTGGCAGGGGGAGCAGCGTTCCGTCAACAATTGCCCGATGCCGTCGCCGTAGCCAGGCGTCGACTCGACACACTCGCCTTGCTCGTCCATCGGGCAGGCTGGATCGGGCGACGCGCCGCAGCCGAGCACGGCCAGAATCGCCGTCAGCATCGAGATTCGAGCGCTCATGCGCATTCGACCGGCACCGCGTTGATTAGCACAGCGACGACTGAGTGACACTCTAGCGGCGCTCGACCCGCTGGGCGAGGGCGCGCCGCTTCTACAGCGCGCACGCCCGCAGCCATGATGGCACTGCCGGGCGGCGCGTTGCTGTGGCCGCGCCATGGACGACGCAGACCGACCGGCTGAGCAAGCTAGAGGCGGTGCTCGCTGGTCGGGGCGCACTCACGCGATGGCGTCCTTGATCGCTTTGGTGGCGCGGGCCTTGACGGCTTTGCTGGCGGGCTTGGCGGCGAAGGTCGTCGGCTCTTTGGTGAAGGGGTTGATGCCTTTGCGAGCGGCGCGCGCTGGCTTCTTCACCACGACGAACTTGGCGAAGCCGGGCAAGACGAAGACGCCGTTCTTCTTGAGTTCTTTGTGACCAATCTCGACCAAGGCATCCATCACGGCCTTTACGTCCTTGCGGGACGAGCCCTCGCCCACGCTGTCGACCACGGCGAGTAGGAGCGCGCTTTTGGTGAGTTGCTTCGTCGCTTTTGTTTTCGGTTTTGCCATTGGGAAATCTCCTGTGCGGGGAATAAGAACCGACAGAGAGCACCGTTAGCCCTCAAAATCCAGACCTAAACTGAGGTTGCTCGATTCTGGAGCCGCTCCCAACGGCAGGATTGGACGACCCGCACTCAGGCCCGACGCACCTTTGGTCGACGTCGGCCATCACGATTGGCTCCTCGCTGTGCTCGCGAACGAATTGGGAAAACGCCTCTAAATTCGCGTTTTCAGGGCGCATCTGAAGCTTCGTGTGTGAGAGGACGCCGGCGCTAGCGAAGGTCGATGAAAGCGGGAAGCAAACGGGCGCGGCATCATTTCGTGTTGAGCGGCTTACCATTCGCGAGCGTCTTTCGCGGACCCGCGGGTCCGAAGCCGCGAATGGCGCACGCCGAAGCGCCAAGACTTTCGTGGCTCGATCGGCTACGCTGAACCATGAAATCAGTCCACCAGGGTATCTTTCCAAAAGAAGCGCGCACTCACGACTGGGCACTCCAGGACGGCGCGGTCGGTTCCTTCAGCGCTTACAAGTGCACGAAATGCGGCACCAAGGCGAGTGGCCGTGGTCGCACCATCATGACCGCCGCCGGCACGGCGTCGTGCGATCAGACGATCGCTGCGGCCGCGCAGAGCTGAGGTCGCCTTCGGTCAGCTCGCCGCGTCGCGGCGAGCTATGCGCCGGGTGCGTCTGAAGAGCAGATGAGGACCTGATCGACTGGCGTGAGGTCAGCGATCTCTTCGACCGCGCTCCGGGGCTCGGCTGAGACCCTGAACACGCCGCTCATCGTCGAGTACACGAGCACGCCAGCGACGGTCGCGTCAAAGGCGAGCACATGCGAGGCAAGGACATCCATTCCCTTGTCCGTGATGCGCACGAGCTCGCTGCCAGAGCTTGCGCGGCCGCCCTCGCCCGGCGGGACGTCGGCCATAGTCATTTGAGCCCGCGCGCGCGGCCCTGAAAATGGCGCGAGCAGGCCGCCAGCGATCCTCGCCCATGTCGGCTTGCGAGGCCTGGGATCATGGGTGCGGCGCAACGCGTAGATCAAGGAAGCCGAGACGGGCACGGGGCCCAAGTAGTCATACTTGGCATCCGAGACCAGAACCTCGACCGTGCTGTCCGCGAGCCTCAAACGATGCAGTGATGACGGCCCCAGGCCGGCCCAAACGCCCGACTTCGTGCGCCCGACGCCGGCTGACGCGTACACAATTTCGCCGCGTCCACCCGGAGCCCATCGCGGCTCGCGATCGAGCACGTCGCCTTCGGTCACGGTACGCATGCCCCTGCCGTCGTCGGCCAACATCCCAATCGCCGTCGTGCCGCTCTTACTTTTGACCGTGCATGCCAAAGCCTCGTCCGCGAAGCTGAAGTCCAGGTCTCGAATTTCCGCCTCGGCCGAAAACAGGCGCCGCTCATCGCCGGTGCCTGGCACCTGGGTGAACACGCTCGAAACGCCCTCCGACGAGATGGCGTAGCACAGCTCGTCGTTTCGCCTCCCTCGCGAGACATCCACGAAGCGCCTCGCTACCGCCGGCGCGCCGTTGCTCAGTCGTGAGGCGTACGGGCTCTCCAACTCGATTCGCGTTTGACCCGGCTGCAGGACGATGATGCGCCCCTGGCACAAGCAGGCAACGATCTCCGCCATCGTTCTCAGCGTCGCGGCGAGAGGCGCTTGCGGAGCGCGCAGGCGTCGAACACGTTGCGGTAAAAACGCGGCAGCCGGCGCTCGATGCGAAAGCCGTGCTTCAGAAAGAGCTCCAAGGCCGAAAGATTGGCTTGCGCGGTGTGGATCGTGAGCTCGTTGAAGCCGGCCAGGGACAAGACCCGTTCGATCTTCACGAGCAGAGCACTGCCCACGCCGTGGCCCCGCGCATGCTCTTCGACGGCGATCGCGCACAGCTCGGCTTGTTCTGCGCTCCCTGGCCGAACGACCGCGAAGCCCACAGGCTCATCGTCTTGGCAAGCGAGCCAAGTGACCCCCGCCCGCGCCATGCGCAGAGTGCTACCTGCGGCCTGCGCGTCGTATTCGGTAAAGGCGCGCGCCGCGAGCGCGACGATGAACCGATCATCGGACGCGCAGCGCTGGCGAAGTGACAATGCGGAAGCGGGCTCTGCCTGCACGAGCCCAAGCTTAGCAAGCTTTTGCGAACCCGCAGAATGCCCGATTTGAGGCGAATCTGAGCGCATCAAACGGGGTGCAACGTCCAACCGCCCGGGGCGCGGTACTCGAGCACTTGGCGCGTACACGCGAGCTGCTCGTCCGGGTCATGCGTCACGTACAATAACGTGGCGCCGGTGTTTTGACCGATGTAATCCGCGATCGTCAGCACCGCGCTCCGGTGACGGGCATCGAGGCCGTGGCACGGTTCGTCGAGAATCAAGAGCTCAGGCTGCTTGATTACCGCACGTAAGATCAACGCCACGCGTTGCTCTCCATAAGACAGCTGACTGAAGGGCTCGGCGCGCTTCTCATTCAAGCCCACGACCTCGAGCCAGCGCTCCGCCGCGCCGATTTCCGCGTAGCTGGGCTCCCGGTACAGCCCGATGGAATCGTGAAAGCCGGACAGCACGGTCTCGATCAAGCTCGCGTAGCAACGGTAAGCGTACTCTACGTGGAGCGCATAAGAGACCTGTCCAAGCTTGGCCTTGACCTCCCAGATCGATTCGCCCGAGCCCCGCTTCATGCCGCACACCGTCACGTCATTCGCGTACACCTGCGGGTTGTCCCCGTTGATCAGGTTCAGCAGCGTGGTCTTGCCGCAGCCGTTCGGGCCACGGACTAGGGTGTGCTCACCGCTGCGAAGGCTCAGGCTCAGGCCGGAGAGCACGCGCCGCGCGCCGTAGCTCACCGTGACATCTCGCAGCTCGATCAAGGCTCGGCCGGGCGCTAGCTCCGCTTGCTCTCGGCCCGCCAGGGTCACGGCGAGGGTTTGAGTCAAGCTCGTGGTCTCGGCGGATCCCAACTGCTTCAAGTCGTCGGGGATGCCGCGGGTCTCGAAGGCGGCGCGTGTGCCAGTGAACTCTACCTGGCGATCGGCGATGTAGAGCACATGACTGGTCGCTTCCGGCACGTGCTCATAGCGGTCCGTGATCACCAGCACGTTCGAAGAACGCGTGCCGGAAGCCTCGTCCTCGGGGCGCACTGACTCGGCGACCAAGCGCTCGATCTCCTCCCGCAGCACGAGGCGCGTCGCCGCGTCCAGGCCCTCGTACGGCTCATCGAAAATCAAGAGTGCAGGCTCGCGCAGGAGCTCCCGGCACAAGAGTACTTTGCGAATCTCGCCAGTGGAGAGGTATTTTAGACCGCGCCCCAGCAACGGCTCGATACCCAAGCGCTGCACCAGCTCCGCAAGCCGGACCGGAGCCTCGGCCTGCGACACGGGAGCGCCGCGCTGGCGCGCCAAAATGAAATCGCGAGCACTCGTGCCCGGATCGACACCGCCGTCCACGAATTCGCTATCGTCGTGGTAGCGCTCGTCGAACACGATGTCGCGCTGGCGCTCGAACGAAATCAACGCCACGCTCGCCGCCTCCGGCAACTCGTTCTGCGGTGATGCGGGTGCGCCGCGTGAGGTAACCGGCAGGCCTCCCGCCAAGGCCTGCGCGACGGCGCTTTTGCCGCTGCCATTGGCTCCCGTGACGACCCAAGCTTGGAAGGGCTCGACGAGCCAGCTGAAATGGCGGAAAATGGGCGCGTCCGAAGGGCCAATCGTGGCATCGGCGAAGCAAATTCGGAGCGGGCTCATGCGTTTTCTCGGCTCATGTTGACAGGTGTCCGTTTGCGTACAATGGATCCGCCCCCTTTCGTCAGGAAAACGAGGATGTCCGCGATGAGTTACTTCAATTCTCTGCCGTTTCGTGAAGCCCTCAAGCAGCTCGGCGTGTGTCGCTTCATGGCCAAAAACGAGTTCAGCGACGGCGTCTCCGTCCTGCGCGGCAAGAAGATCGTCATCGTGGGCGCGGGCGCTCAAGGCCTAAATCAGGGCTTGAATCTGCGGGACAGCGGGTTGGACGTGAGTTACGCCCTGCGCAAAGAAGCCATCACCGAGAAGCGCGCCAGCTACCGCAACGCCAGCGAAAATGGCTTTAAAGTCGGCACTTATGAAGAGCTGATCCCCGTCGCCGACGTCGTCGGCAACCTCACACCAGACAAGCAGCACACCGCCGTGGTGAGCGCGCTCATCCCGCTGATGAAGAAGGGCGCCTCGCTTTGGTACTCCCACGGTTTCAACATCGTGGAAGAGGGCATGCAAGTCCGGAAGGACGTCACCGTGGTGATGATGGCGCCCAAGGGCCCGGGCTCGGAGGTGCGCGTCGAATATTCACGCGGCTTCGGCATTCCAACGCTGATCGCCGTGCATCCAGAGAATGACCCAGAGCGAAAGGGTTGGGCCGTGGCCAAGGCGCTGGCCAGCGGCACCGGTGGTGATCGCGCCGGCGTTCTCGCCAGCTCATTCGTAGCGGAGGTGAAGAGTGACTTGATGGGCGAGCAGACCATCCTGTGCGGCATGCTGCAAACGGGTTCACTGCTCTGCTTCGACAAGATGGTCGAACAAGGCGTGGATCCGGCGTACGCCTCCAAATTCATCCAGTTCGGCTGGGAAACGGTGACCGAAGCGCTCAAATTCGGTGGCATCACCGGCATGATGGATCGTCTGAGCAACCCGGCGAAACTGAAGGCCCATGCGCTTTCGCTGGAGCTCAAAAAGATCATGACGCCGCTCTATCAGAAGCACCAGGACGACATCATCAGCGGGAAGTTCTCGAGCACGATGATGGCAGACTGGAAAGCGGGCGACAAAGACTTGCTGGCTTGGCGCGAAGCCACCGGCAAGACCGCGTTCGAGCAAACGGCTCCGAGTGAAGCGCCGATCAGTGAGCAGGAATACTTCGACAAGGGCCTGCTAATGGTGGCCATGGTCAAAGCCGGCGTCGAGCTCGCGTTCGAGACGATGACGGAGGCCGGCATCAAGGCAGAGAGCGCTTACTACGAGTCGCTACACGAGACTCCGCTGATCGCCAATTTGATCTCGCGCAAAAAGTTGTACGAGATGAACAAGGTGATCTCGGACACGGCGGAGTACGGTTGCTATTTGTTCGACAACGCGTGTCGCCCGCTGCTCCGGGAATTCATGATGAAGGTAGACACCGACGTCATCGGCAAGGGCTTGCAGCTCACGGACAGCGCCGTCTCGAACCGCGAGCTCGTGCGCGTCGATGCCGAGATCCGCAACCACCCGGTGGAGCAAATCGGTACTGTGCTGCGCGCCTACATGACGGCAATGAAGCCCGTCATCTGACCGTCAGCCCCGCCTCGCCGCCAGCTTTGCGCGAAGAATACAGCGCGCGCAGCACGCTGTCGGGCAATGTGGCACCTGTTTGCCGCTACGCCCTTCATTAGGTGTCGTTCGCCGCCGCTTCGGACACGAAGCAATGATGACGAAGCGGAATTGGGCGCTGGCCTTGCTGGCAGTGACATGGAGCGCCGCTGGCTGCAGCAGCGATACGACGCCAGCAGCTACCCCGCTGGGCATCGCGGGCGCACCCGCAACTGGCACAGCCGGCGCTTCGGGTCTGAGCGGGGTGAGCGGGGTGAGCGGCGCGGGCTCATCCGGTTCGGCTGGCACCGAGGCGGGAGGCGGAGTGGCCGTCTCCAGCGGGGCGGGCGGCATGTCGGATGGTGACGCGGGGGGCGCGGGAGCACCCATGAGCGCGGGCGGCGCGGGCGGCGCGGGCGGCGCGGGCGCCAGTGGTGGCGGGGCGGCCCCCACGCCGAGTGGCCCGTCCGCAGGCTGCAAGACCGTTCCACCCGGCAGCGACTCTCCAAGCAACTTCGTCAAGCACGACGTAGAGGTCACCGAGCCGATGGATGCAACGGTGCTCGCGGCGAACCCGGTGCCCGCCGGGAAGATCTACAACTGGCAGCACCGCAATTACTTTGTGCGGCTGCCGAAGAACTATGACAACACGAAGCCATATCAGCTCAGCATCGGCGGCAGCGGGTGTGGCGGTTCCGAAACCGTAGGCTCCGAAGGTGGGTATGCGTTGCTCGGCGGCGACCAGACACAAGAAGTGCAAGTGGCGTTGAGCTATGTCACGGCCAACAGCGCGTGCTTCAAGGACGACTACACGAACCCGCCCGACGTGCAGTACTTCGACGCAATGCTTGCGGATGTGGAAGCGCACTACTGCATCGACAAGTCAAAGGTGTTCGTGCACGGCTACAGCAGCGGCGCGTGGGAAACGTATCTGCTCGGCTGCGCGCGCCGGTATCGTTCGAGGCATCTTCACGTCCCAAGGCGGTGAGCGGCTGAAGCGCCCCGCTTGCACGGGGCCCGTCGCGGCACTGCTCAGCGCTGGCGCCGACCCAAACAACGACAACCCGATAGGTCCCCTCGATCCGAATTCCGCCGCCGCGAAGTCCATGGACAGCCTGGGCTCCGCCGTCGCGCGGGACGAAATCCTGAAGCGCAACGGCTGTACGAGCACCACGACCAAAACTTGGACGGGCTCGGCGGCCTGCCAGCAGTACATCGATTGCCCCCCCGCCTACCCGGTCATTTGGTGCCCGATCAAAGGTGGCCACGAATATGCGGCATCTCTGGCGGCGCCGGCAGAGGCGCTCTTTCAAAGCCTCACCGCTGGCCCGTAGTGCAGTGCATGTGGCCCGCGCAAGCGAACGGGGAGGCCCGCGGCATGCGCGCGGGACGCGGGGTCGAGTGGGTGATGGTCACGGGTCGCGTCCGAGCTCACTCAGCCTTCGGCGTCAAGGTTCGTTGCTGAGCAGCCCGCGGCGCTGCATACGCACGAGCAGGCGCAGCGTGCGCAAGCGCGGCAGCGGCGACAGGTCGAGGACTTCTTCGGCGCTCGCGACGCCGTCGATTCGGGACAACAAAAACGCTTCCTCTGGCAGCAACGACCCGCGCTCGGTCGGCGGTGGGCCGACGACACGGAGGGGCTGATCCCGGCGCCCTAAGCGCACCTCCAATGACCCTTCGACCAACGCCTCCACGTGATCCAGCATGCCTGCAGACTCAGCGGTGCCCAGCGCGTCCGCCATACTCAGTGCCTGCTCGACCAGCTGGGCCGCCAAGTCGATGTCGCGAGCCGAACGCGCTTTTTTGGCCTGCTCGATCACGAGCTGCAAGCGGGCGAGCGACGGGGCACCAGAGACCGTAGAATCAAAACTGGGATTCGGAGGAGGAAGCAACGCCGGCCTGCTGGGAGAGCGGTCGGGCGCCAGCACGCTGGGATCGCTCGTCAGACGCAAGGTCGTCGTTGAGCTGGGTGGAGGCGCCGAAGACTGACTACCCCGAACCGCCGCCGTCAGCGCATTTGCAAAGTCGCTGATCGTCTCGAAGCGTTGGCCGGGTTCCTTGGCCATCGCGCGCCGCAGAACCGGCCCCACGCCGGCGGGCAGGCGGGGCACGAGCATCTCGATAGGAGGCGGTTCGCTACTGATGACTTGCTCGAGCACCGCCATCATGTCGCCCTCGAACGGCCCTCTTCCGGCGAGCATCTCGTAAATGATGACCGCCAACGAATACTGGTCCCCACGCTGATCCACCTGCGCGGTCTTCCCGAGCGCTTGCTCTGGCGGCATGTAGTCAGGCGTGCCCAGCACATCATGCTCGCCCGTCAGGTGTTGCGAGGCGCCGAGGCGCTTGCCAATCCCGAAGTCGAGCAGCTTGACGTGAAAACCCTCGGTCGGGAGCTCGGTCAGAAAGATATTGGCGGGCTTCAGATCGCGGTGCACGATCCGGGCCCTGTGCACCGCGGCGAGCCCGCCCGCCACCTGCGTCGCGACTCGAATGGCGAAGTCCAACGCCTGCATGGGCTCACGGGCGAGGCGAACCTCCAAGCTCTCGCCTGTGAGGTACTCCATCACGATGTACGGTTCGCCACGTTCCGTGGTGTCGAAGTCGACGATCTGCACGATGTGCGGGTTCTGCAGGGCGCTCACGAGCTCCGCCTCGCGCTCGAAACGCAGCAGCGCTTGCGATTCCTGCGCCAAGTGCCCCGGGAGGATCTTGATCGCCACCTTGCGGCGCAAGCGCACCTGCTCCGCTTCGAAGACGATGCCCATACCGCCGCGATCGAGCAAGCGCGTGACCTCGTACGTCCCACGCAGAATCGTTCCGATCAACGGGTGAGGTTGCGTCGATAACGGATCGCTCACGATCGACAAGCGTCGCTCTTTCCTAGCGGCGGGCGCCCGGTACAGCGCGGCCGCCCCCGAAGACCGGACCGTAAACCGCGCGGGCCTCGCTGGCCAGCCCTAACGGTTCGCCCGACTGAGGCTTAGCACGGACGCCATTGCCGTCTCAGGCTGAACCGCGGAACGGCGCAGGCGCCCCTTCGTGCGTCAATAACGGGCTAAAAGATTGCGAAAAAGCCCGTCGTAAGCCAACAATTTGAGCGCCAAGGCCGCAACGGTGGTTAGAAAAAGAGCGCGCACCAAGCGCTCGCTGCTTCGGACCGCGAACTGCGCGCCGAGGTAACCGCCCAGCAAATTCCCGACCGCTAGCGGCACTCCCACGCGAAAATCGATCAAGTGAGCCCAGAAAAACACCAAAGAAGCGGCAACGCACGAGACCAAGTTCACTGGCTTCATGAGCGCGACGGACTCGAGCATGCGCAGGCCGAAACAAGCCACGCCTAAAACTGTCATCAGCGTCGTGTAGCCGCCCGAAAATAGCCCGCCGTAGACGCCGAGCAGAAACGTCAGCGCGAAGCCAATCCCCGCGGCGGTCGGCGGCACGGACGAGGACCGCGTGCGCACGCTGGGCCGCAAGGCCATGAAAACGACCAGCAACGTCATCGACACGCCGACGACGGTTTTGACGGTCGCCTCCGGCAACTTCACCGCGAGCGCCGCACCGATGGCCGACGCAACCGCGGTGATGGCGCAAAGCGGCAGCGCGAGGCGGACTGAAATCAACCTGTGCTTCGCGAACCGGGCCGTCGCTGAGACCGTCATGAACAGAACGGCAAACAGGTTCGTTGCCACGGCCTGCCGCGATGACATGCCGGCTAGGATCATCAGCGGCACATTGACGAGAGAGTTGCCGCCGGTGATCGTCCCGATGGCACCCGTTGCCGCCATTACGGCCGCCAGCAGGACGATTTGGGTCAGCGACATTCGTGACGAACACTTCGCGCCACGCGTCGAGCGGCGGCGGCGTCAAGCCACTAGCTTAGCCACTCACTTCAAACAAGCCGCGATGAACGCTGGCCGCGCAAACCGACGCACTCGAGCGGCGTGCAGCTGGCGAACAGACGATACAGGGCCGTCGAGGCGGAGCTCAACGAGGCCCCACCCGCCGCCTCGACCCGTTGCAGCACCTCAAGTAGGTGGCGGCAACGCGCTGAGCACGTCCCACATCATACCCGGCGAGTACTCGACGTCTTTGTACTTGCTGCTGTTGTGACCAACGCCGGGCAACGAGCACCAGATCACCGGGTAGGCCGCAGGGCACCCGGTGTACTTCACACACGCGGGATACTTAGCATCCGCCGGGGCCGTGGCCGTGCCATTGCAGCCATTGCGCTTCAAAATCTCGTCCCGCGATGGACCCGAGCCGTAGCTCCCCAAGCGCTCGCCGGCGCCGCTGTCGAGCGTGAGTGGCCCGATCGGGTTCTCGGTGTCGGCTTCGCCGGCCACCAGCACGGCAGCGACTGGATTTTTGCAGGTCGGGTGCATGGCACGTTGCCCGCCTTCGTCCGCCCCGATCCCGCGCACCAGATCTGCGGTCGCACAGCCGAGCAGGTAAGACTCCCACCCGCCGCTGCTGTAACCGCCCACGAACACCTTCGATAGATCGAAGCAGTAGTTGGCCTCCACATCCTTCATCACCGCGCGGAAATAGGGCTCCTCCGGCGTGTCGGGTCGGTTATCTATCGAGGGGCCACCGTCACTGAAGCAGGTAGCGACGTATGACAGCCCCACCTGGATGGTCGTGCCCTTGGGCGCCATCTGAAAGCTGCCATTCGGATTGCCGGCAAAGTTCGTCGCGCTGCCGCCGCAGCCTCCACCGCCGAAGGTCACCGCGTAGGGCTTGCTCGGGTCGTAGTTGGTGGGAAGCTGGACGCCGTAAGGGCGGAACGTGAAGTCGTACGGGCCGTCGCTCTGGTACTGTTTGCCGCCCTTCAGGTACACCGGATCCAGGCCGGTCATGTGCACCTCATGCTTCACGAACTTCATCGTGGAATCGTTGGCGGGTGGCAGCTTGTTGCATCCGGCGCTCATGCCGATGCGCACGTGACCGGCGGCGACGCCGCCGCCCGCACCCGCAACGCCGCCGCCAGACATGCCGCCCGCTCCGGCCGTGTTTGGACTACCGCTCCCGCCATCGCTGCTGCCGCCGCTGCTCTGCCCGCCGCTGCTTGCATTGCCGCCACCGGAGCTCGCCATGCCCGCCGTTCCGGCGCTAACCGACGACATGCCGGCAAGCCCCGTGGCCGATTGGCCTGCGCCGCCTGCAATTGGACCCGAGACGCTCGGCCCACCTGCGACTGACATAATCCCCGAATCGGTCGACCCGCAGCCAAGGGCCAGGGAAAAACAAGCGGCGGAAACGAACGCAACGGGACCGAGGGGCTTCGCCATGTGTAGGCAACTCCTTGACAAGGGTGACTAAGATTCGGGCACAAGTGAGTGTCCGGATAGAGAACGTCCCGTTCACCGGATTCTCTATTCGGACATTACGGGCAGTTGCCGAATAACTTCACTCGCACTTTCGAACACACGCGCTGAGTCTGCGAGCTGCTACCATCACGCAGCCGCGCACTTTGCGCTGTACCGTGAACCCGTCGCACATCGACTTAACGATTGTTCTGCTGTGTAGTCGAAAAATTCTCTTTGGAGGCGAAAGCAAATGAAGGCCACGACGATCTGGATGCCTGGGGCGCTGCTGGCATGCGGCATCCTCATCAATTGCAGTGATAAGTCCGGAGCGCCTACGCCGGTCACAGGCACGCCCGGGGCTACCGGTGTATCTGGCGCCGCCGACACCGCTGGCATGTCGGCAACGATCGGCGGGTCCGGAGCGGCCGCCGGCGGAGCAGGCACTTCCGGTGGGAGCGCCGCGGGAGGAAGCGGCGCTATCGCGACGGGGAAGGCCCCTGGCCCGGATGGCAAGTGCGTTGTGGGCGCGTTCAAGCACATGGATGACATGCTTTGCTACTGTCAGCCCACGTCACTCACCTATTGCTCGGACGGTTGTTTCGACCCGCAGGTCGACGCGGATCACTGCGGCGCGTGCGCGACCAACTGCGGCGCCACCCAGGTCTGTAATGCCGCGAAGTGCAGCGCTGCGCTTACCACGCTCGTGCCAGCCGCCGCCGGTTGTGGGGCGCTTCACTTAGCGCTCAACGGCACCACGCTGTATTGGACCGACACGATGCACGGCTCGGTTCAAAGCCTCACACTCGGCGCCGCGGCGGCCGCCAAAGCGATCTCGACCACTCAGAAGGCACCTACGTTGATCATTGCCAGCGCCGGCTCGGTTTTTTGGCTCACCAAGGACACTAAAAACGCGATCATGAGGTCCGTGGCCGGCGCAGCGCCGACCGTCGTGTACACGGCGGACGGCGCCATCAATGGCTTCACCGTTTCCTCGGACGGCAACACCGTTTATTTTGCGACCGGTACCAAGATCAGCAAGGTAGCGGCCACCGGAGGCACCACGACCGAGGTAGGTCATGAGGACTCGGGGATCCCTCATGCCCTGTCCGTGGACGAGGCGGCGCACCTGATTGGATATCCAACTGATGAGAACGGGGACGTGGATATCATGACTATGGTCGACGGCACGCCCGCCGTCTGCGCGTCGGATGATTCTGCGACCGCGGTCAACAAAAACTGCGTGCGCGTCGCACGATCTCAGGGCTCCCTGAACTTCGACGCGATGCTACTCACGGGAGGTAAAGCGTACTGGAGTAATCAGGCCCAGGTGCTGACCGCCGGCGCCTCCGATACCACGGGAGTGAACAGCACCGTCGCCAGCGGCAGCGCCGCCGCTTCCAAGCTGCCCGCCGTGTCGTTCGGTGCGGGCACGGTCTTCTTCGCGGATGATTCGGGCTTGATCGCCAAGGCACCGCTCATGGCGAGCGCCGCGGTGACCGAGCTTGCACGGGCGCAGCCCGGCACGACCTCCGTCGTTGGCGACGCGTCCCACGCCTATTGGGCCACGGGCGATTGCGCGATCAAGTCCGTCGCATTGACGCCGTGAGCCGCAATTCCAAATTACGATTTCTCTGCCGTGCCCGGGAACAGCTGAGAGATGGCCTGTTTGATGATGCCGCCTTCTTCGGAGTCCATCTTCAGCAAGCTCATGCCGAATGATTTGGCTTGCTTCAGCGTGATATGCGGCGGAAACGGCGCGACGTCCGGGTCGACCCGAGCTTGAATGACGACCGGGCGCGAGGCAGAAAGTGCGGTCTGCCAAGCGTCCCGGATCTGGTCGGGTCGGTCGATCGAAATGCCCTGGAGGCCGATCAGGTCAGCGTACTGCGCGTAGGGGAATGCAGGGATATCCTGGGAAGCGGCATAACGCGTGTCGCCCGACATGGCGCGCATCTCCCAAGTCACCATGTTCAAGTCGCGGTTCTCGAGCACCAGCACGATCAAGCGCGGATCGGCCCACTCCTTCCAGTACTTGGCAATGGTGACTAGCTCGCCGTTGCCGTTCATCTGCATGGCGCCGTCACCGGCAAAGGCGATCACCGGCCGCTCCGGATAAGCAAACTTGGCGGCGATGGCGTAAGGCACCGCCGGACCCATCGTCGCCAGGCCTCCCGACAAGCTTGCGAGCATGCCCCGACGCAGCTTGAGGTTACGCGCAAACCAGTTCGCAGACGAACCCGAATCGGCCGTGAGGATGCAGTTGTCAGGCAGAAGCGGTGAAAGCTCCGAAAACACGCGTTGCGGGTTGATGGGGTCGGCCTCTGCGGCGGCGCGGGCCGCCGTGAGCTCCTCCCATTTGCGGATGCTGTGCTCGACCTTCTCTTGCCACGCGCCGCGCGGCTTCTGCTTCAGCAAGGGCAACAATGCACGCAAGGTCTCCCGCGCGTCACCGACCAAGTTGACCTCCATCGGGTAACGCATGCCGACCATTCGACCGTCGATGTCGATCTGCACGCCTCGCGCGTCGCCGGGCTTCGGCAAAAACTCGGAGTACGGAAAGCTAGAGCCGACCATGAGCAGGGTGTCACAGCCGTTCATCAGCTCCGAACTTGCCGCAGTTCCGAGCAAGCCAATGGCGCCGGTAACGTAGGGCAGGTCGTCCGCCAACACTGCACGGCCGAGCAACGCTTTGGCCACGCCAGCGCCGAGGACCTCCGCCACCGACATCACTTCGTCGACCGCGTCTTTGGCGCCGTTCCCTACGAGCATCGCTACCTTGTCTCCCGCGTTCAGTAACGCAGCGGCGCGTACCAGCTGCCCTTCCGGCGGCACCACGCGAGGCTCGGCGTAGTCGTTCGAGGTGGGTACCATATCGTGCTCGCGCGGTGGTTCGCGCACGGCGTCCAGCTCCTGAACGTCCTTGGGGACGATAACGCAGGTCACGGTCCGCTCGCTTTTAGCGATCCGCAACGCTCGGTCGATCAGCATGCCAGCTGACTCGGGCGTCATGCAGGTGTGGACATATTCATGAGCCACGTCCTTGAACAGGCTCTGCAGGTCGACCTCCTGCTGATAACTGCCACCCATGGCGCTGCGCGCGGACTGCCCAACGATGGCCAACACCGGCGCGTGATCGAGCTTGGCATCGTACAGCCCGTTCAACAGGTGAATCGCGCCCGGTCCCGACGTAGCCAGACAAACCCCGACCTCGCCGGTGAACTTCGCATGGGCGCATGCCATGAATGCCGCCATCTCCTCATGGCGAGCTTGAATGAAGCGGATGCCGTGATCATTGCGATTGAACGCACCCATGATGCCGTTGATACCGTCCCCCGGATAACCGTAAACGACAGTGACGCCCCAGGCTTGGAGCCGATCCAATAAATGGTCCGCAACGTTCATCACAGTGCCTCGTCCTTGTAAGATTGCGTTGGCGCGACACCGCGTGGCATCGCCGAGCTTGAGTGTTCAGCCCCTCGTGTCCCGCAGCGAGCGCGCGTCGCTGTCACTTGGGGGTCAGTTTGCCACACCCAGCGGGATGGTTGTTCAAGTCACTCCGTAGGCACCGCAATTGCACCGCTCCCTCGCGCATGAATAGACTGTTCAACCGGGTCGCCGAACGAAGCTCACACTGGCTGGGCTCGGCGTGGGCATTCGTGATCGCCGTGGGCACCGTGTTCATCTGGGCGGTGAGTGGGCCAGCGTTTCATTTCGACGATACCTGGCAGCTGACGATCAACACCGGCACCACCATCATTACATTCTTGATGGTGTTTCTCATTCAAAATACCCAGAACCGCGATGCTCGCGCGACCCAGCTCAAGTTGGATGAGCTCTTGCGCGCCGTCGAGCAGGCGCGCACTAGCATGGTCAACCTGCAAGACCTGACGGACAACGAGCTCGATGCGCTGGAGCAAGATTTTCGCCGGCTCGGACGGGGCAATTCGCCTCCTCCGGCGGGGCGCTGACCCGATAAGGGGCGACGGCCGGGTCAGCCGCGCCAGGCCTCTGCGCTCAAACGGTCTCCCTCGTCGATTTCGTCCGAGTCGCCCGGGTCCGCAATGACCAATTCGTCGAAGTCCAGCACCAGCTCACCCTCGGTCGGGCTGTGCTCAGACTCGGCCGCACGCGACAACCAGTAAGCGCCGAGCTCATCGGGATTCGGCGGCTCGCCGTCATCCGCCCCGGACAGCGGGGGCGCGCGCGTGGCGCTTTGAACGGTGAGTTCTGTCGCCGAGCCGTCGAGCTCGCCTTCGAAAACTCCGTCCAGATCGAGCGCTTCGAGCTCGCTTTCCGCGGCGCGGCTTGGGACGACCTCGCTATCGCGCAGGCCTGATGCCGGCACCGGCGCCTCGTTGGCGGGCCCGCGCCCCGCCCCCGAGCGTGCGCGGCGAGTGTAAACGTAAGCCAACGCGCCGACCGCGGCAGCGCCCGCCAATATTGTTACCCAGACTTTACTTCTAGACACGGCTGCTCCTGGTTGGTTCGCGGCCATCACTCGCAAGGAGCGCGCCAACCTCGAGCGCGCGCCGTAAGTATTTCGAAGTTTGACCCTGCGTCGAACGGGCCACCTCTGTCGGCGGGCCCGATGCCACGACGAGGCCGCCTTCGTCTCCTGCCCCGGGCCCCATGTCGATGACCCAGTCGCTTGCGGCGATCACCTTCATGTCGTGCTCGACCACAATCACCGTGGCACCAGAGGCAACCAGCCGGTCAAGCTGCACCATCAGCCGCTCGACGTCGGCCGGGTGAAGACCGGTGGTGGGCTCGTCCAGTACGTACACAGTGTCGGCGCGCTGAACGCGTTGCAGCTCGGTTGCAAGCTTGATGCGCTGGGCTTCGCCGCCGGAGAGCTCGGTCGCTGGCTGGCCGAGGCGCAGATAGCCCAGGCCCACTTCGCGCAGCACCTCGAGCGGGCGCCGGACGGGCGGGTCTTCGGCAAAGAAATCCCACGCGCTGTCCACGGTCATGGCCAGTACTTCCGCGATATTTTTTTCGCGATACTTCACCTCGAGCGTTTTGTCGTTGTAACGAGCGCCATGGCACGCTGGGCAGGGCGCATACACGCTGGGCAAAAACAAGAGCTCGACCATCACCGAGCCCTCACCCTCACACGTCTCGCAGCGGCCTTTGACGACGTTGAATGAAAACCGACCCGCGTCGTAACGTCGCGCTTTGGCCGTTTTGGTACCGGCAAATAACCTGCGCACTTGATCGAACAAGCCCGTGTACGTGGCCAGGTTCGAGCGCGGAGTCCTGCCGATCGGCCGCTGGTCGACTTGCACCAAACGCTTGACGCGGTCCATGCCGTTCGCGACTGAGCCGCCCAGCGCCGGCTCGGCCGGGCGCTCCAACTCTTCGCCCTCCGGCTCGTCCGCCGGTGGCTCGACGCCCAATGCCGAAGCGATCAGCGAGACCAGCACTTGGCTCACGAGCGTCGATTTGCCGGAGCCGGAGACGCCCGTGACGCTGGTCAGCACGCCGAGCGGGAACGCCACGTCGAGCCCATACAAATTATTGCGCGTGACGCCACGCAGCTCGAGCCAACCGAGCGGAGTGCGCGGCGCCGTATTTCGCGGTCGACCAGCTTCGAACAGGTATTGCCGAGTGAGCGATTGCTCAGCTCGAGCTAGCCCGGCGAGAGGGCCGCTGTACAAGATCTCGCCGCCCTTGTCGCCCGCGCCGGGTCCGACATCGACTATCCAATCTGCGTGCCGAATTACGTCCACCTCATGCTCGACCACGAACAGAGAGTTGCCACCCTCCTTCAGCCCGTCCAAGGCCCGCAGCAAGGCTTCCGTATCCGCGGGGTGTAGCCCCGCCGAGGGCTCGTCCAGCACGTACACGACGCCGAACAGATTCGAACGGACCTGAGTAGCCAGCCGCAACCTCTGCAGCTCCCCCGGTGAGCACGTAGGCGTGCTCCGCTCCAGGCTCAAGTAGCCGAGCCCCAGATCCAGCAGCACGCCGAGCCGCGCGCACACATCTTCGGCGATGCGCTGCGCGACGATCGCCTTCTCGGGATGTGCCCGCCGATCGTGACCCGTCGCCTTGCCGGCGGCATAGGGCTGCAATGCGGCGGCGAGACGCTTCAAAGGCAGGCGCGACATGTCGGCAATGTCGAGGCCGGCGAATTTGACGCCCAAGGCCTCGCGGCGCAGCCGCTTGCCGCCGCACTCCGAGCAATCCGTGCTGAGGAGGTATGCCGAAACGCGACGCTTCATCAGCGCACTCTGCGTGGTCGCGAAGGTCTGGAGCACATAGCGTTCTGCGCTGGTGAACGTCCCTTGATAGCTCGGCTCCTCTTTGCGCTTCAGCGCCCGCCGCGTTTCGTTCAAATCGAAGCCGGCATAGACCGGAACCGTCGGCTGCTCGTCCGTGAATAAGATCCAGTCGCGCGTCTTTTTGGGCAGATCACGCCATGGCTTGTCGACGTCGTGGCCTAAAGTCGTTAAAATGTCCCTCAAATTTTGGCCCTGCCACGCCGTTGGCCAGGCCGCGACCGCGCGCTCGCGGATGGTCAGCGAAGGGTCAGGGACAATCGAAGCCTCGGTCACTTCGTAAATGCGACCCAAGCCGTGGCACGTCGGGCAAGCGCCCTCCGGCGTATTCGTCGAGAATGACTCCGCGTACAGCAATGCCTGCTCAGGCGGGTAATCTCCGGCTCGCGAATACAGCATCCGGAGCAAATTGGAGAGCGTGGTCACGCTGCCGACCGACGATCTCGTGGTCGGCGTCCCCCGCTGTTGCTGCAAGGCGACCGCTGGCGGCAAGCCGTCGATGTCATCGACCGCGGGCACTTCCATTTGATGAAACAGGCGCCGCGCGTACGGCGAGACGGACTCTAGGTAGCGGCGCTGGGCCTCCGCATACAGCGTACCGAACGCCAGCGACGATTTGCCGGAGCCTGAAACGCCGGTGAAGACAACCAAACTGTCGCGTGGAATGTCGACATCGATATTCTTCAAATTGTGCTCGCGCGCGCCGCGCACGCGCACGAACCCTGCCCGTCGCGCCTGTCCGTCGAATGCCACGAGCGAGCGTTGCTCAGGCGCATTGCGTGAGCAATGTGGCAAAAAGCGCCCTACTGGAGAGTCCTACCCCGGTGACGAGCCGCACCCGCGACGCCTGCGACAGCCGCGACCAGTGTGGCTGGCTCGACCGGCTTGGCAACATGAGCTTGGAAACCCGCGTCCAGAGCCAGCCGCTGATCTTCGCGGCGCGCGTAGGCAGTGAGCGCGATTGCGGGTAACGCCTCAGCCGAATGGCCCCGCGCCCGTACCGCCCGGATCAAGTGATAACCGTCGTCGATTGGCAGGCCGATGTCGCTCAGAAGGACATCCGGCACAGATTCGCTCAAGCGCGCCAAGGCATCTGAGCAGTTACCGGCCTGGGCGACCTTGGCTCCTTGTTGTTTGAGCACCGTGACCAGCAGGTCGCGCGCGTCCTCGTCATCCTCCACGACGAGGATGCTCAGGTCCGACAGCATGGCAACCGGCAAGCCGAGGCGGGCGTCCGACGGGGCGGGGCTCGGTCGATCGGTATCGCCAGTGTGCGACACACGCGCATCGTCGCGGGGGAGCGTGATGGTGAACGACGCGCCGCGGCCCTCCCCTTCACTGTTCGCGCCAACTAAGCCGCCGTGCGCGGCCACGATGTGCCGCACCAGCGCCAGGCCCAATCCCAGGCCGGAATGCCGGCGCGTCGCGGCATCGTCTTCCTGCCGAAAGCGGTCGAACACGTGCGGCAAGAATTGCTTGTCGATGCCCTTACCGGAGTCGCTCACACAGACGGTCGACCCGCTATCCGATTTGGATAGCTCGATGTGGACTCTGCCACCGGTCGGTGTGAACTTGACGGCATTGGTCAGCAAGTTTCCGATCGCCTGCTGAAGGCGATCCACGTCGGCGCGCACTCGAAATGATTGATCGGGCACGACCAGCTTTAAATCCAGCTGCCGCGCGTCAGCCGACGGTTTTACTGCGTCGAAGGCGGCGCGCACTACATGAGCCAAATCGACCGCAGCGAGCTCGATCTGCATTTTTCCCGAGATCACACGTGTCGTGTCGAGAATGTCTTCTATCAACTGCACTTGGATACGTGCGTTGCGCTGGATCGTGGTTAGGCCGCGCGCCAAGGTGGCGTCGTCGGGCACTCCTTCGCCCAGCAAGCGGGCCCAGCCCAAAATCGAGTTCAACGGGGTGCGCAGCTCGTGAGATACCATCGCCAAAAAGACGTCCTTTGCTCGATTCGCCTCGTCCGCCGCTTCACGCGCACGCCGTGTGGCAAGCTCGGTTTGCTTGACTCGGTCGTACAGTTGCTTGGCGCGGGCTAGGGTCCCTACACGAGCTTGCAACTCAGCCGGGTCGAACGCCTTGTTCACGAAGTCGTTGGCGCCCGCAGCAAGGCCCTCCAGAAGGTCGTCCTGGCTGCCGGTTGCGGTAAGAATCAAGATCGGTAGGCTCGCTTCATCGAGCGTTTGTCGAACGAAGCGGCAGATCTCCAGACCGGACATTTGGGGCATGTGCCAATCCAAAACGAGCACGTCCGGGCGCTCGCCAGTGGCAAGCCGCTCGAGCACGGGTGGCCCGTCGGAGAAGACGTCGACGTCGTACAGCTGCGTGAGGAGCCGGCCAGCAATTTCCCGCTCGAGCGGGCTATCGTCGACCAACCACACCCGCGCGCGCTCGGGACTTGGTGGAGAGGACGGTCGAGTCTGCATGGGCACGTACCTTGTGGCGCGCGCTCACGTCACTTGGCGCGAGCGCAACATAATCTAAAACCACGACCAGACCAAAATCAGAATCACGCGGTTCATCGGCTACCGTGGCATTGCGCCCCGGTGCCGGCGGCGAGGGTCCTTGAACCACGGCGGAAGGGTCCCGATGCGAGCCGCGAATAAGACTCGATGTGTTTGCGAAGCGGAAGCGATCGGATTGGTCGGTCGAGAACCCCGCTGAGGCGCTCGCTGCGTCGCTTGACCGGGCGCGAGGCGCGCCATAACCTGCTGGTTGGCTGCTAAATGACGGATATTCTAGTAGTCGATGACAGCAAGGTCATGCGCGATATGATCGTCGCCTGCTTGCGCGCGATTCCTGAAACGAGCTTCGCCCATGCGTCGAGCGGCCTCGAGGCGATCGAGCGCCTGTCTTTGGCCTCCTTCGACATGATGGTTCTGGACCTCAACATGCCGGACATTGGTGGCGTTGAGGTCTTGGAGTTCGTGCGCGGCCAAGACACGCTCCGCGCCCTGCCCGTGATGATCGTCACCACGCGCGGGGACGAACAATCGCGCGAGCGCGTGCTGCAGGCGGGCGCCACGAGCTTTCTGGCCAAGCCTTTCACGCCCGACGCGATCATCGCCGAAGTCCGCGCGATCCTAGGTGGTCGCGCGGAGTCGGTCGCGTGACGGCGACCGCAGATCTCAAAGAGTTCATCGCCGCGTACTTGGTCGAGGCTGAGGAGCATCTGGCCGTCGCCAATACACAGCTCTTGGCCGTGGAGAGCGCCCAGCGCAAAGGCGAAACGCATCCCCGCGCCGTGCGTGAGACATTTCGTTCGCTCCATACGATCAAGGGCCTGTCCGCCATGGTGGGTGTGGAACCGGTCGTTGCCATCGCCCACCGCATGGAGTCCTTCCTGCGCGACTTCGATCGCTCCGGCGCAGCCTTGCCCCTGCCTGCGATCGACGCGTTGCTGAAGGGCGTCCGCGCAATCGAACAACGAGTGGAGGCGCTCGGGCGCGGTGAGCCGGCCTCGATGCCCTCGGACGAACTCTTGGCGGCCCTCGATTCTCTTGGGCTCGCCGCGGCGCCTCCGGCAGCGGCGCCCAAGCCGACGCTCGACCTGGAGCCGGCGCTCCTGAGCAAGCTTGCGCCGTTCGAAGCCGAACAGATTTTTCGGGGTATCGCCGCCGGCAAGCGAGCGATGCGCGCCGAATTCGCCCCCTCGCCGGCGCGCGCCGCAGAAGGGCTCACGATCAATTCGGTCCGTGAGCGAATGGCCCGCGTGGCCGAGCTCGTGCGCGTATTGCCGCGCGCCGTCCCCGTGACCGCTGACGCGCCCGGGGGCTTGTGCTTCATATTGCTGTTGCTCACGAGCTCGACGGATCAGGCCATCGCGGAAGCCGTCGGGATCGAGGTGAACTCGCTGCACAGCTTAGCCCGCGAGCTGGAAGCACCGAATTTGGTCGAGGACTCCCTCCTCCCCGAACCAACTGCGAGCGAGCTCGAAGATGATTTTTCAGAGGCCCAGACCCGGCGCGGGGTGGTCCGCGTCGACGTGGACCGTCTAGACGAAGCCATGGAAGGCTTGTCGTCCTTGATCGTGACGCGTTTTCGCCTGACGCGGGCCGTCGCGCTGCTCACCGCGCGCGGCGTCAACACTCGAGAGCTCTGCGAGATCATGGCCGAAAACGCACGCCAGCTACGCGACCTGCGCGCGGCCATCGTGCGCGTGCGCATGGTGCCAGTGAGCGAGCTCCTAGAGCGCATACCGCTCTTGGTCCGCGGCCTGTGCAGGGCCACGCACCGCGCCGTGCGGCTGGATATGGAGGGGGGCAGCGCGGAGCTCGACAAGTCCGTTTCCGAGCGTCTTTTCCCGGTCATCGTGCACTTGGTTCGGAACGCCGTCGATCATGCAATCGAGAGGGCCTGCTGCGGATCACCTGCGGGGCTCGCTCTAACACCCGCCTAGAAATCACCGTGACCGACGACGGGCGCGGCATCGACCGAGCCGCCGTGGCTCGAAAAGCTGGCCGAGACAGCCCGAGCGACGACGCCGGTTTGCTCGATTTGCTGTGCATCCCGGGGCTTTCGACGCGCGAGATCGTCACCACGACCAGCGGCCGAGGCATGGGCATGGAGATCGTCAAGCGCACAATCGTCGACGAGCTCGGAGGGGAGCTCGAGGTCTGGAGCGCGCTCGGCCAGGGCACGACGTTTACGTTGCGGGTGCCGTTGACGATCTCCATCGTGGACGCATTTTCATTCGAGTGCGGCGAGCAACGCTTCGTCGTGCCGGTGGCAATGGTGGACGAGATCATCGAAGTCGACGCGACTCGGCTAGTCCACGTGCCGGCAGACGATGACGGCAGTCCCACGGTGGACATCATCTCGCGGCGCGGCTTGGCCGTGCCCATGCTCCAGCTGGCACAAATATTTCGCCTGTCCGCCCCGGAAACGTCCGGGCGGAAGGCGATCATCGTGCGGCGCGCAGGCTCACCCATCGCGTTTGCGGTGGACCGCATGCTCGGTCAACAAGAGGTGGTGATCCGCCCCATGAATGATGTCCTGGTCCGCGCGCCGGGCGTGTCCGGCGCCACCGATCTCGGCGACGGCCGCCCCACGTTGGTACTGGATTTAGTCGCCCTCAGCGCGAGCTTGAGCACGTTAATCGGTCCGTCGGGAATTCAGCGATGAAGCTTCATGTGATCTTCACACTCGCGGCTGCCGAGTACGCACTGCCCGTCGAGACCGTTCTGCAGATGGAGAGCTTCAGCGGCGCCACGCTCGTTCCGGGTGCGCCGGCCTATGTCGCGGGCATCGTGACCGTGCGTGGCTTGGTCGTGCCCGTCATCGACCTGCGCGTGCGTTTCGGTCTGCCGCCCGTGGCGCTGACTCTCGACACACGCATCATCGTCACGGAGTCACAGGGACGCGTCGTTGCGCTGCGCGTGGACGCTGCTCGAGAAGTGCTCAAGCTCGACGTGGACAAGCATCAGGCTGCGCCCAGCGTGGTGAGTGAGCGTACCTCGAGCTTCGTGCACGCCGTTCATGCTTTGGGAAACCGCTTATTGTTACTCGTGGATTTACCGAAAATTTTAGGTGAAAGCAGTCATGACTCAGCCCGCGCCCGCCTCAATGACGATGGCACCAATGCACACCCTCAGCTCCCAAGTTGACTCGGTCGCGCAGTCGCTGCGCGCTACGGCCGCTGAGGTGAGCACGATCGAGGCGGCCGCCTTGCGCCTAGCGGCCGCAGGCAACGAGCGCGCTGCGCTCGGCGAGCAAGTCAACGCCGCCACCGAGTCGATTGCGGCGTCCGTCGAGCAGACCGGGGTGATGGGCGCCAAAATGGCCAAGGCTCAGCACTCGCTAAACGAGCTCAATCAGTCCCTACTCAGCGGGGTCGAGGAGTCCATCACCGCACTCCGCGAGGTTGCAGGTTCCATCGGCGCAGTGAAGAAGGACACTCAGTTGCTCGCGGAGTCTTCGGACAACACCGCTGCCGCGATCGAGGAGTCGGCCCGCTCGATCCGCGGCGTGACCGCCAATGCGCAAGATTTAGCCGCAGCAAGCGAGCAGCTCCTCGCTACCTCGACCGAGATGTCGGCGGGGTTGGCCAGCATTTCGGCTCGCAGCGAGGCCGCCGCGAGCACGATCGCCGAGGTGGGCGCGACTTGCGAAGAAATGGCCAAAGGCATCGAGCGCTTGACGGCAGACGCGCGCGACGTGACGGCCCGCATCGCCTCGGTCTCGGCCAGCACGTCGACCGTCGCCACAGGCATCGCTGGCGTCGCGGATCGCGGCCAGAATCTAGCCGCGTCCGTCCAAGAAACGGCGAGCACGAGCGAAGAAGTGGCTCGCTCGGCCGCCTCGGCGGCCAGTAGCGCCAAGGCACTGGAGGCGGCAAGCTCCGAAAACGCCGCGACGGTCACCGAAATCGCGGCCTCCGTAGAGGAGGTCGCGGCCACCTCGGAAAAAAACGCTCGCGTCGTGGAAGGAAACGCCGCCACCATTGAAGAGCTGGCTAAGTCTGCGCAAGCTGTCTCGCGCTCCGCGGAAGACATCGCGCGGCTGGGTGAAGCAAGCGCCAGCGCGACCAACCAGGTGGAAGCTTCGACGCGCCGGATTGCGCGCGTGTGTGACGACGCCCGCGCGGTGGGGGACCGCGTGACGTCGCTCGCGAGGGAGGGCGGAGCCACGGTGGGTCGCTCGATCGAAGGCTTGGCGAAGATCCGCGTTTCGATCAGCAGCTCGGCCGGAGTGATGAAAGAAATGGGGCAAAAGGTCGACGAAATCGGTGATTTCGTGCAAACAATCAACCTGATCGCCGACCGCACCAACCTGCTTTCATTAAACGCCAGCATCGAGGCGGCGCGTGCGGGTGAGCACGGCCGGGGCTTCGCGGTGGTGGCGGAGGAGATCCGTGCGCTCGCCGACCGGGCGGCAACCGCCAGCGCAGACATCGGGAAAATCATCCGCGCCCTGCAAAACACCGCGCGCGACGCGATCGCCGCGACTCACGAGGGCGAGCGAATTGCAACCGACGGCGCCTCACTCGCGAGCGACGCCGAGCGGGCCCTGGCCGCCATCGTGGGCGGCGTGCAGGAGCTCGGTCAGTCGGTGCGCGAGGCCTCGGACAGCGCCAACGAGCAAGTGATCGTCGTCAAGTCGCTGACCGAATCGTCTAGCAAGGTTCGTGAGCAGACCCGGATCATCGCCACCGCTGCCGGAGAGCAAGCGAAAGCCACGCAAGACCTGGCGAAGAGCGCGGGAGAAATGCGGCAAATGGCCAAGCAAACGACGCTCGCGTCTTCCGAGCAGGCGCGCGCGCTGCGGGACGTAGTGCGTGCCAACGAGCAGCTCGTGCTGAACGCCAAGCAGGTGTCAGTGGGCGCTGCGGAGCAAGCGGCGGCCGCCTCCGAGCTCTCCAAAGTTGCGCTGCAGATGCGCAACTTGACCGCCGCAACCATGACCGCGTTAGGTGAGCAAACCACGCTCGTAAGGGGCATCGCCGGCCAAACCGAGGAGGTGCGCGCGGCGACCGAACGCACGGTCATCGGCCTCAGCGAACAAGCCAAGGGCGCCGCCGAAATCGCGCGAGCCATGGACGCCGCGCGCAAAGACGCGCAACAAAATGCCAAGGGCCTACTCGAGCAAGCGCAGGCCGGCAAAGAGCTGGAAGGCGCGGCGAAACAGGTCGCGGCGTCCGCCGCTGACGTAACGCGAGCCAGCTCAGAGCAAAGTAAGGTTGCGGCATCCATCGCAAAGAGTGCGGAAGACGTTCGGCGCGTGGCTCGTCAGACTGCGCGCGCCCTGGAGGAACAGGACGAAGCCGTGACCGCGCTCGCCGACAATGCAACCAAGCAAGCGACGGCCATATCGGCCGTTCGCAAGGCAAACGGCGAACAGGTGGTCGCGAGCGAGCAGATTGCGGCCGCGGTCAACGACATGCGCGGCCGGATCCGCGAAACCGTCACGGCCTCCGCGTCCCAGGCCAAAGGTGTTGCGACATTCGGCCGCGAGATGGAGGCACTATCTGCGCAAATTGCCCGCATCCGGTTTGCGAACTTGAGCCAGGCCGAAACCATGGCCGGGATCGCGGTGACCGTCACCAGCGATGCTCCGCTCGCGCAGGGGCCAGCATGAGTCTTCCGTCCGACGACCAGCGGCTTCGCGAAAGTGCGCGCCTGCTGCGCGTGGCTGAGCTTCGGGCAGCCGGTGCCGCGCGCGTCGTGGAGTTGTGTGAGGAGCTGGTCGAGCCGAATTGGGCGGTCCGCCGCGCGGTGGTTTCCGCGCTGAGCGACGCCGACGCCGATTCGTTGACGGTGCTGTGTGGGGTTCTCCGCAGCTCGCGCGAGAGCGAAGCCAAACTTGCGGGGTTGGTCGACGCGCTCTCGGCCACCGAGCAAGACATCGATCTGCTGCTCTTGGACCTGGCAGACGACGCGAGCCCGGCGGTGGTTTGCGACGCCGTGCAAATCCTCGGCCGGCGCGAGAGCGCGCGGGCTGTGCCGAAGTTGAAAGCGCTCACCGCACATGCCGACGACAACGTGGCGCTGTCCGCGATCGAAGCCTTGGCGCGGATTGGCGGCAGTGAGGCGATCGATTCACTGCTAATCATCGCCGAAAGCCGTAATTTTTTTCGCACCTTTCCGACTCTCGATCTGCTGGGTAGATCGCGTGATTCACGGGCGCTTCCAACGCTCTTGAAGCTCGCGGCCGATCCTCTTTACGCCGCCGAGGCGGTACGAGCCTTGGGGCGGCTCGCCGAGCCTGCCGCGATACCAGCGCTGCTCGATCAATTGGGGCGGGCGGGCGGCAGCTTGGTCTGTGCGATTGCCTTGGCGCTGGTCGCCCTGCACGAAGCGTCCGAGCAGCGGTTCGGCACTGGCGTCGCCATCGAACGCGCGGTCTTGGCCGCTTCGAATGTTGCTGACATCCGCAGGCAGCTGACGCTCGGCCTGAAGCGTGCCGATGCCTCGGAGCAACTCGCGGTCGGGCGCGTATTGTCCTGGATCGGGCAGGAGAGCACGGTGCCTACGTTGCTCAATTTGTTGCGCGGTCCGTCGGCAGTGGCGAAAATCGCGGCTGACTCACTCCGCAGGCTGGGCGCGCTCGCGGAGCCAGCCTTGATTGACGCGCTTCTGAACGCTCCGAGCGAGGAGCGACGCTTGGTAGTGCCCGTGCTCAGCGGCCGGCTTGCCGCGCGTGATGCGCTCATCGCATGCCTCGAGGACGAAGATGCGGTGGTGCGCGCGGCCAGCTGCGACGCGTTGGCGCGCACCTCCGACGCGTCGGCGTCGCCCGCTATCTTCCGAGTGCTCGGGGACGCGGACGCGCGCGTCGGGCAGGCGGCACTTGCGGCCATTCAATCCTTGGGCAGTAACGAGACCCGACGTCTGACGCTGGAGGCCGCAAGTTCCGACGAACCCCGCCTGCGGCGCGCCGCGCTGCGCATTATCGGTTATTTCGGCTATGTCGAAGGGCTCGAGGCGCTGAGTGAGGCGGCGGCCGACGACGACGAAAGGATCCGCGAGGCGGCGATCGCGGGTCTACCCTTCATCGATGATCCACGAGCACTGGCGATGCTTCTGCAGGCCGCGGGCCACGAATCCGCGCGCACACGCACCTCCGCCGTGCGGGCCCTTGGCCACACTGCAGGTGAGCCGTCCGTGCGCGCGCAGCTTTACCAAGCGCTCAGCGATTCCGATGCCTGGGTCCGTTATTACGCGTGCCAAGCGCTGGGCAGGTTACGGGACGAATCGGCGACGGGCTCGATTGCCGCCCTGCTGACCGATGGCTCGGGTCAGGTGCGCGTCGCTGCGGTGGAGGCCTTGGCGCACTTGAGCGGTTCAGCCGCCTTTGATGCGCTGAGCGGGGTGCTCGATTCGGGAGATGCCGATCTGTATCGCGCCGCTTTGGTCGCGCTCGGAATGTCGAAACGAAAAGAGGCTCTGCCAAGGCTGCTGAGCGCGCTGTCCTCCGCGGACTCTGCCACGCGGCTGGTCGCGCTCTCGGCGCTTGCGGAGCTGAGTGCACCCGAGGCGTTGCCGGCGATCGCACGGGCAACGCGCGACGTCGACGAAGGCGTGCGGGTCGCGGCCGTCGGATTTCTGGCTGCTCGATCCGACCCGGCCGCCGCCGAAGAGCTGATCGCTTTGCTCGCCGAAGACCCTAGCCGTCAATCGCTCATTCGCGCCTTAGCCGGCCCAGGCTCGGGCCGCAGCGAGGCAGTGGCTGCGGCTTTGAACAGCGCCGACGACGCTCTGGCGGGCGCGCTCGTTGCAAGCCTGGCTCGCATGCACTCCGATGCCGCGTTGACCGCGCTGCGCTCGGCTCTCACGTCACCCAGCGATCCCGCGCGCCGCGCCGCTGCATTCGCCTTGAGCGCGATGCAGGATACGGCGAGCGCAGCCGCGCTCGCCCAGGCCGCCCTCCACGACCCGGACGCGGAAGTGCGCCGGATCTGCGCGTCGTCTCTGGTCAGATGAACCCCATCTTGCCGCTTTCGCCGCAGATTTTTGCGATCCTGAGCACGCTCATCGAGGATCGCACAGGCCTACACTACGACGCGAGCGAGCGCGAGCTCTTGGCGGATCGAGTCTCTCCGCGCGCCGTGGAACGCGGCTTCGAGTCCTTGCTCGATTATTACTACTACCTTCGCTATGACCCCGACGCCGACAACGAGCTTGCCCTGCTCGTCGAAGCGTTGGTGGTCAACGAGACTTACTTCTTCCGGGAGCTCGCCGCGCTCAAAGTAGTGGTGGCGGATGTCCTACCCAAGGTCATTGCGGAGGGGCGCAGGCCCCGCGTCTGGTGCGCGGCCTGCGCCACGGGCGAAGAGCCACTGACGCTGGCGATGTTGCTGGACGAGGCCGGGATCCTCGACCGCGTCGCGATCGTCGGCAGCGACATCAGCGGGCGCGCCCTGGCGCAAGCGAGGGCTGGGGCATATCGGCGCCGTTCCCTGCGCTCGCTGCCGCCCGGTGTCGTAGGCCGCTGGCTGGAGGGCGATGAGACTGGCATGCGAGTTGCTCCGTACATCCGCAATGCGGTCGAGTGGCGACAGGTCAACCTCATCGATTCGCAGGCATTATCGTCCCTGGGCCAGTTCGATCTGATCCTATGCCGTAATGTCCTGATCTACTTCCGCGATCGAACGATAGAACAAGTGGTTGCGAATCTTTGGCATCGACTTTTGCCCGACGGACAGCTCGTCGTCGGCGCGTCGGAGTCACTGCTGCGCTTCGATGTAGCGTTTGATTGCGAGGAACGCGGCGGGTCGTTCTTGTACAGAAAGCGTGGCAATTGACCATCCGCGTGCTCGTCGTGGACGATTCCGCGTTCGCCCGCAAGGTGGTGCGCGAAAGCCTGTCGACCAGCCCCACGATCGAAGTGATCGGCACCGCCCGGGATGGCATCGACGCGCTCGAAAAGATTGCCGCGCTCGACCCCGACGTGATCACGTTGGATTTGGTCATGCCCAACCTAGACGGCCTCGGCGTACTGGCCGTGCTCACGCCGGAGCAGCGGGCGCGAGTGATCGTGGTCAGCATGGCGGATGGCGAAAGTGATATCGGGATCCGTGCCTTGAGCTGCGGCGTCTTCGACCTCGTCCACAAGCCCACTGCGCTCGCCATCGCCGCCCTGAAAGACATCGCAGAGGAGCTCGTCGCCAAGGTGCACCTCGCCGCGGTGCAGCCCCGAACACGCGCGCCCGCAGTGCCCGTCTTCGCGCATACGCCGCCCGTTTTCGACGTGGAGTCCAAACGCGTGGTGCTGATTGGCACCTCGACCGGCGGCCCGCAGGCATTGAGTCGATTGCTCAAGGCGCTTCCGGCCAATTTTCCGGCTCCGATCGCCATCGTACTGCATATTCCCCCCGGCTATACGGGCCCACTAGCGGAGCGCCTCAATGGCGACTGTGCGATCGAGGTCGTCGAGGCTCGTGATGGTTTAGTGCTCAGGCCGGGCGTTGCGGTGATCGCCCAAGCTGGAATGCACATGCGGCTGATGGCATCCGGTGCCGACACCCTCGTGCGCGTCGGCCTCGAACCGCATGATGCCATTCACCGGCCAGCCGTCGACGTCCTGTTTGCGAGTGCCGCGCTGAGCTTGGGCAAGCGCGCGCTAGCCGTCGTTCTGACCGGAATGGGGGACGACGGCTTAGCTGGCGCGCGCGCCATCACCGCAGCTGGCGGCCAGGTGCTTACAGAAGCGGAATCGTCCTGCGTCGTGTATGGAATGCCGCGCGTCGTGAAGGAAGCAGGGCTGTCGGTCGCTGAAGCCGAGCTCGACCGCATGCCGGCGGCCATTCTATCTCGGCTCTGAGCGACGCGTGCCGAGGCGCTTCGCACCATCGCTCGTAGGCAATCGCAATGCCGCCACGTTCCTAGCAAGTCCGCGTAAAAAATCTTCGTCTTTTCGGAGAAGTCACCTGGCACGTCGAGTGCAGTCCGGGGCTCCGATGTCAAAGAACGAGGCCCCAGTCGAGCTCATCCCCGAGGCCTTCATCGCGGAGACGCAAGGTGCGTCCAAGCTTCCTAAACGCGCCTCCCGCGCGGCTAAAGCAGCGCTGCCTCTTGCGGCCGGCGTCGCTCCCGGCCCCGCGCCTTGGAAAGCGCCTGACGCTAAGTCACCCGTGAAGCCGATCCTCATGGGCGTGGGCATCGCTGCCGCGGTAGCCGTGGCGGCTCTGGCCCTGAGCTCTAATAAGAGCGCGCGTAGAGGGAGTGTAAGCAGTCCAAGGTCTACGGTCGGCAAAATGCTAGCGAAGGCGGCCTTGGTTGCAGTCGGCCGGATCGTGGCCAAGCGCGCCGCCCGCGCCCTCGCTCAGCAGGCAGTTCGCGCGGTCGCGGCGCGTGCCGCAACTGGCGTGGCCAACCGCCTGATTGGGCAGACTCCCGGCGAGACACGATAGTAGTAAGCGTGGTCACATTTTCGCAGATCCAGCAGAAGCGGCTCAGCGCACTGCATCGGCGGCGTGACTTAAAGATGGCGCGGGATGCGCATGCCTACGTTCGGGGAAGTACGCAGTCGTTCTACGAGTGGCTCGCAAGCGGGCTCGGGCGCTCGATCCCGGAGGGGCCCACCGTCTGGATCTGCGGCGACGCGCACGTAGGAAACCTTGGGCCGATAGCCCGTTCCGACTCAAAAGTGCAAGTCGAGCTGCGCGACTTGGATCAAACCGTACCGGGTAACCCGGCCCATGATTTGGTGCGCCTGGCACTCTCCTTGGCTATGGCGGCACGCAGCTCCGATCTGCCTGGAGTCGTCACGGCCCGGCTGGTCGAAGAGCTGATGATTGGCTACCTGGACGCGTTCCTGGAATCCCCACATATCGAGGACATGACTGGCAGCGCCGCCGTGCGCTTCGTGGTCCGCGAAGCTTTACGTCGCAAGTGGCGGCATCTACACCGCGAGCGTCTCGGGAAAAAACCTCGTTTTCCGCTGGGGGACCGCTTTCTACCGCTCGAGCCCCAAGAGCGAACAGAAGTCGAACATTTTCTGGATCGGGAGCGCATCCGCAAGCTCGTCACGTCGCTCGAGTCCCGCAACGACAACGCGCACATCCGCCTGCTCGACGCGGCCTATTGGGTCAAGGGTTGTAGCTCCCTTGGCCTCTGGCGTTGCGCGGCGTTGATTGAAGTGATTGGTCAAGGCGGACAAAAAGGCGGCTACTCATTATTGGATATTAAAGAGGCGGTGGAGACCGTCGCGCCGGCCAGCCATGCCGAGCTCGTGCCCACGCATCAGGGGGAACGAGTCGTGCGCGGCAGCCTGGCGCTCTCGCCGTCGCTCGGCAAAAGAATGCTCTCCGGTACGGTTGCCGGACATGCGGTGTTCGTCCGCGAGCTGATGCCCCAGGATCTAAAGCTGGAGCTCGAAATGTTCGACGACATCGAGGCCCGCGCCACGGCTCGCGCGCTCGCCCGTATCGTCGGCCTGGCCCACGCGCGGCAAATGGATGTGCGGACGCAGGCGCAGTGGCGTCGCGAGCTTGCGACCGCTGCGACGCGTTGGCTAGACGCGCCGGGCTGGCTTTGGTCAAGCGTGGTGGACCTCGTCGGCATTCACGAGCGAGCTTACCTCGAGCACTGTCGCCGGTTTGCGCTGGCCGCCGAAAAAGTGCGCGAACAGCAGGTTGCCGCGCACGCCTGACCAATCGCGTAGCGCCTGCTCAGGCGGCGACCATGGCTTTGCTCAGATCACTGATTTCTTCAGTAACGATCTTGAATTGAGTGAGCCTGGACTGACCAAACGTGGTGGTGATCGCGCAGTCAGCAGCATCGCGACCCCGGGCCATCAGGATTCGACCGATGCGCGGTTTATTGTGACGCGCGTCGAACGTGTACCACCGGCCCCCGAGGTACACCTCGAACCAAGCGCTGAAGTCCATCGGTGCAGGCACGACGGGCACGCCGATGTCGCCGAGATAACCGGTGGCGTAACGCGCCGGAATATTCATGCAGCGGCACAAGGCCACGGCCAGATGGGCGAAGTCGCGGCAGACACCGACGCGCTCCTCGTGTCCTTCCCAGGCGGTTCGGGTCGCGCGTGCGAATTGATAGCCGAAGGTCAAGCGATGGTGAACATAGTCGACGATGGCCTGGACGCGCGCCCAGCCGCGGGGCGTATTGCCAAACAATGACCAAGCCATCTGCGACAGCCGGTCGGTCTCGCAGTAACGGCTGCCCATCAGAAATTGAACCGCTTCGTCCGGAAGCTCGGCGACCGGCACTTCCTGCGCCCATGGCGCGTAGTCATCCGGTAAGCCGGAGTCCTCGATCACGAAGTTCGTAGATAGTTGCAGGATGCCGGACGGCGCAATCGTCCTTGTGCGCAGGTTGCCGAACTCGTCGAGGCTCGCAACCAGCGGCGCCGGGCCGTTCGAGGTGATGATCGCGGGCGTGCGGATGTCTGCCGCGCGAGACGGATGCACGCTCAGGAGCGCCATGAGAGGCGTCTCGGAGTTGCATTCGATCGAAATCTCATAGCCTGCTTTAATAAACATGGCGCGCCGGTTTGCAATTGACGGGCCAACGAAGAGCGGGGAATTTCTGGGGCCTTTTTCGCTATTCCTGGTTGGGCTCATGTAGACCCGGCGCCCGCGTGAGCTGAAAGATCACGGCTGGCGCAAAACGCCTCAGGAAGACCTACGAAACAGTGGAGCTCGGATGGGGTCGGGTTGGCGCGGTCTTTGCGAAGCGTTGGTGCATGGCTGTTCTTTTTTTCGCGCTCTTCGGTCTTGCGGTCGGATTCCTGGCCCGCGCGCTGCTGCCTAGCTCGCGGCGATTGAGCTTGGCCAGTACAACCGCGTTCGGCCTCATCGGTTCGCTCGTGGGCGCGCTCCTGGCGAGTCTGGTGACCAGCGACCGTGTACTGGACATGACCCGCGCCGGCGTGATCGGTAGCGTCGTGGGAGTGCTGGTTCTACACGCCTTCATGGGCCGCACCACAAGCCGAGCGCTCGTCTGATATGCGGCTGCGAGCGGGCTGCGAAATGACTCTCCGCACGGAGGGTCCAGTTGCAATCATCGCCATGCTGCGTCCAAGCAGCGGCCAGGCGCAATGGATCGTGAGCGAGCGCTTCGACTTCGAACCGTTCGTGCGCGCACTCGAATATGTGGATGGCTTTGGCAATCTCTGCCAAAGAATGATTGCCAAGGACGGGCTGCGCATCCGCACGGAAGCGATCGTCGAGGTGACCGACTCGATCGCCGTGCAGCCGGGCGGCGCGCCTACGTTGCCTCAGGACGTTCCCGACTATGCGCTGCAATTCCTGCTCCCAAGCCGCTATTGCCCCTCCGATACACTCGGCGAATTGGCGCAGAAAGTCGTTTCCGGGGCGACCCCGGGCTACGATCAGGTCGAGGCCATTCGGGCGTGGATCAAGCAGAATATTGCCTACAAATACGGCGTCAGTAACGGCTCCACATCCGCCGCGGACACGCTGCGCGACAAGGCCGGCGTGTGTCGAGATTTCTCGCACATCGGCCTGTCCCTGTGCCGTGCCCTGCACATCCCCGCGCGGATGGTGGTCGGCTACCTGCACCGCCTGGACCCCATGGATCTGCATGCCTGGTTCGAGGCCTTCGTGGCTGGGCGCTGGTACACATTCGACGCGACCCAGTCGGAGCCCCGCGGTGGGCGGGTCGCTCTCGCCTATGGACGCGACGCGGGCGACGTCGCACTGATCACCGAGTTCGGCCCGCTCAAGACCGAAAACATGAGCGTTTGGGTCGAAGCTGAGTAGGATTCCGGCCATGCAGGAACTAACAGAAGAGGGCAACCGCTCAGTTCAGGATCTCGCGTCACGTTACGGCGTCAGCACAGACGCGGTGAAAACCTTGCTGCTCGCGGTGAACGCTGGGGGTGGGTCCATGGCGCAGTTCCATCATCCGGAGCTCGGCGGCGGCGGACAGTGGATGCGCGGCGGGATGACCATGGTGGGAGATATGTTCAACCAGGGTCTGAAGGCCACGGTCACGAACCTGTGTACTGATTTGTCCTCGTTGCTGGCCTCGCATCAGGTTTTGAAGCCCGCTGACGACACGAATATCCGTGGGCGGGGCAACAGCGGTGGCGGCGGCGGCAATTGGTGGCCAGCGGAGCTTGGGACGCCCAGCTCCAGCGGCGGTCAGAACGACGCACGCTACGCGTATTTCCCCGGGCCTCGGCGCCTCGTCATCGAGCGAAGCGGCCAGCAAACCGTGTATGACACGCTCGATCACCAGATCGGCGGCGTGCAGCAACAACAAGGCGGATCGACCGGCTCGCTCTCATTCACCAGTCAGCGCGGTACGTTCACCGTCGATAGTCTGCCACGCGTCGGTTCTTGAGCTACATGCCCCGCATCGCTTGGCTCGGCGCGGCGCTGGTCGCTACCGCGCTCGTTGGGGTGCTGTTCACACGGCGATCGGGCTCTGTGGGCGGCACGATGGAGTGCCGGCTTTCGGTTCCCGGTTCGAGCGTCTCGCCGATGCTCTTCCCGAGCAAGGTCGGGTCGGAAGCGCTGGACGCGGCCATCGTCGGCAACGCCGATGACAGCACCGTGACTCGCGTCATCTCTGAGCAGGGCGGCTTCACGGTCCCGCGCGGAACCAGTTGCTCGGAATTGGAGGCAGGCCCCGTGTACTCGCGGGTGCTCGTCACGGGCGGGGCGTTCGCCGGAAAGAGCGCGTGGGCCCCGTCCATTCATACGCACGGCAAGTGAGCCCCAAGCAGTCTCACGTCACTAGGGCTCTTTCAGTCGCTCAGGGGACCCTTCAGGGCAGCCGTCTCGTAACGGTATCTCGAATCATTTCTTGAGCTTGACGGGGTCGGCACGCTTTGCCTTGCCAGCCGCACACCGTCTCGCTAGCCGTTTGGGAGTGTCGAATCATGATGCCGCCTCCTTGCCCCTCGAGACATTGCGGGATCTGTTGGGCATCGCCAGGGCGCTGTATGCCGCGTGGTCTCCCAGTGAGGGGCCCATCGAGATGGAGGAGCTGCGCGGCATAGGCGCTGAGCTACGCGACGCGTATCGGTTGGCGGCACGCTCTAAACCGGGCACGACAGCGCATCGAGCCGCATGGATAAAAGCCGAACGCGCCACTCGACAGCTCGGCGATCTCTTGGGCGAATTTACGACGGTAAAGTCCTTGGTCGGCACCACCAGTGAACGCCTTGGATTTTCGCGCGGCGCCGCGAAGCCGTTTTACGATCGAAACGCAAAAGTGCGAGAACGACGAAAACGCGGCTAATCCCAATGAAGCCGATGACGCCGTACAACGAGCCTTCACCCGAGCGCGAAGGGCGCTAACACGCTCAAGCGGACACGTAACTGCGAAAGCGACCATCTCGAAAGCCCGCCAATAGCTTTGCTGCCGCGTTGCCAACTTCAGTCGGCGCGCCGCGCAGCCTAAGATATTCGGAATAGCCCGGCATATTCTGCGGCAGATTCTTGAGCGAGGCGAACCCCATCTGCCAGTCGGCAAAATGACGCTCGGCCAGCTCACGTCGGAGCAAGGGCACCACGCGGTGGTGGCGCTTGTCTTTGCCGATCACTTCGAACAGCTTCTCCAGCACTGGCTGCTCGCCCTCCAAGACCTGTAAGAACGAGCCTTCGTGATAAAGCAGCATGCCAGTCACCGCCAAGCGCGCATTATTGAGGCGAACCTGCCCCAACAGCTGCGTGAGCTGAACCTCCGTAAACGGAGCCACCGCCGCGCTCGAGTAAATAACTTGCTGCACCACTGTGAGAACGGTCAGGGCGCGGAAAACGTAAGTGCGAGACTTTTCTCCATGGTGCCTCGTGACCTAATTTCATAGCTCAGTGCGACGGACGCGCGGCGGGGAGAAGTCGGGCACGGACGAGCAGGCGGTCCTTGAGCGTCGGGCCATGAGACGGCGCGTCGCAGCGTTCTCGCAACCGACATTTGGGTGCTCTGATTTCGGATTAGTTCCGAGCGGCCGAGTGAGCCGCAGGCAGGCGCCGACGATCCACGGCACTGTGATTTTCACTGCCCCGGTGGCGACCTGTGACCGAGTCCTACGGCACTCCGAGTGCACCGGCGGCGCGTGCGCCGAGGCGGTGGCACCGATTTTACGACGTACGCCCCGCCTTGAGCTCACTGCGGCACTCGCATGGTGTGCGGGATTAATCGATTACGACTGTTGACGAAGATACGACACTGCGACGCGGCGAATGTGCCCGCCTCACAATGAGAGAGTCTTAAAAATGAACAATCGAACGTTGCCGTGGGTGCGCCTCATATCGGGTCTAATCGCGCTGTTCCTGTGTTTGTGCTCCGCGCCTGCACACGCACAGACCGCGCCGCTATCTGTCTCTTTTTGGGGCGCGCCGGACCCAGCCTTGCCGGGCGATACCGTGATTTACAAAATCTTGTTGGTTAACCCCAGCACCACGACGGCGAGAGGCGCGTTCACGCTCAATGTCAGTCCGCCACAGTATGCGACTGTGACCAACACCTATGGGGGCGGCTGTACGGGCGGTCAGTGCCGTTTCGGTAGCACACTGGTTTGGAACTTGGCGTCGATCGCGCCCGGGCGAGTACGTTTCGTCAGTTTACTGCCGTCATCGATAACTCTGTAACGAACCCGCCGCCGACACTGGGGACGGTTCTGTCGGCCTCTCTCAATGCAACCGTGGCGACGAAGGCGGTGACAGCATCTGCCGGCGTTACCATCGGCGCGCACTTGATGAACCTAGCTATGGTGGGCACTCCGAACCGGGTGCCGCCCGGCGGATTACTGACATACACGATGACATACGGCAACGCGAGCACGGCCAGCAGCTCGACGACGATGACCGCCACGGTTCCCACGGGCACTACATTCGTCTCGGCTACCGGCGGAGGTATCTTGACCGGGAGCACTGTGCAATGGGACCTGGGCACGCTCGCGGCGGGCTTCTCGGACTTACGGCAGTTCACCATAAAGCTGGCCGATTCCGCGGTCGCAGGCTCTCTGCTGTTCGCGCAGGGGCAACTTCTCAACTCTGCCAATCAGCAAAGCTTGGTGCGCGAAAGTGCGTCTAATCTGGTTTCTGAGTCGTCACTTCTGTCGCTAGCCATGGTCGGTTCTCCGGATCCGGCTGCGCCCGGTGGCACGATTGTGTACAAGCTCGCTATTTCAAACAACAGCACCAACACCGCAACGGGTGCGTTTGCAGTTGATGTAAACGTACCGAAGTACGTCACGATTACTAATACCGGTGGCGGTGGCTGTTCGGGCAGCTCTTGCCGCCTCGGCAGCGATCTCTTTTGGAACCTCGGCTCTATTGCCGCTGGCGCGAGCACTTGCTTCAGTTTACCGCAGTGGTCGACAACTCGGTCACGAGTCCGCCGCCGGCGGACGGCACCGTCCTTTTTGCGGATGCCACCACTTCTGCCTTCGGTGGTATTTGCACTAGCAGCGCGGTCGTAATCAACAGCGCCTCTCAGCTGAACCTCGCGCTCAGCGGCACTCCAAACCGCGCGTCGCCTGCCCCGACGCCAGAGCTCGGTGATTCTCGCCGAGGTCCATGTCCGGCGCATTGCTCACCTACACCCTAACGTTCGGCAACGGCGGTGCTGACGGCGTCCCCGCAGCGCTGAATGCGACCGTTCCGTCGGGCACGACGTTCGTCTCCGCGACCGGCGCCGGATTGCTCAGCGGGAGTGTCGTACAATGGAACTTGGGCACGCTCGCGCCCGGATTCTCGGACCGGCGCCAGATGACCGTCAAGGTTGCGGACTCCGCCGTCATCGGCTCGTTGCTGCTCGCCCAGGGTCAATTGCTCAACTCGAGCAGCCAGCAAAGCTTGGTCCGTGAGCTCACTACGAATCTGGCGGCGGCATCGTCGCTGTTATCGCTGAGCATCGTCGGATCTCCAGATCCAATCACGCCCGGTGGCACCATCGTCTACAGGGTCCTCCTCTCGAATAGCAGCACGAACACTGCAACTGGCAGCTTCGAAGTGAACGTCACCGTTGCCGGTTCGGCAGCACCTTATTCTGGTACATATCGATCGATCCCGGCGGGAGCACAACTCGCCAATTCTCTGCCGTCGTCGACAATTCGGTGAGTTACCCCCCACCAGCAAATGGCACGGTCCTGACCTCTAGCGCGTCTACCTCAACCTCAGCCACCTTCGCTTCTCTCCGCTGCCCGGGACCGAGGGCAAGGCCAAGGTGCTCGCCAGCATCTTCCCCGATGCAAGCGTGTGGATGGGGCCCGCGGTCCGAAGAAGCGTTCCGGGCCGCGCGTGGACCGAACAATTTGCACATCGCGCCTCGTGGTTTCTTTTTGCGTCGCTCTGCTCGGATTCGGCTCAACGCGTGCTGGTCCGGACGATCGCATCCACTTCAGGGCATGGGTTTGTGTGATGGCGGCGGGCTGCGCTCAGCGCGTTCAAGAGAGCTAACTCAAGGGGTGACGGTGACGCAGTCCAGGGAAGCGGCCGAAGTCCGCATCCACGGTGATGAGCTCGCAGCCGTGTTCGATGGCGAGGGCGGCATGATAGGCGTCTGCAACGAGCTTGCCGCGGGCGCGGGCTGCGCGGCACAGCTTGGCGAAGATATCCCAGCTCCCTGGACCGTGGGTGAGCGACCGGGCATTGGATCGACCGCGCAATCGCCGAATAAATTCCAAAGCGTTCTCGAGGGGTGTCGGCTGGTCCCAAATCCTGGAGTTCGTCACGATGCGAACGAAGCCGCTGGCGCGAGCTCCGACAGCGCGAAGGGTTCCGGCCCCTGTGCGGTCTTGGTCAGCCATTCGGCATAGCGCTCGTGCTCCGGAGCCTCCGCCCGATGGGCGTAGACCAAGATATTCACGTCAGGGAGTTGCACGACGTTTCAACTTTGGGATCGCCAGAGCTTGTCGATCCTCGTCTTCGCCAGCCAGAAGAACTTCTTCGGCGGAGGGGAACCGTGCGCCGGCTTTGCCTCGAACCAAGAGACCGAACGGGGGGTCTTTGTCACTCGCTCGGCGGCTAGCCAGGTAGGCGGCGAGTGCCTCACCCACCACCGCGCCCAGGGTCAGCCTTTCTTTCAACGCGAGTCGCTTGGCGCGATCGAGGAGGCCGTCATCGATGTCGACGGTGGTCCGCATGCACGTTTCGTATCACGCTCGCATCAAGATGCCATAGTGTGATGCGCACCGCATCACCGCTGAAAGTCTTCAGGTTTGCATGCTCGATCTCTCGCCGGAGTTGATCGAGCGAGCGCGGAAGAAGGCGAGCGTCGCGGGGTGAGCGTTAGGTTCGTCGCGGGAGGTGCCGAGGCGCGCCGCCCGAGGTGCTCACCCGCTTTCGCGCCGAGCCCGACGCGCGGATTGGCGTATTCTTGGTTGGCAATGCGGTGCGCCAAACACTTTCTGATGAGCCGCGCAGACAAGCCGGCGTA
>CAXSGJ010000005.1:0-95175 GCA_964236865.1 uncultured Polyangiaceae bacterium
GCTCGGCGCTTCATGGCGCTGTCCCTCGGCGGCCTGACCTATGCGGTGAGCTGCGATTGGGCCGCCGCGATCTTTGCCGCAGGCATGCTGGCGATGGTCTTCGCCTGCATGCTCCTCAGCCCGCGCTGGATTGCGGGGGTGGACCGCCGCCGCCTGGCCACGTTCGGTGGCCTCGCGCTGGCACTATGCAGCGCGGTGATTGGGCTGCACCTCTACGCGTTCATGCAGCTCGGGCAATTGAGCGAGCTGTTCTCGCAAGGCAACTTGCGCTCGGCGGGCGCGAGCTCGCCGCTCAATCTAGTGCTCGAGGCGCGCAGGTTTTGGATCGAGGTGTCGTTCACCGGGCTGGCCATCGGCATCGGCAAGCTCGCGCTGCCCGTGCTGGCGGCGCGTGTGCTCCTGCGGCGGAGCGAGCTGGAAGCCTTTCCCTTGGCGGTGTTCGCGATGGCCGCGGTGCAATATGTGGTGTTCAAGCAAGGGGCGGATATCCACGTCTTCTGGCCGCAGTATTTTGCGCTTTATTTCGCGTTCGCCAGCGGCGGGCTGACGCAAAGCGGACTCGAGCTCACGCGCCGCGTGCTTGAAGCGGCACTTCGCCGGTCGCCAGGGTCGGCTCCGAGCTACGTCTGGGCCGCGCTGGGGCTGCTTGCACCCCTGCTGATTTTGCCGGATGGCCTGCGCGCGCTCGGGTACGCCCACCGCTCGGGCGGGCGCTTCAACGAAAACGGCCACCTGATCAAGCCGGACAAGGACAAGCTCGCTGCGCTAGAGTGGTTGACCGCGCACATGGCCAACGGCAGCAGCGTCACGTTGCATCCGGGCATGCGGCAGTCGCTGTGGGTGGACTGGTCCCTAGAACGGCCGGTGACCACGGTCACGCATCTGCCGGCTGGGCCCAGTGAGGGCGCGGACCGCTATTACGTCGCCGACCAACGCTTCATGTCTGCCGCCGAACAAGAGACGCTTGCCAAGACCTTCCAGCTCACCGTCCTGGGGCCCTTCCTGGCGGTCGACCGAGATGCCAGGCCCGCCGCGCTGAGCGCGCTCGTGGTCAGTCGGCACGAGCCCTCCGCGCTGGCGTCTTTCTTCGTGTCTAGCAGCCATGCGTTGCGGCAAATCGAGCCCGATCCGTACCTGACGTGGGAAATGCGAGATCGCTTCGAGCTCCGCCCCAATCCGGCACCGAACACGGAACCTCGGGGCTTCGAGCAGTTACGCGTCGCGCACAACATTGCCGTCGCCGCGGGCGAGACCGCGAGCGCCGAACGCTGGCAGGCGCGCCTGCTCAGCGGCTGCGATCGGCACAGCGCGCGGCTTTTCGAGGACGGCGATGTGTTGCTCGGGACGCGGCTCGAACGCGGAGCATCGCTCGTGCTCAGCGTGTACTTTCAAGCGTCCGGCCCCGACCCGCTGGAGCCGGACCTGATGATGCGCTCGGTCTTGGAAGCGGCACCGGTTGGCTCACTGGTCGCGCGTGACCAAACCATCGCCGATGTCGGCATGCCGTTCGTGATTCCCGCGAGCCGTTGGAAGCGTGGCTACATTTATGCTTCCGTCACCGAGCTGATCCGGCGCCTGGGCCGCGAGCGCTGGTACGGCGAGTTCCGGCCGGCCTTTGCGCGTCAAAATACCGCGCAATTTGAGGTCGTGCGCTTGCCATGACCAGGTCCATGTGACGACCTATGCAGCCGGACGCGGCCGCGCGCCGCGCAGTGCACACGGGTTGGCACGAAGCGGCATCCGGGCCCGACGCATGCCGGCTGTTCGCTTCTGCCGCGGGGGCGTCCCGGGTCATGACGCGAACTCGGAAACGACGATGCGCGCCGTCTCAGCGAAGGCTGCGTTCAGCTCCTCCGTCGAGCCCCGAGAACCCATCGCATAGGCCGCAATCAGTAGCGGACGCCGCGCTGGCGGCCAGGCGATTAGGACGTCGCAGAAAGCGCCGTAGCCCAGGTGAGCTTCCCGTCGCGCACGCGGCGAGCACAGTGAGCGGCAATGCAGTGAGGCAGCGCAACAACGCACGCTTGACTAGATCGTGATCAGACATTGAAGATTAATTTACGTCGACGCTTGCAGGATCGCGGCAACCAGCTCGTCGAAGCGTGACGCGCGGAGGTCGGGGCGGACGGCGGGGCCGTCCCGGAGGGGGCAGATCTCGCAGCGGTTTTCCAGAAATACCAGCGCCGAGCGGACGTGCGCGGCGCGCGCCGCGCCAACGTCAGCCGCAGAGTCGCCGATCATCCAAGTGCGCGCCGCGTCTAGGCCCGCATGCTCGATGGCGCTCACGAGCAGACCCGGCTTTGGCTTGCGACAGTCGCACTCGACCACCCAGCGCGCGTCACCGCCGGGGCCGCCGCTTGGGTGATGCAGGCAGACCTCGAGCGCCGCAATCTCGATGCCCTGGGCGGCCAGCAGATCAAGCAACGCCTGATTCGTGCGCTCGACCGCGGCAAGCGAGATTTGGCCCTTGGCCGGCCCCGGCTGATTCGTGGCGATCGCAAGACCGTAGCCGGCCGCAGCGAGCCCATGCAGGCCCTCCACGACACCGGGTAATAGCCGCAGCTGACTGGGGTGGAACGCGACGTGGACCGTCCCCGTGTCCTCGTCGCGCACCACATCGATGAGTGTGCCATCGCGGTCCAAGATCGCGCCGGGGCGAGCTGCAGGGGGGCTCATGGCGGGCGGCCGTCGACGCTGGCCCAGCTATCGTAGGTCGCGCCTCCGCGGGTACCGACGCGCAGCGTGCTGGCGAGCCGGATGAAGGTCCAGACCGTGCCCGAGATTTTGCGAAGTTTGGAGGCACCAATGCGTTCTTGATACTCAATCGGGATCTCCACCACGTGGTATCCCGAGCGCGCGGGCCAAAGCACGGTGTCGATGGGCAGGGCGTCCCCTTCGCCGTCGAAGGCAAAGGCGCGGATCACCGAGGAACGATAGCCGCGCATGCCACTGTGCAAGTCCGAGACGGGCATGTCGTTCAGCAGCTGAGCCAAGAGCACGAACGTCTTATTGGCCAGATAGTTGGGCAGGGGCATCGCGGCGGGGCGCCTACGCACGCGGGCTGCGTTCACGACATCCGCGCCGCTCTCCAAAATACGCTGAATGTCCACCAGGACGGGCGGCGGATAGGTAAAATCGCAGTCGAGGTAAATCAGCGCGTCGCTCTGCTGAGCGGCTTCGTACATCAAGAGTTCCATAGCCGGCCCGTGGCCACGAGGGGGCAACTGGCGCAACACGCGAGCACCCATGCGCTCGGCAATGATCGGCGTCTGATCTTTCAGCGAGCTGTCCACGAGCAAGATCTTGGCGTCCGGCGCGTAGCGGCGCACTTCGTCGATCATGCGGGCGACGCTTGGCTCCTCATCCATGGTGAGCATGCCGACGGTGAGCGAGAGCGGGCCGGGCTTGGGCTTTTTGCGGGCGACGAGCACGTGCTGAAAAGCGAGCCAACGCGGCGCCAAACGCGCCAGCGCGACCTCGAACGGCCGGACTGCGGAAAGATAGGCCTCATACGCGGTCATGTCGCGAAAGCCGGAGCCCACGCTCTCGCCGTGGCGTAAGGTCAGAAAAAAATCGTCCTCAAGCAGCAACCGGAGCCCGCGAAGCAGCATCGGATTCAGGCTGACTTCGAGCAATTCGAGGCCCGAACGCTGCACCGCGGCGAGCGCCTCTGCGCGTGAAAACAAGCGCGGGGAGCCGCCCGTGGCGGTGACATAGCCCGCGCTCGCGCGGTCCGCGTGCAGGCGCACCGGCCAGGCGTCGCGGTTGGTCAAGGAAACCACAAGTCGGCCTTCGTCGGCCACGAACTCGGCGTAGAAATCGAGCAGCCCCTTCGGGTCTCGCGCGCGCTCCAAAAGCTCGGGCACGAGCACCAGGTCGAACCTGCGTTCGCCGAGCGCGGCGGCGACACGAGCGCGATCTTCGGGATCGATCGCGAGCACTTCATCGAGCGCTCGGCCGGCGCGGGCAGCAAGCTCGGCGTCGTGCTCGATGCCGGTGACCCGCGCGCCGCGGCGCCGTGCCGTCATGCCGTGAATGCCCGACGCGCAGCCCACCTCCAGCACCGTACGCGGTCGTCCGAGCAGCGCCGTCAGGGCGGCGTTCAATCGTGAGGCAGGCTCCTGGACGGGCATCGGCGGGTGGGCCACGAAGGGCAAGGGCGAGGGCGGCGAACGCGAGCAGGCTTGCAGGCGGGGCGCGACGCTACCCCGATCGCCGCACTCAGTCGACCCTGGAGCCCGGGACGCGGCGGCGATTGCCGACTTTGCTATGCTGAGCCCGAAATGCACCGCGAGGCCGGATTTCCGTTGGATTATGAGGCGAGCGGTTATGCATACGTGGAGCGACCGAACCGCGTGTTGCTCGAGCTCTTGAAGAAGCACGTGCTCGATGAGCGTCCGAGCGCGCGCATTTTGGATGTCGGCTGCGGCGCGGGCGCCAATGCACGGCGCATCGTACAACGCTGGCCGAGTGCGCGAGTGATCGGGCTCGAGCCCAATGCGCATGCTGCTGAGCTTGCCCGAGCCGCGTGCTCCGACGTATTCGAAGGTACGCTGGCGGGCTTTTTGACTGGTGCAAGCGACGCTGCGAACGCGGACTTCGATGCCGTGCTGGTCTCCGACGTGCTGGAGCACGTGGTCGATCCGATCGACATGCTGCGGAGCATCGCGCGGGCGCCGCAGCTATGCGGCGCAACGTTAGTGATTTCCGTACCCAATTACGCGGTTTGGTACAATCGAGTGCGCACGCTGGCCGGCCACTTCGACTACGCGTGGTCCGGCCTGTACGACCGCACGCATCTCCGGTTCTTTACGCGTCGCTCTCTCCGCATGGCGCTGCTTCATGCCGGCTTCGAGGTGCTAGTTCAAGACTGCACGCCATCCCTCGTGCAATCAGCCGCGCCGGTGCTGCGCCGGTTCTTCGAGCGCGACGTGGCCCGCGGTGATCACTTGTCACTCGGGAGTTCGAGGGCGTTCAACGCTTATGAGCGCCTGGTCGAACCCCATGAGCAACGCTTGTGCAAACTGTGGCCCGAGCTGCTCGGCTTTCAAACCGTGTGCGTGGCGAAGCCGCGCTGAAGAGCGACGCGGCGCGTGCCGCTCTTTGATCGGCAGGTGTCGATGCGCACTGCACCACATCGACATGCGTCTGGGGCGTGCGGCTCAGCCGAGCGCTGATCGAACTTTCGTTTAGCCACCCAGCTGCCCGTCGGTGGGACGCGGCTCATTGTCGGTGCGGCCTCGGGTCGTGGGTTGGCTTCCTCGCCGCATGGCTCGTCTCTGGCACCGCGCCCTTGCTGTAGGTCTCTGCACGAACATTTGCCCGTGAGCTGCTGCGCGTTCAGGCGCTCGCTCACGAGGACGGGCCGAGTTGTGCCATTCGGTTTCGCAGACGCGAAAGGCGGCGCGCGCACGGCAGCGCGCCAGTGGCGCACTCACAGCGCCGCCCCGGATCGGCGGGGCCGCTGAGATACGGGCCAATCAGCTCGTAGTGTCCCTGATCATCGAGCCAGCGACAGGTCACCACGTCCAGTTGTTGGTCCGTCACGCGCACGATGCTGAACGAGCCGTTTCCGTCGTTGTTACCGGTGCCGTTCTCGCCCTTGGCATTGTTCACCTGAAACACGCGCAGACCTTCCCAGCTGTAGTTGAACGCGGCGTGCGTGTGCCCGACGATCAACGCGCTGACGTGCGCCGACGAGCGGTTGCCAAGAGCTTGCCTGGCGCCACGCGCGCGATCGATTCGAGCCCAAATAGCGTCGCGACCAACAGCGTGCAGGAGTGCCCGACGCTGAAAGCGCGATGCTCAAATGCCCGCCGCAAGCGGCGCCTCGACTTTGCAAATTGAGCGCGATAACTCCTGCGCGGCCCGCTTCGTTAGCGGTCGGTCAGGCTGTATTGACAGAGCTATCCAGTGTCGCGCAGGGAGGCGCACTGGAGCACCTGGCCTGTTCCCGTCGGGCGCAGCGGCCATCGAAACAAGCTCGACCCGGCTCCCGCTATGGCTCGCGCGCGCGCGACGATGGCCGCCAGCGGGTGATGCCCCCCACGATGCCGGCTAGTGTGAACAGAAACAGGAGCGCGGAGTAAGGCAGGGTGCGCGGGAAGTAGAGGAACGTGACTTGGGCGACGTCACCCGAGAGACGCGTTGCGACGAGGCCTCGGTAGTCGAGAGCGGGAGCGCCGTTCGCGCGCCAGCTGGGATCGTAGTTCATGTTGTATACGACGAGTGAGCCCGCGCGTGCGCCGGCTACGCGCACGCGCGCGTGGTTTGGTGACCACTCGCTGAGCTCGGCCGTACCGGCGCCTTCTACGTACACGCGACCTCGATAGCCGGGCGCATCAGCGGCGATGGCGCCTGGCTTGAAGGTGGGGTCGACGCCGTAGCAAGCGATGACGCCGGTGTTGGCCATCATCGAGAGCAACATGGGCGGCGCCCAGTCTCTCCTCAGGTAATTGACCGGGCTGTTCGTGTGATGCTCGAACAAGGGCAGCGAGCGGATGTGCTCAGGTTGCTCCATCCAAAACGCTTGCTCGAACGGCTGCCGAGCGACGCGCCCGATATCTAGGCACAAGAACGCGAGCGGTAGCAAAAGCAGCAGATCGAGCGCAGGAGCGCGTTCGAGCCAGCGATCGACCTGTGGTCCTACGGCGGTCAAAAAGGCGAGGCCCCAGAGGAGCAGCATCGGGTAGTGCCAGCGCGATGGCACGTGTTGCGACGCAAACACCGGCAGCTGATGGAGCAGCGCCCAAGGTGAGCTTTCGTGAAATGCGCCGAAGCCGAGCAGCAGTAACACGAGCGCGGTGATCTTGAGCGGCTGGCCGCGTTGACCGCGGGCGAAGACGAGGGCCGCGCAGACGAGCGCGACGCCCAGCGGCCCAATATAGATGCCCCATTCGTGCCAGTTGTAGGCGGGGGTTCGTACCGGCCTAACCCCGAAATGCTGGTCGGGCGCGGTGAACATCACCAGTAATTCGGCGACGCCGATCACCTCACGCGATTCGATCAAGCGCGGCACGCGATCCATGTGGTCCAAGATCGCGAAGAGCTTGGGCGCGCCAAGGCCGATGGCGACGCCGCCGGCCAGGCCGAGGGCTAGCAGGGGGCGCGTGCTGTGTGTGAACAGACAGAGCAGGAGGGCGTAGGTGCTCAGTATTACCGCGGACTGGGGCAACGGATAAATGCCGCCCCAAAGCACCATGCACGCCAGCGCGACGCCCGTGCCAATCGCGTTTCGCAGGCGCCCCGGCTCGAGCGCGCGCTCGTAAAAGAAAAGTGCCCAGGGCAAGAGGCCGTACTGTAAGTGCCAAGTGTGTCCCGCCGCCGCCTGCAAGGCCCAACGCCCATTCAGCACGTACAGCGCGGCGACGCAGGCGCACAGAGCAGCGCTGCGACTGAACCGGCGCGCCAAAAGGAATGTGCCGACGAGGCCGGTGAGGCCGCCACCAATGACTTCGAGCCGAATCGCGACGCGCAGATCGGTGAGCAAGTAGAGTGGCAGATACGGCGAGAGAAAATTGCTCGCCGTTTCAGTGTCGCCGAATGCGGGAAAGCCGCCGCATAACCAGGGATGCCACCAGGGGCCCTCGTGGTACTGCTTGATGCTGAGCACCGTGATGTAGCGATAGGCAGATTCCACATCCCAGTCGTGGAAACCGTACGTGTGAAAGTCCGAGAGCATCGGCCCGAGGATGGTCAGAAGCGTGACGAGCAACACGCTGGCTGCGCCGGCAAGGGCGGCGGCGCGGGCCTTGCCGCCTGGCGCTTGCAGGGCTCGGCGCGCCGAATGGCGACACGCCGCGAAGCGCGCCCGCACGCGGGACACCAAAGGAGCGGGCCTGAACAAGCCCGCCTAACCTAATACTCTCGCCTGCTCCGCCGCAACCTTGCTATCTATGGTGAGTGATGGCCGTTTCGCTCCCGAGCTCGCTCAATCTGGCGCCCTTCGAGTCGCTGCTGCTGCTCGATGCCTCGCGTCGCGCGGCGGCGCTGTCTGACCAAGCCCGGGCGCGCATGAGGCCGTACACCCTTGCCGCGCAGGCACGCTACCGGGTCGCGCTTGAGCTACGCGACGTCGAGTCGCAAGGCGCCGCGTTTGGGCTGCTGCGCGAAGCGGCGCTCTTGGCGTTGTACGCCTTGGCGGCAGCCGACTCCGACGCATTACCCGAGGCGCGCGCCCATCGCGCCGCGTGGGATGACTTCATGGCCCAAGAACGCGCCGGCGCGCCGGGCTCGCTTGCCGAAGCGCGCATCGTGCTGGGTAGCGACGACGTGTTGGCCGCCGATTCCGTGGCCGCGAGCGACGCGCCAATCCTGCGTGCGAAGGCGGAGGAGAGCGTGGCCTGGCTGTTGAGTCTGGCCGAGGTGCGTTCCCCGCCGGCCTTGAAGCGCGCGCGCGTCGTGCGATCCTCGTTCTTCGTGCTCGGGCTGGTCGCCTGCGCTTGGGTAGCGCTTCGCTACTGGGCGTTCCTGGCCGGGCTGTCGGTGCCTTGAGCGGAAAGAGGCCGAGCACGCGCCGGCGTCAGCGGCCGCGGTGGAGGTTTGCCACGATTTTAGCTCCGTCCAGGTCGAAATCGAATCGGAGGGGGCGGAGGCCGCGGCCGATCAGCGTCTCTTGCACGGCGCGCTTCTGCGCGGGCCGCACGTACAGCATGAAGAAGCCACCGCCGCCCGCGCCGATTAACTTCCCGCCGATGGCGCCCGCGCGGCGAGCGGTCTCGTAATAGTCGTCCAGGCGGTCGTCGCTCATTTTGCTGGCCAGCTTGCGTTTGTGTGACCAGTGCTCGTGCAGAAGCTCGCCGTAACGATCGACGTCGCCTTTTACGAGCAGGTCGTACACGTCGCGGCCCAACGCTTTGATGCGGTGCATGCCGGCGATGGTGGCGGGGTCGTTGCCGGCTACACGCTCGCCTTGCTCACGCAGCACGCTGTTCGCCGGGCGTTCAATGCCGGTGTACATGATCAGCAAATTATTTTGGAGCTCATCCAACACTCCATCTCGAACAGGAACGGGCTCGACGTGCACACTGCCGTCCGTATCGATGGTGAGCGCGGTGACGTTGCCAAAGGCGGCGATGTACTGATCCTGCTTACCAACGGGCTCCCCTAAGCGCTGCATTTCGAGCGTGCACGCGTCTTCCGCCAACCGCGCGGACGAGACGAAGTTGCGTTTATACGTGTACAGCGCGTTGAGCAGCGCAACCGTAAAGCTGCTGGATGAGCCAAGGCCGCTATTGGCCGGCAGGTCCGCGACGCTCGTCAGCTCTATCCCGCGCTGGATGCCGGCCATGCGTAGGGCTTCGCGGAAAATGGGGTGACGGATGGAGTCGACATCTGGCGTGATCTCGGTCTCGGAGTAGGCCAGGCGAATGCTGTCGTAGAAGCGGCGGTTGGCCGTGACGTACACGTAGTGATCGATCGCCGCGCTGACCACGAAGCCGCCGTACCTCTGGTAGTAGCTCGGCAGATCACTGCCGCCGCCGCCAAGCGAGAATCGAACTGGAGCGCGCGAGACGATCACGGTCGCTTGCAATACCACAACGGGCTGTGGGTATGCTCGAGGGGCCGATGTTGCGCGATCTGAGCCCCGACTACGTCGCGACGCTGCAGCGCGCAGTGCTCAGTGTGGCGGCGGTCTCGTTGCTGGCGGCGCTGCTGGTCGCGCTCTTGAGCGTTCCCCGCGCGTCTAGGGGTCGGAACACTCTTTTACCGCGCCTACCGGCGCGTTCGCGAAGCGTTGCGCTCGGCGCAGCGATCGGACTCACGATCCTGGGCCTGAGCTACGCGCTGTTTCTGCGCCTGACGACCAAGGGTTGGCCCGAGCGCTTGCCCGAAGCCCTTCCGCCCGATTTTGCGCCTGCCCTGCTCGTGCGGGTGTCGGCATTTCTCGTTGGGTTGGCGCTCGCGTTGCGTTTGCTGAAGGAGAGGACACCCCGCGCACTGCGGCTGTTCGCGGAAGCCGCGCTCGTGCCGTGCGCTTATCTGATCGGTCTCGGCATCATCCATTTGACGCTGTCTTTGGTGGACTTGGAGATGTGGGGCGGATTCAAGCGGGCGGCTTTCTTCTCCGCGGCAGTCTTCGCATTGCCCGTCGCGGCACTTCCGAGCGCTCATCGCTCGCGCGGTTTTGGCGTAGTGATGGCGCTGTTTTTATTGGTCGTGTTTGGTGACCTGATTTACTTGCGATATTTCGGTAACATTTTGCCGGTGCTAGCCTTCGGTGCGGGCGGGCAGATCGTGATCAAGTACACGCAACGCCGAGACGCGTGGCTGATGCCGGTAGCGGCGGTGAGCATCGGGTTGCCGTTTTTATGGCCCAAAGCGCCCATACGGGAGATGCCCTGGGCGGCGCGCGGCGCGTTCGATGCGGTGTGGGTGCTGGGCTGCGTTCTGTTCATTTTGCCGGTGTCGGGCATCGTGCAAAAGTGGCTCGATAGTGATCGCTCTTGGAAGGTGCTGAACGGCACCGACGCGGTTCAGGATTCGGGCATCGTCGTCGCGCACATCAAAGAGGTGGCGCGCTCGATTCGAGACGCGCGCGAACACGGGACGATCAGCGACGCTGAATTTGCGAAGGTGAGTGGGTATCACGCCGCGCGCGCCGCAGAGGGCACGAGCGACCCGGATTTCGGTTTGGCACGCGGCACGAATTTGCTGATTTTGCAGGTAGAAGCGATGCAAAAATGGGTGATCGGTGCCCACGTGCGCGGCCAAGAGCTGACGCCGTTCTTGAACGGCCTCCGTGACCGGGCGTGGTTCTTCGATCGCGTGTACGACGAGACGGGGGATTCTTCGACTTCCGACTGTGAGTACATGGTGCTGAATTCTCAGTTCCCGATTCCGCAGGGCTCGGTCGCATTTCGGCGCGATGAAGATCACTTCGTCACGCTGCTGCATGCGTTCAAGGAGCAGGGATACACGACGTTCGCCGGACATGCTTACGCGGCCGGCATGTGGAACCGCGCCGTGCTTTACCCTCGATATGGCTTCGATCAGACCGCGTTCAAGGAGGAGCTCGGTGAAGGCCCCAAGCTTGGCTGGGGCATCGGCGATAAGCTCTTCTTTCAACGCGTCGTGCCTCGGATCGAAAAGCTCAAAGCGCCGTTTGTTAGTATGCTGATCACGCTGACCTCGCACGGGCCGTATCAGTACGTGCCCTCGGCCGAGCGCCGACTCGCCTTGGGCGACATCGAAACCTCGGACTTTGGCGGTTATTTGCACTCAATGCGCTACAACGATGAGGCCATCCAGCAGCTGTTCGGCCAACTGCAAGCCGATGGCTTGCTCAAAAACACCACGCTCGTGATCTATGGCGATCACGACTCGCGCATGAAATTCAACCAACGTTTGGCGGCCGAGACTGATCTCGATGCCGACGTGCAGCGCCGCTTGGCGATCCGCGATTACACGACCAAGCAGATTCCGCTGTTCGTCGTTTTACCCGCGCGCCTGCAGGTGGCGCCTCGCGTGGTTCACAGTCTGGGCGGGCAGGTCGACATCGGCGCGACCATTTCACACCTATTTGGTTTGAAGCGTCCCGGCTCGTTCATTGGCCAGTCCCTAGTGCCCGAGCACGTGGGTCATGCGTCGCGCATCGACGGCTCGGGCGTGGACGGCAAGAACATCTTCATCGCGCCCGGAGGCGGGCGGTGTGAATCCTTTCCCGACTTCGAGCGCGTGGCGGCGGAAGAATGCGCCGAGCTCAGCCGCAAGACGCAAGAGGAGCTGAACATGAGCTGGGACGTGACGCTGCTCGACTTGGCCGGAAAATTGTCGGGGAAAACACCGAGGAAAACCGCCGCGGAACGCTGAGTCGATTGGCGCTGGCACGGCTCAAGGGGCTCGCCGTTGATACAGATCGAAGTCTTCGATGCGCTTGACGGGCTCGTAGTCGCTATCGATGAACGCCGCTAGCTCCGGGAAGCCGGGTAGCTCGTCGTGTGAGTCCCAAGCGTGGCCCGTGACCCCGGGAAACACGTCATTATGCTGTACGACGATCAGCGTCGGCACGTGTGCATGCAAATCACGGAGCAGCTCGGCGCGCGCGTAGCTCTTCTGCCACTCGCTGCGCTGGGCCACGTCGTAAATGAAGCGAGATGACGGCGCGCGCTCGGCGAACCAATAAATCGCAGGCTCAAAACCCCAGACGAAGATGGGGTCGCCGCTTGCGGTGCGCGAGCGCACCTCGAGACCCACCTCGCGATCGGCGGCCAAGTTAAAGTCGGCCACGTAGGAGAGCTCGCGATCGAGCGCCTCGCGGGAGGTGTATGGCGGAATGCGCAGCGCGTACCGCAAACGGATCGCGGCGCGCTCCGAGAAGGATTGCGGCAAATCGTGAACCGCGTTCAACATATCCGCCGCGATGGCGACGAACGAGGCGAACGCCAGCACCCCGCCAAGGCCACCCGGCAGGCAGCGCCGCCAGAGCTTGTACAGGCCCAAGCCCGCCAAAAATCCGATCAATTGCAGCGATGCGGCGTAGTGATAGGCGAAGAACTTGCCCTGCAAAGCCACACCGGCGAGCTGCACGGCGATCACGCCCAACACCAGGAATGAGCCCTCTCGCTCGCGGCTGTGAATGGGCGTCATGGCAGCCATGGCGATGACGCCGGCCGCAGCCAAGGCGGAAAAGCGAAAGAATGCCTCTTCTAGCGCGTAGTAGAGCATCTTCGGCGCTTCGCGGCTTTGCCAACCGAGCGCGGTGTAGCCCGGCGTGAATTCGGCGAGCGTCCAGTGCAAGGCGGGCCAAGCGCCGCGCCCCCCGAACCACGCCCCGCATGCGAGGATAGGCAACACTGCACCAACCCCGACAACGAGCAGCACGAGCAACGCGCGCGCACCGGACCTATTGCGCTGTCGCTCGCGCTTCGCGAGGTAGGCGGCACACACGATCGCCCCGCCACCGAGCGGTGGCTTGAATAGGAACGCCAAGCCGAACAGCGCACCGACCGCCAGCCACAGCCAAACGCTCTTCTGCGGGTTGACGGGCGTGCTCATCAAAACCAAGGCCGCCACCGTCAAGAAACCGCCGAACACTTCGGGTTGCCCGGTGTGCCAGAAATCGAGCTCCGCGTGGATCAAAGTAGCCAGCGCGCCGCCCATCAATCCTGCACGCGGACGCTCGAAGAACGTCTCGGCGAGGCGCATGAAGCCGAAGACCATGCCTAAAAGACCGAGCGCCTCCACCACGCGCACGGCCGCCATACCGCGCCCAAACACACCCTGGGCCAAGGCATAGATCAGAAAAATCCCCGGCGGCTTGAAGTCCCACAGATCGCGATACGGCATCCTGCCGTGCAGCACGCCCTCGCCTACCAAGGCGTAAATGCTTTGATCGCGTCCGAACGAGAACGTGAGCAGCTGGATGAGGCTGAACGCGATGACGCCCCACGCGACGCCGGCGAGCCAGGTGTCCGGATCGCGGATGTGCAGGCGCGGGACCACCTCTGCGGACGGCGGTCGAACCGAGGAGGTGCCCATGACGCGACCACGCTAGCCATTCAGGGAGCACGATGGCTAGCGCCGTCCGCGCGGAGCGTGGCGCGGGCGACGAAGTCGTGCATTTGCTGGGAAATGCCGGGCTGACCGCGGCGTGCAGCGTTCGCCAATGATCGAGCTGAGCGAGCGGTCGGAAACGGTGCGGGGCGGCGCGACGGCGCCAGAACGAGAGTGCGAACCGGCGACCGCGGTGATGCGACTGCGGCAGCGCGCCAGTGGCGCAAAAATAACCACGGGACGAGCGGATTCGATCTGCGTACTGGCGGTGGCACCTGCACAAGCGCGACTATTTGTGAGATCGAGATCTCATGATCTCCGACCAAAGAAAGTGACACTGAAATTTCGATCGCCGAGTGGGCGCGAAGAGCGGCCGGTTGCACGGCATCGACGGAACAGTTTCTGCTTTGTTGCGAAGAGCGCGCGCTCTAAGTCGAGTGCGTCACATCTTTGCGCGAGCTAGGATTCCTGCTTCACAAAGTCGTGCGCCGGAGTTATTGATCGAAGCGCGTCACGGGGCGTAAGGAATCAGATGCAAATTGTTGTCAAAGGTATGGTTCAAGTCGCGGGAACTACGTTCCGCATCGTCCGTATCTCGCGCGCTCACTATGAGGTCGTGCGCATTCTCGACGACACGCGGATGGGGTCATTCTGGAGCGAGCCCAACATCGCCGTCTCCCAAGGCCCGAACGGCGATCTGCTCCGCGAGGTCGCGCGCTGCGCCATTCAGGGCGGGAAGACCACCTGGGTGGGTCGCCTCGCCCTCACCGGCTGAACGGCGCCGAGCCGCACCAGGGTTGATCTATTTTCGAGCCTTGCGCGACGCGCCCGCGAGTCGAATCGCTCAGCGGGGAGCCCGGCCGCACCGCGTTGCAGTTTCCGCTTGACCGCCTGCGCAGCCCTCACTTGGATGGCGTCCTTCGCGCCCCTAGCTCAGCTGGATAGAGCATCGGACTTCGAATCCGAGGGTCGTAGGTTCGAATCCTACGGGGCGCGCCACGCTAGTTTAGGGACGCCAAAACCTAAACTAACGCGAGATGCCCGTTCTGGTCGACGCGCTTCTAAAATCTTCCACTAGTGCGCGCCACGCTCAGGATAGCGAACGTTGGTTGGCTTTTTGAGCGCCGGGTGGAAGCGGTCTGTGGCCCCGTCTCAGGTTTCTCTGCGCCTCGGTTCGCGCGCTACGTGTCGCCGTCGACTCAGTCGGCTTCGAAGTCGAGTCGGGCTGCGGGGCCCGCGTTGACAGCGCGCTGCTCGGGGTCGAGTAGATACCAACAGCTCCGTGATTCGTCCCGCGTGTCGGCGAAGACCATGAGCCGCTTGCCATCCGCGAACCAGAACTCCAAGTCGAAGGCAGGAGCGACGACTTTCATCGCGGCCACCACGCTACCTCTGAGCGCTTGCAGCTCGGCTCGCATCCGCTCCTCGCGGTGGCAGCGTCTTGCCAACAGGTCAGTACCTCAAGTGCGGATTCGAGTCGCCAGGCTGATTCGACCCCTAAGTACCAGGCGACTTTCTCGCGCGCGCCCCCCGCGCTGACGAGCTCGATGCCGATGACATGGGGCGGAGCGCCCATCGCAATGCTGCGAACCACCAAGCCTCGAGTTTGATCGAGGAAGGCTTGTGCGTCTTCTTGGTTCATCGAGCCACCGCCAAACCCTTGGGCGCCGGGCTGAACCGACCTGCTGGTTCCACGGAAAACCCATGCTGCTGCGGGTCGGAGATCACCCAGCACGGGCTGTCTTCATCGAGGCTGTCAGCGAAGGCCAACAGCCGCAAATGTGAGTTCAATCCCAAGCTCAGGTCGAACGCAGGCGTGCCGATATCGACCGAACCCACGACCGCACCCATCAATTGATCTAACCCAGCGAGCATGGGGCCTCCTTCCGCGTTGTCGTCGCTCGAGCAAGTCAGCACGCGCGACTGTTGCTCGAGCCGCCACGTGCACCATAGCCCTTAATAAATCTGCCCGCCGTCGTTCCGACCACCCTCTGAGAAATGGATGCCCACGATGCTACCGCCCGGTGACCCGGCAACGATGCGACGGGCTTGATAGCCGATCAGTTTTCGTGCGAACGCGTGCGCTTGATTGATGCCCATGCTCTTTAACGGCTAGTAGGGATTGTCGGGAAACATCTCGTTTCGTCGCTCGATGATTTCATCGCGTGTCATGTTCTTCTTGGTGATTTCCTCGTGAAGCTGCCGTGTCTGGTCGTCGTCGAACCGCCGGCTAGCGTCCTTGAACTGCTTATTTTGCGCCTGATTGTTGCGCCAAGTGCCATCGGTCTGGCTTTCTCTTCGCGTGCGGCGTCCTGCTGTAGCTTGGCTTTGAGCTTCTTTGTGGTGGTTCTTCTTCTACGGGATCCTCGTCGAAGCGCTCCGGCTCACAAGGATCCTCTTCCGTTTCGCTCGAACGCTCTTCTTCATCGGGGAGATCGTCCGAAATCCCGTCGCCGCCCGAGGCACTACCGCTGGCGATCGCGACGCCGGTCGCTACGGTAACTGCCGTGGCGATTAGCCCGCCAGTAGTGATTGAAGCCGCACCGCCCAAGTTTCCACCCTCCGCAGGGCGAGGATTCCGGGCGCTGCGGGCGGGAACATGACCGCGCTCATTGCTGCGAGCATCGCCGCGGCGCCGCCCAAGGCGCCGGCGATCGCGACCGCTGATCGGGTCGTTGCAACAATACAAGTACGGGGTTGGGCCGGCCGCGAGGTCCAGCGGATCGCGCGATAGGTAGCGGCCGAGCTCCGGCGCGTATTAGGGCGCAAGATTCAGCGGCAACCGCGTGTTTACGCCCTGGCGCCCGCAGCGATGTGGCCCTGTTTGCACGTCGAGGTCGGAGTGTTGGGCGGTGGCTTTGCCGGCCGCCCAACACTCGCTTGGCCAATTCGTCAGCCAGCACGCTCGCGTTCGATTGCTGCTTGCTGGGCGTGCGCGGGCAGGGTTTCCTGACCGGATGAAGGCTCGTACGTTGGCGGCGCTGTGCTGTTGGGTTGCCATTTCTAGCTTCAGCGTGAGCGCCGCGCCCTGCGGCGTGTTCGTGGCGTTGCCAACGAAGGCGGTGCCTTCGCTCGCCGTCGAGCAAACGCTGATCCTTCACGATGCCGAGCAGGAGCTCGAGCACTTCGTGCGGCAGGTTGCGATTCGCGATCCGAGCCCGGGGTTTGGTTTTGTGGTGCCCGTTCCGGAGCAGCCGGTGGTCGCCAAGGTGGCGGAAAGCCCCTTCGAGAAGCTGGCCGAGCGCTTTCCGGTGCACGCGAATTTGAGCGTGCCGGGAGCGTTAGGCGGGCTTGGAAGCGGCGCTGGGGCTCCGACGGGTGCACCGGTTCAGGTGCTTTCGCGCTCGAAGGTGGGCAGCTTCACGGCCTTCGTGCTGTCTGCGAGCGACCCGAAGGCGCTGCAGAAGTGGTTTTCGGACAATCGACTGGTCGTGCCGGCCGAGGCGCACGCTTGGCTCACGCACTACGTAAAGCTCGGCTTTTTCTTCGCCGCGCTCCGGTACGAGATCGACGAAAAAGATCTGACGACGAAAACAACGCGCGCCGAGACCATCCGCATCACCTTTAAATCGACGTTGCCGTTCTATCCGTATCGAGAGTCGGAGCGCCCGCACCCAAGCGACCAGCCGCGCGACCTGGCGATTTGGCTCGTTGCCACGCAACCCTACACACCGGTCAGCCTGTTCGAGTCGCACGGGACAGGGCGTTGGAAGCGTCCGCTGGCAGAGCACCTCTCGAGTTCGCTCCTGCGCTCGAGCTTCGATGGCGTTTTGAGTCAAGAGCTGATGAGCTTGCTGCCCAAAGGCTGGGGAGAAGACGGCCGGCCCCTTTCCCTGCAGGTTTTCGAAGACCAAAAGCGCAATCGCACGGGGTTCGGCGATATCGTGATGGTTCCGAAGCAGCAAGCCGCGCCGGGCGCGCTGAACCTAGCACGGAGCCGCAAGCTCATGGCGTCCTTGGACCCAGCGGTGAAGCCGTGAGTGCGCGCTATGGGATGGCCGCGCTGGGCGTTGCGCTCTTTGGATCGGCCTGCAAGAGCCAGCCTCCGCTAGCCGGGGCAACGTCTTCGGCAGCAGTGCCTGCGACGTCTTCGCCCGCGACGCCTGCGCTCAGCGGTGCGGTAAGGCGCTCGGTAGCGGCAATCAGCCCCGAAGGAGGCCTGGGCTCTTTGGGTAAACAGCCTCAAGAATCGCCGCTAGACCTCGGACCCGCGACGAGCGTAGCCGAACGTGAACCAAGCCTGAACGAATTGCTCTCGGGGCTAACGGCAGCCGGACGCCTGCCCTTGGTCGATACCGATGCCACTGCCACGTACGACAGCGAACTATATGCAAACCTCACGACGGACACTCGCCCCCGCCCGAAGGTAGAGGTGCAGATGGGCGCGGCAACGCTACTCAGCGGAGCGCTGGATCAAAGCCGCGTCAACCGAGTGATGGCAGCGATGCGTTCTGGTTTTCGGGCTTGTTATCAGCGCGGCCTCACCGACCACGACGATGCGCCGCTCAGCGCGAAGCTGACGCTGGTCCTCCAGATAGCTTCATCGGGCGAAGTGGTCAGCGCCAAAGTCGCCGGCAAACAGCATCCGGCGCTCGCGTCAGTCTACGATTGCATGCGGACGCGAGCTACCCGGGCCTTGTTCGAGCCGGGGCCCGGAAAATCCTCCAGCCTTAGCGTAGTCATCGATTTCACGAGTCAGGGATGGAACAACTAAGGGCACGTTGCCGACTGCGGCGAAGCGATGGCGCACGACGGGTGTTGGGCGAGACATGGGTGACGTCCGGTTGAGGGGCAACTCAAACCGCATCGCAAGCCTCACTACTGGGGCGGGCCAATGCTGCAAAGAGCAGCGTTCGTTGGCTTGACGAAGGGTTGGAAGCTCATCGCGACTAGGGGCGACGCTTCTGGAGTTCTTCCACGGTTGCGCGTAGGAGCACGAGCATCGCTTGGTCTTTCGTGCGGTTGAGCTGCTCTTTGACAACGATCAGCCGCGGAAGCGAAAGCACCCTGAACCGCGCGCCGTCGATTTCGAGCCAATCGCTGTCGGGGACCAAATCTTCGAATGTGGTGCTTGTCTCAATCGTCGCAAGCACATCCAGCGGACCGGCGGTCGTTTGCAGCAGCTTGTGTCCACGGCTTTGAAGGTGCGAACGGTTCGGCACGATTCGTCGGGGGTCGTCCCGGAAGACCGCCCCGAGCTCGGTGAGCGCCAGCCCTAGCTGATGGATGTTCGCCTCCGTCAGCGCGTAGACGATGTCCAGATCGATGGTGTGAACCGGTGCGCCCTGCAGCACAGCCGCCATGCCCCCAACCACAACGAACTCCACGTCATGCGCAACGAGCGCCTGAATAATGCTAGCGATTGCCATTCGGCACTCGCCGGACGTCGCGCACGAGGTCGATGGTGCCTTGCACGTGACGGAGCCGTTCGCTGGGCGTGAGGCTGAGCATCCAACGGATGAGGGACCGGTCGACTCCCGCCGAATCGTAGGCCGAGGGTGCATCACCTTCAGCAAAGGGGCCGACCGACGAGTGCGGCGCGTCAGATGGCAGATGCTCTGAGGGCGCGTGGTCTGGCGCGGTGGGGTTCACGGTCGAACTGTAAAGCGAGAGTCTCGCTGTGCAAAGCGGCACCCGAAAGGACACCGGGCCGCTGCGCGGCCAAATGAAGCTCAGGCGGTAACTGGGCTTTGCTCGACGTCAGATCCACTTCGGCGTCAGCAAACGTGGCGCGGAGCGCGGTGATTACCGAGGGGAACGTCGCCCAGTCTTGCAAGTACGTGCCGGTCCAACGCGATCGGGAATCCGCGAAAGCAGACCTGGCGCTGCCAGAAATGCGCGCCGCGGGCCCAGAACCCGAGCTGATTGCTTCGCCCTCCCGTTTCACGGGCGCGAATCAGTCGAGCGTCGAAGCCGTCCAGCCCTGTGCATCAGCACTTTGGCCATTCGAGTTCCTCAACGGGTGCCTGCAGCAGGCCCGCGTGCCATAGGGGCTTCACTCCTTCTGGCTGCCCGCTGGACTGCTGGCGAAGACGGCCAATTGAGCCGCGAACGCACGCTGATAAGCGGGGCGCGCTTCGCCACGCGCAACGTAGGCGGAGAGGTTTGGAAAATCGGTCAATAGCCCCGTCCCATCCAGACGACGCAGCACCATCACCATCATCAAGTCGCCTGCGCTGAACGCGCCATCGAGCCATTCGGCACCGCTGAGGCGCGTTGCAAGCTGGCTCAGCCGTGCACGGACGCGGTCCTCGACGGCGCGCAGGCGCGGCTCGTACCACGTCTCTTTGGACTCCAAGAGCGTCGCGGTTTCGAGCTCGACGATCGGCGGCTCCACGGTATTGAGCGCAGCAAACATCCAGGTGATCGCGCGGGCCCGTGCATTCGCATCGACCGGGAAGAGACCCGGGTGGTGCTCCGCGAGGTGGAAGAGAATCGCGCCCGACTCGAACAGGACTAAGTCGCCCTCTTCATAGGTCGGGATCTGCCCGAAGGGGTGCCGCGCGAGGTGTGCAGGTTCTTTCAGGTCGCGGAACGAAACGAGGCGAACATCGTAAGGCTGGCCGACTTCTTCGAGCGCCCAACGGACGCGCATGTCTCGCGCCAGTCCCTGGCCTTGATCGGGCGACGCTTCGAAGGCGGTGATGGTGGGGGTCATGGGAGATTCGCGGTTCGCGGGCGGGCCGTCACCCGCGTCGGTCTGCAGACTTTAACTGTGTTCTATTGGCCCTAGAGGAAGAATTTGATGGTGCAAAGCGGCCACCGAAGCGCGCGGCGGCAGGTCCCCTCCGGGCTCCGCGGGTGACACGTCATCGGGCTTTCCCGTTGTTGCGTCGCCGCCGGGAGGCGTGAGGGTGGACCGTGGTGGGCTCTTCCGTAAAGAGGTCGTCGAGGGCGAAGACAGATACTTCGTCCGAGCCGTGCGAGCGCGATGGACCGCGCATGAATGCGCTCAGCGACAGGTTGCCGTCGCGGAATTGGCGGACGAAATCGATGAGCGCGACGAGCTCGTCGAGTTCGTGTTGAGCTTGCTCGATCAGACTTTCTAGTGGACCGACGGCGGCCTCGCGAACCTCGCGTTTCACGTCCCGTAATTCACGAGTCAGCGCTCGCACCTGATTCAACAGCTCGCGATTCACGCGCTCGAGTTCGGCGCAGCGCTGTCCCGGGTCTCCGTCGCCGGCGAGGACACGCTCGCTTTGCCAAGCGCTCTCGAGCTCGATGAGGCGGGCCAAGTCACCGGCCTCGTAGGCGCGCGTGACTTCCTTCATGACCTCGGTGCGGCGTTCTCGCTCCGCCTCTTGGCGCGCCCGGTCGGGGTGGACGGCGCTGGCCAGGCTCCGAAAAAGCTCCCGCAGAGAACGACGCTCCGGGCCGGGCTGGCGGGCGCTTGCGACGTCACGCGGTGCACCCTCTGCGGCGTCGCTGGTCCCGCGTTTTTCAGAAGCCCTGCTCGATCCACTAGTTGATTTGGCGCGGCGGCCGCTCGGCGCGGCGTCTGCCCGCGGCGGTCGTGAAGCTTCGGGTTCATCCGGGCTATCCAAGGGCTCCAGGATCCCCTGTCGCTCGAGGGCACTCCGCACGAGGAGGACCTGGCTGCGAGCTTTTGCCGCAAAGCGGCCCTTGGTAAGCAGCTCATCGAACAACGCACTGAGCTCATGCACCAGGCTGTCGTGACGTTCCACGAGCGGCCCCATCTTGAGCCATGTGGCCTCGGCTTCTTGCTCCGCAGCCGCGCGCGCTTGGGCCACCTGCTGCTTCTTCTTGTTCACATCGCGCAACAGCCGCGCGCGCTCCTTCCGCAATGCTTCGACCTTCTCGGCGCTCGCGTGCAACGCCAAACCAGACACGGTCGAGCGAGCTCCACTGGGCGCGGGACGTTTGGGCATGCTCGCTCTGGCTAGGCTATCCGTAGCGCTGCGCCAAGTCCGTTCTCCGCGGGCTGAAGACGATATAAGACGCTACACTCAGCAGGTTCCATGGGCCGAAAGCAACGTTAAACGTAACCCGTACCAACCTGTTGCGTGAGCTCGGCGCGCTGGGTAGCGCCGTGCCCATGTAAGGCAGATGTAGGGATGACCGCCCCGGCTGCTAACCTGCGGTTGGCACTCACGGTTGCGGAAAGCGTCTGCCCGCGAGCGGCTTCTGCGCACATCAAGCGAAAAGTGAGCTGCAGGCGAACGAAACGGAGGGCGAGGGGGGCTGGCATTCGCCTTGCTGTATCGGCACCAAGACTTCGGTCTTGGTGCCCATGGAAGACAATCAAGCAAAGTCGACGGTACCCGATCACGACGTCTGGATTGGGCAGGTGATCGCCAACAAGTTCGCGATTGAGGCCCGCTTGGGCAGCGGGGCGATGGGCATCGTCTACCGGGCCAAGCAGCTCGCGTTGCAACGAACGGTGGCAGTGAAGGTGCTGCACCGGGAGGTCGCCGCAGACGAAGAATTCGCAGCGCGCTTCTGGCGAGAAGCGCGCGCCGCATCCCGACTGGACCACGTCAATTCAATTCGGGTCATCGACTTTGGTCGAGAGCCCGACGGGCTGATGTACCTCGCCATGGAGTACGTGGAAGGTTGCGACCTATTCGAGTGGGTGTCGCGCAACGGCCGACCTTCCGTGCGGAGCGTGGCCGAGATCTTGTCCCAAGTGTTGGCGGCGCTCGCGGTAGCTCACGACATGGGGGTCGTTCATCGCGACCTCAAGCCGGAGAACATCATGGTCGTCCGTGCCGTGAGCGACGACGGCGAAGGGCTGGATGTCGTCAAAGTCTGCGACTTCGGCATCGCAAAATTGTTGGACGCCTCACCCATCGTCACCTCCGCCCGACGGCAACTCACCGCCGGGTTCGCGCTCGGCACGCCGGCTTACATGTCGCCGGAGCAAGCCCGGGGCGAAGATCAGGACGCGCGGAGCGACCTCTACTCGGTAGGCATCGTGCTGTACGAGCTCCTGACCGAGCAACTGCCCTTCGTGGCCGACAGCGTGCTCGCCGTGATGCTCAAGCAAATCAATGACGAGCCCGTGCCGCCTTCGGCTTGCGTGAGCGACGTGGACTCAGGCCTGGAAGCCATCTGCATGAAGGCGCTGCGCAAGGACCGCGCGGATCGTTATCAGAGCGCGCGTGAAATGCGTGGCGCGCTCTTGGCCGCCGCGAGCGGCGCCCACCCAGCCAGCGTGGAGAGCGGTCGCCTTTCGGGAACGCCGGCGCGAGTAACGCCGCGGCCGGGGCGGCGACCGTCGAGTCGCCCGAGTTTGGCTGGCGTGACACCGGGCACCCTCCAAGCTCGCGCCGTTCGCTCTCGAGCCTACCTGGTGGCGCTGGCGACGGCGCTATGTCTCCTGATTCTGTGGGGTGTGAACAAGACGTTGCAGCGTCACGGCCGCGACGCAGTAGTTGCCCGGGCCGCTAGCTCGGCGCTATCGGTTCTGTCGTCGGCGGCCCTCCCCTCCACCGTGGACACCACCGCCGGCCGACTCGCGGCTTCCGCTGTGTTGCTGCCCGAAATGCTTCCAAACGCGGGTTCCGGCGACTCGCGTCGCGCTGCGGTGAAAACCCGCACGCGCCCGCCATCGGCGCTGCTGCTTGACACATCGCGATCAGCGCCGGTCGAACCGCGAAGCGCCGTGCCGGACTCGGTGCCGTTGCAGACGGGGCTGCCGACGGGTTCATTGCCGCTCCCCACACCGCCGCCACCGGCCGCGCCGACGCCGGAGGCGGCGCGGCTGGAGCCGCTTCCGACACCGCGCACTCCACCGCGCACTCCACCGCCGCCGTCGGCGGTTGCGACTTACGACGTCGCGCATGCAAAGGTCGCCATCGGAGCCGCGACCCACGTGGTCGGCGCCACCTCCGCAAGCGTCACTCGGGCGGTGTCCGGCGCCATGTCCGGCATCGCGGATTGCTACCGAGCGGCGCTGCCGAATTTGCGCGGGCTGAACGAGGGCCTGGATGTCCTTCGCGTCGACACCGATGGGGCGGGGGTCATTACGGACGCGCACCTGCGCGGTCCAATCCAGGGCGGCCTAACGGCATGTGTCGCCGCGGCGGTGCGCGGCCGTCGCGTCGCGAACGTGGACACCGGAAGCGCTACCGCCGACGTCGCCTTGTCGTTCAGGTCCCATTGAAAACGTCCTCATTCAGGTTGTTATTCATCCTCGGTATTCTGTTTGGGTCGCTCGGTTGCTCCGCGGCACGCGCCGAGGAGGCCGATGCCAGTCGTTGGCCGCAAAGCGTACGGGCGGACTATCGAGTGTTCGCGTTCCGCTGCTCTAAGTGTCATTCGCTCGCCCGCCCCCTCAATAGCGGCATCGACAGCGACGAGTACTGGAAGAGGTACGTGGAGCGCATGAGGCGCCAACCTGGAAGCGGGATCAGCCTGGCGGACACGGTCCCGATCCTGCGTTTTCTGCACGAGTACGCGCTCGAACAGAGGCGCCTCAAAGAGCGGGTGCTTCCGCCCCAACCGAGCACCGGCACCGTCGATGGCGAGGTGCTCTCCCTGGCCGGAGCCAAGCCGTGATGCGTGGCGCTTTATTGCCCTTCGTCATGGCGCTGACGGTCCTGCTCAGCTTGATTTCCGATCCCACGAATGCGGCCGAAGATTACAACTTTGCGGGGTCGGTTCAGCTCGATTATCACCTCGTCCCTTACGGCCCGCGCAACACGACGGCGCCCGGAATCGCCTCGACCTTCCAAGGCTTTACGACCGAAGCGGCGCTGAAGGTGGCGGTCGACGTGTCCGACCATTTATCGGCGAACGTAAAAACTTGTTACGGCTGCCACGGCCTGGAAATCGACATGGCCTATTTCGATTACCGCCAAGCGGACGAGCTCAACCTGCGCGTCGGACGGTTCAGCCCGAGCTTCGGAGCCTTCAACCTTCGACACGACCCGGCCAATCACATGCTGAGCGACAAGCCCCTGCCCTACGACATGGGCCGAATGCTGCGGCGGGGGGACTGGAACAACGGCGTGCTTCCGGCGCCGTTTCCCAGCGACGGGGTCGAAGTGAGCGGGACACACTGGTTCGGAGCTACCACGCAGGCGGACTACGCGGCGTACGCGGTCAGCGGACTCAAAAATGACAACGACCCCAACCCGGCAGACTTCAATTTTCAGGCTTCGCACCGGCCCTATTACATCGACAGCGCGATCCGTCCGGCCTTCGGCAGCCGCCTCTCCCTGACCGTGCGGCTCGACGACAACTCAGACGTTACCGTGGGGGGCAGTGGCATGTACGGCACCTATGACCCGCACCAGCGATTCAACTACTTGATCGCCGGGGGTGACGTCGCATTGCGCGTGCACCGCACCACGCTGCGCGTGGAGTACTTACTGCGCCGTCAACAGTTCGACACCAGTAACCCGAGTATTTTCAAGTACGCCTTCGTCGCGGGCGATAGAGATTCCTTCCTCAAGCAGGGGGCTTTCGTGGAGCTCGAGCAGCCAGTGGCGCGCGTCTGGGACTTCACCGGCAGGGTCGATGGCCTGTATTGGCGCGGGAACGTGAGCAATGTGCCAGCGGGAAGCGGCACGGCCGTCGTCACCGCGGTGAGCCCACTCTTGAGGCGCTCTTACGTGGCGCGCCTGACCTTGGGAGCCCAATACGAGCTCGAGCGAAACTTTCGGTTCAAGTCATCGGTCGAGCTTTGGAAGTTCAATTACTCAGATTCCTTGGGCAGAGAGCAAGCGATCAGCTTTCACTTCGGAGCAGTTGGCAGCTTTTGAGCACGGAGTCGATGTCACGAACGCTCTCCCGTCCGAGACGCCGAAGGCTGCGTGCTCTCGCGACGCGGCGCGCGACCATCAACAAACCAATCAGGCTGGGTCGGGTTCGATATCGAGCAGCATGTGAGGCCAATAGAGCGAGAGGTCGAGCTGGACCTCTAGACGTTTCAGCAATTGAAAGAGGCCGCCGAGCTTGCGATGAAGGAAGATCAGGCGGCGAGGCGGCGGCGAGAAGCGGAGGCCGGTGACGAAGCGGCGGACGATGTCGTTCGAGCGCGCGGAGTATTCGGCATTGCGAAAGTCGAAGGGCTGCGCGCTGGGCGCGAAGGGCTCGGCCGAGCCGAGCAGCATGTCGACGAATAGATCGCGCGTGGCTTGTGACTCGCGCGCGTCCATCAGCTCGAAGGCGATGCCGTGCTCCGCGATTTCGGCGCGGTTACCCCCGCCGACGGCGCGTAACAGAGCGACGTATTGCGAGCGGAATGCGTGGTCGTAGGCGACGGTAGCGCCGAAATCCAACAGCACGATTTGGCGTTCCTCCGCGCGGACCAAGAAATTGCCGAAGTTTGGGTCGGTTTGCACGAGGCCCCACTTGAAAAATTCTTGGCAATACAGGTCGAGCGCCGAACGCGCGAAGCGCTCGCGCTCCGCGCGCGGCGGGACGCTCTTGATCCACTCGTTGAGTGGCGTGCCGCGTTCCCAGCTCATGGTCAGCACGCGCGCCGTGCACAGCTCCGGCACGGACTTCGGCACGACGAAGCGAGCATCGCCCGCGAGCAGCTCAGCAAAGCGTTCCATGTAGTGGCGTTCCCGGACATAGTCGGCTTCGAGCTTGAGCATGGTGCGGAGCTCCTCAAAGGTGCCGCTAGCGTCGATTTTGCGGCGCGACAGCGCGAGCCAACTGGAGCCGAGCTTCTCGAGCAAGTCGATGTCGGCGTCGATGCTCTCGGAGATGCCGGGGTACTGCACTTTGACGGCGACGGGCGCGCCAAAGGCGGTGGCGCGATACACCTGGCCGATGCTCGCGGAGGCGACCGCGGTTTGATCTAGCTCCGTGAGGAGTGAGAGCTTGTCCGGGCCCAGCTCCCGCTCGAGGACGCCGCGCATGACCTCGAAGTCGATGGGCTCGGCCTGGCCTTGGAGCTTGGACAAGATCTCCAGCGCTTCCGGCGGCAACAAGTCGGAGGCGTCGATGGACAGCATCTGGCCGGCCTTCATGAAGGCGCCCTTCAGCCGGCCGAACCCCTCCGCGATTACTTTGGCCTGCTCGATGCGTGTCTTCAGCTCGGCCACCCCGAGCTTTTCGGTCGCCGCCAAGCGTGAGCTGAGTTGATGCCGGAGCTCATGACCCATGACGCCCGCCGCCACGCCCAGCATGCTTTTGGATCTACGCCACAGCTTGACTTCGAGCTTCGCCACGAAACAGGTATAGGCCCGAATTGTGCGAGTGAAAGCCGGCGGGGCAATCGCTGCGCCGTTCAGCGCATGTCTAACCCCGGTTGTCCGCGGTCGGCCCTTTGAATCGCGGATCCAAACTCGTCTAGAGTGCCCGGGCCCATGAGCGAAGGCGACTTTTTCAGCGACGAGGCCAAGCGCGCGACCGCGGCTTCCGTGCGAAGCGTCGAAGCGTTGACGTGCGCGGAGCTCGTGGTCGCCGTGCGCAAACGCTCCGGACGTTACGGAGTGCTCGCCTATCACTTCGGGCTTGGACTGGCGGCCGCGGTCATCGCCTACCTGCTGCTTTCGCCGCAGGTGTACAGCGTGGGCGCGATTGCGATCGATGGCTTGCTCGCGTTTGGGCTGGGCGCGGCGCTTGCGGCCAACTTGGATACGCTGCTCCGCGCGCTATCGCGTGACGCGACCTTGAACCATCACGTCGAGCGCGCTGCGCGCGCTGCGTTTTTCGATCTACGGATTTCGAACACCACGGGCCGAAACGGCCTCCTCCTGTACGTGTCGCTGTTCGAGCGGCGCTGCGTGGTGCTGACCGATTTGGCGGTGGATGTCGCAGAGCTGGGGACAGCTTGGCTGAGCGCCGTCCAAGCATTGCAAGCCGCGGTTAAGCGCCGAGACTTGCCGGCCTTTCGGGCCGCGCTCGAGAGCCTGGGGCCAGTGCTGGGCCGCGCCCACCCACGCTCCGCCGATGACGTGAACGAGCTTCCGGACGAGGTGCAATGAGCCAGCGAACGAAGCGCGCGCTGCTCGCCGCGGGCCTCCTCGCGCTCGCGCTATCGTGCGCGGTGACGGCGGGGGCGCGTCCCGGCGGCGGCAACTCTTACTCCGGCGGCTCCCATTCAGGCGGCGGCTCGAGCGGCGGCGGCGGGGGCGACGCCATTGGGCTGGTCTTTCAACTGATCATGCTGTGTATCGATTATCCGGCCATCGGCGTGCCGGTGCTGATTTTGCTAGTGCTATTTTTCGTTGCCAAAGGGGTGGTCGGGGCGGCGCGCAAAGGCTGGTCGACGACGAGCCCGGAAGCCGTGCAAGCCGTCTCGAAGGTGGAGCAACGAGCCGCCGTCTCGCGCGTGGATCTCGATGCCCTTCGCGCCCTCGATCCGGAATTTTCGCGGATTTTGTTCGAAGATTTTGCGTACCTGCTGTACGCGGCGGTCCAGCGCGCGCGCGCCACGGGCACCGAAGCCATCGGCCCCTACTTGGCGCCGAGCTTGGCGCAGGCGCTGCCCGATCCAGGGCTGGCCGACGTGCAGGGCATCGTGATCGGCGCGCTGCGCTATGTGCATTTTTCGGGCACGCAGGCGGCGATGCTCGAGGTCGAGCTGGAGCTGGAGGCGAACTTCGTCGAGGTTCAGAAGAGCGGCGGCTCGCACCGTTACTACGTGGTCGACCGCATGCGGCTTTCGCGCGCGGCCAGTGCGCGCTCCCGCCCGCTGTCACGCGCGCACACCTTGGATTGTCCGAATTGCGGCGCGCCGCTCGAGGCCGTGCGCGGGACGCAGTGCAGCTATTGCCAAAAAGAGGTGGGCCTAGGCCGCTTCGATTGGATGGTTGCGAGCCTCACGAACGTCACACGCGAGCCTCGGGGTCCGCTGCTCACGAGCAACGTGGCGGAGACAGGCACGGAGCGGCCGACGATCGTGGATCGCGACGCGCACGCGCGTTTTAGCGAGCTGCAGCAGCGCGACCCGGCGCTCACTTGGACCGCGCTGCAGGGCCGCACGGCGCTGGTCTTCAGCGAGCTGCAGGTGGCCTGGTCGGGGCGGGAGCCGCTTCGCATTCGGCCCTTCGTGTCGGACAACTTGTTTCAGTCCATGTATTACTGGATCGATCTGTACACGCAGGCCCGCTGCCGGAACGTGAGCGAGAACGCCCGCATTCTGCGCATCGACCTCGCGAACACGTCGAGCGACGTGCATTTCGATGCCGTCACCCTGCGGGTGTTCGCGACCGGCCTCGATTACACGGTCTCGGACGACGGCAAGCTGCTCAGCGGCAATCGCTCGCGGCCACGCACGTACTCGGAATACTGGACCTTGATCCGCGGCACGGCGCGACGCGGCGCGCCGCGCACTGACCCCAACTGCCCCAACTGCGGCGCGCCGCTCCGCATCGCCATGTCCGGGCAGTGTGAATACTGCCGCGTGAAGGTGACGAGCGGCGATTTCGATTGGGTCTTGTCGCGCATCGAGCAAGACGATTCGTACGGAGGCTGACGACCCGCTGCAGGGCGAATCGAAGCGAGATCGCGCGCCCGGGCGACGGGCTCGAAAGCGCGCGTGCGTTCTTTGCGGCCGAAGGCTCGGACTTCTCGGCGGCGGCGCGCAACCCTCAAGAAAAGCCCGACCTTGCTCGGATCCGCGGCTAGACTCGGGTGGTGATCGATCCCGGCGAGGCATCTGCGGGCGGCAGCTCGTACCTGGATCGTTTGATGCGGCGCGAGTCCTTTGCGGCCCTGTGGCCCCTCTTTGCGAAGGGCGAGAAACCGGCAAAGGAGATGACCGAGAGCTACTCGGCCCTCGAACACTTGCGGCCCTTGATGCGCGAGGATGAGCCGCTGCGCGTGTTGCACGTGGGCGACGGAGCGCACGGGCGCACCGCCGCGCTGTTCTCGATCAAGACCGGCGCGCAAAACATCAGTGTCGATCCGGTGCTGAACATGGCGCTGGTCGAGGCGTGGCGCGACGAATTCGAGATTCAGCGCTTTCAATGCTGGAAGGCGCGCATCCAAGACGTCGTGCAAGCGCTGGAGGATCTGCCGCCCATGCGCACGTTCGTCACCTTCGTGCATGCGCACGTGAACGTGGACCGGGTGCTTGCCTCGCTGCGCTGGGACGCGGCTTACACGCTTGCCTGCTGCTTACCGGCGAGTCAGCTTTCCAGCGTGCAGCACATCCTTGATAGCGGCACGGACTCTAACGTGCTCTCTCCGGAGCGGTCCTTTCAGGTGCTGCTGCCGCGAGAGCCGGCGGCAGCATTCGCATTCCCGCCAGCGTCGCGATGACGAGCGGCGCGCGCCTCGCTTGGTCGTCGCTCGCTTTCACCGCGGCGTTGGCGTTGGGGTTGGGGGCCGCGCATTGGTACGAAGTCCCCAAGCTTGCCGGCGCCCCCGAGCGCAGTTTATGGGCCGAGCCCGATTTCTTGTTCAGCCTCGCCTCGGGCGCGGTCGCGCTGTCAGTGGCGGCCTGGGCGCGCCCCTCTGCGCTCGGCGTGGGCGGCATCGCGACGCGTTCGCCGCTCCTCCGAGCACTCGTGTGGGCGGCGTTCACGCTGTTCTTTTTGGGGCTGTGGGGCGCGCAGCTCGGCTTACTGACGCTATTGGTCGCCCCCGCGCACGGGCTCGCGAGCGCGCGGCTGCTCGGGCTTTGGCGCAGGTGGCGTACCGAAGCGCTGTTCGCGCGCACCGGCTGAGCCGGCTGAGCTAGCGTGATGGGTGCATGGCTCTTTCGATTCAGACCGAGCGTCTCAATAAGACCTACACGCGCAAGCTCCGCAAGCCGGGCTTTGCCGGTGCGCTGCGTGGGCTGTTCTCGAACGACGAGGAACGGCACCAAGCGGTCTCGGAGCTCAGCTTTTCGATCACGCGCGGCGAGCGCGTTGGCTTTATCGGCGAGAACGGCGCTGGCAAATCAACGACCCTGAAGATGCTGACCGGCATTTTGATGCCGACCAGCGGCCGGGTCGAAGTGTTGGGGCTCGATCCGTGGCGGCAACGGCGAAAACTCGCCGCGCAGATCGGTGTCGTATTCGGACAGAGGCCGCAATTGCTCTGGGACATTCCCGTGCGGGAGACGCTCTCGCTGCTCCGCACCATGTATCGCATTCCGAAGGACGTGTACGACGTAACCTATCGGCAGGCGGTCGAGCGCTTGGACTTGGGGCCGCTCCTGCCCGTCGCCGTGCGCAAGCTGTCGCTTGGGCAGCGCATGCGCTGTGATTTGGCCGCCTCCTTGCTGCATGCGCCCGCCGTGGCCTTCTTGGATGAACCGACGATCGGTCTCGACGTATCCGTCAAAGAGCAGGTTCGCGCCTACATCCGCGACATGCAGGCCCGCTTCGAGACGACCCTGCTGCTCACCACGCACGATCTGAAGGACATCACCGAAACGTGTGATCGGCTCCTGCTGCTCGACCGCGGCCAGCTGCTCTTCGACGGTTCGATGAAGGATTTCGAACGTCGCTTCGCCAGCAAGCGGCGCATCGTGCTCGAGCTGGAGCGGCCCGCTTCGGAAGCCGTGCTGCGAGAGCTAACGAGAGAAATGTCGGCGCTCGGTGCCGAGCTTCAGGAGAGCCAAGGGCACCGCATCGTCGTTTCCTACGAGGGCGAAGGGGCAGCACCTGCCCTCACGCAATGCTTACTCAGTCGCTTGCCGGTCTCGGACATCATTTTGGAAAAGGCCGACATCGACAGCATGGTCGCGAGCATCTATCGCCGCAGCGCGACCCCCGCGGAGGTCGCGTGACGCGCCCCTGGTCTTGGTTTGCAGAACTCAGCACCCTGGGCGCGCTGTTCGTGCGCGCGGTGCGCGCGAGTTTTGCCTACAAGCCCGCGCTGTTGATGTCCATGCTGAGCGCGGGCTTTGCATATGCAATCCCGATGCTGGTGTGGCGCCACATCTACCAGGAAAATCGCCCCGGCCAGGCCCTCCCGGCGAGCGAGCTGTTTCCGTACCTCCTAATCGCAGGCTGCCTCAATTTTGCCTTCGCTATGAACGTCGAGGGGCGCATCGCTCAGCGCATTCGCATGGGCCTCATCGCGACCGACCTGTTGCGCCCCGTCGACTTTCAAATGGCGCAACTGGCTCAAGCCCTGAGTGACGGCTTGTTCAATTTGATTTTGGTTCTGCCGGTGTTTGGCCTCACGTTGCTGTTCTGGCGGGCGAGCGCGTTGCCGCGGGACGCGGCGGCGCTGCTCGCGTTTTGCCCGAGCTTGCTGTTGTCCTTTGTGATCTTGTTCGCAGTGTCCTTCATCTTCGTGCAGGCGTCCTTCGTCACCTATAGTGGGTACGGCGTTGCCGCTGCGCGAAACGCGTTGCAGCTCACGTTTTCTGGGTTGTCCGCGCCATTGGTTTTGTTCCCGCCGGGCTTACGCGCGGTCAGCACGTGGCTACCTTTTCGGCACACCATCCACACGCCGGTAGCCATTTACCTGGGCTGGATCCACGGCGCGCGAGTATGGGTCGCGCTCGCGGAGCAGCTGGCGTGGGCCATGGGGCTGTTGCTGGTCGGCCGCTTCACTTTGGCTCGCGCGCTGCGGCGGTTCGAGATTCAAGGCGGCTGATGGCGCCCTTCGAAAATGTGTATTGGGCCGCGTTCAAGGCCTCGCTGCAGGCCAAGCTCGAATACAAAGCCGACCTGATCATCGGCGTTGTCACGTCCATACTGTTGCAAGCCGCGTCGCTCAGTTTTCTGTGGATCGTGCTGCGCAACACCCCCGCATTGGCCGGCTGGAACGGACGGGAAATCGTCTTTTTGTTCGGCATGACCGCCGCATGCTTGGGCGCCTCGGAGATGCTCTTCAATCAGATCTGGCTGTTGCCGCAGTACATCGTGGCCGGCGATCTGGATCGCTTACTCACTTATCCGGTGAGCTCGCTGTGGTTCTTCTTGTTGACGCGCCCGGAGCTACACGCGTTTGGCAACTTGCTGACCGGGGCCGCCTGCATCGTGAGCTCGCTATGGCTACTCCACGCGCCGTGGTTCGTGTGGCTCGGTCTGCCCATCTGGCTGGCCTCCGGCACCTTGATTTACACAGCGGTGCTGGTGGCCGCCGCTAGCCTGTCCTTCCGCTACGTGGGCCCGTTCGCGCAACAAATGATGATCGCGCACAACCTGCTTCAGGCGAGCCGCTACCCGCTCGCCATCTATCCCCGTTGGCTCGAGTCTCTGCTGCTGTCGCTCATTCCGCTCGGCACGTTCCATTACCTGCCGGGCCGCGTCGTGTTCGGAAAAACCGCCGCCATCTGGGGGTTAGGGGCCGCTCCGGTGGCGACCCTTACAACGATGCTGATCGCGCACTGGGCGTGGAACGCGGGCCTCCGGCGTTATGAAAGCTCAGGCTCGTGAGCGTCCGGACGCTCGCTCGCCGACTCAGCGCCGGCCTAGTTTTGCGCGTCGCCCATCGCACGCAAGAGTGAGGCGGTGCCGCTCGCGTCTTGGCCGAGCTCCCAGACCATGACCCCGCCGTACTGCGCGGCGAGCTGGGTCTTGGCCATGATCGTTGCCTTGCTGTTCAGGTAGATGGTCATGCCGTCTTGCACGATGCTGTCGTTCGCGGCCGCCGCGCCGTACTTGCTCAAGAGCTCCGCATAAACGATCGCTTCGCCGGCCGTCGCGCCCGGCTTCCAGCGGTATCCGTAAAAGGGCACGCCAAACACGGCCTTGTCTTTGCTCAGCCCGCGACCGATCCAATAGTCGACTTCGGTCTTGGCGTCGGCCAGCGAAGAGGACTGGACGGGCGTGGCGTTGCCGCCGGGATTGTGCAGGTCGTAGGCCATCACGTTCACGAAGTCGAACGCTTGAAGGGCGTTGCTCGTGACCTTCTCGCCGAACCAGCTCGCGAGAGCCGCCGTCGTCTCTTTGCCTTGCGCCTTCAGCGCAGCCGCGAGCGCGCTGACGAAGCCCTCATAATCGGCGTTCACGCCGTTGCCCTCGAAGTCGACGTCGATGCAATCGAGGCCCGTACTCACGGTGTAGTTGGCGATCTTCTGCACGAAAGCGGCGCGGTTCGCGGGCGCGATCTGCGCGGCGAATGCGCCAAAGTCGGTGATTGTCGTGGCGCCGCCGAGCGCCATGCACACCTTGGATCCAGCCTTGTGCGCCGCGGCCAAGAACGTGCTCAACGTCGCGTCCGGGTACGACACGTTGCCCGACGCGTCGAGCGTGGCAAAGCAAACGTTCACGTAGCTCACCCGTGAAAAATCGAGGCTCGTCGCCCACGTGCTCAGGGCGCCCCGATAGCTCGGCAAGTAGCCGACCGTGCGTAGCTTGGGCCGAACGCTCCCGACGCCAGTGCCACCGCCATTCACCAAATCGCCGGCCCCCCCGGTCGCGCCGCTCGCAGATGGCCCCGCGCTCCGGCCCACATTCCCAGCGCCCGCCGCCGTGAGCGCCGCACCGCCCGTGTTCATGACCGCCTCCGCCGCGCCGCCCGTACCTGTGGCCACGCCCGCGCCGCCCATCGACTGCTCCCCGCTCGCCGTTCCATAGGAAGAACAAGCCACTCCGCTGAACGCCAGCACACACACCAGGGCCGTTCCCAGCCGACCGAGCTTGCTCCGCATGCCCTAGGATTAGCATTCGCTACCCCGCACCTCAGTCGCGGAACTGCTCTCCATCATGTCTATTTTCGCCGCCCCACCGCACATTTGCCAGAGGTGACTGGAGGGACCATGGTCACGCGCCACGGCATCGAGCGCTTAGCCTTCGGCGGCCCTGCCGTCTGCGGAAGCCAACGGCCTTGAACGACGACTCGCGAGCAGGGCGGCGCGCGCTCTTCGTGTTCTGAGGGCGTCATCGGCTGATTGAATGATCGAAGGGCCGACTTGGCGAGATGGCTCGCAGCTGGCGTAGCGGGTGACCTCACGGCGCTCTAAGCGCTCAACGTTGTGCGCCGAACACGGCAGGTCGCAGCAAGACGAGGGCTCTTGCGGCCGCGGCCGAGGGGCGCTTCCTCGAACGCGTGTTAGACCCGTCTCAAACGCGTCAAAGGCGTAGAGGAGCGGCGAATCGTTTGGTTACTTCAGAACGCCGGCTCTGGTAGGTTCCGCGCTCCGTGCGTAGCCTCCGCTTGTGTTCGCTGTTACTCGTTCCGTTGCTTTCAGCCTGCGGGGGGGGCGGCGCAAGGGAGCTTTCGCATGCGACCTATACGCCGCATCCGCGCCGCGCGCCGAGCAGTCCGGCAGGCGTGCCGCACCTGTCGTCGTCAGAAATCGCACGCGTACCGGCCGGTACGTTTGGTCCTTACTTGGGCATGGGAGCGGACGGCGGCGTCGCGGTTTGGGTGAGTACAGAGGAGAATCGTAGAGCTTGGTTCGCGCGTTCGCTTTCGGCGAACGGCGAGGCCAACGGCCCAGCCGCTGACTTGGGCGAGGCGCCGAATCAGCTCGGGCTCGTGAGCGTGCGCGCCATGAACCGTGGCTTCGCGCTGCTCAGCACACACAAGACCAGTGATGGAGAGGTCGTCGAGCTTGCGGTGCTCACGGCCAAGGGCGCGCGCGCGGCCGGGCCAACCTCGCTCGGGCGGACGACGCATTCCGTGCTTTGGGTTGAGGCGATCGCCAATGCCAGAGGTGGCGCGACCGTCCTTTGGGCGGCAAGCGGCAGCGGGCGCGCGGAGATTTGGAGCGCGGAGGTCAATCAACAAGCAGAGCTTGCCGCGGCCCCGCGGCTCTTGGCACAGGACGCGGGAGCTTGGCAGGCGGTGGCGTTCGGCAAAGGCCTAGCGCTCGCGGTCACGCACGTGGGCAAAGGCAACGGCGCGCATGGTCCCATCGAGCTCCGCTTGTTGAACGGCGGGGAAGCGACGCCAGCGGTGATCGTGAACAGCGAGGCGAGCGCGGATCTAGACCTGGACATGGCCGCGCTCGGAGAGCAGTTGGTGCTGGCTTGGTCGGATCACCGCGGCGGTGAGAACCGCGTGTTCTCCGCGGCGGTGGACAAAAACGGCAAAGTTTTAGCCGGCGCGGCCCCGGCTACGCCGCCGCTTGGCGAACAGGCGGTGTTGCGCGTCGTGCCCCCATTCGAAGGCGGCCAGCGCGGCTACTTGGCCTGGGAAGCCCTGGACGCGCAGGTAGCCGCGTACCGCAGCTTTCAAGTCGCCGAAGTGCAGGCCAATGGCCGCGTCTCGAGCCCGCGCGGGCTCTTCGAATATTGGAAGATGGACGGCTCGATGCCGGAGATAGCAGCGAGCCAACGCGGCGTTGCGGTGCTCACGCTCGCGCCGATCTGCGCGCGAGGTGAGACGTGCACGAAGGATGCGCCGATCGCGCCTGAGTTCCTCGAGCTGGACGCCGGCTACCGCGTGCAGAGCAACGAGCCGTTGTGGCCGGAACACGCTGCGGAGACGGCCAATATGGCGTGGAATCTCGCCTGCCCGAACGATGCCTGCTTCGCGTTGAGCGCAGAAGCGGGCGTTCCCTCCAGGGTGTCGTTGGTGCGGCTCGAGCACCGTTCGGACAGCTACCGCGCGCCTGCGGCTCGGGTCGAATTGCCGCCACCGCCGCGCATCGTCGAAGACGAAGCCATCGCTGAGACCCAGCCGCTGTCTCAGATCGCCCTCGCCGAAACCAGCGCGGGCAGCTTGCTCGGTTGGATCACCGACTTCGATCCGACCACGCCCTGGGTGAAGCTGAAGAGGCCGACCGCGGACGGCCGCTATGAACCGCTCCGCGCGCACCTCGATTTGCAAGGTTTCGCCAGCAGCGAACCGTTCTCGGCGCTGGCTCCGCCGGAAGACCTATCGCTGCGCGCGCACTCGTTGGGCGGCCTGGCCATCAGCAGCAGCCCGCAGCAAAGTGAGGCGCTGGTGGCGTGGGCAGGGCTCGACGGCGGACAGCCGCAGGTCTTCCTCACGCTCGTGGACAAGCTCGGAAAAAAGACCGCGCAACGAATGCTGACCCACAAAACCGGCGAGCTGAACGACGTAGCAACGTTACAAACCGGAAGCGACTATCTGGTCGCGTGGGTCGACGAACGCAGCGCCGATCCGGAGCTTTATGCGACCAAGATCAACCACGCGCTCAGTCGCGTCGCGCCCGAGCAACGCATCACCCAGGCCCCTGGTGCCGCCACGGATGTATCGTTGGTGCTGACCCAGGGCGGCGCGCTCGCGGTCTGGGCTGACTCACGCGAGAGCGAGCAGGCCGGCAATGCGGACATCTACTCGACTCGGCTACGCATCAGCGACGCGGGCCGCAGCGCGCCCGAGGTGTGCCTGCAAAAGACGCGCGCGCACTCCTTCGCGCCGGTCGCGCGGGCTTATGCCAACGGCGCGCTGGTCGCCTGGCTAGAAGCCGCCTCGGACGATGCGGGCGGCGACCCGGCGCACGTGAGCTTCGCGCAATTGGACGAGGCCGGTCGCGTCCGAGGCGCGGTGCAGAGCATGGCGCTGCCCGCCGGTATCCCCGTCACCCTGGGCCTGGATTGCAATGCCCAGAGCTGCCACGCGATCGTCGCGCTCGACGCCAATGCGCGCGGCGAGCTGTATGCAGTGAGCTTCGAAGGCGGGGCAGCGACCACGCCGGTGCGCATTCGCGCCAGCACGAGCGCGCCCTCGAGCGTGGCGCCCGTCGTGCGCGGAGACGCGGTTTACCTCGCCGACGTCCAGCAGGGCGTCGGGCACGTTCGCCGGTTGCGGATGGATTGGTGAGGGCTCTCGTGAGCCGATGCCTCGCGCCTCGCACACGCCCGGCGGTCACAACGGGCGGTGCTCGAGCATCAACCCAAGGGTCGCGGGCTCAGTGCTCGAGCACGAAGTCTGCGTAGTCCGCCGAGCTGTCGCTGTGCGTCTGATCCCCGTCGCTCATCAAGGCGACGCCCATGAAATCAGGAACCGACGCGGTCGGGTCGCCGTGCTCGAAGTGCTTACGGAATTCTGCCCGCAGATCCAGGTGCTCCGTCTTCCACTCATTGAGAGGAGCGCCCGACTCTAGGACGACGGTGTCTTGAGCGGCGAACGGATTACTCTTCTTGTCGCACGTGGCGCCTTTGGGCCCCACCGCGCTCCACACGTACTTGAGCGCGTACCAGCGTAGCGTGCGCTTCCAGGAGACGTAGATCACCGCGGCGGAGTCGCCCTTGCCGGCTTCACACTCGTTACCGCCCTGGGGTAGCTTCACCGCGCGCCAGCGCCAGCTGAGGCCGTGCGCGGTTTCGCGGTCCGCCTCGGGCACCTTCACGCCAATGACGGTGGTCTCGAACGGGGGATGATACTCGGCGCGGATAAACGGAGGGTCCGCGTCTTTATAGAGCTTGTAATAATTGGTGGGACCGGACTCGCGCTCCACGACGCGAAAGTTCGCGACGGGGAAGCGACGCGCCGACTGCTCCGCTGCGGAGCTGTACGCTGCACCTAGCCCGGCGAAAGACGCCAGTGCAACGAGGCCAGCGACGAGAAAGCGATTGGGCGACACGCGGGTTATTTAGGGTCGACAGCTAGCTCAGCAAGTGTCCGAGCGTCCAAAATAATCGTTCCAATTCCGTTTTTGGATTGCCGCGCAGACCCGTGCTCTGGGCCGCGAAATGGCTTACGCTTGCGCCGTGTTGCCGCGAAGTTTGGATCAGCGCCGGCGTTTGGGCCTAATTTTAGCACTCTGCATGCAGTTACTCGCGTGTAGTCGCAGCGCGGAGCCCAATCGGAAGCGCGCTTCCGCAATCGACCGTGGTGTTCCGGATACTATTCAGAGTGGCAGTGTAGCCAACCTGAGCCCACCCAGCTTTTTTCGCTATCCCGGAAAATCAGGCGCCATCGAGCCGTGGGTGCAGGAGCAGGTGGAGGTCGCGGACGCCGCGCACTTACGGGTCCTCGTGTACGTCGGTGCCAGTTGGTGCGAGCCGTGCCGGCACTTTCACGAGGCGGTCGAGCGCGGTGAGCTCAATGGCACTCTGAACGGTCTCCGGTTTTTGGAGTTCGATCAAGACCGCGACGCCAGCGCGCTCAAGGTTGCCGGCTACGTCTACCAGTACATCCCAGTCTTGGCGTTACCCGATCCAGACGGGCGCAATCACGGTCACATGATCTCGGGCTCGATTAAGGGCCCCGAGGCCGTGAAACGAAATCTGGTGCCTCGTTTGCAGGCGCTGCTGGCGGGCAGCGCGGTGGACTGACGCGTGCACCGCCCATGAGACGGCGTCAGTCTGCGGAGTTCGCTTGGTGGCTGGCCGGAACCGCGCTTGGGCCAGTGCCGTTGATGATGTGAGTGATGGCGCTGCCCGCGTTGCCGTTCAGCCACGAGGTCATTAGGTGATGCATGCCGATACCGGCACCGGTGGGCGTCTCGATGGCGTTGTCGCACGCGACCGGATTGCGGAACGCGCTGTAGATGCCCAACCCGAACGCGGTGTGACTCGTGACCGTGGCCGCGACTTTGTAAGAAGCAAAGCCGTTCACCGTCTCGTGTTGCCAAGCCGCTTGATTCGGTGGGTCATAGGGCAGCTCGGATTGATAAAAGAACGTGCGGCCGCCATTGCCGTTCCAGAGCACTTGATACTCTTGGAAGTGCTCCACGAAGAGCCCATACTTGGTCACGTTGCTGCCGTTGACGATCAGCCCGTTTTTGCTGACGTTGTTGGCCCAGCCCGCGCCGCTACCGTGGTCGGCCCGCCACAGCCACAGACCGTCGCCGATCACGTCGTTGCTGTTCACGGTCATGCAGCTCGCGGCGGTGCCGGCGCTGCCGCCCCCGACGCGACAAAACAGGTCGTGCAGCGTGCTCGGATTTCGACTGTGTGAAGCGGTGCTGCCGGGCGGCCCGACTTGCACGAGAGTCGGCGAGCTCACCGGCCCTGCATCGACGATCACGCCGGCCACTTCTACTCCGTCCACGTCCGCTATCGTCAGCGCGGGGGTGCCTTTGTTGGGCACGAGCGTCGCCAGGCCAAGCCCAAACACGACCGTGCCCGGGTTCACGATCTGTAGGCTCTCGTCGAGGTGATAAATGCCGGGCGTGAGCAAGAGATGCTTACCGCTGGCGAGAGCGGCATTGATCACACGGCTCGTGTCCCCTGGCTTGGCCACGTAGAACGTGTCGGTAGAGAGGGCGCTGAACACCGCGCCCGCCGTCGTGAAGCTCGTGCCTTGTGTATCGCTTTTGACGGCCGGCACGTTCACGAAGAAGTGGCCCGCGCTGTCGACGCTGAGGTACGGCTTTTCGCGAATCAGCGGCGTCTTCTCGACCACCGTGTACGGCTTTGCCGGCCAGGCGCCGGCGGGGGGAGCCACCGTGCCGGAAAACAGCATGTTCCACACGCCGCCGTTCCAACTCGCCCAGGCGGCGTTGCGCGTAAAAAATTGTTGCTGCGCGCCCGACGAAACCGCGCCGTCCACCAGCGTATCGGCGACGTAGCCGCCGCTCGCGTAGCCGCCGTCCGAGAGGTTCAGCGGACCCTTCAAGTGGGCGCGGCGTAGGGCCGTGCCCTGCGATACGGCCCACACGTTGGCGTTGTTGTCGAGCGTCGGCAGCGCGGAAAAGTTTTCTGCTTCCCGCCAGAAGTTCAAGGTGGCGTTGCCGTTGTTCCAGTCCGAACGCGCGCGCACCGCGCCCGTGATTTGCACGTCGTCCGGGGCCGGCCCGAGTCCGAGCACTTGCATGTAAAAGCCGACCTTCACGTCAAGTTGATATTTGCCCGGCTTGAACAGAAGCGCATAACGATTGGTGCTGAACTGCGCGCTGGCTTGGGCGTCGCTGATGGTTTTGATTTGCGCTTGCTGAACCGCCATGTCTTTGGTCGGATCGAAGATCAAGACGTTGGAGCCGAAGTCCGGCGCAGGCCCGAGGGGGCCTGCCTCGGCGCTGCCGCCTGCGCCCGCGCTGGTTGGCGAACCGCCCAGTGCCGCCATGCCGCTCGTGTCCCCAGAGCCGCCCACGCTGGCTGCCGCACCACCACCCACACCGCCCGCCGCGCCTGCGACGACGGCAGGGTTGCCCCCCGCGGCCGCAACGGGCGCGCCTGAAGTGCCGGCCGCGCCTGCCAGCACCGCACTGGCGTCACTGGAGCTAGAGCAAGCGGCGCCGGCCGCCAGCGCCGCACAGGCACCAACCAGAAGAATTTTAGACATATCCGACCCTGGCGAAGTGTCCGGCGAGGCCGATGTTTGTCTGTAAAAGGCCTGTGCACCCGGCGCGTCACGCACGTTTACGGCAGGACATGAGAAAATGACCCCGTGCGCTGCTCGACGCAGGCGTCCACTCGGTTCGAGCATGGGCACTCAGCTCTTCCTGGGGGTCCTGCTCGCGCCGCGCCCTGCGGGGACGTCTCCTAAAGCATACTGTCGTCTGCGGTGGCCCGCAGCAAACGGCGTCCGGGCTGCATCCCGCTGAGGAAAGACCGCGCATCGCGCCGGTCAGCCAGGGCTGGCGCTAGACCAGTCGAGCTCGGCTGAGACCGCGAGGTGATCGGAGAGCGGTGCGCCCTGTGCATCGCTGAAGTGGGGGTCGATGCCCCACTTGCGGGGCCGCCACTTCAGCGCGGCTGAGCTACGCACGAAGATCCGATCGATGCGTTGCGGGTCAGCGCAATGCAGCTCGCTGCACACGTCAACCAAGCCGGTTTGCTGTTCGAGTCGCTCGAGGAGGTCGCGTTGACCCGAGCGAATATTGGTGTCACCCGCGAGCAGCACGGCATGGCTTGCCGGGGAGCGCTCCGCGATCGCCGCGATGAGTTGCAGGACCTGGGCTTCGCGGGCGGCTCGGTCTGCGAGGCCGCCCCCGGCGTCGAGATGCACGTTGTACACATCGACTTGTACGCCGGTTGCCAGCGTTTGCTGGCTGAAGCTGTAGCCCTTGGGCGTTAAGCAGTCCATGTACGAGTCCACGATGCCGTGGCAGGCGCGCCAGGGCTGACGTTCGAGCGCGCTGAAAGGCAGAGAGGAAAATTGGCTCAGGCCGTCGCCGAAGTTCCAGCGCTCGCCGCGCTCGAAGGGGGGCGATTGATACTGGAGCGTCACCCCTTCGCGGAGCTGACGGCCGTACGCGAAGTCTTCCTGGAGGAGGACGAGATCGTAGGCGGCCAACCGTTTGCCGATGGGCTTCATGTTGGCGCTCGGGTGAGCGGTGGAAAAGCCGTTGGGCAAGCCGGCGATGTTGTAGGTGAGCACCTTCACGCGCCCCACACGGGCCTGAACTGGTGACAGCCAGGCGACGACTGCGAGACCTGCGAGGGCGGCCATGCCAACGAACCGCATGCTTCGGTGTAGCACGCGGGCGTGGCGATTCGGGCCGACGCTGGCGCGTCGCCACAGGAGCGGTCCGCCGCGCAGCAACGGCCGCGCGGCGCCACTGTTTTGAGCCAAATATTCAACTCAAGGTGTGATGAAGTTGGCGGGACAACCACCGATCGCGCGGCACGGTCGTTGCTCAGTGCTGGTCAAGGAGAACGAGCAATGCCCAATACACTGGAGAAGGTTGCCTCAAAGGCCATGGGGACGGTGAAGGTCGCGAAGGCGGGCCTGCAAGGCCTGACCGGCGTGTTCAAACACCTGATGCAGGAGCACGGGGAAGTTTCGGCGCTGATGAAACGCGTGGCAATGAGCGACGATGTGGACGTTCGGCGCGAGCTGTACCCCACCATTCGGCACGAGTTGCTCGCGCACGAGCAGGGCGAGACCAACGCCGTATACCCCGTGCTTGCCGAGTATCCCGAGACTCGTGAAATCGCCGCCCAGCACGCCCGCGAGGCGAGCGAGCTGGAGGTCGCCATTCGCAACGTGGACGCCATCGACTTTGGTGCGGCCGCTTGGGCGCCCGCGTTCGAGCGGCTGGCCACGCTGGTGACCGACCACGTCGCGGAGGAAGAGAGCGACTTTTTCCCGACTGCTCAAAAAACGATCGGGGAGGAACGTGCGCGCGGCCTCACGGGTCGCTTCGAAGCCGCGAAAAAGGCCGCGGTCGACGCGGCTCATTGAGCGCCGCGCCGACCCGTGAGCGCCGCCGCATCGGAAAACAGTCCCGGCCTCGCGGCGCTGAGGGAGCGCTTTTGGGGCCTTAGCTAACTGGTGTGGACGCGTTGCTCAAGCTGGGCTCCGTCGCCGGCCCGGCCGGGTCCGCCAGCTCCGTTTTCACCGCGGTGATCATCTCGAGCGTGCGAATCGGATGGGCGAGCGCGGAGCCGGCTCGTTCAATGGTTTCGACGATGCCGAGCAGGAGGCGTTGGCGCGCGTCGGCGAGCGCGTTGCCGTCCATGGTGTTCAGCATGGCTCCGACCTCGATATTCATCGCAGAATCAGTCAGCCCGATGAAGTGGACGCCGATGCTGGTTGCGTCGACGAGAGGCTCCGCGCGCAACAGGCCATCGACAGTGCGGAGAATATTCGTGATTTGCGTGCGCGCGCTGTGCGCAATACCGACCACGCAATAAAAGCGCAAGCGGTCCTGGCGATTGATGGTCTCGATCCGCATGTCGGCGAGCTTGCCGTTTGGAATGCTGATCATGGTGCGGTCGGCAGTGCGGATGCGCGTTGAACGGAGACCGATGGTCTCGACTACGCCGTTCACGGTATCGAACTGAATCGTGTCGCCCTCGCGGAACGGCTGATCGATGGCCAAAGAGAAAGCCCCGAACAGGTTTTCCACGGTTTTTTGCGCAGCCAATGCCAGCGCGATGCCGCCGATGCCGAGGCCGGTGATGAGGGTGGTGGCGTGGTAGCCGAGCTCCGCCAGCACTACGATCGCAGCCACAGCCACCACGCCAAATTTCGCTAGGCGCGCGCCGAGCAGGAGCAACGAATGCGCGGTCAGGGATTCCTTGGCCCAGTGCGCGCCGATTCGGTGCTGCGACAGCTCGACCGCTTGCCAGAGAGCCCAGAACACCGCCACGAGCAGCGCCGCGTCGAACCAGTTATGAATTTGTGTCTCGGCGGGCTCGTACAAACCCAGGTAAGGCAGAAGCAGGTAGCAAGCCGCCACCGCAACGCCCAGCGAAGCCGGACCGCGCAGCTTGTGCGCGACGTCGGCCAGGCGTTTGTTCGAGACGAGCTTGAAGCCAAGGCGCGCCAAGCGCGTCACTGCGAAACCCACCAGCCAACCGGCGGCGAGCAGAGGCAAGAGCGCGACCCATTGCCAACGCCGCAGATGGTACGGCCCCATTCGGAGCAAGCTCTTAGGCAGGTGCTCGACCAACCAAAGATTGCCTAAGTGATCGTACCAAGTCTCGATGTGCGCCACGGTGGCGGCGGAGAACATCCAGTGCGTCTCGGGTTGATAGGAGTTCCGCACCAGCACGACCAGCTCGGGTGCACCGCTCGCGCCCGGTACTTGGCCGAGGAGCTGTTTGTCCGGACCCAGCGTATCGAGCGGATTGCCATGGGAGCTGGGCGAAAGCGTCTTGGGGTCGATCCACAAGTGCCGGCTGAGCACTATGCGCAACTTCTTGGCGAGCTCCGGTGCGTCGGTCTGATCGACGGTCGAGAGATCGAGGTATTCGGCGGCGCCGCCGAAGTCACCCTTGCGCGTCAAACGGCGAAAGTTGGAGAGCGCAGCCCGCGGAGAATCGGCAGCGACCGTCTCATCCGCCGTGGTCAGCTTCGGAGCGGGGCCGTTCGCGCTGGATGCTGCGGGGGCAGGGTCAGGCGTAGGCGCGCTATGGAGCGGTAGAGCAAGCGCAATCGGGACAAGCAAGGCAGGGATAACGAGCAAACCTCGGACTACCGTCATCGCAGTTACGTCACAGTTTGCGCGGAAAGTGCCGTAGAGCGCAATTTGCTTTAACGCCACACTTGAGGCCGCGTGAAGTGTTGAGCGAGCTGTGCCTAACAACGCTCAACCCCATGTTATAGCGTTCATGATGAGCGTGGGTAAGCGGCCACATCGCGGCTACGACAATGAGTGACATGGCGCCAACTACTGAAGCCGCTGACCACGGTGGCAATGTGAGTGATGCCAAGCCAAACGCCTACGACACCCCGCCGTTCTTGGTCGCGGCGGTGGGCGCGTCAGCGGGTGGCCTGGACGCGTTCACCCGCTTGCTGGAGGCCATGCCCGCGCGCGCGCCATTGGCATTGGTGCTCGTACAGCACTTGGCGCGGGATCAACACAGCTTACTGAGCGAGATCCTGGGCAAGCGCACTGCGCTCAGCGTGGTCGAAGCGCGAGACGAGATGCGCATTCTGGTGGGCCACGCCTACGTGATCCCCGCGGGCAAACACATGACTGTGATCGACGGCCATCTGCGCATTCGCCCGCGCCCCGAGGGCTCGAGCGGCGTGCAGGTGGATCTTCTGTTTCGCTCGTTGGCTGAGTTTTACCGCGAAAAGGCCGTAGGTGTTGTGCTGTCCGGGGGCGCAAACGACGGCGCTGCCGGCCTGCGCGAGATCCAAGCGGTAGGCGGCATCACCATCGCCCAACGGCCCGACGACGCCCAGATCGATAGCATGCCGCGAGCTGCGATTGCCTCCGGCGCCGCCGACATCGTGCTGCCCGTGAATGAAATTGGCGCGGAGCTCCTGCGCCTCGCCACCCTGCCGATCTTCGCCGCAGCGGGCGAAAAAGAGAGCGCAGATGCGGAGTCAGAACGCCAGCCCCAGCCGAAAGAAGGAACGACCGGAACGGACGATGAAGCTCTGTACGCAGCCATTTTCCGCTTGCTGAGGCGGGGAACCGGCGTCGACTTCAGCCACTATAAGCGTCCGACAATCGCTCGCCGTATCGCCCGGCGGATGGCGCTTCGCCGGTGCACGACCTTGAGCGACTACCTGACCGTCCTCCAGCAAGACACGGGGGAAGTGCAACACCTGCAAGAAGACGTACTGATCCATGTCACGAGCTTCTTTCGCGAGCCTGAGTCCTTCGCTGCGTTGCGGAAAAATGTGTTTCCTGTCCTGCTTCGGGCACGTCAAGACCAGCCGATTCGAGTCTGGGTGCCCGGCTGCTCGAGCGGTGAGGAAGTGTATTCACTGGCCATTACCTTGGTCGAAGCGAGCGAAGGCGAAGCAGAGCAGATCCCGCTCCAGCTATTCGGCACGGACGTCAGCAAGTCTTGCGTCGAGTTTGCCCGCGCCGGAATCTATGCGGATTCGGTCGTGTCTGAGCTGTCTTCGGAGCGGCTGCGGCGCTTCTTTTCGAAAGTCGAGGGCGGCTATCAAATCGGCAAGGCCATTCGCGAGCGCTGCGTGTTCTCCCGCCAGGACATCACGCGCGACCCCCCCTTTTCTCACATCGATCTGATCGCGTGTCGCAACACCCTAATCTACCTGGGTCAGCCCATTCAGCGGCGGGTGATGGCGACCATCCACTACGCCCTGAAACCAGACGGCTTTTTGATGCTGGGCCGCGCCGAGACCACCGGGGCCAGCGCCGACCTGTTTCTAGCCCATGACAAGCGCTCCAAGATTTACCGGAAGAAAGCCGATGGCGCGCCGCCGGAGTTAAATTTCGAGCACGCCCCCTTCGAGGCGCGGTCGCTCGGCACACTGGGCCCGCCGAGCAACCCGCCCCCGGCGCGCGCCGTTCGGCCTTGGGACTTGCAGAGCGAAGCCAACCGGATGTTGCTCGATCGCTATGCACCGGCGGGCCTCGTGGTCGATAGCGCTGGGCGCATCGTCAACGTGCGCGGCGCGACCGGGCCCTTCCTGGAGCTCTCGGCAGGAGAGGTTAGCCTGGATGTTCTCAAAATGGTCAGGCCGGGGTTGACGCACGGGCTCCGGACCGCGCTTCACGAGGCAAAGATTACGCACGGCACGGTGCGCAAGGAAGGGTTACGTAGCTTATCAGAAGACGACGGCTACCTGGTAACGGTCGAGGTCGTCCCCTTGACCAGCGCCGATATTCCCTACTTTTCTGTCACTTTCGAACGCAGTTTTGCCCCGACGCTTGCGTCTCCGACGCCATCGTCAGCGGCGGAAGTCGGTGCAGGTTCCGGGGATGAGGCCCTGGTTCAATTGCGGCGAGAGCTGAGCGCGACCCGTGACGAGCTGCACGCCAACATCCACGAACTGGCCGCCGCCAACGAAGAGCTGCAATCGGCTAATGAGGAAATTCTGTCCAGCAATGAGGAGCTCCAATCAACCAACGAAGAGCTCGATACGGCCAAGGAGGAGCTGCAGTCCACGAATGAGGAGCTCAGCACGCTGAACGAAGAGCTCCACGGCCGTAATGAGGACCTGAGTCAAGCCAATGGCGACCTGGCGAACCTTCTGGCTAGCGTGCAAATCCCGATCGTGATGATCGCCCGGGACTTGACAATCCGGCGCTTCACCCCAGCGGCTCAGCGGCTCTTGAATCTGATTCCCTCCGACGTAGGTCGGCCCATCCGGCACATCAAGCCCAACCTCGTCGCGCTCGATTTGGAGAAGCCGGTGGCCGAGGTGATCGAGACGATGAACGTGTTCGAGCGAGAGGTGGAGGACGACGAGGGGCGTGCTTATCTACTACGCGTTCGCCCGTATCAGAGCTTGGATAATCGGGTGGATGGCGCGGTCTTGACTCTGTTCGACATATCCGCCGCGAAAGACGCGCTGTCGGTCGCCCGGCGCACCGGCGACGCCATCGCGTCCAGCGTGCGCGAGCCAATTTTACTGCTTGATTCCGAGCTCCGCGTCACGCGCGCGAACCCGGCATTTTGTAGCGAGTTCGACCTCAAAGCCGAGGACGCCGAGGGTCACTTCGTGTACGAGCTCGGCAATTCGCAGTGGGACATCCCCGCCCTCCGTCGGCTGCTCGAGGAGGTGTTGCCAGAGCGCAAAAACTTCGAAAGTTTCCCGGTCGAGCACGAATTCGCAGGCCTGGGTCCACGGAAGTTACTCTTGGACGGCCGACGCATCGAGTCGGGGCGCTCGGGGGTCGGGGTGATCTTGCTGTTGATCCGCACGGAGGATCAAGGTGCCACTTGACCACGGCGGAGGCAGCCCGCTCGGCGGTTTAATCAAGGAGGTGGAGCGGCTGAAGCAGGTCGAGGAACAACTGCGCGTGGAAAATGATCACCTCCTCGACGCCCAGCGCTTACTCGAAGAAAACCGTGAACAGCACAGCCATTTGTTCGACCTGGCCCCGATCCCTTGGCTGACCCTCGATGAGCAGGGCATGATCCAAAATGTCAACTTGGCCGGCATGACGTTGCTCGGTTTCGGGCGCGGCTATTTGATCGGTACTCCGTTAATAGCGCTGCTACGATCCGATGACCGCCGTCTGCTGAACGAACACTTGCTGTCCAGTCAGGGCGGCGAGCTGTTGAGCTCGGAAGTGCGCTTCGTGCCTCGCGACGGCCCACCGATCCCCGTCCGGCTCTCCGCTCGCCACACCAAAACCGGCGGCGGCCACGCCATCACCCTCCTGGATCTGCGCGAACGCGAAGCGGCAGCCGCCGAGCGCCAGCGGCTCACGACCGCCGAGCAAGAAGCCCGCGCCGCAAACGAGGCGAAAGACGAATTCATCGCTATGTTGAGCCACGAGCTCCGCACTCCGCTCACTCCGGCGCTAGCCGCCGCCTCGGCGCTCGTCGAGCAAACGGATCTACCCCTCGACGTGCGCGAGACGCTGGCTATCGTGCAGCGCAACATCACGACCGAAGCTCAGCTGATCGATGACTTGTTGGACGTCACCCGTATCGCCCACGGCAAGCTGCGCGTCGACGAGGTGCCGGTGGACGTTCACCGCGCGGTGGGCGAAGCGCTCGAGACCCTGAGCTCGGAGCTCGAAGCTCGCCATTTCGAGCCCATTGTAGACTTGACCGCTGAGCACCATTGGGCGCTGGGGGACGCCACGCGCCTGCAGCAGGTGTTTTGGAACCTACTGCGCAACTCGATTAAATTCACACCACCTGGCGGTCAAATCGCGGTTCGAACGTGGAACAGCGGTGAGCGCCTGATGGCCGAGGTCAGCGACAACGGTCGGGGTATAGATAGCGAAACTCTGACGCGATTGTTTCAACCCTTCGAGCAAGCATTCGATGATGCACCGTCCGCCGTGCGCGGGCTCGGGTTAGGCCTGCCGATCTGCCGCGGCATCCTGAACGAACACCACGCGACAATCGTCGCTAGCAGCCAAGGCCGCGGCAAAGGCTCTCGCTTCGTGATCGAGATCGGTACCATCGATCGCCCGACGCTGGTGCCGCCAGCTCCGCCTTCCTCGCCGCCCGCACTCGGACGGACCACGCGCATCCTGCTCGTCGAAGACCACGAGGATACAGCGGATATTTTCGAGCGCTTGCTGCGCCGCAGCGGCTACGAGGTCCATGTCGCAAGCTCGGTACAGTCGGCGCTGGCCGTCGGTCATGAAGCCTTTGACGTGCTGCTCAGCGACGTGGGCCTTGCCGACGGCAGCGGGCACGATCTCATGCGCGCCCTGCGCAAAACCCGGCCGGTCAGGGGCATCGCCCTCAGCGGCTACGGCACGAAAGAAGACATTCGCGCGAGCAAGGAGGCGGGCTTTGCCGCTCACATCACCAAGCCCGTCAACTTTGACACGCTCCTAGCAGCGATTGCGTCGCTGACCCATCACCGCTAACCCGCTCAGCCGCGCATGGCCTCAATCGGTGAGGTGCGGGCGGCTTTGAGCGCAGGCAAAAACCCGCCCAGAATGCCCATCAGGGCGCCCGCGACCAGCGAACCAATCAAGAGCGGGGGCGTCGGCGCGAACGAGAACGACACTTCTTGCCAGGTAGAAAAGTTCATCATCGAGACGCGCGCAAAGCTGAGCAGCAAGGAAGCGCCCAAGCCCACGAGGCCGCCCACCACGGCCAAGACCGTCGACTCCAGCACGAACGACGACAAGATCGCGAGCTTGGAGAAGCCCAAGGCGCGCAGCGTGCCGACCTCACGCTTGCGCTGAGCCACGGCGGCGAACATCGTGTTCATCGCGCCCAGCATGGCGCCAAAGGCGCAGAACACCGAGACCACCCAGCCCATGCCCGCGACGAACAGGGCCGTGCCTTGCGACTGTTCCTCGTAGTACGTGGTCTCGCGCTTGGCCTCCAATTGCAGCTGCTTGTCGGTGCTGACGTTGGCCTTGAACGCGTCCAACTTGGCCGGCGAATCGAGCCGGACCGTGACCGAGGATACCAACCCTTCGCGACCGAACGACGTCCGGGCGGTCTCCACGTTCACCCAGACCTCCGACTCGAAGGAGGAGCCGCCGGCCTCGAACACGCCCACCACCGACACAGGGCGGTTCTTCTTCAGCTCGAAATTCTCGCCCAGGCTCATACCGCGGAAATTCCCGGCGATGCCCTTGCCGACCAGGCACTCGTCCGTTCCGGGTTTGGGCGCTCGCCCCGCCACCAGGCGCGCCTCCGGCCGGAGCTTGAGCACGTTCTCGGCCACGCCGCGCACCAGGATGTTCGAGACCTGGCCGGGCTTGGCATCCAGCTTTTGCTGCGCGATCACCACGACCACTTCGCCCGACCCGAGAGGCGCGCCGGTCTCGTCCTTCTTCACGCCCGGCGCCGCCAGAATCAAACTGACGGTGCTGCTCTCGATGCTGCTCGACAGCTCGTTGCCGCTGCCTTTGCGAAGCACGATCGCGTTGTCGTCGCGCCCTCCGGCGACGAGCGTCTTTTTTACTCCGGAGGAGAGCATGAGAGCCGCCGCCAGCACGAACACGACCAGCGCAATCCCGCCTGCCGTAGCCAGCGTCGTCGTCTTACGCACCATCAAACTGCGCACGTTGTAAGAAATGGGGATCATCGTTTCAGCTCCTCAACCGACCCGCCGCAGCGCGTCGACGACCTTCAAGGACGCGGCTTGCCGCGCCGGAAGCACGGCCGAGCACACGGCCAGCACCACGGCCAGCCCCAGGCCCAGGACGGCGATGCCCGGTTGCACTCGGAACTGAGGGAACATGTTGCCCATGTTCTCTTCCAGAGCCCGGCCGACCAACGCATTCACGAACGGATAACCGAGTACGACCCCGATCAAGCCGCCGAACAACCCGATCGCCGCGGCCTCCCCAAGCACGAACTGGGCGATGTGCTTGGGCAGAAAGCCGATCGCTCGTAAGACGCCATACTCATTGGTTCGCTCGCGCACGCCCATGGCGATGGTGTTGCCCACGATCAAGCCCATGATCAGAATCATGACAATCGAGACGACGTCCACCGCCTTTAAAATCGCCGAGAACATCCCCAGAAAGGATTGATTTAGGGCCGCCTCGCTCATGGTCACGGTCTGTAGATCTCGCTCGCCGAACTTGGCATCGATCTCTTTGGAGATGCGCCCAGAAGCGCCCGCGTCGCTGATGTTGGCCAAGATCCAACCGACTTGGTCTTTCTGACGCGTCGGCAAGGACTCATTCATGTAGTCCCAGTTGAAGTAGAGCGTGGAGCGGTCCACGTTGGTCGTGGTCGTGGTGTAGATCCCAGAGACGAAAAACTCCCAATCGCCCGGGTAAATGCTGCCCGTGAGAGTGATCTTGTCGCCGACCTTCCAGCCTTCCTTCTTGGCGAGCGCGTCCCCCACGAGGGCGCCGCGCCGGTTCTCGAACCAGGCCTGCTTCTGCTCCGGCGTGGTCTGGATCTCGTGATACACCTCGAGCAGCGAGCGCGGATCGGTGGCGATGGTGGCGAAGAAATCGCTCTCGTCCTTGGGGTTCTTGGCGCCGAACCAATTGGCATACGCGACCGCCTTGACGCCGGGGATTTGCGCGATCTCCTGGGCGTAGCGCTTGGGTAGAGTCATCACGAAGCTGACCTTGTGGCGCGTCGCGATACGGTCCTTCGCCGAGAACTCGGAGGCCGAGGTCCAAGACCAGACCACCGTGCGTAGCAAGATGAAGAACAATGTGGCGATCGCCACTACGGCCAGCGTCAAGGCGGTGCGAAGCTTGCTGCGCCGAATGTTGCGCACCGCCACCCCGAGCAGCGTCATAGCGCAAGCGCTCCCTTGTCCAAGCGGTGGCAGATGGAAGCGCGCTCCGCAGCCGCCGGATCGTGCGTCACCATGACGATGGTCTTATTGAACTCGGTGTTGAGCTTGCCGAGTAAATTCAGAATCTCGTTGGCCGCGTGCCGATCCAAATCGCCGGTAGGCTCATCGGCCACGATGATTTTGGGATCGCTGACGATGGCGCGCGCGATGGTCACGCGTTGCTCCTGACCGCCAGAGAGCTGCCTCGGGTAATGGCCCATGCGATCTTCCAGACCCACGACCTTGAGCGCCGTCTGCGCGCGCTTGCGCCGCTCGGCCGCCGGCAATTTGGCCAAAAGCAGCGGTAATTCTACGTTTTCTAGAGCCGTGAGCACGGGCAGCAGGTTGTAGGTTTGGAACACGAAGCCGATGTTCGCGGCGCGGAAGCCGGCGCGGTCGCCCTCGGACATTTGACTCAGCTCCACGCCTGCGACTCGAAGTGAACCGGAGCTCGGCACGTCCAAGCCGGCGATCAGGTTCAAGAGCGTGGACTTGCCCGAGCCGGACGGGCCCATCAGCGCCTCGAAGGAGCCCTCTTTCATGGTCAGGTCGAGCTCTTGCAGGACGTCCAACCGCTCCTTACCGCGCCAGAAGGTCTTGCCGACTTTGCTCAGGGCAATGATATCGTTCTTGCCGTTCGTGCTCTCGCTCATGGCGTGTTCCTCTCTTTGATCCTCTGCCCGTCGGCAAGCCCTGGCGGCGGGCTGCTCACGATTTTGTTGCCGGAGCTCACGCCGCTCAGCACCTCGAAGCCCGTGCCGACGGGGGGCCCGAGCGTCACGGTCGTGCGGCGCACCACGCCGCCTTCAACGCGATACACGACCTTACTGCCCTGCATGTCGACGACCGCATTGCCGGGCACGACCGTCTTGGGCGGGGTCTTCATCGCCTCTTTATCGAGCTCACCCGTGAGAAAACTGACTCGGGCGGCCATGTCCGGGAGCACGCCCTCGTTCTCGTCCACGAACGCCACCTTCACCGTCACGGTCGCCTTGACGCGGTTCACCTTGGGCGTCACCTCCGTGGCCTTACCGCGGTAGCGCTGGCTCGGGAATGCGTCGAGCACGATCTCACACGGACCGCCCATCTTCACCTGTGACAGGCGCTGCTCGGGCACGTCGGTCTCCACCATCAACGTCGTGAAGTCGGCGATCTGCACGCCGCCCATATCGATGGCAATGCCCGCCGGCTGCGGCCCCACGAACTCCCCCACCTGCGGCGGCTTGTTCAGCACCGTGCCAGAGATCGGCGCAATCACCGAATAGCTGACCAGATTCACGCGCAAGGCCGTGGACAGCGCCTCCTCGGCCTTGGCCTCCGCTTCTGCGGCCTGGACCTCTGCCTTCAGAGAGGCGCTCTTCGCCAGCAGGTCTTCCGTCGCGCCCTTGGGGCCGATACCCACTTCGGACAGCGACTGCGCGCGCCGCGTCTGCTGCTCCGCGTCTAGCAAGTTGGCCTTCGCCGTCATCACGCGAGCGCGGGCCGCCGCCGCCTGACTGTCGGCGGAGGCAATGGCCGCCTTCTGATCGGCGGTATCAATCTCGAGCAGTAAATCACCCGCCTTGACCTTGGCGCCCTGCTTCACATGCTGAACCTTGACCTTGCCCGCCACTTTGGTCGCCACCGAGGACAGCGACTGCGCGACCACATACCCGGTCGAAGTGAGCTCGACCGAGGCCTGTGCGGGCGAAACGGTGATCACCTCCGTGACCTCCACCTCCGTCTTGAAAACTGCCGCCTCCAGGTACGGAACTCCAAACCGATACGCCGCGCCCGCCGCCCCCATCATCAGCAGCACCGTAAAGACGAGCGCAATCGGGCTCCTCCCCTTGGGCCGCACACTGCGGTCAATCTTCAAGGAAGCCAAATCCGAAGACAACTGATCCGGCATGATCTGGGCGCCGAAGTAGCACACCTTGCTCCGCGCGTCGCTCAGCTCTTACGCCCAGTAGGGGCTCAGCACGGTCGCCCAGCTTCGAAGCAAAGGGCACTCCGGCAGGGGCACGAGCTCGCAACGGGAAAGAACTGCTTCTCGCGTAGTGTCCGGCGAGGGGCGGGGGGCGGAACCACGCTGAGCAACGCAGCGAACGTCGCTCAAATTTTGGATGGTCACGCGCCCTCCAAACACCGGCTCAGCCTTCGGCGGCAGATCGCGGCGGCGCCCTGCGGGAGCGCAACCAGCGGGCGTTCGCCCCTAGAGAGGTTCTCGCAACCGCCGCGCTGTGGGCCGGGCCCGCTCCATTTGCTGTCTCGTTGCTGCCCCCGAAGTTCCAGCCGGCGTTTGCGTGACAGAGTCTATGAGCCGCTATGGTATGCACTTTGTCTATGCGTGTACCCCTCCTATTCAGCGTGTTGATTGCGTGCGGCGTGGGCGCGTGTGGCGGGACCGCCGTCCGCGATGATGGCGGTTCGGCAGCGGGCTCTGGTGACACCCCAGGCGCCGCGGGTGGCGCGCGCAGCGAGCCGTCGCCCGGCCGCGGTGGAGTCAGCGGCGTTGGCGAGCCAGGTGGCGCGCCAAGCTCTGGCGGTGCCTCGCCCCTGGCTTGTCCACCGGGCCTGCCGAGCGCTAAAGAGATCGCGTCGACGCCGCGTGCCGACGAGAACCTGGAACTGTTGGCACTTCGACTTTCAGGAGGCATCATCGCGGACCAAGCCACGTATGATCGCGTCGTGCGGGACGTGACCGCAGTTCGCGCGCGGGACCCGCACGTTGCCGCCATTGGCTACTTCGCGCGCGGAGACGGCAAAAGCATCGGGCTCAACCCAAATTCGGCGACCTACCAGGTCATGCGCTCAGGGCAATACCAGGGCTGGGATTGTTTGAATCAAACCTACGTCGTCACGCACAAGGTGCTCGTTGATGCAACGCTGTCCAACGAAGCGTCGGTGTTTTTAACCCTCAAGGGCATTTACGATATTTCTGCGGTCGTGATGCAATATGGAGCGCTCCCAGGCATCAAGGCCTTCGATAGCGGCGCCGTTGGAGGCGATGGCCCCACCCTCTGCGTCACACGCGAAGGCGACCTATGGCATTACGTGTTCGACCAAGCCGGCGGTGATTGCCCCGCGGGTTGCACCGAACAAGTCTATTATCACTACACCACGACGGGCGCGGGCGCGGTCACGAGCTACGGCGAAATCCCCGCGAACGCAGATTCGAAATATACCTCACCCGAAGCGTGCCGCTGAAGGCGCCCGCAATGGGCGCGCTGTAGCGAGCGGCCCATGACGGGTTCAAAGGCTGCGTGCTCATTGGCCCCGCCTCAACCCGTGCCGCCGCTCGGTCGCGGATCGCATTTGAACGCCCATGTGTCGCGACGAGTGGCGCGATAGCATCTCGTGGAGCCGGCTGAGCCGCCGAAGGCTGAGTGCTCTTCCTGCGCCGAGTGACCATTCAAATAAAAAGCACTCGGGCACCCGTTCGCATCAAAAGCACTCGGCAATAGTTCGCATCAAAAGCACTCAGGCAATGGTTCGCACGCGGTCGTGAACGATTCGTTGACGGGCGCCTGCTTCAAGCTCGACCAGAAGCGCCAAAAGCCGATGCGGCCGATCAACCCTGAGAGTTGAGCGTTGATTGCCCGCGGGTGCCGAGTTGGGGCACCCCACGACGGCATAGCGAACGAATCGCAGTCCCTATTCACGGATGCGACCCGCCAGCGCCGGTGGACGGGACGTCATACAGCCAGGAGAGAGCCGCGCTCATCGTCTGCTCGGGGGCCGATCCCATCGAGCCGTGCCGTGCGTCGGGGATCTGCATGTAGCGTGAGCGGCGACCCGCAGCGGCGAAGGCTCGCGCGCTCCATTGCATCAGATCTTGGCGGTCGAGCGAGCCCGCCATCATCAAGGACGACTTTACGGCCAGCCCGTACGGGGATACGCGGGTCGGCCCTGCGATCAAGATTAGGCGTGTGTATCGCTTAGGCCAGGTGCGGGCTAACGCCTCAGCGCGGGAGGCCCCCTGCGAATAGCCGATCGCAGTCACGTCTTCGATGGGCTCCGCGAAACCGAGCGCGCGAAAGCCAGCCACGATGCGCGCGTCGAGAGCCGCGGTATCCAGCGACCACTTGGCCCACGGTGAGCCGGAGCCGCACGGCACATCGCCCTGCGGAGCGATCAATACCCCGCGTTTTGCCGCGCTCCATTGAAAGGACTGTGCGTAGCCGAGCGCATGCCCACACATGCCATGGATAAACACCAGCTTGCCCGGCCCATGAGGTTCGCCTCGCATGACAAACGTGTCTGGCTTGGAACCCGCTACGGGCTCCATGCGCACGGACGGCATGGCCGACTGAGCCGAGCTCGCGGAGCTTCCGGACACGACAACACCGCGATCAATCGGGTGCGATGAGTGGCGCCACGCCTTCGGCCCACAGTGGGGAGGCAGCGCGCCGAGGCCTGCGGCCAACAATGCTATTCGACAGTGCATCCGTCCCCCGGCAATGCAAAATGCACGCTCGTCGGCGCGCTGCAGTAAATGGAGACCCCTATGGCCCGGCCCGAAACGATCCTGTTCATTCGCCACGCGGAAAAGCCCAATGCCTGGAGTCAGGGCATTGACCAAGACGGCAACCCCGACCGAGAATCCCTCACACCGCGTGGCTGGCAGCGGGCGGGCGCACTCGCTGTGATATTCCGGACCGACCCGCGGCTGCCCCTCCCGACCGCCCTCTTCGCCCCACGGCCTACGTCCCACGCGCCAAGCCGCCGCGCTTTACAAACGATCACGCCCCTGGCCGACTGGCTACGGCTCGACGTTGATAGCGCGCACGCCAAAGACGACTTTGAAACCCTGCTCGTCGCTGCCACGAACACTCCCGGAGTGGTGCTCATCGCGTGGGAGCACAAGGTGCTCGGGACTGCTCTTGCCGCGGGGCTCGGGCCCGGGATCGCCATCCACGGCAAGATCCCGCGCGCGTGGCCAGACGATCGTTTCGATCTGATCTGGTCCTTCGAGCAAGTCGCTCAAGACCACTATCGGTTCACGCAGCTGCCTCAGCTTGCGCTGGCCGGAGACAGCGTTCAGCCGATTGACTAAGAAGCGGACTCGGAGTCACGCACGCTACACTTCCAAGTCGGTCCGAAGTGGCGATAGCATTGTAGCGATGAAACGCGCTGGGTCGGAAGCTTGCCGTCTTTTGCAGGCGATAAGACGAACGAGCGAGTGCGATGCCTGATCCGCACGCTGCACAGCTGCCCACGCCTCTGTGGGTGTTACTCACGGTCCCGGCGTTGACTGGCCTGTTCGCGGGATTGGTGGCGAACGTTCTCGCTCAGTACAACGCGAGAGGCGCCGCCAAGCGCGACGAGAACGCGCGGCGAATCGCAGACCGGCTGGGCTTCCTCGATCCGTTGGCGCGGGGGGCTGAGTCACTCGGCTGGAAACTCAAGACCATCCGCGAGAAGCTCGAAACGCCGCGCGATGGCAAGGGCGGACTGCAGTGGATGCTGGATCAGTTTCACTTGGCGAAGCATCCGGCAGGCACGGCCACTGACCACGGCTGGTGGTGCAACGGAGAAGGTTTTTTCGCCACCTCGACCATTTACGCGACCGCGGTTTTCTTCGCACATTCGACCCGAGTGAGACGTGAATACGTAGGAGAAGAACAGCTAGTCAAACTGCTGGACAAAGTGAGTGATGCTTTTGCCAGCGATTCCGGGATCTATCATTTGGTTCAAGACTCCGTCGGCCAGTGCACCCCTGCGCCATCTGGCCGCGAACTGTCTTACCGAGAGTTCTGCACGCGCTTGTACGAAGAAGAAGAGCGGCTCTGGTTCTTGGGTGTGCTTGACTACTATCGGCAGATCGACAAGAAGCCCCCGAGCGAACTCAACGCGGTCCGTTCCGCCTTGAGCGACTTGCTCGACTATCTTTCCAAAACCGCGAAATTAAACGCGCGCAACCCGTTCGCCGCCGGCTGACATCTTTCGGCGACGAGTCCCATATTCGGTGCGACCCAGGATTCAGGGCATCGGCTTGCGTTGTACCAACACGAAGGCCTTGGAGGCGCCGCGGCCGATGAGAATCTTGACCCACGGCGTGTCGACCCTGATCCACTTTGCGTGGAGGCGCAATGCGTTCAAGCGTTAGATATCGCGCTACCCATCGCGACACGGTCGGGTGGTGCTGCCGGGCTGGAGCGCGGAGGCGACCGGCATGTCCCAGCGTATGGCGGAGGAATTCCGGCAAGAGCGCGACGGCGTGAAAGGGCGGCGCGGTCCGCCCTTTCCGCGTGATTTGAAGACGCGCGCGGCGACGTGACTCGCGGCGCGTCGGGCGGCAGGCGCAACTGTAGCGGAGCTAGCCTCGAGCTCGGGCTGGCGAGCGGGCCGTGCTGAGGTGGAGCGCAGCCAAAGTGCAAAGCTCTCGAGCGTTAGTGCCGATGGAGATCATGCCCGAGGGCGAGCGAATCACGTACGCGGCCAGCTACGCAAAACGACTGCGCAACGCGTTGAAGGTGGCGGGCATTACTCGTCCTGAACTCTTCAAGTCGCGCGAGGTGACCTTGCAGCTCGACTTTCACTCGTTCCGCCACGCCTACGCCACGGCCTTCGCCGAGGTCGACGCCGACGGGCGACTCTCGATGCGGCTCACCGACCACAAGTCCCTGGCAACGCACAACCTGTACGTCATGCGCAGGGGCACTATGCGCGTGGCCAACGGCGCGCTGCCGAAGGTGCCGCTTAAACAGGACCCGGTCTCACAAAACCGGCTCTGGGAGTGTTCCGCCGTGCAACCGCTGCGCGGCCACTGTTCGCCACTTGGCTCGGGTGCGAGCGAGATAGACGCCAACTAACACCGGAGTAGAGTCGCTTCCATGGCTGCGAATCCGTTAGCATGGCGCTCGTCCGTTCCCCTGGCGGCCGTGGTACGGAGGCGATGACCGGGTGTTTGCAAACACTGGGTGGCGTTCACGGTTGTCACGTCAAGTGGGCGTTGAACCCGTACAAAGGTCCTGCAAGTCGCTCGCGGGCTGAGCAAGAAGTGAAGGCGAGCCGGAGCAAGTTGCGATGGACTTGAAGCGACTCGCCAAGGAAGTATCTAAGCAGCACGGGCCGCTTCCGAAGCCGCTTGCTGTCGTCGATACCAACATCTTCTTGGATTTGTATTCGTGGCACGACTGGCATGAGCAGTTTGATAGCAGGACACCCGCTGTCGTCCTTCGGCCCGATTTGACCGACGCGAAGTCAGTCTGGCGAAAGGCTCGAGCTCGTGAGGCGCTGCTGCTGGCAATGTACCTAACCAAGATCAAGGCCACGACGCTCGGCCTTTCGGAAGGATTGGAGCAGCTAAGAACCAGGCCGTTTCTAAACACAACGGCAAGCCAGAGGTCGTGGAACGACGCCTTCGTTCGAACCTACAATTGGTACGTGAAAGAGCAGATCTTCCGGAACTGGACAGAGTCCATGAAGATCTCCGACGCTGTGGGCAGCGCAGCGGACGACGAGATGCTTGCATACGCCAAGGACCACTCGCTCCCGCTGATTTCAAGCGAAGGCTACACGCCCGACGGAATCGACGACCGGAACCGAATGAGAAAGAAAGCGCGCAAGGCGGGGGTCAACTTGGTGAGGGCGGCTGACTTCTACGCTGGCAAAGTCGACGAGCAGGAGGAGAGCCGAATTTTCCTGCAGCGATTCAAGAGCGGAGCTCGCGGATACGTCAATGCATACCGAAAAAAGCACGGAAAAAGCGCCGCCATAGAGCTGTTCATGAATCAAATGGGCGACTACTACAATTTCCTCCTTGGCGACGAGCCTGTACGCCTCCGCCATTTCTGGACCCTAGATCGTCAAGCGTTGCCAACTCCCGTTTCGCCAGTGCTCGCGGCCACCACGAGAAACCGCCACGACGAGCCAGCGGCCTTACGACCAAGCGTCGCGAAGGCCGTTACGTTGTGGGTCATTCAGGACTTGAACCTGAAGCCAATGGATTAAGAATCCACTGCTCTACCAATTGAGCTAATGACCCGTGTTTGCGGATTAAACCGCCGAAATGAGGGCCGTATCTCCCATGGAACGTGGGCTTGGTCAACCTGGAATCTTGGGCCGTCTGGGGCGGGAAGTTGGGGCGCGGTTTTGGGGCGCTTGCTGGTTCGGCGGGGGGCGGGTAGTGCGCGGGGATGCGGCTCGAAGCGGTGCGCGAGGGATTGCGAAGCTACTCGACGGCGGACGCGACGGAGGCCGGGTTCGTGGCTCGGATGATCGAGCTCGCGGGCGCGACAGCGTCACTCGAGCGAGGACACTTTGCGCCTGGGCATTTTACGGCCAGCGCGTTCGTGCTCAGTCCGGACCGGCGGGATCTGATGTTGATCCATCACGCGAAGCTCGGCATTTGGGTGCAGCCGGGCGGCCATGTGGAGGCGGGGGACGATGATTTGCTGGGCGCGGCGAAGCGTGAGGTCGCAGAAGAGGTCGGGCTCCGTGAGCTGGATGCTTTCGGCGACGGGGAAGGGCTGTTCGACGTGGACATTCACACGATCCCTGCGCGCAAGGCGGAGCCGGCGCACGAGCATTTCGATGTGCGGTTTGCGTTCGTGGCGTGGACGCGGAATTTCACGCGGAGTGAAGAGGTGCGCGACGCGCGCTGGGTCCCGCTCGGCGAGGTCGGCGCGCTCGGCACCGATGAGTCCGTGCTTCGCGCCGTCAAGAAGCTGCAGCGACAGCTGGGTTGAGGCGCGGTCCGTCGCTCGCCCTATTTGCGCCAAGCGCGCTTCCGCCGGCACTGTCGTGCGACCGGGCGGCGGACACTGAGCGCGATCTCAAGCGATTGCGCCGAGGTAGTTGACGGCGCTGCTCTGCGTTCGGGACACTGCCCGGGATATGGATTCCGTCGTGCGCGGTTACCGCGTCCAGCCCCTGGCCGCGATCTTGGCCGCCGAGTTTCGTGATCGCCGTTATCGAGCCGACTTGGCGAGCTTGGTCGGCGACCGCGGTCATGAAGAGACCGAGCGTTGGATCGATGAGCTGACGCTCGCGCAGCTGTCGGTGAAGTGCGCGGGCGCGCTGTTCGCCAAGAAGAGCGTGGGCGCGGTGTTTGGTCTCGTGCTGGAGAGCGGCGAGCCGGCAGTGCTCAAGTTGTTCAATCGCAGCTATTCGCTCGCGGAGCTTCGCGCCATGCACCGCTGCCTGGCGGTCGCCGCGGAGCACGGTTACCCGGTACCGCGCGCGCGGAGCCCTGTATTCGATGCGGGCGACGGTGTGTCGGGCGCTATTTACGCGTACATGGACGGCGAGCAGCGCGATGCGCATGAGCCCAGTGTGCGCCGTGAGCTCGCGCGGCGTTTGGCGGAGTTGAACGAGCTGCTCGCGCCGCTGGCTGCGAACGAGCTGCCGCCCTCGCCCGCGGCTCTGGAGACGCTGTGGCCGGCCGCGCAGCGCGTTTGGGAACGACACGATCTAAACAACGACGACACGCGCTTCATTGACGCGCACGGCAAGACGGCGCAGCTCGTATTGAAGAAGAGCAAGCTAAAGCTCGTTGCGACGCACTTGGATTGGGGCGTAAAGAACATTCGTTTCCGCGACGACAGCGTATGCGCGGTGTACGACTCGGACTCGCTGCACTCGGCGTCTGAAGCCGAAAGCGCCGGCCGCGCCGCCGCGCAGTTCACGGCGCAGTGGGAGCACCCGGTCATGCTTACGCCTTCGCCCGAAGAAGCTCAGGCTTTCTTGGAGGAGTATCAATCGGCGAGTGGACGCCGTTTTTCACGCGCCGAACGCGCGGTGGCGGCGTCTGCTGCACACTACGTGGTGGCGCAGGTGGCCCGCCAAGAACTGCTCTCGGGCGTGCCAGAAGCCGACAACTTCCGAGGCTTGCTGCGCCACTACGATTCTCAGCCGCTGCTTGATTCGTAGCCGAGGCGGCCTCGATTCGCGCTATCGTCCGGCTCGAAGCCGGCGGGTTCGAGTGCTAGCCTGGTCGCCGTGTTCATGACGACGAGCCAAGTGGACCCAAGTCTTTGTCCGGTGTGCGGCGAGTCGAACACGTGCGGCGTGAGTCAGGGCAAGGCCGACTGCTGGTGCTTCAGTCAAGTGATCTCGGGACCCGCGCTCGCGCAGATCCCCGAGGACAAACGGCGCGCGGCCTGTATTTGCGCGCGTTGCGCCAGCGTCCAGGCCGAGTCCAGGCCGCGTCCAGGCCGCACTGACGGCACGTGACTCTTGCCCAGCGCCTCCTACTCGCCATCGGCGCCCTCAGCCTGGCGACCATCGTGGCGCTGGGTTTCGGGGTTCGGCAAGCGTGGCATCGCAGCGAAGAGCAGCGCTTCCGCGATCAGTTTGCGCAGGCCATGGAGCCGCTCGGGCGCGAGCTGGCCGACGAGCTCGAGGGCTTGCCGTTACTCAGTGAGCCTTTATGTCGGCACGATCCGTTGATTGACAGCGCCCTAGTGGGGCTGGAAGCGGGGGATCTCGAGCAGCGGCGCCTGGCCATCAGCGTGCGCGTGCCGGAGCTCGCGCAAGCGCTACGCCTGGATGAGCTGTATGTGGTGAGCAGCACGGGTGAAGTGTTGGGCGCACAGGCGCCGGGCGCTCGCCTGCCCGGCCGGCAATTGGCTCAATACCTAGAGCACGCCCAGAAGGCGGGGGTGCGGAGCGCGCCGCCGCTGGCGGTCGAATATGGCTGCGTGCACCGTTCTACGGAGCATCACGGGCTTTGGGTGGGGGTGTATGCAGCGCGCCATTTGGAGCCACTTTTGGCAAAGATCGGCGCCGCGTATAACGTGAGCCTGAGTTTCGAACCGTTGGCCGCGAGCGAGCAGCGCATGGTGCAAGTGCTCGATTTGCCAGAGCTCGGGCCGCGCAAGATCAGCGCCTATCGCTCGCGCATCCCGCTCTTGTCCGCGCTCGAAGATTTAGACGTGACGATCGCCCTGATCGGGGTGGGGACGCTGATCGCCGCGCTCGGGCTGTCGCTGCTGCTTTCGAAGAGCTTGAGCCGCCCGCTCGTCGAGCTGGCGCGCGAAGCGGGCGCGGTCGCCCATGGCGAGCCGAAGCCCGTCGCGGTTCGGGGCGCGACCGAGATCCGTGCCTTTGCCGATGCCTTCAATCGCGCGATCGCGGATCTGACTGCCCTGCGCAAGCGCCTGGCCGCGACCGAGCGCATCGCCGCGCGGCGCGAGGTCGCGCGGCGCGTGGCTCACGAGATTAAAAATCCGCTCGCGCCAATCCGTGCCGCGGTGGAAACGCTGCGCCGTCTGCATGCTCGTCAGGATCCGGCATTCGAGGAGTATTTCGACGAGGCCACGCGGACGGTGTTGGGCGAAGTGCAACGCATCGCGCACATCGTCGGTGAATTCACGCGCTTTGCCCGGCTGCCCGCGCCGAACCCTGCGCCGTTCGAGCTCGTGGAAGCGGTGCATGCCGTGGCTAAGCTGCACGGCGCCAATGGCACGTCCGTGTCGTTCAGCAGCGCGCCATGCCCAGCGGTGAATGCTGATCGCGACCAAGTCGTGCAGTTGATGACCAACCTCATACAAAATGCCCAATACGCCGCCGAGTCGCAGCCCACGCCGCACGTGACGGTGGACGTGCGGCCCGCCGACGCGGACACGGTTCGGATCGTGGTCAGTGACAATGGACCTGGCGTCGCGGCCGAGATGCGTGCGCGTCTATTCGAGCCGTATGCCACGAATAAACCGGGAGGGACCGGGCTCGGCCTGGCGATCGCTCAACGCATCGCCATCGAGCACGCGGGGGAGCTTCGCTATTCGGAGAGCGTTACGGGCGGCGCAACGTTCACCGTCGAGTTGCCCGTGGCCGGCCCGGGCTTTCTGCAAGACGCGCCAGAGAGCGTGGAGTGAGCCGCCCGCCTCCTGAAACTGAAGGAAGAAATGTCGGCGAGCCGTGTATACTCAGGCGTGGTTTACCGTAACGCGTGCTTGGGTTTGGGTTCGCTGACGCTGTTGGCTGCGCTTTCAGCGTGCAGCCTCACGATCCAATCCGGCCCGGCCGCACCCGTAAACGGTTACCCCGCGCCCGCGGTGGGCGCCCCAGTGGCCGCCGCGCCCGCGCCCGCGGCATCGCCGCCGGCCCCACGCCCGGTGGTCCACACCCCAGCCGCGCCGGTCGTGAATCCGGCGCCCGTGGCGAGCCCGCCGGCAACGAAGCCCGCGCCCGCGCCCGCGCCCGCTACGCCGCCTGCGGTGGTGGTCGTGTCCCCCGCGCAACGGCCGCCTGCCATTCGGCAACCCGTGGGCGCACCGGCGGGCGGCGTGGTGAATGTTCCGGCCACGCCCGTCGCCAGCGGCGCGCCCGCTTCGCCGCCCGTTGCCACCACGCCGGTCACGCCGCCCGCCGCGGCCACACCGACGGCTCCCACTGCAACGCCGAAACCAGCGCCGCGTAAACCCGGCAATCCGCGCGCGGTCAAGCAGCCGGAAAGCGGGCCGGCAGTCAAATAACGTGCATGTTTTGCCGCGCGGCTGAAGTGTCCTCGAGTGCGAGGTGTCGGCGACTAGTGTTAGGCTCGCCGGTCTTCGCTCAGCCGGGACCGAGCAGCAGGGCATGATCCGCATATCGCCGCGTCAGCTAATTACCATCGTCTTATTGGGAGCCGTCGCTCTCTTGGCGGCCGTGATGAGCCACTTCAACATCGTCGGCCCCAATGGCGGGACGATGATCGTGTTCTTGGCGGCCGCCCTCGCCCTGCTCAGCGCGCCCGCCGAGGGCGCTTCGCCGCTGATGCTGGAGTCCTTACGCCATGCGGTGCGCCGCGTGCTCGACGGCAAGAAGCCGGAAGCGCCGATCGGCGTGGGCCCCGAGGTAGCGCTCGTTTACCAAGAGCTACAGGAAGCGCACGAGACGTTCGAGGAGCTCAGCGCGCGCAGCAACCGCAACGAAACTGAGCTGCAGGAGGCCGCGCAGTCATTGTCCGCGGCCGTGCGCACTTTGACGGAGGGCGTGGCCGCGCAGCTGAATGCGAGCGACGAGACCGCGCGCTACGTCAAGGAAGTGACGAACGCCCTGCGAGAAATCGCGCAACACGTGGAGGTGCTAGCCGCGAGCGCGGAGGAATCGAGCTCTTCCGTGCTGCAGATGACCGCGACCAATGAGCAAGTTGGCGGCAATATTTTGGAGCTGGCCGCCAGCGTGCGGGAGACCGTCGCTTCGATTGAGGAGATGGCTTACTCGATCAAAGAGGTCGCCAAAAACGTAGACGCGCTGTCGCTCACGGCCGAGGAAACGTCCTCGAGCATGAACGAGATGGACGTGTCCATCGATCAAGTGCAGTCGAACGCGAATGAGACCGCGCGCTTGTCGGAAGAAGTAGCGCAAGACGCCGAACGCGGCGCTGAAGCGATCTTGAAGACGATTGGCGAAATCTACCGGATCAAAGAGAGCAGCCAGGAGGCCGTGGCGGTGATCTCGAACCTGGGCTCCCGGATCGATGCCATCGGTCAGATCCTGAACGTGATCGACGACGTGGCCGAGCAGACGAACCTGCTCGCGCTGAACGCCGCGATCATCGCTGCCCAGGCCGGCGAGCACGGCAAAGGCTTCGCGGTCGTGGCCGACGAGATCAAGGACTTGGCGGAGCGCGCGGGCGCCAGCACCAAGGAAATCGCCGACCTGATCAAGACGATTCAAGCCGAGAGCAAGAACGCGATCCAGGCGGTGGAGCGGGGCGCCCAGAACGTCGACCGCGGCGTGGAGGTCTCGAACGAGGCCGAACGTGCGCTGAAGAAGATTCTGGAGAGCTCGCAGAAGAGCACGAACATGGTGCGCGCGATCGCGCGCGCCACGGTCGAGCAAGCCAAGGGCAGTAAGCAGGTCACCGACGCCATCGGCCGGATCGCCGCCACCGTGCAGCAGATCGCTGCGGCCACGGCCCAGCAGGCGCGCGGCTCCGAGCTGATCATGAAGAGCGGCGAAAAGATGCGCACCATCTCGCAGCAGGTCGAGCGCTCGAGCCAAGAGCAATCGCGCGGCAGCCGCCAAATCACTCAATCGATCGAGACCATCAATAGCCTCGTCAATCAGCTGAACTCAGCCCACCGCTCGCAAGCGCGCGGCTCCGAGCGCGCGCTGACCGCGGCCGCGCAAATCGAGGAAGCCGCGCGTCGGCAGGACACCGCGCTGCGTGAGCTGATCAGCAGCACCGAGCGGATGAAGAAGTCTGTGGTTTGATCCGGGCTGAAAGGCAGCGCGGTGCGCCGCGCCGCTCAGCGAGTACGGCACTGCGCCGAGCCCGGCGTGGATGCGCTGACCGTGTAGTCGCCTACCTCGAGCTCGAATGGCAGCGCGACGCGGCCGTCGTACTTGCCACTTTGATCGGTGGCCAAGGCGCCCAGCCAGTGCTCGGCGCCCGCCTTGTCCCGCAGCGAGATGTCCACGCGCGAGAAGGCGCAGACGTCTCGATCCGTGCGCGCGACGCCGCTCACGTGAAAGCGCGCCCCGCGGCGTAGCTCGTGCTCGTCACTGCTCACCGTGACGTCGTTTGACGCGCGTTGGTCGTTGCGAGGCACGGGCGGCTGGGGAGCGGCTGAGGCCGAGGGAATGGGCGAGGGCGCTGAATATCCTGACGAAGCGCCGCTCGGCGCAGGCGCAGAGGCGCCCGGATGAGGATCGCTGCCCGATGCTTGGGCGGTCAATGCTTCACCGCTCTCCGCGCCGGGTGGCCACTGGTAGGGGTCCGCCGGCGGCTGGTGCTGATGCTCGCTCGAGTGCTGCTCGTAGTCGATGTGGCTCGCAGCGCCACCCAAGTCGACCCGATGCCACTGCAGACCGTCAGACACCTCCACCCAAGCGTGAGCCTCATTTCTCACGAGGCGCGCTGGCACTCCGAGCGCGAGCGCGCTGACCACGAAGGCGTAAGCGCGGTGCCGGCACACGCCCTTCTTCGACAAGGCGAGCTCCGCATAAAGCGCGCTGCCCGACGACGCGTGCAGGGCGTCGTCCGACGGTGCAAAGGTGCGGAAGTAATTGACCAGGGCGCGGACCGCGTCCCGCGGCGGCTGCTGCTGCGAGATCCCAATCGAGCTCAGGACCTCGTTCGCGGCAGAGCGCGCCGCCGGCGGCAGTGGCGGTAGGCTGCGGGAGAGATCGCCCCACGAGGCAGCGGCGAACTCGGAGCCGAACGCGCGGCGCGCGATGGCCAATTCGAGCACGAGCCGCACGCGCTTCCGCGCATCACCAATGATGAACCAATTGTCTGCGCCGTCCCGCTCGAGCTCGAAGTGCAGCGCGGGCTCGGCACGCGCGACCAGCACGCGCGCGCCCGGACCGACGCTCGGTATACGCACCGGCACTCCCGGAACGATGTCCACGAACAGGTCGCCGTAAAACTGGTCATCGTCCGGACGGGCTTCACCCCCGACCTCGAGCACCCGCAGCTGCTTGTCGTGCACCACGAGTTCGAAGCCTTCATCCAACCCGTCGTACGCATACAGCCGTTTGAACGGCGTCACTGCGGGGATGAACGGATCGTCGTAACGCACCGAGTCCGGCCGCGAGGTGTCGCGATCGATGCGGTAGCTGGCGTCGATGCTGTCTGGCGTTGCGCTTCCGCCGTACGCGACTTGGCTGGCGGCAGAATTTCCGCGCGGCTCGCTCGGAGCTGCGAGTACGCCGCTCCGCGTGTCGATCGCGGCCGGCATCGTGCCATCTTCAGTCGTCGCCCCCATCCGCAGATCCTCCGCCGGATCCGGCGGGATGTATTCGTGCAAGACCGGTCCGTCCGCGTACGCGGGTAAGGCGAACGCTAAGACGCCGAGCATGTAGTGAAGGCGACGGAAATGCATCGGACTGGGTGGCAGGAGCTTACCACCGGCAAGCGTTGGTTTCGACGACCGAGCCGAAAAGCAAACGGCCCATGATAGTCTTGCCGAGTGCTGCGGTTCGTCATTCTGGGGTGGCTGTCGCTTTCATCGTCGGCCTGCGTGATCGGCCGCGCGGAGCGCCCCTCGCAGCTCGAGACGGTGCAAGGCCCCTCCAGCGCCGCGGTCACGGGCAGTCCGATCGCAGCGCCAATTTCACCGGACAATAGCGAAGCGCCCGAGCCTGCCCAGGCGCCCACTCCAGACAGTGTTTGGGTACGGGGTTACTGGCATTGGGACGGTGTCCGCTACGTTTGGCAACGGGGCCGTTGGCAGCACGAGTAACGCGGCGGCCAAGCCCTTGGCCGCCGCCCTCACGCGGAGGGCATGCGGGCGGCGTACTTTCCTGTTAGAAGGGGCGCCGATGTTGGCCGGGATGTGGAGCCGAGCTTGCGGTCGGCTGGGCGCGCTGCCCGTGGTGAGCTGGATCCGACCGCAGCTCTCGAAGTTACGACAAGGCGCCGTTTGCTTGGCGTTGCTGGGCGGCGCCGCTTACTTCGCGACCGTCATCGATCCACGTTACGCCATCAAAGACTGGCTGTTTTGGCGCTACGCGCGGTACTGGGCGTACACGGTGCTGTTCGCGCTGAGTTGCGCCTCTGCCGGGCACCGGGTCCTACCGTTGATCGCGCCGCGCCGAAGGCCACTGCTCGAGCACGCGCTGCTCTCGTTCACGGTCGGTCTGTTTGTTTTCTATCTAGGCGTGGTGGGCTTTGGTTTGCTCGGCGCGCTCGGTACGACGTTCGCGTTCGTGTGGCCGCTCGCGCTCCTCGGGTCGGGTGGCTTCAGCCTGCTTCAGCATGTCCGAAAGCGCGCGCGCCGCGCGGCGTACCTGCGGGCTCGTATTCCCGCGCTGCAACCGCGCCTGACATCTCGGCTCGTCAGCGCCTTCGGAATCGCGAACTTGGTCATCCTGTACCTGACCATCTTGCTGCCGGACAACGTGGGATACGACTCGCGTTGGTACCACTTGGCGATCGCCGAGCACTACGCGGCGGGCGGGCGGGTCGCGGCCTTCGCCGAAGGCTGGTACCAGGGGACGCTGCCACATCTGGCGAGCTTCATTTACACCTGGGCGTTTTTGGTCCCTGGCCAGCTCTTCGATCGCATCGAGTTGTGTGCGCACTTAGAGATGGTCGCGCTGCTCGCTACGCTCGCGGGAGTCAGCGTGCTCAGCCGCCGGCTGCTGCCGCGCGTCCGGACGCCGGGAGCGTGGGTCGCATTTTTTCTGTTTCATCAGCTCTTGATGCAGTCAAACTTTGCGACCGGCAACGATACCTTCGGTGCGCTCTGGGCGGCGCCGGTATTCATCGCGTTGCTCGATGCCTGGCCACTTCTGGCGCCGCGCGCCTGCGCCTTGCTCGGAGTGCTGATCGCGGGTGCGCTCAGCACGAAATATCAAACCATTTCTGCCCTGGTTTTGCCGGTGCTCGCCGTCCCGGTTCGGGCGCTGGGGGGCGCGCTGGGTCGGCTCCAACACCGCCCACTGCCTCGAGTTTCATGGCTCGGCGGCCCACTCGCCGCCGGCCTGAGTTGCGTCGTGCTCATGGGCCCACTGTGGTTGACCAACTGGGCCTGGCATGGCGACCCCCTGTATCCGTTTTTATACCAGCACCTGCATCTGCGTCCGTGGACCGCAGACTCCGCGCACCTGGTCGAAACCGTATTGGAGCCGGCGCTCTGGAAACCGCGCGGGCCGTTGCTCAGTCGCATCGATCAGACGCTACCGGTCCTGCTGAACTTCTCGTTCAAACCCAATGACTTCGGCAACTGGAACGATCTTTTGCCGATGTTCGGCTCCCTGTTCACGCTCGTTTTGCCCGCGTTGCCATTTCTGCGTTTCCCTCGGCGCGCCTGGGCGCTCGTGCTCGCGGCTCATGTCGGGGTCGGCGCATGGTATTGGACGCACCACCAAGACCGCTACCTGATCATGATCGTGCCGTGGATGGCGGCGGTCGTGGCGGCGGTCATCGTGCTGGTTTGGCGGATGGGAATTTTGCCGCGGCTAGCGCTCCTGTGCATGGTCGGCTTGGAGCTAATCTGGGGCGCAGGCGCGTCCTTTTTGCCCATTCACCCGATGGTCGGCGACACGATGCTCAAGCGGGCAACCGACTTCATTCACTCTGGTTTCCGTTGGAACGGCGCCGACCGCTTCCGAACCTACGAGCCGTGGTCTTTGGTCGGGCCGTCCCTGCCGAAGAACGCCAAGGTACTGATTCACGATGCGCGGCTGCACCTAGGCATCGGCGCGATGTCCGTGTCCGACTTCGGCGGCGCCTTTCAAGGCGGCATCAGCTATGGGCGCTGGCCTTCGCCGGCGCAGATGTACGGCCACCTCACGGCCATGGGCGTGACCCACATCCTCTGGATCCCCGGCTCGACCGACAGCATGGACAGCCTCGCCGGCGAGCTCATGTTCTACGACTTCGTCAATCGGCAGGTCGAGCCAGCGCGCGACATCGGCAACCTACGCGTCGCAGCCATGCCACGACGCCCCGTGAAAGACGAAGGTTGGCGCGATACGGTCGCCGTGTTGGCGTGTGGCGGCGGCTATGACACTGGCGTTTATCACGTGGGACAACTCACGATTTCTTCCGTCGGCTCGACGCCACTGACGCAGTTTCCTCGGCCGATGACGCGCCGCGAGCCCGACGACTATTCGAGCTTGGGCTTCGTCTTGAACGACCGCGGGTGTCATCCAGCATTGTCGGTGGGGGCCAGCAAGAACTTCCTGCTCGCCGTCTCCCACGGCAATCTCGAGTTTTGGGTGCGGCGGCCTGGTACGTAACCCACGACCCGCGGCCTCACTCGACTGAGTGGTCCAAGCTCCATTTGCGCTCGGTCACGAAGACGACGTCCATTGACCCGCCGCCGGCATTCTGCTTGCGTCCACATCGTGACCGACGACGAGACGGTATCGAACGAAGCAAGCGGCCAGACTACGCACGGCACTTCACGAGTCAAAGCCATCGTGGAGTGGTTCTGGCTTGGTCGGAGGCTCGCGGAGCGGCGCGCCGCCTTCCGTGAACCCGGCACCCGCGCGCTGTTGCTTGCGCAGCGCGCACAGCAAAGCGCCGATCTAGCGCGCGAGCTGGCCCTCGCAGCCGAATCCGCCGAAGCACCGCCGAAAGGCAACGCGAGCGAGCTCTATCGGCAAGCGGCGTACTGGGCGGCCTGCGCCATCGCATCGAACGACGGAGCCACGGTTCACAGCCACTATGACAATTCGACCTGGGACAGCGTCGAAGAAGCACTTTTACAGCGAGCCGTTGAACGACCCGAGCGCGTAGAAGCCCTGCAGAGTGCGCTACGCGAGGGCAGCTTCGTTTATTTCGCCGAGCTGCCCGACGCCGAGCAGCTCTTGGCGCTCAATGAGCTTCGGAAGCTGAGCGAGCTGCTGACCTACAAATTCTACGAGCGGTCTCGTGCTCTGCAAGAGCTACATCTCAAGCGGGCCTGGCGCCTCGCCTTGCCGGTCCTGATCCTAGCGGCCTTGCTGGTCGGTCTATCTGCGCTCGGCGACACGCGCGACCTCGCGCGGGGCAAGCCGTGGCGCGCCAGCTCACGCTGGGCGGGAAACTCAGGCTGCGAATCACCGGCACAACAATGCGCCGAGAGCCCCGACTTTTTTTTTAGTACCAATGAAGAAAAGGATCCTTGGATCGTGTTCGATCTGGGCGCCCCTCACTCGGTGTCGGTCGTCAAGATCGACAACCGACAGGACTGTTGTGTCGAGCGCGGCTTTCCGTTGTCGGTCGAGCTCAGCACCGACCAGAAGCATTGGAAGACCGTCGCGCGGCGAGACCAGGAGTTCACGCATTGGACGGCTTCGTTCGACGCCACCGAAGCGCGCTGGGTGCGGCTGCGCTTGCACAAGGTCGCGAACTTTCACCTCGAACGAGTGAAGATTTTGCCGTAGGCGCTCTTTAGCCACCACGTCAACGGCCCATGTCCTTCGCCCAACGTGTGCTCGGTGGGCTCTTTTCATTGGTCACCGTTGTCGTCGCCGTAATGCCGATCGCCCGGTTCATCGGTATCGCGCTGGCACGCATCGATTACCCGTACGAGCTCGAGTGGCTGGAAGGCGGCTCGATCGCTCACATTCAGATTCTGCTCTCGGGTCAGCCCATCTATCGCGAGCCATCGTTCGAGTTCACACCTTTTTTGTATCCGCCGCTCTATTACTACGTCTCGGCACTGCCCTCGCTGCTCCTCGGAGTCGGACACTTGGCGCCGCGCCTGGTGTCGTTCGTCTCTGCATTGGGCTCCTTCGTGCTGATCGCTCGTTGGGTGCGCGAGGAGACGGGCGACGCGGTGGCGGGCGTGGCTGCAGCCGGTCTGCTGAGCTCGGTGTACGAGATCACCGGATGCTGGTTCGACCTGGCTCGAGTCGATTCTTTATTTTTGCTGCTCGTACTCAGTGCAAACTTTTCGGGCCGAACCGCAAGGACGCCGGCGGGAGCGGTACTGACCGGCATCCTGATTGCCGCCGCTTGCTTGACGAAGCAGCTCGGGATCCCCCTGGCTCTACCCGCGTTACTCTTCGTGAGCCTGCGCTCGATCCGTTTGGGCGTGATCGCCACGGGCGTCGCGGGGGCGTTGGTGGTGAGTGCAGGCCTCGCGTTCTACGTCAGCTCCTCCGGCTGGATTTATTATTATCTCTTCGCGCTGCCAGCCCGTCATCACATCGAGTGGTCGCGCTTTGGGCATGACGCGCACACTTACTTCCTGAACACCACGCTGCCGCTGACCGCATGCGGCATCGCGCTCCTGGGCGGCGTTGGCTTCAGGCGTTTGGGGCGCAAAGAGTGGGCGTTCAACGCCCTCTTCGTGGGGCTGGCCTGGGCTACTTCCTTCCTGCCCTTTCTCAAGGCGGGCGGTTACCCCAACGGCTTGATTCCCGCCTATGCGGCGCTGGCGCTGGCCGCAGGGATCCAGCTGGGCTTTCTGAGGCGGATCGGCGCGACGACCGCGCGCAATACCGTGTTTCGGCTGCTCGCGTGTCTGCTCATCACATTCCAATGTCGCGCGCTCGCGTATGAGCCGTCGGCAGCCTTGCCGACAGTCGCGGATTTGGCTGCCAACAACGCCGCGGTGGCGCTCATGAAAAAGCTACCGAAGCCGATCTGGGTCACGGCATCGAGCACTTACAACCAGCTAGCGCAGCCGGAGGGCGGCATTCACCTGGATACGGCGGCGTTGTCCGATGTGCTCGCCGGTGGGGGACCCGAGGCCCGCCGCCTTCGCGAGGAGATGCGAAGGGCTATCGTCGAGCACCGCTTCGCGACGATCGTGTTGGACCGCGCGGCCGCTTTCTTACCAGCCGATATTCGAAGGCTGATCGGAAGAGAATACGGCAAACGCGGTTCCGTGATGCGGACCACGGCCAGCGGTGCCGCGTGGCCGAAGACCGGCGCCGCGATTCGACCCGATGCCATTCTCACGCCGCGCGCGGGCGCGGCGCACGCTCATTGAGCGGGCTCGGTGCTCGGCGAGCTCAAGTGTGGCCCGCGCATTCGGCTCGCTCCTTGCGAAGATAAAGCTGAACCGTGCGGCCGCCGCGCCCCGTCACCGCGCCCAGTGAGCAGTAATCATGGTCCAAAATCTCCGCCAATTCTGGCACCTGCTTCATCCCGAAATTAGAAAGAGCCGCCGGATCATCGAGGATCAGCGGCGGGCGCGCGGCGCGGATTTCTGCCGCCACGGTCGCGCGCGAGTCGCGAGCGACGTACGCTGGGTTCGGCTGCGCCCAAAAGGGCGGCACCACGCCTGCCACGAAGTGCGACGTCACGTAGCGAGTCACGGGTCGGCGCTGGCAAGAAATGTATAGATCGGCGTCGAACCCCCAAGCGAACAGGCCGTCGCTCGCCTTCGTGTAGCGATCGACCTCGGTACAGATGGCGTCGGGGCGCGCGGGTGCCCATGAGCCGCTTTTTTGCTCGGCCGTCATGTTCGTGATGCGCCGGATCGCCCCAAACCAAACGATGCTCACGATCAGCGCACTCAGCCCGGCGTAGCCGAGAGTTCGGCCGAGCGCGGGTCGGGCGCGCAAGGCCTGCTCGGCGCGCAGCCCCACGATCATCCCCGCCCACGGGCCCACGATCAGGAAGTAGTGCGGCCAAAAACGCATCGTGGCGAGCGCCGACGCCATCATCGAGATGCCAATGATGGCGCTCGTCGTCTCGAAGCCGACCCGAGCGTAGGCCGCGAGAAGACGACGGGGGCTGAGCGAATCAATCTCGAATAAGGGGCTGACCAGCGCAGCGCCAAACGGCAGCGCGACCGCCAGCGCAACGATCGGCTGATCCTGCACCCAGGCGAGCACCGCTTGTGCCTTATTGGTGTAGCGATAGGGCGCCATGTAGACGTCCATGTTGTACGTAAAGAACCAGTACACGAACGTGTGTAGGGCGTGGTTGTAGGCATACAGCGCCAGTACGGCCGCCGCCGTCGCGGCCCAGCCCAACGCAAACTTGACAAGGCGCCAGCACGCGGCCCGCCCGGAAGTGCCCTGGGTACCGAACGCCCAAGCAAGGACCCACAAGAACAGCGGGAACACCAGCAGGGCCGAGGTCTGCTTGGCCAACATCGCCAAACAGGCGCAGGCGCCCGCGAGCAGGAGGTAGGCGCCGCGCCGGCGCTCGTTGACACCGAAGTTGACCGCCAGGGCAACCCAGCCCACCGCGCACAGCGCCAAGGGCACCGCGACGTGCTCGCCGCCCAAGGAAAGCCCCGCACCCGGCGGCATGCCGTACGTGGACAGGTAGGCGAAGATGCCCCCTGAGAATACGCCCGCGAGTGGCCGCCGGGCCGCCGCGCCCGCAAAGAAACTGCTGGCGGTTGCGAGGAGCGCCGCGACCAAAGTGCACACTCGGATGCCCACCCAACTGTAGGGCCCGAACAGCCTCTGAATCAGCGCGGCGTACCAGTAGAGCAAGGGCCCGCGATGGCAGATGGCATCGACGTAAGGTAACCAATGATTTTGAATGAGGCGCGTTGCAAAGGCGACGATGTGCCCGTCGTCGAAGCCGACCTCCTCGGTGTAGTGCTCGAGAAACCAGCCGTGGACGTAGGCATTTGCGGCCGCTACTCCTAAGGCGGCAACGGCCGCGATGATCCACTCGGTAGAGGGTCGCTTCCAGTTCATGTCGGCGGAGGAAAACATGGCTGAGGCCCAGTTGCACTGGGCGGAAGGCATGGCGGTGCGGCTTCTTTCGGCGCCGCGGGCGGGATACGGCGAGCGACGACGACGGCCGAGCCGGCTTTACCCGCAAATCCGCCCGGGCGCGCGGTAATGCGCTGGTGAAAACCAAGGGACGCGCTATAAGCGGCCGCATTATGCTTCGCAGCATCGTCTTGCCCGCCTTCAACGAGTCCGGCTACATCGCCGAAATGATAGCTCAGGCCGTTCGCGCGGGCGAAATGCGCTCCGATCCGTTCGAGGTGATCGTGGTCGACAACGCGTCCACCGACGACACCACGGGTATCGTCGAACGCCTCGCGCAAGCGGACCCACGCATCACGCTGATCCGTCATCCCGAAAATCGCCTGTACGCCATGAGCTGCTTGAGCGGCACCAAAGCGGCCAAGGGCGAGCGCGTCTTCATTCTAGATTCCGACGGACAGCATCCCGCCGCTGACATCTGGAAGTTCGACGCCAAGCTGGACGAGGGCGCGGACTTCGTATTTGGCTGGCGGGTGAAGCGCGCCGAGCCGCCGCAGCGCATCGCCATGTCGAAGTTCCTGCTCGGCTTGACCAAGTTTTACATCGGCTACAACTTGCATGACGTCAACTGCGGGATCCGAGGCTTCAACCGTCGCTTTGCAGACGTGCTGGAGATTAAGCACCGCGTGAACTTCGTGAACCCCGAGTTCTTCGTCCGCGCGAAGCTCGCCGGCCTGCGCGTGACCGAGGTTCAAATCGAGCAGGAGAAGCGCAAGGCCGGCGTCTCGAGCCATGAATTCGGCAGGCTGTGGCGCATCTTTCAGAGCGTGCGCGGCACGTTGAAGAGCCTGTCGGAAGAGCTGCCGCGCTAGCCGGGCGTGCGCGGCTCGGCCGCAGCTACTCTTCGAACGGATAGTCGACGTACATGCCCGCCGCGGGGCTGCGCGGTTCAAGAGGTAATTCGTCGCGACGCCGCTCTAAAAACCAGAGCGTCTTACCGGACGCTTCGTCGATCACCCGGCCAACGGCGAAGTTGTGCCGAAGATCGATGACGCGGTCGATCGCCCGCCCCTGAAAAACATTGGCCACGACCTCGGGTAGGCGATGAAACGAGTCGCGCTCGCGCACGATTGGCACGCCGACGTGGAAGTAGTCCGGCTGCAGGCGCGCGTAACACCGGGCGCATTCCTTGCCATAGATCGGATTGATGCCTTTGGTGCCACCGTGCAAGGCAATGTCTGCATTGCACAAGCCCCACATATCAATCACCTCCGCGTCAGTAAAAACCGAAAATACCCCGGCGTAGTCGGTCGCGAGGCGGTCGCCCGGACGGCGCACGACGTAGGCCATCATGTCCTTGACGGCGATGAGGTTGTCTCGCGTGTGCGCACCGACGGTGCTCGCGGTCTTTAGCTTTTGGCTTTCTTGCGGGCTGTCGATCGAAGCCGCGTGCATGTGGACGCAACTGAAGAGCACCGCCGCAAGTCCCGCCGTCGCCCCGAGCCAGCGGGCCACGCCGCCACTCTGGCGCGCCTTGAGCCAAGCGGCCTGGCAGCCCCAACCCACGAGCACGGCGGCCAGGGGCACGATGGGCAGAAAGAAGCGATTGAACGGCATCCAATCACCGCCCACTTGGATGGCATAAGCGACCTGCAGAATGATGGCGAGGCTCAGCCCCAGGGCCGCGCCCCGCGGCCCGCGTGCCACGGCGAAGACCCCGAGTGGCAAGACCGAGAGCGCGCCGTAGTCGCGAAGGAAGTCATAGGCCTGGCGAAAGCCACGGTCCGGGTCGTCGTGCGTGACCAAGTTTTTCGCGTAGTAGGGCGTCGGGAGCAACAGCCCGTAGTAGACGTAGCGCCACAAAAAGTACGCCCCCCAAACCGCAACCGCCGGCGCGGCCCACCGCGCCAGCGCCCGGGTCGACCAGCGGCGCTCCTTCAGCGCGCTGAGTATTTCCACACCGAGCACCACGAGCACCGGCACGAAGCCGTCGATCCGTAACAAGGCGGCAGGCAAGAGCGCCACCAGAGACCACCGCCTGTTGCGAGGCGCCTCACGCAAATAGGCGGACCAGCCAAACAAGATTGCCGTTGCGAAAGGCACTGTCTCGAGACCGGAGGCCGCCGCGCGGAAGAGGTCGGAGCAACAAACGAGTGCGGCGACGCTCACGAGCGCGATGAGCGACGTCGCCGCGCGGCGGGTCAGACAATAAACACCCACGCAAGACGACGCTAGGCATCCGAACGCAATGACACGAGCGAAGCCGAGCGCGTCACCCGCGCCCGAGACGAGGTAGTGCAGGGCGACCACGACCATCCACAAGAAGTTGGAGTAGCCCTCGACGCGGAGCCCATGGCTGAAGACCGGCCCGTGACCGCTGGCCAAGTTCTTCGAAAATGAGAACGTGATGTAGGCGTCATCCACCTGGAAATCGAGCGCGCGTCGCACTTGGTCCGCGGCGACACACGCCAGCAGCACCACGCAGAACGCCCACAGCAGCTTCGCCGGCGTCAACCTGCGGAACCGACGGTGTCCGCTGGGATCTACATTCGGCACGAAGCTTGGCGGAGGCTCGGATTTCATGGTCGATCGGGGCGCTCCATAGGATTGAAATCGCGGCCGTCTGTCAATCCTGGCGCAGTGGGAGCGTTGCGCGGCCGATGACACCGCTCAAGGCGTCGCAGCAGTTAAAAACGTATCGTAGGACATCGTGCACGTACCAGAGCGTGATCAATAATTCAGTCGTGCAAACGTGTCGGGTAAGCTCGCGCTCTGCGCGCTACTTGGATCCGCGCGCGTATCTGCAACCCTAGGAGGCTCGGCGTGCTCGAAGCACTTGACCGAAGCCAATGCCCCTGCTTCTGTCCACCGGCCTTGACTGACGAGCCATCGACGCAGGTCGCAGTTACCCCACCCACTCCAGCCGCCGCGAAGCCGGGCGCTTGGCGGAGGTATGCGCTACGCGCGGGGCTGTCGTTGCTGATCGCTGGCGCTTTCGTCTGGCTTTTCCGGCACGGCGGGCTGCCACTACTACCGCCGGCCGGTGCCATGTCGCTGCTGCAACCTTGGGGAATCTCGAGTTACGTGCTGCTGACCGCCCTCGGAATATTCTTCCGCGTGCATCGATGGCTGCCGTTACTTCGGCCTATCGCTCCGGACATCGCGGAGCGGCGCGTGATCGGCATCGGCTTGGTTGGCATTGCCGCGATCATGTTCGCACCACTACGCATGGGCGAGGCGGCACGACCTTACCTGTTCGGCCGCGACGGCAAGGTGAGCTTTCTTCAGGCGCTTGGCGCCGCAGGCGCGGAACGCGTGGTCGACGGCTTGGCGCTGACGTTGACGAGCGCGTTGGCGATGGCTCTTTCCAGTCCCATCGCGCCTTTGCCGAATCACTTGGGTACCATGCCGCTGCCCGTGTCGATCATCCCGCGTGCGATCTACCTTGCGTGCATCGTCTTCGCGTGCGCGTTTGCCACGCTCACCGTGTTTTACGCTTCCGGCGATTTCGCTCGAAACGTTACGAGCGGTCTGCTGAGCCCCATCTCGCCGAAGCTCGCCGCGTTCGTGACCGCCACCCTAGAACGTCTGGCTGACGGCATGAAGGTGTTGGGCTCGCCGAGCAATCGATGGCGCTTTTTCAGCGAAACGTTGATCTGCTGGGCGTGCCAGTTCCTGGCGCAGTGGGAGCTGATGCGCGGCTGCGGCATTCAAGGCACGTTCGCTGAGGCATGTGTGTCGCTGGGCGTGCTCGGTTTGGGCGTGATCGTACCGGCCGGGCCGGGTCTCTTTGGCGCGTTTCAAATTGGCACGTACTCGGGCCTCGCTCTATTTTACCCGCTTTCTATTTTAGTCTCGTCGGGTGCCGCAATGGTCTTCGTCAGCTATGCGGTGCAACTCGTTTTGATGCTGCTTTCGCTGGCGTGCGGGCTGTGGCTCCTCGCTGGTCAACCCTCGCCGGACGGCCAGTCGCTGCCAAGGTACTCTTCGCCGAAGGAGTGAGCGGGGCCCTGGCGCCTCGTTCGCAGTCCGTCGTGTTCCGCGCCAACGACGAGTGGACGCGCTCGATCGCCTTTAGATGTCTCATGGACGTTGACTACGCGTCGAGGATCCGGCTCGACGCGGTCGCCTTGAATAGGCTGTTTTATTAATCATCCTGAGATGGGTGACGCCGGAAAACCGTAGCCGCGACCCTTCGCTCGCGCGACCCACGTCGGATTCTCGAGATACCAGCGCACGGTCGCGCTTAGTCCGCTCACGATATCGTGCTCGGTAGACCAGCCGAGCTCGAACTTTAGCTTCGTGCAATCAACTGCATAGCGCGCATCGTGCCCAGGACGGTCCGCGACGAACCTAACGCTTTTTTGCATGCTACTTGCTTGCTTCCCGGTAGTCTGGGCCATGATGTCGATCAACGTATAAAGCAAGCTGAGGTTTTCCCGTTCGGCATCGCCGCCGATGTTGTACGTGTGCCCCCTTCGCCCCCGTCGCAAAATGGTCCAAATGGCAGCTGCGTGGTCATCCACATGCAGCCAATCACGGACGTTCGAACCCGTGCCGTAGACAGGCAACGGTTTGCCGTCTCGCAAGTTCATAATCATCAAGGGAATGAATTTTTCGGGAAACTGATAGGGGCCGTAATTGTTACTGCAGTTAGACAGAGTAGTTGAAATACCGTACGTACGCGCATAGGCGCGAACTAAGTGGTCGGACGCTGCCTTGGACGCCGAGTACGGCGAGCTGGGATCGTACGGGCTCGACTCCGAGAAGAGACCGCTCGGACCAAGTGATCCGTAGACCTCGTCCGTCGAAACGTGATGGAAGTGGAGCGCTTGTACCTTAGACGCCACCTCAAGGAGCGAGAAGGTGCCGACAATATTGGATTGCACAAAGGCACCCGGACTTGCGATGCTGCGGTCGACGTGACTTTCGGCAGCGAAATGCACAATCGTATCGATCGCGTGCTCACGGCACAAGCGCATCACGGACTCACCATCTAAAATGTCCGCATGAGCGAACGCGTAGCGATCAGAGTCGGCGACGGAAGCAACATTGTCCGGGTTTGCGGCATAAGTAAGCGCATCCAGATTTAATACTCGTCCGGTGAAGTCGGGTTGTGCGAGCAAATACCGAATGAATGCCGAACCGACGAAACCACAGCCACCGGTCACGAGAACGTTGCGGGGCTGGCGCTCAGACATGATGCTCGCTTAACGCGCGGCGGATATAGAGACCATATCGGCTATTGCCGCACAAGTCGGCAAGCCGCTCGAGCTGCGCCGCATCGATAAAGCCCATGCGAAACGCGATCTCTTCTATGCATGAGATTGAAGTGCCTTGTCTGCGTTCAAGGGTTGCGACGAAGTGCGCGGCGTCTAGCAAACTCTCCTGAGTTCCGGTATCCAGCCACGCATGACCGCGGCCCAAAATTTCCAAGCGCGCTCTACCGGCCTTTATATAAAGGTTGTTCAGATCGGTGATCTCGAGCTCTCCGCGCGCCGATGGCTTGAGGTTCGCCGCTACGTCGAGCACTCCATTGTCGTAGAAATATAATCCCGTGACTGCGAGTCGGCTTTTGGGTGACGCCGGCTTTTCCTCGATACCTAGCAGCGTGCCTCCGGCGCCGACCGTCGCGACGCCGTAACGCTCCGGATCCTCAACCCGATAACCGAATAAAGTTGCCCCAGTTAGTTCACGTCGCGCCTTCTGCAGTCGCGGGCCGAAGCCCGCGCCATAGAAGATGTTGTCACCGAGGATCAAGCAGACCGAATCCGAGCCCACGAAACTTCTGCCGATGAGGAACGCTTCCGCCAAGCCCTTCGGCGCAGATTGGACGGCATAGCTGAAACACATGCCGAGCTGGGCGCCAGTGCCAAACAGGCGTTCGAACAGCGGTAGATCCTGCGGAGTGGAGACGACGAGGATGTCGCGGATCCCGGCTAGCATTAGCGTTGACAGCGGATAGTAAACCATTGGCTTATCGTATACGGGTAAAAGCTGCTTCGAGACCACGCGCGTGAGCGGGTCGAGCCGTGAGCCACTACCGCCTGCCAGAATAATTCCCTTCATGATTGGGGGCCACACGCTTTGCCGATACGCGCGCTACGACCGTAAAGTAGGCGGCCATGCGTAAGCGTCATAGTTGCAGGTGCAATTGGCGAGCATCGCGAGTGCATCGAATGAAAGTACCTTAGTTGTAATCACGCGTCGAGTTAGATGGCCGCTTCTGACAGGCCGAGGTGCCGCTTTGTTCAGGGTGGACCCCGGCGTCGGTCGGCGACCTGACTATGGAACTTCTTCGAGGCGGCTTGTCCCACGCATTCTTCGGCGAGATTCTCGGACAAAGACAGCGACGTGCTCGATGCTGGCGAGGCTCCCCATCTTCGACGACGTGTGTTCAGTCCGCCCCGGGGCCGCGCATCAAGCCTTGACGTTGCAGAGCCGCTTACGAGAAGCGATGCATCAGGCGTACAACGAAGCCTAATTTCTTTCCGATCGGCGCAACGGGCGGCCCGACCGCCGTCCCCACTACGGGCGTTGAGCGCAGGCGCGTGCCTGCCGCTTCGCTGCCCATTCGCGGCCAGCCCCGAGTCTTCCTGCGCAATGGGTTCCTCGATCGGACGCCGCGTCGCGTACGCCGATGACGCCCCTCATTGAGCATCCGAGTGACGCGCATAATGGCATGGTCACGCTGACTGAGCCGCTCGCGCTTGCCCCGTTTGAGACGCTGCGGGTGCCGGCTAGACCGCTGCAGCACGGAGCTCGAACTCGTGACCGCGCAACCACAGATTTTGGCGACATCGTGCGCGGGCGAGTGACCTTGTTCGCCGCCCTGAGGCGCGGGTTGTGCACCGCCGTCAGGCGCAGTTTCCGCCGGTTAACTTTGCCGAGTACCGGCGGGTCTTCATGCCCGCTCACACGAGTCGCTCATTGTTCCGAACGCACATTCTTGCCGGTCCCCGCTAGGTACTTTTCCGCCGGTCGTGATAACCGCCCCCACTCATGAACCCCAAGGACCGAGCTACGCAGCGAAGTGCCCGGGGCTGACTGCTGATGACGAAGTGCGGCGCACTTGCTTGTGCTCCCGCGGAGCCGAGTTTTCAGGCCGCGCGGTAATCGCAATGCGTGCGTTTTTCAACGGGCCACCACCGAAGGTAGCGGCAACGTCGCGCCGCGCCAGCGTTGAGTACACTGCACTGCCTGCCCCAATCAGGTTGCACGCAACTCTGCCGCAGTTTAAGAAGCTCGCAGCGATGACCGCAATGCACGCCCCCGGGGAAGGTCCCTATGTCGAGCCGGCACGACCCTTCGACCGCGGGCGGCGAGCATTGGCCGCGCTGACATCAGCAACGGCAATCGGGCTTTCGATCTGTATCTTGTACCGCACGGTTCAGATGCCCGCCGAAGCCCGACTCAGCTTTCTGACCGAAAATTTCGCTGCCGATTCGCGACCGCTAAGACTCTACTTACTGAGCCTGGCGCCTGCCTTGTTCGGCGCTGTACTACTACGCTGGAAGCCCGAGCGCGGGTTGGAAGTGCTCGAGCGAATCGTGAAGATCGCCTGCCCGCTTATACTAGCAGGTGGCCTCGCCGCATTATTTTCTTGGCGCCTCGCTCAACAGCGCCCGGTTGCTTACTTGATTCTCCTCTCTGGGTATGGCCTAGCGCTTGAGCGCCTGTTACGTGTGAGCCTCGGTGAGCTGTCGCGAGCGCTAATCTCACCAGTCAACGCAGGACCGACTCCAGTTCTAAATTTCGCGGGGTCATCAAGGTACGTCGGCGCGAGTGTCGTCACGGTGGCCGCGGTCGCCTACGCCGCGTACACGGCTTTCTACACCATTCGACATCATCAGTTGTTTGGGACGACAGCCTTCGACCTTGGCATTTACGACAATATGATCTTCAACGCACTCAAGGGCCGCTTTTTTAGGGCACCCGTGCTCTACGGCCCCGGTAACTTCAATTCATTATCAGGACACGCGGAATACATCGTTCCCTTGTTTGCACCAATTTACGCACTCAAGCCGGGCCCTGAGATGTTGCTGTGCATACAGGCCACCTGTTTCGGCGGCGCCGCCATCCCTCTTTATTTTTTCGCTCAGGCACTAATCGGGCGTTTCTACTCTGTTTTGATCGCTCTTTCTTATTTGTTGTTTGCTCCCCTGCATGGCCCTCAGTTCTATGACTTCCATTGGCTGCCGCTGTGCATCCCTTTTTACTTCCTGTTGTTCTACGCGATTGCCGCGCGTAAGAACTGGCTGACCTATGCGCTGATCCCGGTTTTGTTTGCGATTCGCGAAGACGTCGCGATTGGTCTCGCCTGCCTCGGTATCTTTCTGTTCGCCACCGGCCAACGCGCACGTTTCGGCGCAGCGCTCGCCATCGTGTCTTCGGTTTGGTTCGCAATCAATAAGTTCGCGATCATGCCTTGGGCAGGGAGCTGGTGGTTCGAAAACATCTATTCCGAATTGTTCGCCGACGGAAAAGCGAGCTACGCGAATGTGATCAAAACCTTGATAACTAACCCGTTCTTTACGTTGTCAACTTTGATACGCGGACCCAAGTTAACGTACACCTTGCACATGCTAGCTCCTCTCATTTTCTTGCCGGTGCGGCGCGCTGCGTTTTGGCTGCTGTTTCTGCCCGGCGCTCTACTAACGTTGATGACAACCGGCTATTGGCCGACGATCTCGATCGCTTTTCAGTACACAAGCGACTGGATACCGTTTCTCTTCGGCGCAACGGTTGTAAGCCTGCATCTGCTAGGTCGGGGCCGGCACGGCAGGTTGCGAGTGGCGTCGGCAATGGGGGCCCTGTGTGTTGTTATGCTCAGCCATAGCTATGGCTTTGGCGCCGTTTTGCAGCACGAGAGCTTTACTGGCGGTTTTGGCCGGATCGATTTCGAGATGAGCGACGCCGCGCGCAGGAGATATGCTGACATGCGCCAGTTGGTCGATAAGATCCCGCCGGATGCGAGCGTAGCAGCGACCGAGTACATGAGTCCGCACCTCTCGACGCGTCTGACTTCCTACGTATTCCGTTACGATGTAGGCCCGGTTGACTACATCTTCATCAGCGATAACGAGATGGTTCCAGACCTGCGCCGCGCTTTGGGCGCCAAATTCAGCCGCGAAAGCTACGGACTGTTCGCCAAGGGCGAGAAGGAATTTTTCTTGTTCAAGCGCGGCTATCAATCATCCGAAACTGCCGCGGCGTACCGTCACCTCGGTATTCAAGCGGACCCCGTGGTTGGACCTTAACCGGGCTTTTTCCTTCTTTGGCCGGCTGCCCCTTCGCGGTCGAAAGCGTTCCTTGTATACCTTTCCGTGATGTCCCGGCCCACCCTTACGCTTGTCATCCCGCTCTTCAATGAAGAGCAGGTGATACCTGAGCTCGATCGCCGGCTGCGGTCAGTCATCGCTTCATGGCAATTGTTAATCGAGTCTTGGGAGGTCGTATTCGTGAACGACGGATCGCACGACCGTTCTTTCGAGCAATTGAAGGCGTTGGCCGGTGCCGAGCCGCGCTACAAGGTCATCTCATTCGCGCGAAACTTCGGGCACCAGATGGCCATCACTGCAGGAATGGATCGGGCGGAAGGCGAAGCAGTCGTTGTAATGGACGCGGACTTGCAGGATCCACCCGAGATCGTCGCCGCGATGCTCGAACGTTGGCAAGAAGGCTACGACGTGGTGTACGCGGTCCGCAGGAAGCGGCATGGTGAGAGCGCCTTCAAACGGCTGACTGCCGCGGCGTTTTATCGACTACTGCGCGCGATGCTGGGCGGAGTGTCGATTCCGGCCGACGCGGGCGACTTTCGCCTGCTTAGCCGCCCAGTCGTGCTGGCGATGCGCGCGCTTCGAGAACGCCACCGTTTCGTGCGCGGGATGGTCGCGTGGGTCGGGTTTCGGCAGAGTGCAGTGTACTATGACCGACCCGCCCGTTTCGCGGGAGAGACTAAATATCCCCTACGCAAGATGGTGCGCTTCGCAATCGACGGCATCACATCGTTTTCGGTGGTGCCATTGCGTTTCGCAACGTGGCTCGGTGTACTGTCCGGCATGCTTGCCCTCATGACGGCAGCCTGGGCAGTTTACACAAAGTTTTTCGCGGCGGGTGTGGTGCAGGGGTGGACCGCAATCATGATTGTCGTCGCACTCGGGTTTTCTGCTCAGCTGGTGATGACTGGCGTCCTCGGCGAATATGTGGGGCGCATTTACGAAGAAACCAAGGGTCGACCGCTGTATATCATTGCCGAGGAGATCAATCTCGACGCCTCACCAAAGGGTGCCCCGAGGGGGCGCCAATCAAAATATGCAGACTAGTCGCTCCCTTGGCGGACTGAGCAAACTTCCTCGCTTAACGCTCTCGCTCGCGACGTTGGCGGCAGTCGGCTTTTCCATTGTCTTGTGCACCCAGCTCAGCTGGATGCAGTTTTCGCCGCGGACGAACTACGCCCTAAGGAACGTGCTCGGAGTCAGCGGGCGGAACAAGCTTCTGCTCTCCCTGGCGGTCGGCGTGGTGGCGCCCGTGCTGAGCGGGCTCGTGTTGAAGCTCATGCTCAGGGAGCGCGGCCTCATGGTGCTCGAGAACCTGGCTACGGTGCTCGCGCCGCTGGCACTCTTGTTCATTCTACCGGGCCTGTTCCTAAGCGACGTCGCCGAGAGCAAGCCACTTTTTTATCTTGTGGTGCTTACCGGCTTCGGTGTCGCCACGCGCGCCTTACTGGCGTCCTCGTTGACAGTTGCAAAAGAGATGAGGCCACCTCCCGCGATGCCGTTCGGAGCGGCGCGTTTTGTGCCGTGGCCATTGAAACTGCGACTGCCGTCCGGCTCCGCAATGTTCAGCGTCTGCTTAGCCGGCGCGCTCTTCGCCTGGGTTCTCGGGGGAAACGCGGTCGCTCACCATCACCTGATTCAGACGATCGATACAGACATTGGCATCTCCGACAACGTCATGGCGAATCTGAGCCTTGGTCGTGGTTTTCGTGCCCCGGCACTGTTCGGCACGACGCCGGGCAGCTATTTGACCGTGCACTCGGAGTTTGTATCCTGGGTGTTCGTACCGATTTATCGCACTCATCCGGGCGCGGAGACATTGCTTCGGCTTCAGGCCGTTCTAGCCGCGCTATCAGTTGTTCCCTTGTTCCTGCTCGCACGCCGCCTGCTCGGACAAGCCATGGCCATCTGGAGCTGCGCCGCGTTCTTGTCGCTCGCACCACTGCATGGCGCGCTCTTGTACACTTTTAGCTGGCTGCCGGCGTTTTGCTTGTTTTCTTTCACGCTCTATTACGCGGTGCTTGCCGATCGCAGCTGGCTGGTCGTCCTGGCAGCACCCCTACTACTGGCATCATCAGAGTGGGCGCCTCTTGCCGTGCTCGCCCTTGGAGCGAATGCTATCGGTACCGTTAAGCGGACTCGCATGGGGATTGCGCTGTGTCTGCTCGCTGCGCTAACGCTTGCGATCAACGCACTCATCATGTCGGGCACGCATGATGGGCAGCAAGCCAAACCGTTGCTCATCGCGCTCCGCACCATTTGTACCAACCCTGTGTACTTCGTGCTCGATCTCGCGAGAACGGCCAAGGTGAGCTCGATGCTGCACGCTCTCGCGCCGCTCGCGTTGTTGCCGTTGACGATCAGCACGTTGCCGTTCTTGCTTGCGCCGCTCTTGTTCACAAGCGCCGCGACTGAGTTTTGGCCGGGCCCGCACGCGGCGTATCCGGGAAGCATAATTTGGATTCCAGGTGCCGTTTTGGCGACTCTCTTAACGCTGCGTCGGTTACGCGACGCGCGCGGGCGACGCCCAATGTATCTGGCGTCAGTTATTACCGCGTCATTGGCTTTGCTCAGCCACAGTTACAATTTCGGCGCTCTCATGCGGAAGGACGGCTATGGCGGCAGCAGCACGCCCATGCTGTTTCAGCCTACGCCGGCTTCAGATAGGCGATACGCTGATATCCAAAGTATCGTGAAGAAAATTCCACCAAGCGCGAGCGTGGTGGCGACCACGTTCATGCTGTCTCACGTCTCCTCCCGGGCCGATGTATTCGACGCGCGGCGTCCGCACGGAGAGCCCGACTTTATCTTTTTGAGCGAACTCGAGCTGGCAGGCAGCGCAAGGGAGGGACTCGCTGCCACCCTCTCAACCCATCGCTACGCTCTGGTGAGCACCGTTGGCGAATTTTACTTGTTCCGTCGCGGTAGTGAGACGGAAGCGACTAGGAGTAGCCTCCAGAAGCTCGGCTTGCTGAGCAGTCCGCTACCGGCGACTCAGACAGCCCCCTGACGTCCTTGTTCCGAGGGCACGGGCGCTGCGGGCTCCCCTCTCAGCGTCGTTGCCGCTTCTCGTGAACGAGATCTCAAGAGAGGATTTGATCCACCCGGGGGCGACTCGGATCGTCGCGTTGAAAGCCCGAACACTTCATTGCCGAGCTTCAGCGCAACGAGATAGTACTGGCCAAGACCGCAGCGCTCCTGGCGCTCCGAAAAATGTGGAAGCTCTGTCGGGGGAAGGAGGACGGCTGCACCGAGTCGAAGATGGACGACGAGTTCTAGAGCCGATCGCGGAGTCATCGACGCGGGGGCAAAGCGAAGCGCGGTCTGTCGCGAGCTCGGGCAGCATGCACGCACGTGCCGCGTCTGATGCGAGGCGGAGACGTGCCTAACGGCTCACGTTTTGCCCGCGCGCCACGTTGTTTTGAAGCGCGCGCCTTGCAGATAAGCCCCTTCAAGTCTAGGTACGTAGAGATGACAAACCCTGCGCCGGGCGATCTACGCCGTCAGAAAGAGGCCGACTTTCACGATCAATGGGCAGCTGACGTGCGCGTGTCGGACGCCTTGGTCGATGAAACGTTCACGGCGGTTACAGCAATCGAAAACCAACATGTTCTTTCCCAGTTTGGCGACGTGCAGGGGCTGACTATCCTCGACTACGGCTGCGGCGCGGCCGAAGGCGGGATATATTTCGCCAAGCGCGGCGCGAAAGTGGTGGCGGTTGATGTCTCGCCGGGCATGCTTGAGTTAGCGCAAAAACTGGCCAAGCACCACGGCGTGAAAATCGAGACCCGTCTGGTTTGCAGTGACAGGATCCCCGGCGCGGACAATGAGTTCGATCGCATCTACGGCAACGGCGTCTTGCACCATGTGCCGCTCGAAACCGCGATGCCTGAACTTGCGCGCGTGCTTACGGACAATGGCAAGGGATGTTTCATAGAACCCATTCCGTATAACCCAATCATCAACGCGTACCGAAAAATAGCTGCCGCCGTACGCACCGACGACGAGCGTCCGATTTCCTTCGAGCAGATACAGGGCTTCAGGAAAGACTTTGGCTCAGTTACGCATCGCGAGTTCTGGCTGACGGCACTTGCAGTGTTTCTAAAGTTTTACCTCTGGGATCGCGTAAATCCGAATCAGGAGCGCTATTGGAAGAAGATTTATACGGATGCAGCGGAGCTAGAGACATTCTTTGCGCCGCTGAGGGACATCGACGAGCGAATCTTAAAGGCCTTCCCCGTTCTCGGCCGAATGTGTTGGAATAGCGTCATTACTTTATCAAAGCCGATCAAGCGGAACAATCTTGCTCCTGACCGCGGGTCCTCCTAGCGACGATTAGCAACATTAGATAAGGGAACATTCGGCGCACTCACGCTGCTCGCTAAATTGGACTGGACCCGTCATCGTTTCCCCCGGCTCATCCGAGTGCCTCGGGCTTGCTTGCTTCCGAAGATAAGCCGCGAATGCGGCACGACGAGTGGCTCGAGGGGTCCATGCCGGCAGCGGCGTCGTCGAGGCCGCCCGCAAGACCTTCGTCGCTCAGCGCCTCAAGTTGAGCGGCATACGTTGGGGAATGCACGACGCCCGGCAATCCCCACATGCGCGAGCGGGACCAGAGCGATCGCTTAGACGAAGCCCGGGCCCGGGTCTCGGCCACCCACGAATGCGACATTCATGTCCTCGCCAACGTCATCGACATTACCCCGCCACCCAAGCAGAAGCGGGTCCGGCCGTGACGATGAGAGGTACATTCCACGTGAGACGGTTTTAGCCCGGTTCCGAAAAGAGCCAGGTGACTCTGGGCGTCCCTTCAGGGAAGTTCCTGCAAGGCAAGCATTGTTAGTTGGCAAGCGGACCGCTAGCCTCGAGCGCACATGGCACTTTCGCTCGACGAGCAACTGGCAGCGCTTCCCTCCGACGTTCAGGCTTTGCTGAAGCATCACCGCTTCGACGCTGAACGCTTCAAGCGACTCGCCTCGCGCCTCAGCACGGAGAGCGCGGAGGATAATTTCGTCAAAGGCCAAATCAGCCCGCCAGGCAGCGAGGATCTGGCCGAGCTGCCGGCTATTGGCAGTCCTGGCTACGCGCAGTTGGTCGCGCTCGGTGAGCAGGCGCTGCGCGATGGCAAGGTCGCACTTTTGGTGCTGGCCGGCGGCATGGCCACCCGTATGGGCGGCGTGATCAAGGCGCTCGTGGACGCCATACCCGGCAAAAGCTTCCTTGATTTGCGACGTGCCGAGATGCGCGCCTTGGAGCGCCGATACGGCGTCGCGCCGCCGCTCTGGCTGATGACGAGCCACGCCACGGACGCTGGCATTCGTGCCGCTCTCGGCGCTGATTTGGACGGCAAGTCCGTCGCCACGTTCACGCAGCACCTATCGTTACGCGTTACCCCGGCGGGCGACGTGTTTCTCGACAAACACGGCCGCCCCAGCGAGCACGCACCGGGGCATGGGGATTTGCCGGACGCCCTGCGCGAGAGCGGCCTCTTGGCCCGCTTCGTCGAACACGGCGGCAAGGTGATCATGGTGAGCAACATCGACAATTTGGGCGGGACGCTGGACCCGGCAACGATTGGATTTCACTTGCAGCACGGCAAGCCGGTCACCGCGGAGGTCGTGGACAAGCTGCCGAGCGACCGCGGCGGCATCCCCGCTTACGTGGACGGTACGCTGTGCATTTTGGAGGAGTTCCGCATTCCACCCACGTTCGACCCGAAGACAGTGCGCGTGTTTGCGACCAATGTGTTTTATCTCGACGCGCCCACATTGCTCACTCTCGACATGAATTGGTCTTACTTCACCGTTCACAAGAAGGTCGACGACCAGCCCGTCGTCCAATTCGAACGCCTGGTGAACGAGCTCACGAGCTCCCTGTCCACGGCCTACGTGCACATGCCGCGCGATGGCGCAGCGTCGCGCTTTTTGCCGGTGAAGGACAATGACGAGCTAGCACTCCGACAGCCGGAGATCTTGGCCGTGGCGCGCGCGAGAGGCATCGTTTCGTGAGTGACCTGCAACGGGTGAGCGGCGTGAGTAGGTGCCGTTCCCCGAGCGCGGCGCAATGCGCCCTCTCAGTCTCGGTTCTCGCTGCCAGCACGTTGCTGGCGGGCACTGCTCGCGCGCAATTTCCAAGCGATCAACCCACGCGCTTGCCCGCGCTCGGGCGGAGCGCGGTGAGCGACGACGACTCCACCGCCTTGGTGGTAAATCCGGCGAACCTGGCGTTTTTGCCGCGTGAGGAGCTGCGCTGGACCGGCATGTTCTTGAATGAAAGCTCGACCGCGAGCTATCAGGGGCATGCGTTTGCTCTGGCCTTTCCGATCCCGTTTCTATCCTTGTCCACCGGGCTGCGGCTCGACCTCGTCTCGCCGCCGCACGGCTTTACGAACCTGCACTTTGGCAGCGACAGCGGTCGCTATGAGTGGCTGACGTGGGGCTTGGCCTTGAAGGCATCGCCCGCGTTTGCCGTGGGTTTCTCACTGCAACGCTCGTATTCGAATCAAGCCGCCGCGCACGATCTGAGCGCGTGGTCGCTCGCGTTCACTTCGCGCCCGAGTGATTATTTTGGGCTGGCCGTCGTGGGCCAAAACTTGAACGCGCCGACCACGGAACAAGGCGGTTTCATCGACCGCTCGTACAACTTTGCCGTCGCCATTCGGCCGGCTCGCAGCCGCGCCATCGAGATCGGGCTCGAGGGGCAATACATCACCCGCGGCGACGATTATTGGGTGCCGCGCGCCACGCTCGGGGTCGACGTGCCCCAGCTCGGCCGGCTGCGCGGTGATTTTGCTTACTCCGATCCGAGCAACAAACTCGGCGAACGCAAGTGGCTGGCTTCAGCGTCCTTCGCGTTCAACTTCAACGGCAGCTCGGGGTCAGCCGAGGTGGCGGGCGGCAGCTTGTTCGGCAGCGGCCTCGGCTCCGCCGCCCAGGACCGCGCGCAAGACAATCTCGGGATCGAGATCGCCGCTCGCGGCTTCCGCGAAAGCGCGGCCGCAGAGTCGCCCTCGTACGCGCTCAGCTTGCGCATCGAGGATACGCCCAATACGCGCGGGCACACCGCCCTCCTGCGCAAGCTGTGGGACATAGCCGACAGCGAGCCAACGATCGCGGCCGTGGTGCTCGAGCTGCGCACGTCGCCTGGCGATTCCATGGCGCACATCCAGGAACTGCGCGACGCGCTCTTTCACCTGCGTCAAGCGGGCAAGCGTGTGCTGTGCCACCTGGAGGATGCCGACGGCTCGTCCTTGTACCTGTGTTCGGCCGCGGATCGCATCTTGCTGAACCCCGCGGGCGGGATCCGCTTTGCCGGCCTGAAATCACGCTACATGTATTTCGCCGGACTCTTGGACAAACTCGGCATCAAGGCCGACTTCGTGCGCATTGGCGCCCACAAGAGCGCGCCGGAGTCATTCATGCGTGAAGGCTCGACGGACGTGTCGCGCGCCGACAAGATCGACCTGCTGCAACAGATCGAAAAGAGCTTCACCGTCGGGGTCGCTACCGGTCGGCACATCGACGCGACAGAGCTCCGCGCGCGCATCGCGCGCGGACCGTTCGTGGCGTCGGAGGCCAAGATCGCGGGGCTAGTCGACGGGTTCGCCTTCGACGACCAGCTCGAAGCCGAAGCCGGCAAGCTCGTCGGTTATCCGATACGGCTCTTGGACGACCGCCGAGCGCCGCGTACGCCAGACTATTTCGGCGAGAGCTCGGGCGTCGCCATCGTGTACGTGGACGGCGACATGGTCGACGGACGAAGTCAGACGATTCCGCTGCTCGGCACGCACTTGGTCGGCTCCTACACGATCGCCGACAGTTTACGAAAGGCCCGTGAAAACCCCAAAGTGGGCGCGGTCGTGCTGCGCGTGGAAACGGGCGGCGGCTCGGCAATGGCGGCCGACGTGATTTACCGCGAGGTGCAACTGACCGCCGCGGTGAAGCCGGTGATCGTGAGCATGGGCAGCGCCGCCGCCAGCGGTGGCTATTACATCGCGGCTCCGGGCACGCGCGTGTTCGCAAATCCTCTCACGATCACAGGCAGCATCGGGATCTTTTACGGCAAGGCGGACGTGGCCGAGCTGATGCGGCGCATCGGCGTCAGTGTGGAGGTGTACAAGACCGCGCCGCGGGCCGACGCGGAGTCGATCTTCCGCCCGTTTTCGCCGGAGGAGCGCGTAGAGCTCGAGCGCAAAGTTGCGCAGTTTTACGACGTGTTTCTGACCCGCGTGGCCAGTGGCAGAAAGCTCAGCAAAGCCGCCGTCGACGCGGTCGGTCAGGGCCGCGTATGGACAGGTGAACAGGCCCTCGATCGGAAATTGGTCGACGAGCTCGGCGGGTTGCGCCAAGCCATCGCGCTGGCTCGGCAGCTCGGACATGTGTCCGATCACGGACCGATCGTCGAGCTGCCCCCGCCCGATCAGAGCTTGCTCGGTCGCATCCTGGGCATCGAAGGCGTCAAGGACGATACGCCGGCCAGTGCCTCGCTCTTGCCTTCGCAGTTCTTGGACCTGGTGCGCGCGCTGGCTCCGTTCGTCGCGTACAGCGGTGACCTGCCACTCGCCCTCATGGAGATGGCGCCCGTCGCGCCATGATGGATTCGGCACCCTCCGCGGCGGCGCCCACGCTCGTGCTCGGGGGCGCTCGGATCGAGCGCGGGGGCAGCGCGCTGCTCTCGGCGCTCGACCTGCAGAGTGACGCGCAGCGCATCGGCTTGATCGGCGCTTGGCAGCCGTTGTTTCAAGCACTCACGGGGCAGGCCCAAGTGCTGGGCAAAGCGCAGATTCTGGGCTGCAACGTCCGTCAAGCACTGGCGCGTGGCGTGGTCGGGCTTGCTCTGTGTGATGCGGCGCTGCCCGCTTCGTTCACGGTCCTGGAGTACTTGCGCGCGGCGGCCCGGCTGAGCCATGGCTCAGCGGCACGCGCCGTCCGTGACTGCGAACGCACCATCGAGGAGTACGCACTGTCTCGGGTCGTCACTCACCGGTTGTCACAACTTCCCATCCACGAGCGGCGCGCCTTGAGCATCGCCTGCGCGGCGGTGGCCTCGCCGCCGGTCGTCTGCCTCGAGGAGCCGCTGCGCGGGCTCGACGCGCAGGCCGGCGACTACGTGGCGAGGTTGTGCGCGGTGACGGCGCGCCGCAGTCGCGTGATCGTTTCCGTCGCCCCGCCCAGCACGCCGAGCCCCGAGCGCAGTCTGCTGGACGACTGCCAAGAGCTGTTCGTGCTGGAGCGAGGTGCGTTGGTGGGCCAGGGATCGCCCAATCAAATCTTTGCACCGAGCGCACGCTACCGGATGCGCGTTGACGGGGCAGGAGTGGCCGCGTTTACCGCCCAACTGCAGGCGGCCGGCTGCCGCGTATCGGCGCGCGAGGGGCAATACATGGTCGACTTGCCGCAGCAGGGCAACACCGACCTGTTGCTCGACGCGGCGCTGTCGGCCGCGCTCACCGTGCTCGAGCTGGAACCGTTGTTTCGCTCCGGCTGAGCGCGGACTCAGTCGTCCTTATCGCCTTTGTCTTCTTTGCGCTTCGGAATTGGATCCAACGAGAGCGGGGCGGCGGGCTTCGCTTTTGGCTCGCTCTCATCCGTGCCTTTGCCGCGTGCAGCGAGTTTCTCCATGCCTTTGCGCACCGCCAAAATCGAGAGCCGGCGGTTTTCTGGTGCGAAGGGCTCGTCCGCGTTCATCAACGCGGTCGCGCCGTGCGCGAACACGCCCGAGACTTGACCCGACCGCAGCCCGCTCTTCTCGAGCACGGCGCGGGCGCGATCCGCGCGTTCGAAAGAAAGGCTCCAGTTGGAGCGCCCGGAGCCGGGAGCAAAGGGGCGCGCATCGGTGTGCCCGTGGACTTGAATCTGATTGTCCAAGCGCGCCAGAATGGGCGAAATGAGCTCCAGAATCTCGACTAGTTTGGGCTTCAGCTCGGCCGACGAGAGATCGAACAGGAGGTTTTGGCCGCCGTCCAGGATCTGGATCAAGAGGCCTTCTTCGGTGACGCTGACCTTGATCGAGTCCTTCAACTGTTTGATCTGGGCGTCTTGACCCGCAAGCTCGGTCAGTTGCGCGCGCACCGCGAGTGACACGCGCTCGAACGACACCTGCTCGGGCTGCGTATGCGCCGCGCCAATCACATCGAAGAAGCCTTTGTTTTGGATGCCGCTGCCGCCATTGAGCACCGAGGGGGCGCCGGTGAACACGCCCGTCCGAAAGTAGTCAGATAGCTCCGTGCGCGTCTCCTGATCGGTCTGCGACAGCAACCAGAGCACCATGAACAGGGCCATCATGGCAGTAACGAAGTCGGCGTAAGCCACCTTCCAGGCGCCGCCGTGGTGGGCGGCGTGGCCCTTGCCCTTTTTCTTGATGATGATGACGCGAGGGCCACCACCGCTGCTCGCTCCAGCGCCCGCCACCGCTTACTTGCCCTTCAATTCGGCGAACGCCTTGTCGAGCTCCGCGCTCGTCGGCCTCTCGTCTGAGAAGATGGCGCGCCGTGCGAACTCGATGGCGATCGCGGGGTTGACGCCGCGGGCGGCGGCCACGACGGCTTCTTTGATGCAGGCCATGTAGCGGCTTTCGGCGGCGCCCTGGATCTCGACGCTCGTTGCCATCGGGCCGACCATGCCGTAACACAGCAAAATACCGAGGAATGTGCCGACCAAGGCGGCGGCGACGTGATGGCCGATCTCTTCGGGGCCGCCGTCCAAGTGGGCCATCGTGATCACGATGCCGAGCACCGCGGCCACGATCCCCAGGCCCGGCAAAGCGTCGCCGGCCGTGCGGATCAAGCCGATCGGCTGCGCGTCCTCGGCGTGATGTGTGTCGAGCTCAGCGTCGAACAACATGCTGAGCTCCTCGGCGGAGCAGCCGTCGACCAGCTGCTTCAAGCCATCGACCAAAAAGTCCATCGCGTGGTGGCGCTTGGTGATGCTCGGGTAGGCCCCGAACAGGCTACTCGATGCCCGGTCACTGACGTGAGGCTCGAGGGCAAGCACGCCTTCTCGGCGAATGAGCGCTAAGATCTGGTACAGAAGCTTCAATAAATCGAGGTAGTCGACTTTGGTCGGAGAATGATTTTGAAACGCTTTCTTCAGTGAAGCGAGGACGCGCGACATCACCTTGCCCGGAGCAGAGATGATCACCGTTCCGACCGTGGCGCCTCCAATGACCACCAACTCCGCCGGCTGCAGCAAAACCGGGAACGGTCCGCCACCCATAGCGAAGCCGCCGAGCACGCAGCCAAACATCACGACCAGCCCGATGAGAGTCGACACATCGGCATAAATCGGCCGCCAACCGGCAAACCTTAAGGCTCAACCTGGGACAGCTGAGGCAACACCGTCACGACGCACCGTCCGCATGTGCGTCGAAGTGCGCGACTCCACCGCGTGTAGTCCACCGCCCCGGCCCGCGCATTCCGCCTTCGTCGAGCACCGAGGCGGAGCTCTCTCCTCTCCTCTCCGGGGAAGCCCCAAAACCCGCCCGGGAAGTTCGGGTTTCGGCGAGGCTTCGGCGAGCACCGGAGCGGAACGTACTCATGTACGTGAGCACCGGAGCGCAGCCGAAACGACGCCCAAACCCGAAAGCCCCGGGCGCCCCGCAGCCGCGACACACCCCCTCTTTCTTCTCTCTCCACTCCTCTCCGGGGAAGCCCCAAAACCCGCCCGGGAAGTTCGGGTTTCGGCGAGGC
>CAXSGJ010000005.1:95275-121449 GCA_964236865.1 uncultured Polyangiaceae bacterium
CGTACTCATGTACGTGAGCACCGGAGCGCAGCCGAAACGACGCCCAAACCCGAAATCCCCGGGCGCCCCCGCAGCCGCAACACACCCCCTCTCTCTCTTTCTCTTTCTCTTTCTCTCTCTCTTCTTCTTCTTCTCTATCCCTCCCTCAGCACCACTTGCTGCGAACCTTATAAGTCACCTTCGTCGCCCCCCGCGCCCCCACCCTAATAGTAAAAAAGAACGTCCCCGCATCCTTCTTCTCAACCGCCTGGCTCGAGCTCAGCACCGTCCAATCGCCACCCACGGGCTCATAATCCTCAACCTCCACCGGCAAATCCTTGTGGTTGCGGATTTCGACCTCCCAGGTGCTCTCGGACGCGCACGACCCTAGCTCGTGCCACTCGGTCTGCTTGCGATCGCCCACGACGTCGAAGGCGTCGCCCATTTTCACGTGCAGCTTTTCGTCACGCGGCGTGTGGTCGATGGCGTCCTCACCCACGAACTGCTTGGCCCCGCTCTTGTCTGCCTTGTAAACGCGCAGCGTGCCTTTGGGCAGCGGCATGCCCAAGTGGTTTTGCTGCGTGTTTTGAATGTCCAGGTAGACGCCGACTTTTTGGTTGGATTGCACCTGCCCATAGTTTCCGCGAAACCAAAACTGCTCTCCGAAAAACATGAGCTTTTTGGTGACGCCAATGCCGGAAGCCTGCAGCAAGTTCACTTGCTTTTGCTCGTTCTGTAGCACCGTGGTCGCCCGCTCGAGCGTGTACAGGTGATACTCGAACAAGCCCTGCTCTTGAAATTGCTCCTCGGAGCGCGCCGATTTCGCCATACCCGCCATCATGGGCATCTCGTTGTTTCGTGGCTGAACGCGATTCACGTCCCCCGCTACGAGCTTCAACTGGGCATTCTTGTAGCTGGCGCCGGATTGATTCACGAGCGTGACCCAACCGTTCAGTTCACCCTTGGTGTCCGTGTCATCCACCACCAGCACGTAATCCGCCGACCAGTTCAAATTCTGGGTCAAGTAGGTGACCTCCACGGTTTGCTTGGCGGCTTGGCTGTCCACGAGCCACACCAGAGTTGGCTTCGCGATCAAATTGTCGGGTACCTGCGGGAAGGCAAGCCGTCCCGGATAGCCGAACGTGATCTCCCCGTTGATCTTGAGCACTTGCCCCTCCGCGACGGACAGCAGGTCGGCGTCGACCACATCCTCCTTTCCGGTCTGCTCGTGATAGCGATAGGCGCGCACGCGCTTGCCCACGTACTTCTCGAGCAACGTCTGCGGAGTCAGCAAGTCGAAACGGTAGTTTTGCTCCAGCACCGAGATGCCATTGGCGGCGCTCATGGCCTTGATGTGCACGGTCTCGGGCTGAATGTTCGCCGCCACGTCGCGAAATTCCAACTCCACCTTGCCGGCGCCGAGTTGTGGCAGCTCGCGCACTTCGCGCACCAAGCCGAAGTTTTGGTTGTAGACGGTAATGCTGACCTGCCGCCGGTCCTCCTCCGTCGATACGCTGTGCCCGATGGGCGCCGCGATAGCCGGTTTGGTGTCCGCCGCCGCGCGCTCCACGAACGCACCGCCGAACGCCGCACAGAACGCTACCCTCGCCAGCACTGATTTCGTTTTCATCTTTGAATTAGCTTTCTTCAACACCAACGAACGCGAACCCGATAAGTCACCACCGTCTCGGAGCGCGGCCCGAGCGGTACGTCGAAGGTAAACGTCTGCGCATCTTTTCGGGTCGCGGGCAGGCTAGACGACACGATCGTCCAATCGCCGCCTGTCGGTTCGTTCACGAGCACCGCCTCGGCTACGTCCTTGTGATTGCGAAGCTTGATCTCCCAAGCGCTCTCATTGACGCACGCGCTGATCGCCTGCCACGCGGTCTCGGTCCGGTCGGCGACCACGTCGAACGCTTCGCCGAGCTTGATGCGGACGCGCTCATCCCGCGGCGTGTGGTCGATTGCGTCCTCGCCGATGAATTGCTGCTGCCCGCTCCGGTCAGCCTTGTACACGCGCACCGTGCCCTTCGGCAGCGGCATGCCCAAGCGGTTCTCAGTCTTATTCTGAAAATCCAAATACACGCCGACCTTCTGGTCGGAAGCGACGCGCCCGTAATTGGCGCGAAAGTAGGACTCCGCACCGAAGAAAATTAGCTTTTTCTGCAGCGCGATGCCCGAGGCTTCCAGCAAGCTCACCTGCTTCTGCTCCTTATCGAGTAAATTCGTCGGCCGCTGCAGCTCATAGAGGTGGTACTCGAACAACCCCTGTTCTTTGAATTGCGGCGGCGCGGGCGCGGGCATCGGCACTGCCAAGCCGGAGGCCATGGGCGCAGGTGGCGGCGGGGGCGTCAGGCGCTGCACGTCGCCCGCCACCAACTTCAGCTCTGCATTCAGGTAGCTCGTGCCCGTGTTGTTGCGAAGGGTCACCCAGCCGTTCAGATCGGCAAGCCGGTCGTCAGCGTCCACGGACAACACGTAGTCCGCGTGCCAATCGAGCTCGCCAGTCAGGTACGTCACTTCGACGCGCTGCGCTTCCGCGCTGCTCGCCAAGAGCCAGACCAAAGTTGGCTTTTGCAGCAAATTCGCCGGCACTTCCGGGAACGCGAAGCGGCCCGGAAAATTAGACGTCACCTGCCCGTCGATCTTCAAAACCACGCCGCCTTCCACCGCCAAGATCTCGGCGGCCTTCTCGTCCTCCACGCCGGTGTGCTCGTTGTACCGATACACTTTGACGGTTTTGCCCAAGTACTTTTTGAGCAGCGTGTCGGGCGTCAACAGATCGTAGCGGTAGTTTTGTTCGAGCACCGTGAGCGCGTCGTTGGCCGTCAGGCTCTTGATGTGCACGGTCTCGGGCTGGATGTGCGCGGACACGTCGCCGTACGAGAGCTCGACTCGGCCCGTGCCCACGTGCGCCGAGCGCACCTCGCGCACCAACCCGAAGTTTTGATTGTAGACCGTGATCGAGACGTGCTCGCTCGCGCTCCGGTCGCTCTTGCTGTGCGAAAGCGGGCCCGTATTGGGCGCGCTGCTCGGCTTCGGTGCCCCACAGCCGGGTAGCAACGACGCCAGGCTCAGCCCGACGCTCCATCGATGCAATCGTCTCATTTCACCACCAAAACTCCCGACAACGGCCGAACCTTACAGGCCGATCTCGCTCGCGCCAACGACGCGCTTCCGCGCACGCGCCGGCCTGCGCACCAATATGGTAATGAGCGCGCGTGGCCGTCCGTCCTGAGCTCGTCAAAACCCGGCGCCTGGTCGTCAAGATAGGCTCCCGCACGATCGCCCAGGACGCCGCGTTTCCGGCGCGGCTGGCGAGCCAAATCGCCGAGCTTGCCGCGGCAAAGTGCGGCTCGGTCGTGGTCACCAGCGGCGCCATTGCCCTCGGCTGGAGTCGGCTCGGCTACAAAGCCAAGCCGAAAGAGGTCGCGCTTCTGCAAGCATCCGCGGCGGCCGGGCAGAGCGTGCTCATGCGCCGCTACGACGAAGCGTTTGGCGCGTTGGGGCTGACGCCGGCCCAAGTGCTGCTTTCCTATGCGGACTTGGCCGATCGCGAACGGCTGAACAACGCCCGCGAAGCACTGGGCGCGCTGCTGGAGGCAGGGGCCGTACCGGTAGTGAACGAGAACGACACCGTGGCTACGGAAGAGATCCGGTTTGGAGACAACGATCAGCTGGCCGCCATGGTCGTACCGCTAGTGGGCGCCGATCTGTTGGTGCTGCTGACGGATGTGGAAGGTGTGCTGGATCACACAGGACAACGGATTTCGGAGATGGCGCCCGACGCGGAGTGGGCGCAGCTCTCAGCCAAGAGCGACCGCGTGGGCTCGGGCGGGATGGGCAGCAAGATCGACGCGGCGCGCAAGGCCAGCCGCTCTGGCGCGGCCGTCGTCATCGCGCCCGCGGGCCGACCCCACGTACTGACCGAGATCGTGTCCGGCGCAGACCTGGGCACCTGGTTTCCACGCCGGGGCCCGCCGCTGAAAGCGCGCAAGCACTGGATCGCCTTCACCCTTCGCCCCAAAGGCGCGCTGCTACTGGACGCGGGCGCGGTGCGCGCGATGCGCGAAGGCAAGAGCAGCCTGCTTCCGGTCGGCGTCGCGGGGGTCTCCGGCGCGTTCAACGCGGGCGACGCCGTGCGCTTGTTGGCGCTCGACGGCAGCGAGGTGGCCCGCGGCCTGACCCGCCTGGGCACTGTCGACATCGCGCGCGCGGCCGGAAAGAAGGGAGCCGAGCTCGAAGCCAGCTTCGGCGCCGCGGCTTCTGAGTTGGTCGTCGTGCACAAGGACGACCTCGTGGTCTCCGTTTAGCGAGACTCGCTCCCGCGTCAGGGAAGTACGACAACCTGCGACTAGGTGCGCCCGCAAAACTCTCTGCGCTCTAACTTTTTTAGAACTTTTCAGGCCTCGTGCTGTCCATCATCGGCACGTGCTGTCACTCGGCCACAGTAGGGTTGCTTGGGCGGCGCTGGCGCTCACCGGCTGCGGGCGGCTTTTCGGAGCACCGCCAGTGAGCCCCAGCGCGGTGCCGGCTGCGCTCGGCAATCAATCGGCGCCCATCTTGGACGACGCAAGCTCGGGGGCGCTGCCGCCCGCGTTGGCTGACAACGACGACTACGTGGTGCGCGTCGTCGTCGGCTCGCTCACCTGCTCGGGCGCGCTCATTCAAAACGATCGCGTACTGACGGCGCACCACTGCCTAGCGGCCCGCGATGAAATTGGTAACTCATTGAACCGTGACGTGCGGCCCGAGCAGGTGCGCGTCGAGCTCGGTGGGGACTACCTGCCGTGGGGCGAGGTGGGCGTGCGGGCGCTGCTCGCGCCGAGCTGCGGCTACGTCTCGGGCGAGGGCGATCTGGCCATTTTAGTGCTCGATCGCCAGCTATCCGGGATCGCAACGCGGCGTGCCCGGCTCGAAGCGCCGCCCGCCAAGCAAGAGGCGGTCGAGCCCATCGGCTTTGGCCGCTGCGCGTTGTCTTTGGACGGCGTACACCGCAAGCACCGGGCGGGCGGACCGATCGAGCTCGTATCGCTCGGTCGGTTTCGGCTGTCGGCCGCGATCTGCCCAGGTGATTCCGGCGGCCCTGCCGTGAGCGCAGGCAGCGGAGAAATCTTGGGCGTCATCTCCGCGAGTGCAATGGACGGCGACGAGCTGACGCGCGACCGTTCCGAGTTCGTGCGCGTCGATCGCTGGCGACCTCTCTTCGGGTACGCGGCGCTGGTGTCCGCCGGCACGAGCCCTTCAGAAGTGCCGCCCATCGAGTGCCAGTGAGTCGATTGTCAGTCGACCACGGACCAGGCTAGCTTCTCCGGTCATGGCGAAGCTTCTGCGCTACATCTTCTGGGTGTCGCTGCTGGTCGCCGCGCTCGTCGGCGTGCTGCGACTGACGGCGATCCGTTGGTGGCAAGTGCCGCTGGGCGATCCTTATTTGGAAGCATCGATTGCGCCGACCCTACGCGGCGGTGACTGGTTGATCTTGTGGCGCGCGACCGCGCCGCGCTCGGGCGATTTAGCGCTGTGTCCGGATCCCACGGCCGCCGCCCGTCAGGTCATCGGGCGCTTCGCTGGGGTGCAGGGCGATCACGTCAAGGTGCTGAAGAACGCGGTCACGATCAACGCCACCGTGGCCGACAACACCGGCTCCTGCGACTCGTTCAAAACGATCGACCCGGGTACGGGCCTTGAAGTAGCTCAGGGCTGCAACGAAGAAGAGCTGGCGGAAAAAACCCACCTGACCGCGGTGGTGCGCGACGGCGACCCACCGCCCGCGGACGTCGATCAGGACGTGCGCGAGGGCAAAGTGTTCCTGCTCAGCGACAATCGACAGTTCCCCTGGGACTCACGCGACTTTGGGCCCGTCGATCGCGGCAGCTGCAGCGAGAAGATCGTGTTTCGCCTGGTGAGCAAAGATGGCTTCTTCGACGTCGCCCATCGCTTCGCGCTGATCCACTGAGCGTGGAACGCGGAACGCGTCGCCGCGACAATCGGTTCGCAATCTTGAGCGTTCACGCGCGCCAGTGCTACCGTCTGCGGGCTCGATGGGTCACGCCGCGCTCGAGGTCGGGATTGTCTGCGGTCGGTGCGAAACGTTCTCGCCGATGGGCGATGCCCGCTGCCCCGCGTGCGGCCACGATCTGACGCTCTTTTCCGGCGATCAGCCTAGCCTGGGCCCGAGCTGGAGTGAGCCCGCCACGGACCCACGCGACAAACCTCGTTCCCAATCGGGTGAATTTGGGGGAGTCTCCGGTCTAAAGGCCGGCGGCGCGCCGGCCACGCCGACAGCGCAGTCTCAGGAGGAGCAGATGGATCAGGCTAGGTATTACGTGTGCGAGTCGTGCATGACCCCCGTGCCCAGCGGGCACAAATTCTGCGGTCGCTGCGGCGCGCCCGTCCCCGACACGATCCTGCACATGGCGCCGTCTTTTTACAGCGACATGCAGGACGCTGCCAAGGCGCGTCTAATCTTGATTCGCGGCGAGGGCATGGACGGCCTCAGCTACCACTTGAAGGCCGAGCAGCACGTGATTGGCCGCCAAGGCCAGCTCGAGTTTCCGGACGACCCGTTCATCTCACCCAAGCACGCGAACTTTTTTTACCGCGACAACCGACTGGTCGTGCGTGACGAAGGCTCGTTGAACGGCGTGTACTTTCGTGTGCGAGGCGGCGTAGAGATCTCGCCGGGCGACACGTTCCTCGCGGGCGAGCAGCTGTTCCGGCTCGATCCGACGCCGAAGGCCTCGGACAGCGCTGACCCAGACGGAACCTTTTTCTACTCGTCGCCCAAGTACCCGAGCGCATTTCGTCTGAACCAAGTGCTGGAAGGTGGCGCGATCGGCATGACGGTCTGCGCGCGCGGCAACTCGCTGCAGATTGGCCGTGAAGACGGCGATCTGAACTTCCCGAGCGATGTCTTCATGTCGGGCAAGCACTGCACGATCGAAGAGCGCGACGGCAAGTTCACGCTCACCGATTTCGAAAGCAGAAACGGCACCTACGTGCGCATCAAGAGCGAAACGCCTCTAACGCATGGGGACTACGTGTTCATCGGCCGCAAGCTTCTGCGCGTCGAGCTGAACAGCAACTGAGCTTTCTTTGGTGATGGTCACGCGGCGCACGCGCGCCGTCGTGGCCTTCGGCGTCGAAGCTCGGCTCAAGCGCCGTCGAGGCGCGGCTTACGGCGGCGGCGGCGCTTGCGAGCAGGCTTGGCTTCGGCGGCGCTGGTGCCCGCGGCGCTCAGCTCTCCGGCATCCATCGGCTCGCGCTCGCCGAGCGCGGCGGCGCGGAGCTCGACCACGTCGCGCAGCGCGGGGTACAGGTTGGTGCGCGCAAATCGCCCGGTACGGCCCGCCTCCACGCGCGGCATCAGCGCAACGATCCGGCGCACGGCGTCGGCGATGCGGCGCGGCACGTTGAGGCGATCGACGATCGGCTCGAGGAACGCGTAGGCCGCCTCGACGCGATCCTTTTCGCCCGAGCACGCCTCGCGCATCGGCTCGAGGAGGAGCATCGCCCAGAGCACGGTGTCATCGAGCGGCGACTTACGATCGAGCGTGGTGCGATCCACCTCTTGCAGGATTCGCCACACGCTGTTGTCGTCCTCCGACAAGTCGGCGAGGTACGTCGACAGCTCGGGCAAGAGCACGTCCAGGACTCCGGTTTCCCAGGCCAGCCAGAACGCGCGACGCGACGCGCCGCTGCGTAAAAGGCGCAGCACTTCCTCGAACAGCCGGGGACGTGCCGCTTTGCGGAGCGCGCTCCGGCACTGGACGATCGCGTCGTACACCTCGGGGGTGATACCCAGATCGAGCTGCGCGGCGAACTTGATCGCGCGCAAAATGCGCACCGGATCCTCCTGAAAGCGGACCACGGGATTGCCGATGGTGTGGACGGCGCGGCGCTCCACGTCGGCCATGCCGCCGACCCAATCCAGCACCAGGTTGTGCTCTAGGTCGTAGAACAAGCCGTTGATGGTGAAGTCTCGGCGGTACGCGTCCTGATGCGCCTCCCCAAACACGTTGTCGTTCCGGATCAGCAGATCTTCGCTCTCGCGTTGTTCGTCGTGCTCCGGTGGTCGGCGAAACGTGGCCGTCTCGATCACTTTCCCGCCGCCGAACAGCACGTGCACCAGGCGAAAGCGGCGACCGATGATGCGCGAGTTCCGGAACAAGCGCCGCACGTCGTCCGGCCGTGCGCTCGTGGCCACGTCGAAGTCTTTGGGTGAGCGTCCGATCAGCAGATCGCGCACGGCGCCGCCAACCAAGTACGCCTCGTACCCACCGCGCGTCAGGCGCTTGACCACTTTGGCGGCGTCCGGGTCGATACGGCCCTCTTCGAACTCGACCGAGTACTGCTGCGGCTCAGGCGCGCCGTCCCGACCAAAGCGCGGCAGCCCTGGGGAACTGTCGAGCTCCGGTTCGTCCTGCTCCTCCACGCGCGCCTCGCGGGGTGGCCTGGAGCGGCGGGAGGCGTGACTGAGCTCCGGACTTACCGGCTCATCGGGGGCTCGTGCCCCGCCCTTCGCGGGACTGCGTGAAACCATGGGCCGAATGTTCCGCATCACTTAGCACAGGCCGGGGCCGCGGCGCGCGGCGCGTGTACGAAGCCGCCGGATTCGCGGCGCGGCTGCGGCGTACGGGCACCCCGGTGCCGAGCCGCGATAGAGCGCGGCAGACGGCGGGATCATCGCACGGGCCCACGCGGCCGTGGGCCGCAGGCCACGGAATTCCGCCCATAGCCGGACGGTAACGCACGTCCGGCCCGGCCGCGCCCTTGGGCGATCCCGCCAAGTCGGCCTCGTGCTCATTGACCGCAGGCAAACCCAGCAACCACTCGGGCTCCAAGCCCACCTGTTGCAGCGGGCTGCCGTCCGGGAGTGCGACTAGCAGCGTGGTCAGCCGGAGCACGCCCTGCCCAGAATGGTCGTCGAAGTACTCCTGAACGCAGCCCTTGCCAAAAGTATGAGCGCCCAAGATCGGCCCTCGGCCATAACTGTCGATGGCGCCGGCGATCATCTCCGCCGCGCTGGCGGTGTAGCCGTCGACGAGCACCGCCACCGGGCCTTTCCAGGCAGCGTCGGCGTCCGGTGCCGGCGCGCGCATCACCTCGCTGACTACGCCGCGGTGAATGAGCGGAAAGCTCGGCACGCCGGGTAGGAACAAGCCAATTGCGGCGGCCGCGCCGTCGGTCGAGCCGCCGCCGTTGCCGCGCAGGTCGAGCACGATACCCAAAGGCTCTTCTTCCTCGCGAGCGTTGGCCAACACCTCGGACAGGTCGTCACCGAGTCGATCCCCGATCTCACTCACGGGGATGACGAGCGCCGCCCCTTTGCCATAGCTGACCCGCGTGGCCGTCAGCGGCTCACCCGCGAGCGTCTCGTCCTCCGGAAAAGCAACCTGCAAATCGAGCGGGCTCCTGCGATCGCCGCGCAGCACCTGCACTGCGCGCACGCTTTGGCCGCGCGGCGCGTCCACGCGCGCTAATTGCTCGACCTGTTCCACGCTCAGCCCTGCGGTCAACACACCATCGACCGAGAGCACGAGATCATCGAGCTCGAGCGGCGCACGGGGCGCGTCCACGATGCGCGCGCCGAGCGGCGTCCTCAGCATATTGCCCCAGAGCGTGGGTTCGGTGGCGTCAATCGGGTCGCCGGAAAATAGCGTCCACTCCTCTTCAAGCGGCGCCCACTCGCCGTGCGGATCGATGGCCGGCACGTACGCGCGCACGGCGGCGGCGAGCACGACCTCCGACCACTGCTCGACGTTGAGATCCGGGAAAAATCGGGATAACGCCGCGCTCGCCGGCCCATCCGCGACCTCAGGCACGGCTTTGAGAAACTGCCCCACTCGCAATCCCAGGTCGGCGGCCAGCTGGCGCGCCGGGCGCGACACCGCGTCGTCCTCGAACGAAGGTTCATTGACTTGGGCGAGAGCGCTCGCAAAGCGCGCCGCTGGAGCCTCCGAGCGAGCCTGCTCGAAAACGCTGCGCAAGCTGTCCACCCAGCGTTTGGCGTCGGCGCCGAGCTCGAGGGCAACAGCGCAGGGCGCGCTCGAGCTCTCCAGCTCCGCCACCAGACTCGCGGCGCGGGCGCGTGCCGCATCGGCGAGCGGTGCATCGGGCGCGGCCGACCACAGGCCATGTGGATCGAACCAATCCGTCCACAAGTCGGCGAAGACCGAGCTGCGCACGGCGGCAGGCTCGGCCGGCAAACGGCGCCGCACCTCTCTGACGATGGCTTGCGCCTGGGCGCAGCTCAGCCGCGGCGCCTCTCCGCTCGGCACCTTCAGTGGCCGCTCGCCCTGCGCCGCCTCGGCCAACGCCGGCGTGTCGATTTTGGGGACGGGCAAGCTCGGCTGCGACAGCGCGGGGCTCGGCGCTCGCTTGGTGCGGGGCGCCGGGGCGCGGCACGCGGCACACGCTGCGACTGCTACCAGCGCCGCAAGCTGGCGGAAGTCGTGGCGTGCGCGCATCGGTTTCGTCGGCAAAGCATGCGGGAGCCCACCGCACGGCGCAAGCGCCAGGCCGGCAACGGAGCCCCGGGCAGACGCCGCTTACATCGTAGGCGCGCGCCGGATCGGGCTATGGTTCAGGACCGTGGAGCTGAAGTCGCTCGTTTTGCTCGGTTGCCGCGTCGCAGGGCCCGCCACGTTGTCGCCGCCCGCGGCGCGGCGCGCGCGTCGCGCGGCGCTCGCATTTCGCGAAGGCGCGAGCCCGCACATCCTGGCGTGCGGCGGCAAAAGCTGGTCAGGCGTCCGCGAGGCCGATGCGCTCTGCGCGTTCTTGGCCCAGCTCAGCATTCCAGAGCGAGCGATGGAGCGCGAGCTGTGCTCGCGCTCCACGCGTCAGAACGCGCACTACGCGGCTCAGCTGCTCTTACCGCGCGGGGTCACGCGGGTGGGTCTCGTGACCTGTGATTGGCACATGGCGCGCGCACTCAGCTGCTTTCGCGGCGCGGGCTTCGACGCCGAGCCGCTGTCCTCGATCTCACCCCCTCTCACGGCGCTGGGGACGTGGCTACGGGACGCGCGCGAGCGTGCAAGCTTTGCGTTCGACCTCCTCGCGACGTGTGGCTTTTCGAAGGTGTGATGCGCCGAGGCCGATATGCGATGTGCTGCGCGCTGCTTTCGTGTCGAGCGCAGCCAGCGGACCAAGCGACGCCTGCCGCGACGCCTGCGCGTTCGTCGCCAACGGCGCTGAGTGAAGAGGCGCGTCTGATGTCCGCCGAACGACGCCGAGATTCTGCCGCGATTCAGCCCGAGGCGCTGTCGAGCCGCGACGCGGGGGTGCGCCGTACGGCCGCCCGGGCGCTGGCCCGGATCGCGGACGAGCGCTCGGCCGAGCTGCTCGAACTCGCCCTTGCCGATGAAGACCCAGAAGTCATGACGTGGGGCGCGTACGGCCTGGGCTACGCATGCCGGGGACGGGAGCTCAAAGTCGTGCCGGCGTTGGTCGCCCGCGCCGCCGGGCTCCCGCCCGCCACGACGCCCGCGGATCCACCGCTCACGAGCCCGTTCGAGGCGATCAGCGACGCGCTCGGGCGGTGCGCGAGCCGAGAAGCCGAAAGCACGTTGCGCGCCTGGTTACTTGGTCCCCGAGCGGTCGCGGAGTCCGCCGCGCTGGCTCTCGGTCGGCTCGGCGAACGCAACGGCAAACTCGAGGACGCGACGCTGGTAGCGCTGCTGGATGCGGCCGATCGCGTGGCCGACCCGGTGCAAAACGCGCTCTACCCGTGCTCGCGCCTGTCCCCGCTGAACGCGTCGACGGCGGCGCGTGCCCTTGGGCTTGCGCGGGCCGTGCTCACGAGCCGTGGACCCGCATCAGAGTTTGCCGTCCGCGCGCTCGGACGCGCGGGCGACGCGGGCTCCGCTGAGCTTGGCAAGCGGCTCGCTGATTCGAGCCTGCCGCCCGCGCTACGCGCGCAGGCAGTACGCGAGCTGACACAGCTGGGCAGCGCCGGGCAACACGCGCTGTGGGCCGCGTTCGACACAGTCATGCCTCAAACGCCGAGCGACACCGAGCTCAGCGCTGAAAGTTACGGCCCGCTCAGCGCGCTGCTCGCTGCGCTCGCGCCGCCGATTTCGGGCTCGGACTCAAAACTGCGAGCCCTCGCCACGCTGCCTTTGGACGGGCGCGGCTCGGCCGCTTTGAACCGCCGTAAGGTGCACGTGCGCTGCGCTGCGGCCGCGCTGCTCGCGGGCAGCAACTATCGCGACGTGCAGCTCTCGGCCTGTGATCCCGCGCCGCAGAGCTCCACGCGGGACCTCGCCGTGCTCACTGCGGTCGGCCGAGAGAAGCTAGTTGGGCGGAGAAAGACGGCCTATCTAGTTAGCGCGCGGTCGCCCGATGCAATGCTCCGCGAGGCCGCGATCAGCGCGTTGGCAGAGCACCCGGAGCTCGATGAAGCCTACCAGTTGCTCGGCGACGCTTTGGCCGGGCCGACGGCGGGCGTGGTGGCGAGCGCCGCCCACGTTCTTTCGAGCTACCCGGAGCGCGCTGAGCGCAGCGCCTCGTCGAGGGCGGCCGCCCTCGCCGCTCCGAGCCCTGACCCGGGCGTGGTGAAGGCATTGTCCGAGGCGTACAGCGCGGCGGGCCGGCGGAACGACATCGAGGTGCAAAGTCTGCTGCTCGACGCCCAGGGCGCGTTGCAAATTTTGAGCGCAAAGGAGTCGATCGCCAGCGCGTGCAAGAGCGACAATCCGACCCTGCGCGAGCACGCGGAGAAGGCGCTGCATCTGTTGGGCGAGCAGACACGCCACTGCGGCGACATGCCGCCCGGGGATGACCACGACGCGGGCGCCAGTACCCTCGGCAAAACCGTGCTCACGCTCGAGACCGAAGCCGGGACGCTGACCTTGACGCTCGACCCGAGATTCGCGCCGAGCGCGGTCGCGCGCCTGGTTCGTCTGGCAAAGACCGGCTTCTATGACGGGATCGCCGTTCATCGCGTGGTGCCGGGCTTCGTCGCGCAGTTTGGCGATCCCGCCGGCGACGGCTATGGCGGCGATGGCACGCCGCCGCTGCGCTGTGAGACGTCGCCCGTGCCCTTTTCGGCAGGTGACGTCGGCATTGCGCTAGCCGGGCGCGACACGGGCTCGAGCCAGCTGTTCGTCACGCTCGGCCGTTATCCATACTTGGACGGCCAATACGCTTGGGTTGGGCGAGCCGGCCCCGGCTGGGATCGCGTGGCTGCGGGTGACCGCATCCTGCGCGTCCACGTCGGCTCGGTGCCCTGAGAAAACCAATAGTGCTAGAAGCGGGGCATGCTGCTCGCGGTCGACATCGGAAATACCAATGTGGTGTTCGGGCTGTACCGCGGTCGCGCGCTCGAACAAACGTTCCGCGTCTCCACGGTCATCACGCGCACGGAAGACGAGTACGGGGTGATGTTGCAGCAATTGCTCGCGCTCCGCAAAGTACCAAGCGACGCCATCGACGCGGCGATCGTCGCGAGCGTAGTGCCGCCGCTTACGGACGTGATGTGCGAAGCCATTCGGCACGCGTTCGCCCGCGAGCCGCTGGTCGTCGGGCCTGGGCTGAAGACCGGCATCCCCGTCCTGTACGAAAACCCACGGGATGTCGGCGCGGACCGCATCGTCAACGCCGTAGCCGCCTTCGAGCGGGTAAAAGCCGGGGTCATCGTCGTCGATTTCGGGACGGCCACCACGTTCGACTGTATTTCGCCCAAAGGCGAATACTTGGGCGGAGTGATCGTGCCCGGAGTTCAGGTGAGCCTGGACAGTCTCGTCGCACGCGCAGCCAAGCTATCGCGCATCGAGCTCGCCGCGCCGCCGCACGTGGTCGGCAAAAACACGACTCACGCCCTTCAGTCCGGCGTCGTCTTCGGGTACGCCGCGCTCGTGGACGGCATGGTCGGTCGCCTCGAGAAGGAGCTCGGCTTTCCCGTTCAGGTGCTGGCGACCGGAGGCCTGTCGACGTTGATCGCCAAGCACACCGAGCGCATCCAGTCAGTGGACGTGAACTTGACCTTGGACGGTCTCTGCTTGCTACACGAGCGCAATGCAATCGCTGTAGAAGCCGCGGCGGAGTCGAGCGCGGCCAAGCGCCGCGCGGGTCGCGGCCGGTGAGGCGACGCGCACTTTTATCCGCCGCGCTGTCGTCTGCCGCATGGGCCTCGCTCGGCTGCGAGCCCGTCTCCAAGGGCGGCGCGGCGGGCAAACGCCGCTTGGTGTCGCTCTCGCCGGCGATCACCGAGACTCTGTTCGCGATCGGCGCGGGCGCGGATCTGGTCGGCGTCAGCGATTACGACACTTACCCGGAAAGCGTGCGTAAATTGCCGCATGCGGGCTCCGCCCTCACTCCCGGCTACGAGGCCATCGCGCGGTTGGCTCCGACGCTCATCTTGTGTGAGGCGGCAGCCAGCGCCCCCCAGCGTGAGCTGGCCGCGCTGGGCGTGACTCGGTTTTTGGCCTGGCTGTCGCTCGAGGACATCGTCGCTAGCACGCGCCTGCTCGGCGCGCTCACGGATCACGCGCCGGGCGCGGACGCCTTGGCCACCCGCCTCTGGGAGAACTTAGCGGTCGCGGAGGTGAAGGACGGACCGCGCGTGCTGGTCGTGCTGGGCGAGGGCACGGGCAAGCTGAGCGAGATCTTCTTCATCAAAAGAAACTCCATTCACGGCTCGGCGCTGCGCGCCGCGGGCGCGCGCAACGCCGTGGCGGTGGACGTGCCCGGAGTTCCACGCCTGTCCATCGAAGAGCTGCTTCACGTAGATCCCGAAGCCATCATCGTGCTCGTCGCCGCGACGGCAGACGCACCGAGTGAAGCGCGTGCGCTCGCTGACTATGGCGCGCTCGAGCCGCTCACGGCCCATAAAAATGGGCGAATTTCCGTACTCAGGTCGGAATCCGCATTCGTGGTGGGGCCGCGCATCTTGACCTTGGCCGAGCAGCTGCGGAATGAAGTGGCGCGCTTGTTCCCGGGCTCCGCGCAGGCACGCTGAACCCACATGGCGGAGCTAGAATTTCAGGCCCTGAGCGTAAAGATCCGGGGGCAGAACGTGCTCGACGCCATTACGTTGCGCGTGCAGCGCGGCGACTTCGTGGCGCTGCTCGGGCCGAATGGGGCCGGCAAGACCACGCTCTTAAAGACCGCACTGGCGCTGCGCGCGCCGACGAGCGGTCACGTACTCCTTGCCGGACAGCCCGCGTCGGCGCTCGACGCGCGCGCCCGCGCCGCCGCGATCGCTTGGCTACCCCAGCAGATCCGGGCCGACGAGCCCGTCTCCGCGCTCGAGTCGGTGGCGGCGGCACGTTTTCGTTTCGACGAAGCCCACGCTCGGTCCCTGAGCGCGGCGGAGCACGCGTTGACACGAGTCGGGGCCAGCGCTTACGCGAATCGCCGTCTGACCGAGCTTTCTGGCGGCGAGCGGCAGCGCATTGCCTTTGCTTGCCTGCTCGCGCAGGAAGCGCGCACGCTGTTGTTCGACGAGCCGGCCAACCACCTGGATCCGGCGCAGCAGCTGGAGGTGTACCGTTTGCTCGGCGAGCTCTGGAGCGAGGGTCACACGATCGTTTGCATCAGTCACGACGTGAATCTGCTCGCACACCTGGGCCGCCCCGATCGCGTGCGCGTCGTCGCCCTGCGCGCTGGCAAGCTTGAGTTCGAAGCGGCGCTCTCGGATGAGGCACTGCCCGCGCAGCTCGGCGTGTTGTTCGGCGTCCACATGACGGCGCTGGTGAGCGACGGCCGCCGCTTCATCGCCCCTCGGCTGGGCGACCGCGCGTGAAGCGGCGCGTGCTCGCCGCCCTGCTGGCTTGTGCGCTGCTGCTCGTAGCCGCGGTGCTCGTGGGCGGCCGCCTAAACGGGGCCCAGGGCAGCTTCATCGTTTGGCAGTTGCGCGTGCCGCGCGTCTTGGTCGGCGCTTTGGTCGGCGCGACGCTGGGCCTCGTGGGCGCGGTCTTTCAGGCGCTGTTTCAAAATCCGCTGGCTACCTCGGACACGGTGGGGACGACCGCTGGCGCCACCGTCGGCGCCCTCGCGGCGCTGGCATTCAATGGCACGCACACCATCCCCGGGCTGCCGCTCGTGACGCTGTGCGCCTTCGTCGGCGCGCTCGTCGCAAGCTTGCTCGTCGCAAGCTTCGCCTCGTCGCGCCAAGCGCACTCGAGCGACGTACTCCTGGCGGGCATCGCCGTGACGCTCGCCACGAGCGCTCTGGCCTCCGGCATCCAATACGTCTCGGACAGCCGCGCGCTGTTCGCCGCCGCGCAATGGGCGCTCGGCCAATTGCCGCAGGTGGGCTACCGAGGCGTGCTCTTGCTCTTGCCCGTGTGCGGCATTTCCTGCGCCGCGCTCCTGCTGCTCACGCGCCCGTTGCAGGCCTTTGCCTTGGGCGAGGAGCTTGCGCACAGCCAGGGCGTCGACGTGCCCCGGCTGCGCTTCTGGGCGCTCGCTTTGGGCTCCTTGGGCGTGGCGGCTTGCGTCGCCTGGTGTGGCCCCATCGCGTTCATCGGCCTGATCGTGCCGCACTTGGTGCGCCGCTCGCTCGGCGCGAGCTACCGCGTGCTGATGCCGATGTCACTGTGCGCCGGGGCCGCGGTGCTGGTGGGTTGCGATCTGCTGGCGCGCTTACTGGTGCCGAGCCGGGAGCTGCCGGTTGGGATCGTGACGGCCGCGCTGGGCGCTCCCGCGCTGGTGATGTTGGTAGCGCGCGCTCGGCGCTGAGCGCCCGCCCGGCCTTACTTCTCGTAAATCTGCCCGGCCGCCACGCCTGCGCCGCCCGCCGACTGGACGGATACTTTGACCGAGGCCGGGAAGGGCAGCGCCCACTTGTAGCAGGTTGGCTTCTTGCCCAGGACGGCGCTAGCGCCCGTGTCTTGATCAGTGGCGAGCACCGGTGCCATGCCCGGAATGACGGTGACCGCCAAGATCTGCACGTTCAGCTCCGCGATTGGAGGCATGCCGACCGCGACCACCGAGTAACACTTGCCCGGCTGAAGCATGACGCTCGTCTCGAGTGGGGTGCCCGGCGCCACGTTGCCGACGATCGGCGTGCCCACCGGCTTCGAGCCCGCGACCGTCTGCGTAGAAGCCAGCTGCGTGAGCAGCGGCGTGACCGCCGCGGAGACCGCTGGGTCCGCCGGTACGGGCGGGACGGGTGTGGTGGGTGTGGGCGCAGGCGCGGCGGTCACGACCGGAGCCGCGGTGGCCGTCGGCACGGCGGTGGCCGCCGCACCTGCTCCACCCGGCACGCCCGCTTGATAGGTGGAAGCGATGGGCTGGTCCTCGGTCTTGTTACAGCCGACCGCCGCGCTCAGCACCAAGGGCAACGTCATCAGCAAAGTTTTGGGCGTCATGAATTCAAAGGCTCCTCTTTACGAAAAACGAACATCTTCGCCGGCGACGCTAACCCGCTCTGCAAGCGCCCTCAATAGCCGGGGCCAGGCCGCGGACGCGGCCAGCGCCGTCGTGAGTGAGATCCATTGCGACGTCGAGAGCCGGACTACGTTGGTCGCGCCCGACGGCGCCGGTCGCAGCCAGAGGTAAGCCAAGCACGGCAACAAAAAGCCGAGCCCCATGGCGGCCCAGCGCGCCGACCGGTGGCCGATGCTGCGTGCCGGCCCGTAGGTGAATGCCGCCGCGAGCAACACGAGCAGCGCAGGGATCAAGATGTGCTCGGTGGCAGCCGGGCCGAAGCTGCCTCGTTCGCTGTCGTCACGCACGATTTCCAGCATGAAACGCAGGTAGCCATAGCCAATCGTGAAGGCCAGAAAAACTTCGCCGCGAAAGCGCGCGGCCCGGCGCAAGCGCCAGGTCATCAGTAAGAGCGCGGCGCCCGCCAGCGACTCGTACAACTCGGTTGGGTGGACGGGCAACGAGGCGCGCGCGCTCACGGACAAGCCGCGCAGATCCACGTGCTGGAGCCACGCCGGGGAGCCCGCACCGTCGAGCACGTCGCTCGGCCAACGCGGAAAGGTGCCCAGGTGCTTGAGCCAAGCCGGAGCGGTGGCGGGCAGCGGCTTACCAAAATCGCAACCGAACAGGTAGCAGCCCAGGCGGGTGAACAAGAGGCCGCTAGCCAGGCTCGGAACCGCCACGTCGGCCCACGGCAGAAGTCGAACCCCACGCCGTCTCAGGTACCACCAAGATCCCAGAAAACCGCCTAGAAAACCGCCATACGCGACCAGCCCGCCGCGGCGCACAGCCAGCATATCGAGCGCGCCACGGAACTCGCCCAGATTTGTGAGCACGTACAGCACGCGCGAGCCCAAGAGCGCCGCGATGGCCGTCACGAAGTAACAATTTGCAAGCAGCTCGCGTGGCAAACCGTCACGCTCGCCGAGCCGAAGGGTCACGAACCAGCCCGCGACGATCGACAGGCAGAGCATGGCGCCGTAGCTATAAATCGGGATCGGCTCGAGCGAGAAACGTTGGCCGCGAAAAAGAACGCCGCCGATCAGCCCGCCCAGCGATGTGGCGGCGCCGATCACGAGCAGATCGAGCGCGCCCTTGCGCTGGCCGAGGAACGCCAAGGCCAGCCCCAACCCGGCAAGCACGAACAGGGTCGGCCCGAGCGGCAACGCCCATGCCGGCAGCGGAATTTCGAACAGGATCGGATGCATGGGGCGGGGGGCGGGGCCTCAACTTGGACAAGCGTGGTAGCATGGCGCGTTGTGTTGCTCCGGCTGTTCGTGCTCTCGTTGCTCACTGGCGCGCTCGAAGCCTGCGTTCCCGAAGACCGAGCCAGCGGAGCGGGCGGCGCAAGCGGCCTGCACACTTCGCAGGGCGCGGCGCTGCCCCAGCCCACCGCGCAAGCACGCCGCGAGGCGCTCGAGCCCAGGCTGGGAGCCCGATTTTACGACACCTTCGACCGCGTCGACGCCGGGCCAGACTGGAACATCACCGGGCCTGGCTGGGCTCTGAATGAGGGCCGGCTCTGCGTGAGCGGAGCCCACAACCACCCCGCCTGGCTGCGCCGTCCGTTGCCGGTCAATGCCCGGATTGAGTTCGAAGCCACCAGCAGCTCGAGCGACGGTGACCTCAAGGTCGAGGCCTGGGGGGACGGGGCGAGCGCGGCGAGCACGGCCGCCTATCGGAACGCGACCAGCTATATCGTGATTTTTGGTGGCTGGAAGAACACCGTGCACGTCCTGGCACGGCTTGACGAGCATGCCGCTGACCGCACCGAGCTGCGCATCGACCCGGGGGAGACGGACCCGCGCGCCCAGCCCGTGCTACCGGACCGCGTGTATCGATTCAAAATAGAGCGCAGCGACGGCCAAACCGTCCGTTACTTCGTAGACGACACCGAAATCCTGAGCCTGAAGGATGCGAAGCCGCTGACCGGTGAAGGCCACGACCATTTCGGGTTCAATGACTGGCAAGTGCCAGCTTGCTTCGACAATTTAACCATCACCCCCCTGAAGAGCTGAGCGAGTGGAGAACGCGGAGGTCGAAGTCGCGCTGGAAGAGCTAGAGAATCGCCTCGAACGTCTGCGCGCGCTCTATGAACAATATTTCATGGGCATCGAGCGCATCGAGCCCGCGATCCCGCGAAAAGACGTGGACCGCCGAATTTACGTGCTGCGTCGGGAGAAGATTCGGAACACCGCCAAGCGCTTCAAGCTGCAAACCATCATCTCGCGCTACAACACGTTTCAGCAGTATTGGTCGCGCATTTGCCGCGAAATCGAGGCGGGTACCTACAAGCGCCACGTGATCCGGGCCGAGCGCATCGCCCCCGGGAAGATGCTGACGATCGCCGCGCGCAAGCGCCTGGGCCGAGCCGCGCTAGCGGCGGCCGAGCCCGATCCCGAGTCCGCGCCGCCGCCCGCGCCGGCAACGCCTGGGCCGGCGACTGCGCCCGCGGCGGCGACTCTGGCCGCGGTGCAAGCCGAACCGGCGGCGCCTCCTGCGCTGAGCGCTGCGCAGGCGCCGCGCGTGCGACCGGCTTCGTTGAGACCAGGCCCCCCGCCGAGGGCGCTCCCCCCGCCGAAGCCGCCCGCGCGGCCGCTCCGGCCGAGCGTGCCCGCTTCGCCGACCCGTCACGTGCCCGAAACCCTCGACGCCCTGGACACGAGCGCGCTCGGGGATCCAGCGCCCGGGCCCAGCCTGAGTGCGCTCAAGCGCACGCCGGATGTGCCGGCGCGTCCGTTCGGTCGCGCCCTGACTCAGCCTCTCGGTGCGGGCGCCGCCACCAGGTCCAGCCTGGGCAGTGCGCCCCTGCGGGCCAAACCGGGCATCCTGCCCGCTCCCCCACCCCCACCGCGAGCGCCTGCGCCCGAACCGCACGCGACCAGCGCCGGGCCCGCTGCGCGGCCGGTCGTCGCGCCGCGGCCGCCTCCGCCGCCGCCATCGGCAGTCGGGCTCGTTGCCCCATCGCTCGCCGTCGCGCGTCCCGCCACTCCCGCGCGTCCAGGCTTTCCACCCGACCGACCGCCGCCACCTCCCCGCGCGGCCGCGACCGGGCTGGCGACTCCGCCCACCCGGGCTCCAGTGCCCCAGCCTGGTTTGCCAAGGCCTCCACCTCCAGCGCCCAAAGCTACCATCGTCTCAAAGCCGATGTTGCCTGCGCCAGCCGCTGCGCGGCCGGCCCCGTCCGCGATCCCCGCGAGACCTCCTGCCAATGCGACCGCGCTGGCAGCCCCGATCGCGCGACCCGCGCCACCCAAACCCGCGGCACCGGCCACCGACGAGCGCGTGCGCGCGCTCCATGCTCGCCTGGTCGAAGCCAAACGGCAGACTCAAGACACCGGCGCGGTCAGCATGGAGGGCCTGGCAAGATCGATGAAGGCCACCGAAGCCAAGCTTCGCGAGCAGCACCAGAACCGAAAAATCGACTTTGATGTCGTGATCAAAGACGGCAAGGCCGTCCTCAAGCCCATCGTGCGTTGAGCCTAGTGCGCGTGTGCGCCTAGAGCCCACACCTCACACACCGAGGCTCAGTTGGCGGGGCGGCTACGGTCGCTCTGCCGCCGCACCGAGGAGCGCGGGCCTTCAATGTATACGTCGTTCTCGCAAAATACGATGGTGCAGGCGCTGTTGCCGGCCTCGCGCATGCGCGCGCACAGCTCGGCGAGCTCCGCATCCGAGTCCACGACGTCACCTTCGACGGGTTGGCGCGTGGCCTGATCGTAACGACAGTTGTCGATTGCTACCCAACGACCTTTGAACTCATTCGACCGACAGAACTCGGGCCAGGTCATCCGTGTCGACATGCTTGGGGGTCTTACTTTCAATGAGTACTTCCCTTGCGGGAGAACTCCCCTCTGCCTTTGAACTCAAACGCGCTCCATCACCAGAGCGCGACCTCATCTAGATACAGCTTCACCCGCTCGTCAAGCGACGGACAAGCTCCCGATGCAGACCGGACACATAAGCGCAACGCATTGATTTAACTGAATTACTTGCAGCTCGACCCACCGAGGCTGCCGGCCAACTTGGGGCTGGCGGCGCCCAGGGCCTGGGCTGCGGCTAAAATCGCCTTAGCTTGCGCGCAGTTACCGTTCAACGCGGCGCCTTTGGCGGCGGCCGGGGCGCTGTTTCGCGCGGCCTGAGTGCACTGAGCCTTCTTTGCGGCGTCCGTACAGCGCGCGAAGTTACTGGCCGCGCCCGAGATATTGCCGCTGTTGGCCGCGGCAATGCAGGCGTCGCAGCCGTTGGCCGCGGGCGGGGGTGGGGCGGCCGGGGTCGTCGGGGTGACCGGGGTGATGGGCGTGGTCGGAGTGACCGGCGTCCCGGCTGGCGTCGCCGGCTTCGTGCCCGCTGGGCTGGTCACCTTGACCGGCTCCACCGGTGGCGCGGTCTGAGGCGTCACCGGATCGGGAGGTGCGGCGGAGTTCAACGGCTCCAAGTTCTGAACACTGCCGGTCCCCAAGCTCCCGCTTCCGCCGCCCACGTCGGCGCCGAGCGCCGTGATCGGCACGTCCTTCGAAGAGCTCATGGAGCGCGCGGCGAGCACTCCGATGGCAATCAGCAAAATGCCGCCGACTGCGCCCAAGCCGATGACGAGCCCTTTGCCGCCACCGCTCTTGCTAGGCCGGCCGCCGACCGTGGGGGACGGAGGGATGGCGATCACCGGTGGGGCCATCCTGGGCGCGGCCACGGGCAGGGCGGGCGCGCCGAAGTCCGGGACTTGAGCCATGGCCGCGGTGCCGCTCGTGGCCAGATCAGGGTGCGACTCCACGGTCATGCGACCCCCATCGGACAGCTCGGCGAAGTACTCACGCGCGGACGGCTGGCGATCTTCCCGATTCTTTGACAGGGCGCGCAGGATCGCCTTGCGCATGCCGTCGGGAATATTCTTGGCCGGCGCCGAAACCTCGAACGGAATCGGCTGCACGCTCATGTGCTGCGTCGCCCACTGCCAGGGCGTGTCCGCGTCGAATGGCAGGCGCCCGGTGAGCATCTCGTAAGTCATGACGCCGAGCGAATAGATATCGCTACGGGCGTCGAGCGCTTTGCCGGTGAATTGCTCGGGGCTCATGTAAGGGGGCGTCCCGAGCACCATGCCCTGCTGGGTGAGCTTCGCTTCCTTCTGCGCGTCGGCGGATTCAGAGCGGGCGGCGATGCCGAAATCCAGCACTTTGACGAAGTCAGTCTCGCCAGCGCGATCGGTCAGCACCAAGTTGTCGGGCTTCAAATCGCGATGAATGATGCCTTGCATGTGGGCTTCATCGAGCGCGCCGCAGACTTGGCGCATGATCTTGATCACGCGTTCGGGCGAGAGCGGGCCCTTGCTGAGCACATCCGAGAGCGGGTGCCCGGACACGAACTCCATCGCGATGTACAGCGTGCCATCGGCGGTGGAGCCGAAATCGTAGAACTTGATGGTGTTCGGGTGCTCGAGTTGCGCGACGGTGCCGCACTCGCGGTGAAAGCGCGCGAGCACCGAGGGGTCCTTCGACAAGTGCGCGTGCAATGTCTTGATCGCGACCTTGCGTACGGTCGAGCCCATCTGCTGCTCGCCCACGTACACGATGCCCATGCCGCCTTCGCCCAGCACGCCGGTAATGCGGTACCGCCCGCCGATCAGCTGACCGATCATCGGGTCAGCGCCGACCTCACTGACCGTCGGCATCAGGGCGCCGCAATTAGCGCAGAAGCGCGCGCCATCGATGTTCTCGTGCTGACAAGCTTCACACTTCATCGGAATGACAGGGGTATCCGATGTGAGCCGCGAACGCCAGTGATCGGGGGATTCGGCTCCGCACCCCGCGGAAATGGGAATCAGGGGAGCGGCGCAGAGCGTGTCCCGCCCGAGCCCGGGGCTGGGTCAGCAACGGGCGGCTCTGCGTCCGGAGGCCAGCTGAGCCTTCGTGTCTTTTCGGTCGCGCGATCGACCAAGACCAAGCGCGTGGCGCGCGGGCTGGCCGGCACGAGCAGACTGACACGCGCAACAGCGTTGGGCGCAAGGCTTGGCGGGTCATGCAGCGGTCGGCGGGTGACGCCGGGTAGCTCCTCTGCGGCGAGCAGCGGGAAATCGAAGCGCACGCGCTCGATCAGCTCGTGACCGATCCAGAGCTCGAGCGCGAACCTGCCCATGCGCCGCGCGGTCGCCACGGGCTTGGCAAACGTGCGGTGTTCGTAGCGCTCCACGCTGACTTCACCTGCCTGATACAGGAGCGCGAGCTGCCACTGCTCCGCCATGCGCAAGGGCTCTGGATCCGGCGCGGAGCCGGAGAGCGGCGCGGGCGGCGGCGTCAACGGCGGCGGGCTAGCCGGATTCGACGATTCGGGCAGATCCGAGCCGTCACCGGTGCCTTCGGCAATGTGGTGCGGAATCACGAACGCGGGGTGCCCCGGATCCACGGTCGCGTAGTGGCCAGACGCGCAGGCCGCGAGCCAGCAAGGTGCGAAACCAAACCAAAGGCGGTGCACGCGCCCGCTATACCACCGACTCGCGCCTCAATGGCCCAGCCTGATTTCGCGAGCGCGAACAAAAGCCGCCTCTTCACCGCCGAAATCGCGCCAAAGTCCAGTCAGCCAGGGCGGGTCCAGGGCGGCTACGCGGAGCGGTGGCGCAAGAGGCAGCTCCACCCATCCCGCATGGAGCGCGATGCGATCGAGCGCCCGCACCGTGCCCTGATCGGATGTAGCGCGCGCGGCGCCGCCGTACGCGCGATCGCCAAGCAGCGGCAAACCATGTGCAGAGCAGTGAACCCGCAGTTGGTGCGTCCGACCGGTGCGCGGGGCAAGCGCCACGACGTGCACTTGCCGGGGCGTCGCACGCTCATTGACGGGGCTGCTAGCGACCACGGCAAAGTCCGTGCGTGCGGCTTCGGGGTTGCGGCCCGCGACCGAGCGTAAGCGACCCGCGGCGCGCCCAATGCTCTCCGACCAGGCTCCGGAGGGCGTGCTCGGCTGGCCGCCGGCAAGCGCCAAGTAGCGTCGCTCGAACTGCCCCTGTGCCCGCCAATCCTCCACCATGCGCCGAGCGCTGGTGCTCAGACCGAGGGTCACGACGCCACTCACGCCCGTGTCCAAACGTGACAAGGCGTGCACGCTGGCGGCGGGCACACCGAGTTGAATCGCCAAGCGGGAAACGAGCGTATCTTTCGTGCGCGCGTCAGGCTCCGTCTGCAACCCCGCAGGCTTGTCCACGAACACTAGGCCGCGGTACTCAGCGAGGATCGGCAGCGCGCCGGTGGCGGCGGCGCGCCGAAGCTCGCTCAACGGAGCTCGTTCGTGGGCGCCGCTCCGGTGGTGCGCTGGACGAGCTCCACCAAGACCGGGTCGGTCGAGAGCTGCTCGCGCAAGGACTGCTTCACGAAATCCAGCTGATCTGGGCTGAGTTTGCCGGTGAGGTGGCTCGTCGCGTCGCTCACGCGGCCGTCCAGATATTGATCGAGCGACAGCTCGCCGCGCTGCAAGCTCGAGAGCGCCGCGCTAACCCGTGAGCTCGCTGCTGGTGCCCCTGCCCCGGCGGTGTCGAGCGAAAAGGCCTCCGCGGGACGGGCTGCGTCCGTGCCCTGCACCCCGCCGCTGCCGCCGATCGAAGCGCCACCAGGGGGCAGTTTGCCAATGCCGTCGATACCCATGGCTAAAAATCCTTACTCCGCTCTTCGCCGCGAGGTGCACGGGAGCCTAGCATGGCTCCAAGCCCGAAGAGCGCTCAGCGAATGTTCCCAATGGCGTTCTTCATGGTGTCGTGGCGCGCCTTGAGCACGTTGGAAATCGCCGAATAACTCCGGCTTTCCGCGCTCATCTGCTCCTGGAGCTTCAGGTAGTACAAGTTCTGATCGGCGTCCTGCGACAGGACGGACTGGATGCTCGAGTCGCCGGGACCAGCAGCGGTTAGGCCGACGCCGGAGCCTGCGGTTGCGGTTGCGGTCCCGGTCGGGCCTGTGGCGCTGTTCAGAGGCGAGCTCAGGGCGGCTCCGCCAACGCCCGGGCGCATGGCAGCCGCCAAGATGCCGCCGCCGGGCAGGTGCATGACCGCGGCTTCGGCCCCACTCACGATGGCCAACGAGCCCGCACTCATCATTTGTTGAAACGGCCGAGCCGGTTCAGGTGTGACCCGTGGCGCCGTCGGTAGCGCATACACCCCGGTCGACGGACCGCCGTTTCCAACACGCGTAGTCATTGAAGCTGCTCCTTCTCGGCCGCACTGGCGTCCGTCACCCCCCATCGGCAGGCCCCGACCACCAGTTGCTGCTCAAGTGAAGCCGTGTCGCTTCGGCACACGCGCGCCGATGCCCTACCAACGGTATTGCGTCGGGGGCCTACGGACTTTGAATCGATTGGCCGACGCGGGCTGCGTGGCCGTCAGATCCCGAACCAGTCCGAGGGCGAGACGGTGCCGGCGCCAGCGCGGATCTCGAAATAGAGGTGCGAGCGGCCGTCGGGTGCGGCGCCGACGGTTCCGAGGCGCGCGCCTAAGGCGAGGTCGTCACCGACCTGAACATCGAGCGCGCCGAGGCCGGCGCTGACGGTGTAGTAGCTGCCGCCGTGATCGAGGATCACGGTGTTGCCGTAGGCAGCGTAGGAGTCCGCGAAGGCCACGCGGCCCGCATGCACCGCGCGCACCACCGACCCCGCCGGAGCGAACATCTCCAAGCCGGGGCCTTCCGAGCCGGCGCGCTGGGCTGCGCGAATTTCGCTGCGACCGGTCAGGGGAAACGGCAAGCGGCCTTTCGACGCGGCGAAGCTGGCGCTGGCCGGCGAGTCCGCAGGGCCCATGCCCGCGCCGTACACGGCCGTGTTGCTCTGGCTGCTGCCGTATACTCCCACCCCGC
>CAXSGJ010000005.1:121459-164208 GCA_964236865.1 uncultured Polyangiaceae bacterium
GACGCTGCTCGAGAACGCGCGGGCGAAGGCGTCGGCTCGGTCCTGCTCGGAGAGTAACGCAGTCTGGGCGACGCTCATGGCCTGCACCTCGGTTTGCAAGGTGGCGCGGCGCGTCTCGAGCGATGCCAGCTGCCGGCCCAGCGCGATGCGGCGCGCGCTCGTGTCCCGCTCGAGCGTCAAATCACGCTCAATCGCATTGCGCAGGCGCTCGAGCTGCACCGCGTGCTCGACCAGCGCATTGAACCCGCCGCCCACGGGCAGCAGACCGGCCCGCGCTAAACGCACGTACACGCGACCGCGCGTCACGGTGCGCGCGTGCGCCGCGCTCGATTCCTTGCCCAGACGCTCGATCTCAGCTTTGGCGACCTCGCTGTCGCGGGTCAATGCAGCGAGTAAGCGCTCGGAGTCGCCCCCTAGGTCGCGCGTCGCGAGCGCGTCGTTCTGCGCGTTCAGCGCGCGTTGCGGCGCGTCCGCGGGCGCGCCGACGGCAGCCGCCGCGCTCGCAAGGAAGAGCGCGCCGAAGATTGGCGCAAGCTTCGACCTCATGCGCTGAGCAATCTGCGCACGCTGAGCAGCGCCGCGATCCCGCCCAGCGCGGCCCCGGACACCACCAACGCGAGCGCCAAACTCCAAGGTAAAAACGAGGGAGTCATGCCGATCAAGGTGGCAAAGCTGGCGTCGAAGTGGCTCTGCACGATGGCGAACAGCGCGCCCAAGAGCACGAGCGCGAGCGTCGCGCCGAGCGCGCCCTGCACCGCCCCTTCCACCACGTACGGACGCCGCACGTAATCATCGGTCGCCCCCACCAACTTCAACACTTCGACCTCGATGTGGCGCCGCTGCAGGGCCAAGCGAATGGTGGAGGAGACCACGCTCACCACCGCCGCCAACACCACCAGCGCCAGTAAGCCGGAGGCGGTGACGCCGCCCGCGAGCAACGCCGCCAAGCGATCACTCCAAGCGCCATACGTCTCGACTCGCTCGACCGCCGGCAGCGAGCCCAACTGCGAAGCCAGCTTCTCGAGGCGCGTGGCGGCCAGCTCACTCTCGATGCTCACCTCGAGCGAAGCCGGAAACGCCTCGGTCGGCAGCGAGTCGATGATTGGGTCGTCGCTCTGCCCGGTCAGCTCGTGACGCGCGTCCTCGCTCGAGACGTATTTTACGGCCGTGACGCCGTCACTGCCGCGGAGCGCGCGCTCGATGGCGGCAATCTGCTCGCGCTCGGCGCCCTTTTTCACGTACACCGAGGCGCGGCCGGTGCTGGACCAGCGATCCCGCACGTGGCTTACGTTCACCACGACCAATAGCGCCGAGGCCAAGCAGACGAAGGCGACGGCCACCGAAAAGACGCTCAAGGCGTGCAAGCGCCAGTCATTTTTCGTGCCGCGCCAAGCTCGTTCAATGGGGGTCATGTCGATCCTCGTCGGCTCGGGCGCCCTCAGGCGACGCGCCTGCCGATGGTTTCCGCGCGGTCGTGCGGACCGTCCGTCCGATCGAGCTCATCCAGCCCGTTGGGCACGTCCGTGGCCTTGCCCTCGTCGAGCACGACCACGCGCCGCGGGCGAACATCGAGCAGTGAGCGATCGTGGGTCGCGAAGAGCACGGTGACCCCGGTCTCGTTGATGTCCTCGAGCAAGCCCAAAATATCGACCGCGAGCTGCGGGTCGAGATTGCCCGTGGGCTCGTCAGCCAACAGCAGCGCCGGCTCGCCCACGATGGCGCGCGCGATGGCCACGCGCTGTTGCTCGCCACCCGAGAGCACGCTCGCCAGGTCCGGCCCGCGACCAGCAAGCCCGACGCGCTCCAACACTTCACCGACCCGCGTCCGAATCACACGCGGCGGCAGGCCGAGCACTTCCAGCGGCAAGGCCACGTTGTCGAGCACGCTCCAGTTCTTGACGAGCTTGAAGTCCTGAAAAATGATGCCGATGTTCCGACGCAGGAACGGGATCGAAGCGTCGGTCAGACGCCCGATTTCGCGACCCAAAAACAGAATTCGTCCTGCGTCCACATTCTCCGCGGCGTACAGCAAGCGCAAGAGGGTGCTCTTGCCCGCCCCCGACGGTCCGGTGATGAAGACGAACTCGCCGCGCGCAATCTCGAGCTCGAGACCGCGCAATACGGGGCAATCCGCGCGATAAGCCTTGTGTACGCCCTCGAACGTCAACACCGCGCGGTGCGAGGCCGTCGGATCGAAGCGGCTCCCTTCGCGCAGCGCCGAACGAAAGGCGCGACTTTTTCCGCCGGATTCCATCGGCTCGTGGTTAACAGGGAGCTTGGTCTAGGCACAACTTTTCGGCAGACTCGCCCGCCAAGGCTGATGAAGATCGCTTACTTTGGGCTACCGCTGGGCGCCCACCTGTTGCTTCGAGACGGGCACACGCTCGAGCCGTGCGTGCTGTCACCGCTGAGCGCTCCGGGTCGACGTCGCATTCGCCGCTCTGTTTCAGCTGAGCACGTGTTCGACGCGCTCGGCGTCGAACCCGCGGCCCTGACGCGGTCACTTGCGTCCGCGTTGGCGCGCTCGCAACCGGAGCTGATCGTGAGCTGGTTCTGGACCCGGCTCTTGCCGGGCGAGTGGCTGCGCGCGGCACGCTATGGGGGCATCGGCGTTCATCCCTCCCTCTTGCCGCGGTACCGCGGCCCAAACCCTTACTTCTGGTGCATCGACGACGGCGATCCGCAGGCGGGCGTCACGCTGCACACCTTGGCTCCCGAGTACGATACCGGCGCCATCCTGCTTCAGCGCTCGCTGGCGATCGGCGAGCGCACTGCGTGGCAGCTGGCCCGCGCGTTGGACCGGCCTTCGCTGTCTTTATTGAGAGAGGGGGTGGGGCGCTACGCGCGCTCTCATCCACTCACGCCCACCGCGCAGGACGAGAGTGCTGCCACATGGGCCCCTGAGCCCACGGGCCGGGAGCTGAGCGTCGATTGGCGTTGGCCCACGGAGCGTGTGTTGCGCCGCATCCGCGCTTTGTCGCCCGTGCCCGGCCTGGCCCTCGAAGTACACGGCCTGCGGTTCTTCGTAACCCGCGCGCGCGCAGCGCCCCATTTCGTCGCTGCACTCGAGCCGGGTGAGGCGGTCGTGACGGGCGCACCGGAATCATTGCAGATCCGCACCGCGGACGGCGCGTTGTGGGTGGAGCGGGCCACGCTGAGCGCGGCGGAGGCTGAATCAGATGAACAAGACTTGATCGAGGGCGACCCGGCGCCCGAGCGTGACCTCGATGGAGTCGCGATCGCCCGCGCCGTCGCGGCCCGATCCTGAGCTCCGGTTGCAAGTCTTTTGGCACAATCTTATCGAGCACTTGGAATCGCGAACTCGGATGATAGACTCCGACCCTTGGAGGAGTTCGCATGTCCGACCCCGTGACGGCAGCCCGCGCTGCGCGTGAGAATCTTGCCCGTGCACTTTCCGCTTTGCAGATGCCCGGTGTTCCGCCGCAACTGATGGCGGTGGCCGAGCCTGTCGCGCACGCGATGAGCGCGCTGCACCGAATCGAGGCAAGCCAAGGCGCCGCGGTCGCCGAAGCCGGTCCGGCGGCGCTCGGTGCCGCACGCCAAGCGCTGTCGATCCTGCAGGCCGGCGCCGGGCAGCACCCTGCCGTCGATCAGGCGTTGGAAGTGATCGCTGGTTCGTTGAGCGTGATTCACGGCCTAGCGCAGGCGCCGTCGGTGCCGCCCTTTGGGGGCGCGGTTAGCGGCGGGGGCCCAGCGCACGCGCCCGGAGCCCCGGCGGCTTTCCCGCAGCATGCGGCCCAGCCCGCGCAGCCCGCGCAGGCCATGCCTTACGCGCAGTCCCCGGGGCTGGCGACGCAGGTGATCGCGCCACCTCCGGCGCAAGCCGCCGCTTGGCCGCAGCAGCCCGCCTATCCGGCGCCCGCGGCGCCGCCGCCGTACGTGCCGCCCGCACCAGTTGCACAGAGCCCGGCGCAAGCCGCTCCGGCGCCCGCGCCCGCGCCCGCTGGCTCGCTGCGGGTAGAGGCCGAGCTCGGGGCCCACAGCAGCACGAACTTTTACAAGGGCCTGAGCGGCAACGACGTCATCGACTCGGGCGGGATTTTCGTGTCCACGTATCAAATCCCGGAGATCGGCCAGACCCTGTCTATGCGCGTCTCGATGCCCGGCGGGTATGAGTTCGAAGCCGTGGGCATCGTGCGCTGGACGCGCGAAGCGCCCAACTCCGGCTCGGACGGTCAGCCCGGTTACGGCGCGCAATTCACCCAAATCACGCCCGAAGGTCGGCAGCTCGTGTATCGCTACGTTCGCAATCGCGAGCCGCTGTTCCACGACGATCTGTGAAGCTGGGGCGCCTCGGCTGGGCGTGCGTCGGCCTGATCGGAACATGGACGGGGCAGGCCTGGGCGGGGGATCCGTACCTCGAGTGGTACACGCTGAAGAGCCCGCACTTTCGCGTCCACTATCACGGTGGGCTCGAAGACATCGCGCAACGCACGGCCAGTAGCGCGGAGTCCGTCTACGCGCGCCTCGTGCCGCAGCTTGGTTGGGCGCCCACGCAGGCGACAGAGATCGTCGTCACCGACGACACTGACTCGGCCAATGGCTCAGCATCCACGCTGCCCTACAACACCGTGCGTCTGTTCGCGACCGCGCCAGACGACATGTCGCCGCTCGGCGATTACGACAACTGGATCAACGAGCTCATCACCCACGAGTACACGCACATCCTTCAGATCGACAACACGTCGGGGCTGCCCGCCTTGGGCAACGCGCTGCTCGGCAAAACCTTCGCCCCCAATCAAGCGCAACCGCGCTGGATCTTGGAGGGCTTGGCGGTGGTCATGGAGTCCGCGCACACCTCGGGTGGTAGGCTCAAATCGACTCAGTTCGACATGTACTTGCGCGCGGACGTGCTCGCGCATCGGCTCGCGCCACTCGACCAAATCAGCAACCCAGCGCGCCGCTGGCCGGGCGGTAATCTCTGGTATTTGTACGGCGCTGAGTTCATCGGTTGGATCGTCGACACCTATGGCCCCGACACGTTTGCCGCGGTCGCCGCGGACTACGGCGCCTCGGTCATTCCCTGGGGCATCAATCGATCGATTCGGCGCGTCACGGGTCGCACGTACGAGCAGCTGTACATGGGTTGGCAGGCGTTCCTAGAGCGCAAGTACGCGGCGGAAGCAGGCGCCGTGCGGGCCCGTGGGCTGCGTGAAGGGCGGCAAATCACCCACCGCGGTTACTTGGCGGCGACGCCGCGGTTCATGCCGCCTGGTGCGGGCGGGCAACGCTTGGCGTACGAGCGCGACGACGGCAACACCAGCGCCGGCGTGTACGCGATCGACGTCGACTCTGCCGACCCGGACGCGAGCGCGGAGCTCCTGGCCCGCTCGAATGGCCGCGGCGTCAGCTTCAGCCGAGACTGCTCACTGTTCTTCGACAATCCCGCCCCTTCGCGGCGCTTTTATACGTTCAGCGATCTGCTTTGGCAGCCCGCTGGCACCCGCTCGCCCTCAGGGCTGGAACGCAATCGTCGGCGGCTGACCGTCGGCGCGCGCGCGTCTGCACCCGACGTCAGCCCAGACGGCCGCTTCATTACCTATGTGACCAATCGGGCAGGCACGAGCACGCTGCGGATCGCCCGATTGACCGCCGAGCACGAGCTCGAAGGCGAACGCGCGCTGGTCCCGAGCGCGCAGTATGAACAAGCTTACACGCCGCGCTTCTCACCGGATGGTGAGCACGTGGCTTACAGCGCTTGGACGCGAGGCGGCTACCGTGACGTGCGCGTGGTGGACGTGCACACGGGCACCTTCTACGAGCTAACGCACGACCGCGCGCTCGACCAGCAGCCCGTCTGGGCGCCCGACGGCCGGACCCTCTACTTCGTTTCCGATCGCACCGGCATCCCCAATGTCTTCGCCTATGACCTGGCATCGCACGGGCTCCAACAAGTCACGAACGTGCTGATCGGCGCGTACATGCCGACCGTGTCGAACGATGGCCGCCGGCTCGTGTACGTGGGTTACACGCTGAGCGGCTTCGATTTGTTCGAGCTGCCGCTCGACCGCACACGCTACTTGAAGGCGCCCGACGCGGTCGACGATCGCGCCGAGGGCTTCGAGCCAAGCCTCAGCCATGCCTGGCCGGTCAGCAGCTATAACCCGCTGCCGAGCTTGCGGCCTCGTGCTTACACCTTGTCGTACGGCCTCGGCACATTCGGCGATACGTTGACGGTCGGTACGAGCGGCGCAGACGCCATCGGCCGACACGCTTTCGACGCCTCGTTTGCAATACCCGTGAACGATCACGGTGACATCCAGGCCAGCGCCAATTACTCGTATAATAGGCTGCCGTTCTCGTTTCGCGCCGGGGTGTTTCGGTCGGCCGCACCGCGCGCGGACTACCGCTACGGCGATCAGCGACCCCTCACGACCGAGTACACGACGGGCGTCACGACGGGCATCTCTTGGGCGGCTCCGGGCGAATTCGACGGTCAGAGCGTCTCGCTCAGCTACACGATCGCCAATTACGGTCGCGACCTGCCAGTTGGAACACTGGGCGAGCCGTATGCGCTCACCACGATCAATCCGGACCGGGGCTACCTCGGCGTAGTGCGCTTGGGGTACGGCTATAGCAACGCTCAAAGCACGGCCTACGCCATCAGCAACGAACGGGGACTCACGCTCGGGATCGGGCTCGACGAAGCCGCGCACGCCCTAGGCAGTGAGAGCACACTGACCGCGTTCGGCGGCGTGCTCACCGCATATACTTTGGCGCCTTGGGCGCGGCACCACGTGCTGGCGCTCGGCTTGTCTGGCGGCACATCGCTCGGCAGCTACAGCAAGCGCGGGCTGTACAGCACCGGCGGCTTTGTAAGCGGCTCCCTGTACGACGAATACAACAGCGTGATCCGGCAGAGCGCGTTCGTGCTGCGAGGCTATCGGCCCGGTCAATTCGTGGGCACGACCTACAATTTGTTGAACGTCGAATATCGATTTCCAATTTGGTACGCCGACCGCGGCATCAGCACGCTGCCGGTATTTCTCCGCACGTTGAGTGGCATCTTTTTCTTCGATTACGGCGGCGCCTACAACCGAATCGACCCCGACCACCCGTTCCGAATGCTGCACGGCAGCGTGGGCGGCGAGCTCTGGGTGGAGGCCGTGACTGGCTACTTCGTACAGAGCAATCTGCGTCTCGGGCTGGCGCGGGGCCTGGATAGCGCAGCGCCGGGAGTTCAAACATATGCGGTGTTGGTCGCCGCGTTCTGAGCGCGGCTCGCTTCGACCGGTTCGCTCAGCCGCCCGTTTCTTGCCCGCTCGCCGCGCGGCCTGCTAGCCACCGGTCATGGCATCGTCTCCCGGCCTTGGCGCCCTGATCCTGGCGAGCGTTCTCTCATTGTCCGCTTGCATGATGCCGCCGCCGGCATCGGAGAAGGCGACCGACGCGGCGCGAGAGTTGAACGTCGCCGCTCGCTTCGGGCGAATCGACGTCGCGGCGGGGCTTGCGGCGAGCGGCGCGCGCGACGCGTTCATTCGCCGGCGCGCGACCTGGGGCGGGGACATCCGCGTCGTAGATGTCGAGCTCGGCGGCCTGAGCATGCCGGACTCATCACACGCCGTATTCCAAGTGGACTACGCCTGGATACGCACGGACGAGGACACCCTGCGTAGCACGCGGGTGGCCCAGCGCTGGAGCTCGACCCGCGGCGCGTGGGCGCTAGACAGCGAGAAGCGCGTGGCGGGAGATGTCGGCCTGTTCGGCGAGCACGTGGACGTGCTCCGACCGCGCCAACACGACACTCAGTTCGCGACCAAGGTGATCCGCGAAGATTGAGCGGCTCAGGCGGGCAACGCGGCGGCTTCGACAGCGCGCCGCGAGAAGCTCAGGCCTTCGACGCCTTTTTGGTCGGCTTCGTCGTCTTGCGTGACGCCTTGGCGGCCTCCGCGCGGCGGGCGAGTCGCTCCTTCTTCTTCTGCTGGCCCTTGCGGCGAGTCATCTTCTCGGAATTGCGGCTGTCGAATCGTCCCATCTTCGTTTCCGTATCTTTCTCGAGCGCGGCGTGAGCGCCGGCTTTCACAACTATCCAAAATGGCGGGCCCCCGCATACAGCGCTTTCCCGTTCGAGGAAAGCTTTGGGACGCGATCTTCGATTTCCAGGGCACGGGGCCCGTATTTCGGCTCAGCCGCTGGACGCGTCTTCGAGCGCGCGTTCGCGGTCTCGAACTTCCAAGCGGTACCGGCTATTGACGGTCTCTATATAGAAAACGTCTTTCGCGGCGAGGCGCAGCACGCGTTTGACCGGCGTGGTGACGTACTCGTGCATGCCGTCAGAAAACTCAATCACGACGACCGAGCCTTTACGGGGCGCGCGGACTAAACGACCGGCGACGGCCCGTGAGCCCCGACCAAGCTTCCGCAGCACGACTTGCACGAGGATTACTCTAGCAATCTCCCATTCCGCGTCCACAAGGCATTCTCAATCTCGCCAAGTTTTCCGCGGCGGCGACTCAGCCGCTCTTGATTCGCCACAGGCGGCTGCGAGCCGGAGCCGAGACTTTCGGCTGAGATTGAATTCTATCGCCGACGACGCGCCGCGCCGTTTTGATGTCTAATTTGAGTTTTGCAGTTTTTGACCCACTCAGCTGCGGTGTTTGCCGCAGAGTTGCTCGGGCTAGCGCCGTTTGGGGTCGCTGACCCACTGCCCAGCGATGTTTGCGGCCCCCAATCGCACGGTGTGGCGGATGTCGGTCGGTGGTGATCCGGAGGCTACATAGGGGGCGTAACGCCCTTGGCGCCGTGCTCCGCGAAGTAGGCGCGTAACACCTCGCGCGCCAGCATCGCCCCTTTAATCTGCCAACTTGGGTTATTGACGACGAGCGCCGCAATCGCGATCTCGGGCTTGTCGGCGGGCGCGAAGCCGATGAACCAGGTGTAAAACCGGTTGTCCTTGTAGCGCGTGAGCGTGCCGGTCTTTCCAGCAACCTGGATGCCAGGCAGGTACGGCGTCCCGTGCTCGTCGTGGAAGCTCTTGAAAGCCGACCCATTTTCTACCGTCTGCCGCATCATGCGGGTGAGCTCTGCCGCGGTCTCCGGCTTGATGGCTCGGCGCAGCACGCGCGGCGCCCGCTCGTCCTTCCAGAGTTCTTCCTGTCCCCGATGGACCGAGGCGACGATGCGCGGCTCGAGCGTCGCGCCGCCGTTCGCAACTGTTTGCGCGAGCTGCACTGCGGCCAACGGGGAGAGCGTGGTGTTCCAGAAACCTGCGGACGTGCGCGCGAACTCTAGCGGGTCTTCGGGGATGCTGATGTGCGAGGCTTCGTTCTGCACCGCGAATGGAATCGGCGCTCCAAAGCCAAAGGCGCCGCCCATGGTCGTCACATCTTCCGGCGTCAGATGCTTTTGGGCCAGGCGTGCAAAGACGACGTTCAAGCTGCGCCCGAGCGCCATGCCTATCGTGGCGCACCACTTATCGCGCGTCGGGTCGTCGAGCAGCTCGTCGGGAGAAATACGACTCTTTCCGCCGTGATAGCACTGCTCTGTGTCCGCATTTAAGCCGGCGCGCTCGACCAGCGCGGCGCCCGTGACCACCTTGAAGACACTGGCCGCGGGGGCCTCCGCGCGTGCGTTGACATCGAATTTCTCGCTCGCGTTCACGTAGCTTGCATAGGCTAGGACGCGACCGGTCTTGACCTCCACCATCACGACGCCGCTCTCCGGAATCCGGAATTTTTGCATCTGGGCGTGGGCCGCGCGCTGCACCACCGGGTCGAGCGTGAGCTCCGCCTCGCGCCCGCCGCTGAGCGGCGCCATGACGCGCTGAGGCCTGAGGTCGAGCCTCATCAGGTCGAGGCCATCGAACGCGGGCATCTCGGCGGCGTTCCGCTCTAGGCGCCGCATCGGGCTTTCGAGGCTGACTTTGCCGCGCACGATCGGCACGAGCAGAGCAATGATGCCCGCCGCCGCGCCTAGACCGAGCCATTTGCCGAACCGTCGCATAGACGCACGGGAGTTAGCGGTGTCAGGGCGCTCTGGGCAAAAAACCCGTGAAGCCCGGCCGCGCACCCGGCGCGCGGACCGCACGATGCGCGGCGGGCGTGGGCGGCGTATGCTGAGTTGAAGTCACAAAATAGGAGTCGAAGCAGCCACGCGATGAGCGATCCCTTTATTTCCGACCGCTTCGAAGTCGATAACACGGCTGTCCTGATGCAGCTGTCTGGGCCTCAGTCGAGTCTACTGGCCGAGGTCGCACGCCAGAGCGGAGCGGAGGTGAGCTTGCGCGGCAACGTGATTCACTTCTTGGGCTCCGAGCACGACGTGCGCTTGGCCCATCGTTTCGTGAGTGATGCGGCCGAGCTGGTCGGCCGCGGCTTCGAGCTGAACGCGAACGACGTAGCCGGCTCGATTCGCGGCCTGCGCGCCGATCCCAATCGTTCTCTGACCGAGCTCTTGGACGAGACCATCATCGTCAATACCAAGCGACGTCCGATCCGTCCGAAGAGCGCGGCCCAGCAGCAATATGTCGAGCAAATCCGCACTCACGATTTGACGTTCGGCATCGGCCCCGCTGGCACGGGCAAGACTTACTTGGCCATGGCCATGGCGGCGGCCGCCTTGATGCAAAAGAAAGTGAAACGGATCATCTTGGCGCGACCTGCCGTCGAGGCGGGTGAGAAGTTGGGCTTTTTGCCCGGCGATATGGCAGAGAAAGTGAACCCTTACCTTCGGCCCTTGTATGACGCCCTGAACGACATGCTCGAGTTCGAGCGCGTCGAGCAACTGCGCGAGCGGGGCCAGATCGAGGTGGCGCCGCTCGCGTTCATGCGCGGCCGAACGCTGACCGATTCCTTCGTGATCTTGGACGAGGCGCAGAATGCCACCAGCGAGCAGATGCGCATGTTTCTGACGCGCCTCGGGTTCGGCTCCAAAGCGGTGGTCACGGGCGATATCACCCAAACTGATCTGCCGCACGGGGCGCGGAGTGGCCTGCGTGAGGCTCGCGAGTTGCTGGAGGGCGTAAACGGCATTTCCTTTTGCCGCTTCACGGACGTCGACGTCGTGCGCCACCCACTGGTTCAAAAAATAGTCGTGGCGTACGAGCAGCGGGACGAGCGCGTGCGCGAACAGCGTGAGCAAGAACAGGCCGCCCGCGAAGCTCGGCTGCAGCATCAAGAGCGCACGCGCTCCGGCGGGTCCGAAGGCGAGCGATGACCAAGGCGCTCAACACCCCGGCGGACGCTGAACTGGGGATCCGGCGGCTCAGCCCGCGGGCGCGGCTGAGCGTTGATGCGCTGGGCGCTCTGGGACGCTGGCTGGAACACCACCCGGCGCAGACCGGGGACAGCTTGACGCGCCCACATCCTTTGCTGCTTCTGGTGCGCCGGTCGGGCTTTTTGGTTCTGATCGCGCCGGCCTCGGTCTGGGATGAGGGTCGCGATCTGCTGACCCCGTACCTGGAACAGTTCGCGAGCGTCGAGGCGCGCTTGATATTGCTCGGCGCGCCGAATGATCCCGACCTGAGCCAAGCCATGAATCTCGGGTTGTGCGCCCTACTCAGTAGCGCGCCGGCGCCAGAAGAAGTCTTCGTGGCGCTGCAGCAGGCGTTCGAGCTGATGTCGGTCAGCGCGCGCAGCGAGAGCCGCGGCAAGTGGCTGAACCGCTACCGCTACGAGCTGGGCGAGCTGATCAAGATTGCGCGGGCACTGACGACCGAGCGCGAGATCGACAAACTGCTCGACTTAATCTTAGAGAAAGCCCGCTTCATCACCGCGGCGGACGCTGGCAGCATGTACGTCGTGCACGGCGACGACCCGCTGCTCACACGCCGCCAGCTGTACTTCAAGCTGAGTCAAAACGACTCGGTCTCGTTCGACTCACGCGAGTTCGCGATGCCGATCAGCGCCGCCAGCATGGCCGGTTACGTCACGCTAGAGCAGAAGACGCTCAGTATCGACGACGTGTACGACATGCCGCCAGGCTCGCCCTTTGGCTTCGATCGCTCCTTCGACCAAAAGGTCGGCTACCGCACGCGGAGCATGCTGGTCACGCCGCTGATCACGAGCAAGGGTGAGGTGATCGGCGTGCTGCAGCTGATCAACAAGAAGCGTGAGCCCAAACAGAAGCTGCTGTCGCCCGAAGACTTCGAGCGCGGAGTAATCCCGTTCGACGACCGCAGCGAGCAGCTCGTCACCACGCTCGCGGCCCAGGCGGGCATCGCGCTCGAAAATGCCATTTTGTATCAGGAAATTCGCAAGATCTTCGAGGGCTTCGTCAAGGCGTCGGTCGACGCCATCGAAGCCCGCGACCCGACGACGAGCGGTCACTCGCGCCGCGTCGCCGATCTCACCGTCCACTTGGCTCACGCGGTGGAGCGCACGGACAGCGGACCGTACCGTGAAGTGCGTTGGCAACGCGAGGATCTACGGGAGATCGAATATGCCTCCGTACTCCACGATTTCGGAAAGATCGGCGTGCGAGAGCACGTCCTCGTCAAAGCCAAGAAGCTCTTTCCGCATCAGCTCTCGATGATAGAGCAGCGTCTCGAGTTCGTGATCCGTACCGTCGAGCTCGATATCGTATCGCGAAAGATGCACGCGATGAGCCGGGGCGCCTCCCCGCAGGAGCTCCTGGGGTTGGACCGGGAGCTCGCCGAGAAGCGAGCGGAGATTGAGGAATCCTGGCGGGTGGTCGAGCAAGCCAACGAGCCCTCGCTGCTCGCCGCCGGTGATTTTAAGCGCATCGAAGAGCTCGGTCGCCAGTCGTATGCTCGCCTGAACGGCGAGCTGGCCACGTTCTTGAGCGCGGACGAGGTCAAATCGCTGAGCGTGATGCGCGGCTCGCTCACGTCCGAAGAGTTCGATGAGATCCGCAGTCACGTCTCGCACACGTACCGCTTTCTGTCGCAGATCCCCTGGGGCAAAACCTTTGCCCGCGTCGCCGTGATTGCAGGCGCGCATCACGAGCGGCTGAACGGCACCGGGTATCCGAACCGGTTACGCGCTGAAGAGATCCCGATTCAATCGAAGATGATGAGCATCAGCGACATTTTCGACGCCCTGACCGCCAGCGATCGCCCGTACAAGCGGGCGGTCCCGGTGGACAAGGCCCTGGATATTTTGGGCTTCGAAGTGAAAGATGGCCACGTAGACGGAGAACTGGTGCGCATCTTCACTGAGGCGCGAGTTTGGGAGCCGGTGATGAACACGGCCTAGCCCGTGCGCTTGCATTGAGCGACAAAAGGCTAGCGCTTCCTGGTCTGCAGACCGAGGACGCTCAGCGGCTCGTCCGAAACGCCGAAAGAGACGACGTCGCCGAGGCGCACCGCCACCGCCCGGTGTGGGCCGTCGAGGAACAAGGACGCTTCGTCCATCTTGCTTTGGACCGAGATAACGCGCGAGCTCCCGGCGACCAAGCTGAGCAGCTTTAGTTTCGCGCTCGGCGCGTAGGGCTCGCGCACGACCAGCTGAAGGTTGGACGATCTGAGGGGCAAGATCTTCCCGCCCGCTGAATGCTGCGCGGCGGTGGAGCCTGCAGCCGGGCCAATCCAAATACCGCTGGAGCGCTGCTCTTCTTTGCGCTGACCCACGTGCAGAATATAGCGCGACGTCGCCGCTGGGGAGGTGTGACAGTAAAGCGCCTCGTTCAGCACGCGCTTCGAGCGCATGCGTCCGTTCAACGACACGGTCATTCGGGTCAGCCGCAGCGCTGGCAGCTTACCGACGAGCGCGCGCTCCAAGTGGCTCGCGAAATCGCTACGACGCGACGCGCAGAAGAAGCCGACGCTGTGAGAAGGCGCGCTGTTTACGCCCAAAATCGGCACTTTACCCACGTTGTGAGAAGCGGCCAAAAGCGTCCCGTCCCCGCCGACGGCGATCACGAGTGCGGCGTCGGACGTATCGAATGCCGCGCTCGCGCGGTCCAGAAAGAGCGTCTTCGCGCCGACACGCTCCAGCACGCGCTCCACTTCTTCCATCGTGCGCGCATGCTCGCGGTGGGAGTCGAGCCAGGTCGCGACGCTCGGGTCGCGCTGTTTGACCAAGCTGCGAGCGCGCGGATCGCCCTCTTCTTCGATCAAGCGCCGGTAGGCAGTGCGCTTGGCGACGACGATGACGTGCGGCCGACTCACGCCAACCGCTCCGCTAGACGGCGCAGCGCGAGCTCCGTTTTCGAATCTTCGATCGCCCCGCGGCGGCACATGGCCAGCGCCTCTTCGAGCGATACGTCCACCACGGCGCCAAAATGCTCGAGCGCGGAGCCGTCGAGATCCGGCTCGCCGCGCGTGCTCGGATCGACCGAGACCTCGAAGAAAAAGTGCCGCTCTCCGATCACCCCAGGACACGGAAACGCGCTCGGACCGAGCGCTTTCATGGCCTCAATCGCAACTTGGAAGCCGAGCTCCTCCGACAACTCGCGCTGCGCGGCGCGGACCGCCCCCTCCGGGCTTTGCTCGGACGAGTCCACGATCCCGGCTGGGGTTTCCCAGAGGCCGATGCCGCACGCGTCATTGGGCAGCGCCGAGCGTTCGGGGTCGCGCAAGGCGAGCGGCGGGCGCACCGCGCTCCTCAGGTAAACGTGTCGCGATTGGTCGGGGGCCACGAAATGGGCGACGATCACGACCGCGTCGATCGCCTTGCGGTCGACCGCGTCGAAGACGAACGGCTCACTCAGCGTTCCGTCCGGATAGCGCGCTCGATAGCGACGACGCACGAGACGCAAAAAACCGTCTGGGGCAGAGGGAGATAGATCCTCGATCAGCTCGAGCTGGATGTTTGGAAGCGGCAGTTCGGCGCTCTGGGCCATGCTTTGGTGCATCTTACAGCGGTTCGAGCAAACGTGGTAAAAGCGCGGCTCAGCGTCACGGAGGAGGAAAATCTCATGCGGCACATAGCTCTGATCGGCGTCATCGGCCTGGGTTTGGCGGGCACGCCGGCCGCCCTCGGCGCGCCAGCCGACAAGCCGGGCGCGCGCGCCGGCATCAGCCTCGACAATTTGAAGAAAGCCCTGGAGAGCGGCGACGAAGCTCGCGCCGGCGCGGCCCTGGACGAGATCGAACGAGCGGGCGATCGCAGCGCGGCCCCTCTGGTCGAAGGGATGCTGAATCGCGGCGCGAGCCCGAAGCTCTTGCTCCGAGCGATCGCGGTTGCGGGCGTGCTGGGCAGAGAATCATCCAGTATCGACCTTGCACCGTACGTGAGGCATCGAAGCGCGGACGTACGGCGCGCGGCCGCCTCCAGCTTGGTTCGCACCAAGGGCCCGATGGCCGTGCAAGCCCTACGGGAAGCTCTGCGCAGCAATGACCCAACGCTACGCAGCACGGCGGCTCAGGGCCTGGGTGCACTCGGCGCCAAGGATGCGGTGCCCGAGCTGTTGGCGGTCTTGCCAAAAGAGGTTCCGGAGGCGGCCGGCGCCATCGGCACGCTGTGTAGCGCCGGGGACTGCAAGAAGTTCCTAGGCCTGCTCGGCAAATTGCCCTTTGACGTCATGCAAAGCGGATTTTTGCCGATTTTGTCCCGTACTGGCAATGACGTGCCGGACCATCTGAAGCTCGATCTGATCGAGCAATTGCGGCGCATGGCCACCCCCAAGTCAGCGGAGGTGATGACCACGGCGCTCGCCTCCTATCCTAGCGACGGCAGTCCGAAAGTGAAGGCCGCGCTCGACGCCGCGCTGCACGGACACAGCGTCAAGAGTAGTGAGCCATGAGCCGACTGACTTCGCTCGCTTACACCGGCTTCGCGCTCCTCGCGAGCTGCGGCGGCGCCAGCCTCGGGTCGGGCAAGGGCTTCGACGACGGTTGGCAGAACGATAGCGGCCGCTCGATCACGCTCGTCGAGCAACGCTTACACGGGCTGCCATTGGCACCAAACGCGCGTGTCGTGGTTGGCGTCACGGAGAGCGGTCTGGCCGGCGCGAGCTTGGACGGAAGATCGCACTGGGTACATCGCGGGCGCGCCGCGTCGCCGCCCATGATCGCTGGCAAGCTCGTGGTCGTGGCGGAGGGCGATCAAATTCTGGCGCTCGACGCGAGCACAGGGGCACCCATCTGGAGCATCGGCAACCGCGGCCTCGCGCTGGTGGGCGCCGCGAGTGACGGGACGCGCAGCGCGCTCGTCCTCGCCGACGCCCACAAAAGCCTTTTTCTGGCCGTCTCGGCGAGCGGCTCGGCTCTGGGCTCGGCCCAGACGAGCACTGCGCTCGGGACCCCGGCCGCTCGCGGCGGGATCGCCTTCGTACCCTGGAGCAATCAATACGTATCCGCGCTCGATATGGACAGCGGGGACGAAGTGGGCAGGCTGCTCACGCGTGAGCAGGTGAGCCAAGCGCTGAACTTCTCCGGCACGCTGTACTTCGGGCAGCGGGTGTTGCTGCGCTTCGACGAACAGATCCGCTTCGCGAGCACGAACCAAGCGAACCATGTCAGCTTGCCCAAGCTCGAGCTGCCGGGGAAGCCGAACTGGCTCGGCAACGGCTCGCTCACGCCCGAAGGTGGGCCGAATGCGCGCAGCAAAATCCGGATCTATGCGGCACCCACGTCGGCTTCTGACGGCACGCTGACCCTGGGCGGCGGCACGATCGCGGCCAGCTATTTTCGGGTTTTGTTTGGGCTGGACGCGCACACCGGCGCGCTACTTTGGGTGCGTTCGATGCCGGCCGACATCGTGGGCGGCGCGGCGGCGCCGTCCGGCTTCGTGGTTTGCGACGCGAACGGCAAAGTGTGGTCGCTGTCCAGCCAGGGCGCCGATAGCGCCAGTCTTCAATTGGATGCGAAAGTGACGCTCTGTGCGGCCGACGCGGGCGCCCTGGCGGTGGCCGGTACCGCCGCGCGCGGCCCGCTTGCCGTGCAGATCACGCAAGCGCTGGATGACCTCGAGCCGGACATGGCGGAAGCGGAGCGCTACTTGATCGCTCAGCTCGGTCCGCTCGACGACACGAGCGTCACCAAGACCTTGATCGATCTCTCCAGTAGCCCACGCATTCCACCAGAGCTTCGCACCGAGACGCGGCGGCTGCTCGCATTGCGCAAGAACGGCACGGAGTACATGTTGACCGCACTCGGGCGTCACTATGATTTCGTCTCTGGCGTGTTGCTGCCGCCGCCGGTAGGCCCACTTGCCGATGCGCTAGCCGCGAGCAATGAAACGCGCGCCGCTCCGCTGCTCGCTCAACACTTGAACGACCCAGCCGACTCGGCCGAGGACGTGGCCCACGCCGCGCGCGCCTTGGTCAAACTCGGAACACCCGCGGAGTACGAAGATCTGCGTACATTTTTCGCTTTGTATCGCGCGACGGCGGACGACGAGGCCCTGGTATCGGCGGTCGTGTCCTCTGCGGAAGCTCTGTTACGCGTCGGCGGGGACGCTGGCCGCGCCGTGCTGGAGCGCGCCGCGCAGGATCCGATGACCCAGAATGACGTGCGGCACGAGCTGCCCAAACTCCTGACGCGGACCACCGCCGAAGCCAAGCCCGCCCCCGGCACGCCGAGCAAGGCGTCGGCCTCGCCGTGATGAACCGGCAGAGCGTTGCGCTAAACCACCAGCCATGACCTTCGAGCGCATTCGCCACCGGCTGGAGAGCGGGCGCCCACTCGTCGTGGATTCTGATACGGCTGCGTGCTTTCGAGCGCGCGGAGTCGAGCTCGACTCACCGGGCGCGTTCGGCGTGTTGCTGCGCGAGCGCTCGAGTGACGTCTTGAACCACTACCGCGCTGAAGTCTCGTGCAAGGTGGACGTCATTTCGGCCTTGACCGCCGACACCACGCCACGGGCCCTCGCCGAGGTCGGCATGCAACACCGGGCCGCGCAGCTCACCGGGCGCGCGGTCGAGCTCGCACTCGAAGCCGCCTCCGAAAGCGACAAGCCGATCGCCGTCGCTGGCGTGCTCGGTTCGGACAGGGTGAGTCCGATCGCTGCCGATCGGCTGCAAGAGGAGCTGAACGAGCATGCGGAACGACTCACAGCGGCGGGCTGTGAGCTGCTGCTCGCGCGCGGCCAGGGCTCCTGGTCGAGCTTGATGGCTGCGGTCACGGCCGGCGCTCGCACCGGCCTGCCAACTTGGATAGTGCTCGAGTATGCCTCGCGTGAAGAACCCACGAGCAGCGAGCAGGCCGCAGACTTGATCGGTGCCTTGGTCGGCGCTGGGGGAAGCGTCGTCTTGCTCGAGGTCGCGGCTGTCACTCTCGGCTTGGCCTACCTTGAGCGCTTCCGCGCTGCTTTCGAACGGCACGGCGTCGCCCCGGGCGTCCTGCTGGCGGCCAGCGAGGCAACCGTGCGCGGTTTCGATGACGACGCCTCACGGCCGGAGCGGTGGGCCGAAGGCGCGGCCACGCTGGGCGCCGCGGGCGCCCGCGCAATCGGCGGCGGCGCAGGGACCACCGAGGGCCACACGCGCCACTTAGCCGAAGCTTTGGGCTCCTTGCATCCCTCCGTGCCGCCTCACCGTCCGAGCCCCGCGCTCGACCGGGGTCCCGGTCACTGGTAGAGCGGCCAGGCGCGTGCGAGGCCGGCTTGCGCTCGCGGCTGCCGGCACCAGGATCTCGGCCCAGACGTTTGGCCCCCGACACTTGAGATAGGTTCCCGATACCGTGGATTCATCCGACGATCAGCGCCCGCTCCGCACGAGCGAGGACTTGCTCGAGCTCTTTCAACACGCGGAGAAGCCTCGCTTCGAATTTCGGATTGGCACCGAGGCCGAAAAATTCGCCGTCGACAGCGATACCGGCGCCCCGCTCCAGTATGAGGGCCCCCGGGGGATCACGCGAATCTTTGCCGCTCTCATTGCCCTGGGCTGGCGCGAGGACCGTGAGACCGCAGGCGGCCCGGTGGTCGCGCTGCTTCGCGGTCAGGCCTCGATCACCCTGGAGCCCGGCTCGCAGTTGGAGCTGAGCGGAGCCGCGGTCGCGGATATTCACCAAACTCGAATCGAGCTCGACCAGCATCTGGCGGAGCTCGCGCCGGTCTCCAAAGAGATGAACTTGACCTGGCTCGGCGTCGGCTTTCATCCGCTGGCCAAGCTGAGCGAGCTCGGTTGGGTGCCGAAGCAACGCTATCCGATCATGCGTGATTACCTGCCCACCAAAGGCAGCGGCGGTCACGACATGATGCAGCGCACGGCGACAGTGCAGGCCAACTTCGACTTTTCGGACGAGGCGGATGCGCTGCGAAAGCTCGTGATTTGTCTCAAGCTCGCTCCGCTCGTCAACGCGCTCGGGGCCAATTCTCCCTTTTGCGAAGGCAAGCGGTCCGGCTTCAAGAGCCGCCGCGGGCAAGTCTGGCTGAACATGGATCCGGCACGTTCCGGCATGCTGCCGGCGCTCTTGCGGGCGCCCAAGCCGGGCTACCGCGAGTACGTGGAGTGGGCGCTCGATGCGGGCATGTTCCTGATCAAGCGCCACGGCGCGTCCCTTCACAACACCGGGCAAACCTTCCGCGATTTCATGGGCAACGGGTTCGAAGGCGAGCGTGCCACGTTCGGCGACTGGAAGACGCACCTGAACACGCTCTTTCCCGAAGCACGCCTGAAGAGCACGCTGGAAGTCCGCAGCAGCGATTCGCTGCCGTCCCGCATGGGCTGCGCCGTCCCGGCACTGTTCACCGGCATTCTATACGACGAGCAGGCGCTCGCCGAGGCGGAGTCTTTTGCGCGCGAGCTGGATGCCGAACAACTCGTGGCCGCGCGCCCGGCCCTGGTGCAGCTCGGGCTCGAGGCGCACGTGGGCGGTCGGCCCATGCGCGCACTGGCCGACCGGGTGCTCGAGATCGCGGATGGCGGGCTGTCCCGCCGTAACGTGCGGAACGCTCTGGGCGAGGACGAGCGCGTCCATTTGAGCTTGCTGACCCGCCTCGTGCAAAGCGGTCAGACGCCAGCCGACGCCCTGCTCGAAGGGTTGACGGAGGACAGCGCGCCGACCGTCACTGAACTCATCCGGCGCTGTCACATCTAAGACCAGCCTAAGCCGCGCGCGCGAGGCGAATCTTCTCAGTTTGTCCCGCGCGGTAAAACGACCTCAAACGCTCGCGCGCGCGGCCCCGGTCGTTCGCGACCACCGCGCGCGACACGAAGCGCGCGGCGAGTTGATGCGCCAGGCGGTAGCGCTCGCCCGCCTCAGTGCCCGCCTCGTCGAGAAAGCGCGGGCTCTCGAACAAGCCCTCGAGCAGGCGCGCGCTATCGGTCGCCAGCTCCCGCAGGAGGACGAATTTGTCGACCTCCGCTTGCAGTTCGAGCTCGAGCTGCGTGACGGGTAAGTGCACGCGCACGCGCTCGACCAAGTACAGAAAGTGACTCACGCCCTCCGCCGCTTGTAGCCACACGTCGTCGAGCGCTCCGCCGATCGCGATTCGCTTCGATTCGGGTGGCAGAACCACGGCGATTTCCAACTCATCTGCGGATTCGCGCAGCAGCACGACTTCGCGAGTGCCCTGGCCGCCGTCGCGCACGAAGCGCGTCACGTTCGGCGCTCGCTCTAGCCCGTAATATTTCTCGAGCCCGCGCTGGATGCGGCTGAGCTCGCGTTGCCGGCGCGAGCTCAATGCAGCCCCCCGTGCCCCCGCTGAGGGCTGAGGCCGTGCCCGGCAAGCGCCATGGCCAGCGGGCCCGACCCTGTCCGAACCCAACGCTCGTACAGGCGCACCACGTGGCGGGCCGAGTTGTTCACGGAATTGGCCTGCAACACGTCGGCTACGCGCGAGACGACCTCGGCGAACATCACGAAATTGTCGGCCAGTTCGCGGAATACGTCGGGGGCGCCCGTGCCCTCGCCCGTCGTCTGGCGCAACATGACCGCCGCGCCGTCATAGGCGCGCGCACCGAGCGTGCGCACATAGCGCAGCTCCACGCCGCGCGTGGATAGATGGTCCGCGAAGAAGCCACTCGTGTAGAGCACCCCGTCGCCGAGCGAGCGCAGGCGATCGAAGCGTTCGCGCCCGGCGGTGTGGAGCGCGTCGTCGAGCAACAAGGTGAGCGGGCGATCCAAGCTCGTGGCGTCGAGCCGCTCGGGCTTCGCGTAATCTGCCAGCAAGCCGGCCAAGTAGTACGCCGCCGCTTCCGTCGCGGCGAAGTGCTGCGTTTTTACCGCGTCGTCCACCAAGTGGTGGAAGAACGATTGAAGATCACTGGCAAGATCGATATCGGGCTGATCCGTGCTCATCGCAAAGCTCCTTCCGAGTGCATTGACATAGTGCCGGGCCGGACCCTCGAAGTGACACCTGGGCGGGACGCGGTCAGCGTCTGCGCGCAAGTTGCGGAGGGTCCGCGAAAAGTCGGCACCGTGTGTTCAAGTTACGAGCAGATCTGTTTCCGCGCGATGAAGGGCACTACACGTCCGTGCAGCTTGGCCGTCCTTTCTCAGCACTCGCCGCCAATGGCTGCCAACGAGTCTCACCGCCGTCCACATTCGGCGCCGCCCACCCGTGCGCCGCAGAGCGCGCGCTCGGGTCTGCGTTTTTGTGCAAAAGAGACCAATCTCCCGCAGCTCCCTTGACAGCATGAACGGGCTGGCTAAGTTCTGCGCGCGTTGTTAGCACTCGCCACTGTTGAGTGCTAACCCGCGATTCACCAATAAAATCTGAGACTTAAGAATAATGGGCGGCGTCGGGAAGCTGGATTTGGGTGCGGTTGGCGCTCCCACGGCATTCGGATGTCAGGCCCGCTGAGCCTCACCAAACCAACATTCTACCGAGGGATCCACATGGCTACGAAAATCCGACCGCTCCAGGACCGCGTGATCGTCAAGCGCGTCAAAGAAGAAGAGAAGACCAAGGGCGGGATCATCATCCCGGACAGCGCCAAAGAGAAGCCGATTGAGGGCGAAGTACTGGCCGTCGGCAACGGCAAGGTGCTGGAAGACGGCAAAGTGCGCGCGCTGGACATCAAGCCCGGCGACCGCGTCCTGTTCGGCAAGTACTCGGGTACCGAGGTCAAACTGGACGGCGAAGAAGCTCTGATTTTGCGTGAAGACGACATCCTCGGCGTCATCGAAAGCTGATTTAGGAGAATTAAGAACATGGCTGCCAAAGAAATCGTTTATCAAGAAGTCGCTCGTAACCTGATCCTCAACGGCGTGAACGCGCTGGCTGACGCGGTCAAAGTCACCCTCGGCCCGCGGGGTCGCAACGTTGTCATCGACAAGTCCTTCGGCGCTCCGACCGTCACCAAAGACGGCGTGACGGTTGCCAAGGAAATCGAGCTCGAGAACAAGTTCGAGAACATGGGCGCGCAAATGGTGCGCGAAGTCGCCTCCAAGACCAGCGACGTGGCCGGCGACGGCACCACGACGGCCACCGTGCTCGCGCAAGCCATTTTCCGTGAAGGCTCCAAGCTAGTCGCCGCCGGTCACAACCCGATGGAGATCAAGCGCGGCATCGACAAGGCGGTCGAGGTCCTCGTCGAGGAGCTCAAGAAGAGCGCCAAGTCGACCAAGGACCCGAACGAGATCGCGCAGATCGGCACCGTGAGCGCCAACGGCGACACGACCATCGGCAAGCTGCTCAGCGAGGCCATGGAAAAGGTCGGCAAAGAGGGCGTGATCACGGTGGAAGAGGCCAAGAGCGCCGAGACCACCCTGGACGTCGTCGAAGGCATGCAGTTCGACCGCGGCTACCTGAGCCCGTACTTCGTCACCGATCCGGAGCGCATGGAGTCCTCGCTCGAGGACGCCTACATCCTGCTCAGCGAGAAGAAGATCTCGAACATGAAGGATCTCCTCCCCGTGCTCGAAGCCATCGCTCGTTCGCAGAAGCCGCTCTTGATCATCGCTGAGGACATCGAGGGCGAAGCTCTGGCGACCCTCGTCGTGAACAAGCTCCGTGGCACGCTGAACTGCGCCGCCGTCAAGGCGCCGGGCTTCGGTGATCGCCGTAAGGAAATGCTCAAGGACATCGCCGTCCTCACGGGCGGCCAAGTGATCGCGGAAGAGCTCGGTCTCAAGCTCGAGAACGTCACCATCACGGATCTCGGTCAGGCCAAGCGCGTCAAGATCGACAAGGACAACACGACGATCGTCGACGGCGCCGGCGACAAGGACAAGATCAAGGGTCGCCAGGGCGAGATCCGCAACCAGATCGAGAACACCACCAGCGACTACGATCGCGAGAAGCTCCAAGAGCGTCTGGCCAAGCTCGTCGGCGGCGTTGCCGTGATCAAGGTCGGCGCGGCCAGCGAGATGGAAATGAAAGAGAAGAAGGCCCGCGTCGAAGACGCCCTTCATGCGACGCGCGCGGCGGTCGAAGAAGGCATCGTCCCCGGCGGCGGCGTCGCTCTGATCCGCGCGCAGAAGGTGCTGGACACCCTGAAGCTCAGCGATGAGCAGCAGGTCGGCGTGCGCATCATCCGCCGTGCCATCGAAGAACCGCTCCGCCAAATCGTGGCGAACGCGGGCGAGGAAGGCTCGATCGTCGTGCAAAAGGTCAAGGAAGGCTCCGGCAACTTCGGCTTCAACGCCGGCACCGGCACCTACGGTGACCTCGTCGCCGACGGCGTCATCGACCCGGTGAAGGTCGTGCGTTCCGCGCTGCAGAACGCGGCGAGCGTCTCCGGCCTGATGCTCACCACCGAGGCCCTGGTTGCCGACAAGCCTAAGGAAGAAAAAGGCGGAGCCGGCGGCGGCGGTGGTCACAACCACGGCGGCGGCGGCCCGGGCGACTTCTGATCGACACTGACTGAGCCTTCGCTCGGCAAGAGAGGCGGATTCCGAAAGGAGTCCGCCTTTTCTTTTTTGTGGCGCATGCTTCGCCGCGCGTGCCGTGCTGATGCGGACGATTGTTTTTGGGATGGTCGCTCGGCGCGCGAACGCCGGCGCAGCCTTCGGCGTCGAAGCGCGCCTGAAAAAGGGTCAAGCCCTCGACTGGCTCATTCGGTCTAGCGCGGTCGAGGCGCTCGGCTGGCGAGGCGCGACGAAGGCGCAGACGAGAGCCATCGACCTAGCCATGCGCGGGCCTCAGCTCGCAGACGAATCCGCCGTGCGCGCCTCAGCCCGCGTCGGGGCTGTCGAGCACGATCGTCCTGCGAATGGTGCACTGGTCGTCGTTGGGCGACAGATCGTAGTGCTCGTCGGAAAGCCCGGTGCCTCGCACTCGCAACGAGGCGAAGCCGCCCGTCCACAGCTCGCAGCGCAAGGCCTCGACGGAATCCGCTCCCTCGCCAGAAGCACCAGAAGCGCCAGCCGAGCCGCTGTTCTCCGCAGCCGCGCCGCCGTCGGCGCCGGCCCGGCTACAAAACACGACTTCCGGATCCCGGCGTGGATGGGCCAAGTCGTACTCTTCCATGCCAGATCCGCCGTACGTGACGTGCACGACCGTGTCGACCGGTAGCGGCCGGGCTGTTAGCTCCAGCACGACCACAAAATCCGGATGCGGGCCAGAGCAACGCCGACTGTCCGGCCCACAGCCAAACGGCACGCCGCCGCTCACGATCGCCGCTAAAAGAAACAGCCCGGCGCGCCGCTTGCCGTGCCCACTCTCCGCGAAAGAAGCGCTCATGGCCCTATAAAACGCGGCCCGAATGACTTCAAGCGCAAGCGCTGCAAGACGCTCATGCCTTCTTGCTCACCTTCAATCTGCAGCACGGTGATGCCGACGCCGGGACAGAACACAGTCGTAGTGGTGCGGGTTGCCCCAGCAAGCTGTGCGTTTTCGACAGTGCGAATGCAACCCGAGAATTTTCCGGCGGGCACGTCCACGTTCTCCGCCACGCTGCTCACCTTGACTTGGCCGTCGTCGCCCGTCCATTCGGACCCGAGAGAAAGCGGCGATTTGAGTAGGTAGCCGCCTTGACCGCTGCGCACCCCGCCCGGCTCGAAGTAATAACGCTTACGAACGCGGCCCGCGATGCTGATCTCTGCGAGCTCGGGGCGCGGCCGGGCGATCTCGAAGATGGCGAGGCCGTGCTCGTTCGTGTCTTCGATGTATGTCTCATACGAGAACACCGTGTTTTTCTCGAGCGGCAAGTAACGCGTGAGCTCGCTGACAACAGCGGCCGGTGCTCCAGTGGGGGTCTTTGGGCTTGGCGCGCAGGCGGCTGCGGCCGTCAAGACCAGCAGTAAGTGCCGCAGCGTCCGAGCACGCGTCTCAGCAAGCGCCCGCAGTATGATCAATGCGGTTGGCTCTGGTAGGTGTACCAAACCACGAACACGAAGAGCGTGAGCGCGACGGCCAGCAGATACTTCATCAAGGGATCGGGGTCGATCCGCCGCCGCAGCTCGCGAGCGGCCTCGCGCACGAGTGGATCTTCCGTGGTCTCGGCGAGCCTCCCGGCGCCGATGCGCACCGCTCGATAATCGCCGGCCTCGAACGCAGCCGCCAAGCGCGTGAGCTCGGGGTCATCCGGGAACTCGAGCAGGAAGCGTGGGCGTTCGCGCCCGTCTGCGAACAGCGGCGGGCCGGACGGCACGGTCGGCGGCTGATTTGCCTCCGCACCGGGCACTGCTGGCTCATTGGAGTCTGTTCGGGCTGGTTCGAGCTCGGTCATCGCGTGATTCGCACGAGTCCTAGGCCGGCTCGCTCAGAATTGAAAGTATACGAACGGAACCGCCTCCGCGCTCGCCATCCGCCGCACCACGAGTAGCACCCCGAACAGCGCCAGGCCCTGCAAGGCGCCGGGCATGGCGCTGAAGCGGGCGCGCAGGCCGATCTCCAGCCGTTCCGGCAAAAAATGGATCCCGAGCCCAAAGGCCAAGACCGCTAGAACGCGCGGATCCAGATTCGGATGATAGGTCGTGAAGGTCGTGAGCTCGCGCAACAGGACGTGCGCCGCGCGTACGCTGTCGGCACGAAAAAAAATCCAACACAAGAGGACGAAATGAAACGTGCACCCCGTGGACAGCAGGCGGAGGGCGAGGATGCGCTGAAAGCGATCGCCAAAACGCTCACGGAACGCGCGATTTCCGGCGAGCGCGAGGCCATGTAGGCCGCCCCAAATCACGAACGTCCATTTGGGTCCATGCCACAGCCCGCCGAGCAGCATCGTCGCCAACAAGTTTGCGTAAGTGCGTAATCGACCCCGGCGGTTGCCGCCGAGCGGAATGTACAAGTAATCGCGCAGCCAGGTGGACAGTGAGATGTGCCACCGCCTCCAGAAATCGACGATGTCGTGAGCTTGGTATGGGGCGGCAAAGTTTGCCGGGAAGCGCACGCCGAGCAGCGCCGCCGAGCCGATCGCGATGTCCGTGTAGCCAGAAAAATCGGCGTAGATCTGCACCGCGTACGCGACTACCGCCACATAGCATTCGAGCGCGGAGTACTGCGTCGGCGCGTCGAACACGCGGTCGACCAGGTTCAGACCGAGGTAGTCCGCGATCGCCAGCTTTTTCAAAAGCCCGATGGCGATGTTCAGGAGCGCACCGCTGGTCTCGCCCTCGTTCCAACGCGGCGGGCTAGCGAGCTGCGGCAGCAGATCGCGCGGCCGCACGATCGGGCCGGCGACGAGGTGAGGGAAAAAAGCCACAAAGGTCAGGTATTCGAGGTAGCTGGCGTGCGGCTTGAGCTCGCCGCGATACACGTCGATGACATAGCTCATCGATTCGAAGGTGAAGAAGCTGATGCCGACCGGCAGCGCGACGGCGAGCGCCATTTTGGGCACCGCGATGCCCAGCGCCGAGAGCGCGGCCGTCGCGTTCTCGAGCCCAAAGCTTGCGTATTTGAAATAGGCGAGCACGCTCAGATTCATGACGACCGTGAGCACGAGCCAAGCCCGCTTGCGCTGGGCGCCATGGGCGCGGCCGATGGCGTGACTCAGCAAGAAGTCGGCGGTCGAACAAGCCCAAATCAGCGCCAAGAAGCGCGCGCCCGATTGCGCATAAAAAAAGTAGCTGGCGCCCAGCAGAAGCAGCAGCCGCAGCTGTTTGGCGCGCGCGCACAGCCAAGTCACGATGAAGACCAGCGCAAAAAACTTGGCGTACGCCAGTGTCGTGAACAGCACGTCGCTGGCGACGTTACACGATGGGCTTGTCCCTGGCAGCGCGCCGCGCGCCGTGACCGCCGGAAAACAGCCCGGCTATTGGGTTGCCGCGGACGTTTAACTCCTGGCGGGGTCGCAGAATTGACGCAAGAACTCAGCGCACAGCTCATGCGATCCGGCTTGCAACTCAGGCTATGTAAAGACCCCTGGCTTCGGCCTGCGGCCCGCGGGAAACGCTGACGTGCCCGCCGCACGGCTCTTACTCTGGTTGCTCAGCCTGAGCGCGCTCGTCTGGTGCGCCTTGTCTTTGCAACGGCCGATGCCCAGCTCGCTCGAGCTCGGCGTCGCCTTTCTCGGGCTCGCCCTGTACTCGACGCTGGGCGTCCTCTGGCCACAGAGCGGCATGTACGGCCGAGCCCACGCGCGCGGCAAAGCGGGGTCGCGCGCCGTTGCGCTGACCTTCGATGACGGACCACACCCAGTGACGACACGCGCGGTGCTCGAGATTTTGCGCGCCTACGACGCGCGCGCCACATTTTTCGTGCTCGGTCACAAGGTCGAGGCTCATCCGGAGGTCGTGCGTGAAATTCGCGCCGCCGGCCACACGCTGGGCGTTCATGGCTTTCATCACGAGCACTTGTTCTCCCTGCGTTCTTCGCACTACGCGCTGGGGCAGATCGAAAGCACACAGCGCGCCGTGTTCGCGGCGTGCGGGGTCACGCCCACTTTGTTTCGCCCTCCGGTCGGGTTCGCCAGCCACTTCACCTTTCGCGGTGCCGAGCGCGCGGGCGTGCAGATCATCGCTTGGAGCGTGCGCAGCTTGGACGGGTTGAAGCGCGCTTCCGCCGCTCGCGTTGCGGAGCGCGTGATCGGCCACCTGGGCGACGGGGCGATCGTCTTATTACATGACGCAGCCGAGCGCGACGACTTCACCCCGGCCTCGATCGCCGCGCTACCCAAAATCTTGGACGCGCTTCGTGAGCGCGCCTATCGAACGGTCACCGTCGACGAGCTCCTGGGCTGAGCGCGTGGAGACGGCTCAGCCGGGGCCGAGCTCGCCGGATGCACCGAGCACGAAGCGCCGTTGATAGCCGCGCGTTTGGTTCTGAATGGTGACGGTGACCGTGCCGTCCCGCCCATAATGGTACTGCTCGACGATCTGCTCGGACAGCCCGTCGCAGCGCTCCGCGGAGCGCCCCTTCAGGTCACCGTCGCTCAAAAATCTGGGGTCGTACGGAAAGTAGATGTCGCCCCAGGGAGTGAGATCCCCCTCCGGCCGCCCGTCTCCGCCGAGCTCGCTACATTCCAGGAATCGAAGGTGACCCACCGCGTGCACCGGGCGATAGCTGCGCTCGATCAAGAAGTCGCCGGTCTCGCTGACCGTGCCTTTGTCTAAAATGGGGTCGAACACCTTCTCGCGACCGGCTTCGCCCTCACGCCACACGCCAAAGTGGCGCGTGATCGCCTCGCGCACGAAGACGCCGGCGTCGGGGTCCGCCGCGATCGCCAAGCCGACGGCGGTCGCAGCGTGGGGTTGGGGCGCCAGCTGCACTTTACGCTTGTAGCGTTCGCGCAGCATTTTGCCGACCATGGGAAAAGCCGTGGCGCCGCCGACCATGTACACCGCGCCCAGCTCGCGCGCGTTATTGGGGTCGATGCCGCGCGCCTGCAGCCGTTCGAAAACGCGCTCGAGCAGGGCTAATGAGCGGTCGATCAGCGGCCGCGTGGCCTCGTACACCTCGTTCAGGTCGAGGGTCACCGACTCGGCGCCGGGCAGGATCCGATTCAAATCGATGAGCATCTTTCGCGAGGCAGGGGTGAGACCCTCTTTGGCCTCGCGGCACAGCTCGAGCAATCGAGCGCGCTCTACGTAGCTCAAGGCCTGCGCGCCGAGCTTGGCGCCGCGCAGCGCGAAGTCGAAGATGATCTGATCGAAGTCGTCGCCACCGAGCTCGCCGATGCCTTCGCTGGCGATCAGCTCGAAACGGCGGTGCTCGAGCGATACGGCGGACGTATCGAAGGTGCCGCCGCCCAGGTCGTAGACCACGACGTAACGCTTCGGGCTGCGCTTGCCGATCGTCCCGAGGTTTCGATGAGCGAACTCGATGGCGGCCGCGGTGGGCTCGTTGACCATACCGAGCACCTCGAAGCCCGCGCGCCGAAAGGCCTCAATCGTCAGGTAACGCTGGCGCGTGCTGGCATTCGCGGGCACCGCCACCATGGCTTCCAGGGGCTCGTCCGCGGCAATGTCCAAATTGCTCTCTTCGACCAGCAAGCTTCGGATGCGCGTCAGGTACGCGGCCACGAGCTCGACGGCGCTGGTTTGCGCCAAGCCGAGCTCGGCAAACACCTCGTCGGGCGAGACACGGCTCACTGCGCGCTTGATCGAGCGCAGCGCGCCATCGGGATTTTGATTGAAGCGCGCGGCGGCTTCCCAACCGAGCTCGAGCTTGCCGTGTGTGTTTGCTGCCAGACCGGGCACGAAGTCGGAGTAGCCCAGCGCCGTTTCGAACTGAGCGACCGGATAACGACCCTGGTCGACCGCAGCAATCACGGTTCGCGTCGTTCCAAAGTCGATGCCGAGGCGCATGAGCAACGCCATTTTGCTCCGCTTCCGCCGCAATGGACAAGCTATGCGCGTTGTCCGCCGGTCATTTTCTGAGCGAGCTCGCGCGTTCAGCCGAAAATGTCCAGAATTACCCGGATTTGCCCGCGTTAGGGCGGCGCGCTCGGCGCCTCCGAGCTGGCCAAGGGCAGCTCTATCACGAAGCGCGCCCCGCTTTGGAAGCCCGCGTCCAAGGCAATCGTACCTCCAACCGCTTCCACTAGGCCCCGACACACGGCCAGCCCGAGGCCCGTACCCTTGCCAATTTCTTTGGTCGTGACAAACGGTTCGAACAAGCGCTCGCGCACACTGCTGGCGACCCCCGGGCCGTTGTCTTCGACCGCGAGCCGAACGCCGAGCGCGCTCAGCTCGGCCCGGACGTGCACGCGCCCACCGCCATCGAGCGCGTCGACTGCGTTGAGCACGAGGTTCAGCACGAGTTGCATCAATTGCTCGCCGGCGAGAGCCACCGGCGGCAGGCCTTCGGGCACGTCGAGCTCGAGCTCGACGCCATGCATGGCCTTTTGGGGCGCGATCAGGGCCGCCGTGTCCGCGACGGCCTCGGCCAGATCCCCCTGCACGAAGCCCGGGCGGTCCCGCTCTTCAGCGGGCCGCGCGAACTGCAAGAGGTCCCGCAAAATGCGCGAGATGCGCTCCGTCTCCTTGCGCATGCGCTGCAAGAAGTCCTGTTGCTCGGCCGGATCGAGGCCCCCCTCCAGCAGCAAGTCCTCGAGGCCGAGCAGCGCGGCGATCGGATTGCCGACCTCGTGCGCTAGGCCAGCGGCCAGACGCCCAACGGAAGCCAGACGCTCGGAGCGAACAAGACGGTATTGCGCTTCCTTCAGACTGACGGTGGCGCGCTCGACTTCGTCGACCTTGGCGCGCAGTGCCTCTTCCTCGCGGATCAGGTGCTCGGTCATGATGTGCAAGTTGCGTCCGAGGTCGACGAGCTCGCGCGCGCCGGCCTCCGGTACCGAGAAGCGGCGCGCGCCTTGCGCCACCCGCTCAGCCGCGCGCGCGAGCCCGTCGAGCGGCCTCACGATCAAACGCGTGAGTGCAAAGTAAGCGGCCACCAGCAGCAAGCTGCCGACGAGCAGCGAGTACAAGCCGAGCAGGCGCACGAGCGGCGCGGCGCGCGCGGCGCTATCGTCGGTGCGTAAGATGGCAGCGACGGCCCCGTCATTACTTGGCACTAGAACCTCGAGCGCGGCGTGTTGTTCCAGCTCGACGATCGCCTCGCGACCCGGGCTCACCCTGGCCGGTAACAGATCGACGGTGTAAGGCTCTCCCGCCCGCGCGACCGCCTGCCCGTCCCGGCCATACACACCGATTGCCGCCACGCCCTGGGCACCAACTTCCGAACCCAACAGGCTCAGCAACTCTTCGGACGATCGATGCGCACGCGCCTCCGCTACGTGGCCGGCCACCGCGCGGCCGAGCGCTTGAGCATGCGCTTCACGCACCTGTCGTAAGGTGAAACTCGCGTAGGTTGCGACGGCTAAAAACAGCGGCACGAACGCCAGCAGAAACAGCCCGCCGAGCAGCAGCAAGATTTGAAGTCGCAGGCCGGCGCGCACCGGCTTACCGTATCCGACCTTTTCGTACCGCCTCCCTTTGTGACGCAGGAGCGGAAAAAACCCCGGAAAAGTAGGCCGTTTCCGCCGCGCTTTGATACGCCAAATCGAGATGGATCCGCTCGTGCGCTCGGCCCTTTGGGTGCAACAATCGATCGTCAGAGGCTCCGGCCTGGCCTTGAGCTTCGCCCTCAGCGGTTACCTCGTGTACTGGGCGGTGGACGCGCCGCCAGCGGGCTGCAACGTCGCTGCGCTGGTAGTGCTCGGCGGGTCGCTCGGCTATCGCTTATTGAAGCGCCTGGGCCGGCTGTCCTCCAGTGAGACCACGCGCCTCGATCTAGAGCTGTTCACCCACTTGGTGGTGCTGGCCTACGGCGTGATCCTGCACACCCCAGGCGGGCTGGACGGTCCTTACTATCCGGCCGTGTACGCGCTGGTCATGATCTGCGCAAGCTTTGCCAAGCCGGCGGCGGCGGCCGGCACCATCGCCTTTGCGGTGCTCGTCGAGGCGACCCTAAACTTCGTTGCGTGGGGCAGCGGCGACGGCGAGCGGCTCGTCCCGCACGCGGTGCTCTTGGGCGTGTTCGCGTTCTTGAATATGCTGGTATTTCGCGCCGAAATCGCCCGTATTCGTGCTTTGTCTCGGCAACGCATCGAGACCGAGCTGCGCAAGATGAAAGATGCCGCGCGCTCCTATCGGCTGCTCGGTGCGCCGGCGGCCGCTGGCGAGCGTACCACCCTATCCAGCCCCGACGCCGAAGATCGCTTGCTCCGCTCAGGCGTGGACGAGATCCACCAAGCGGTCGAGTTCGCGCTGATTCTATTGTGCCGCACCCTGGGCTTACGAACGGCGCTGCTGCTCGGCCTCGACGCAACGGGCGCCCAGCTGCACATTCAAGAGCTTTCCAGCACCGAGGACGCGATCGGAAGCGGCCCGTTCAGCGCCAAAGATGGCATCTTCGGCGCGAGTCTGGCCAAGGGCGCCTTACTTGCCATCGTGGGACCCAAAGCCGGCGTGCACGTGCCGTACTACACGCGCAAACCCTCAATCGGCGCGGTCTGTGCAACGCCGCTCCTCGACCACGGCAACGCGCGCGGGCTCTTGGTGGTGGACCGCGAGTCTCATGCGCCGTTCTCCGCCGAAGAAGAAGAGACCCTGCGATCGGCGGCGCATTTCGTGCTGCGCGCGATTGAGAACGAGCGTGTCTTCGTGCAACTGGACCGCGCCAAGGTGGAGCAGGGCAAGCTCTACCGCGCCGCAAATGCCCTGGCCGCCGCGACCACCGAAGCTCAGGTGATCGAGGCGTGCGTGAGCGGCGCCCGCGAATTTGCCGCGTTTGACTTCGCGGTCGTCACGCTGTTCGACAAAAACTCGAGCGAGCACGAGATCTGCGCCGTCAGCGGCGAGGGAGCCGAGGCGTTGGTCGGTCAGCGCTTCAAGCACAACGCGGGCTTGGTCTCGATGGTGGTCGCCAACCGCCACGCGCTGCCGTACCGCGGCGATTACGATCCCGCGCGGCAGACTGTCTTCACGCGCCGCTTGAATCCACCGGCCATGCCCTCGCTCTTGGTGCTCCCGCTCTTGGTGCATGAACGCGCCCTCGGAACATTGGTGCTCGGCTCCAACCGCCGGGGTGCGTTCGGGGACTCCGTGCGCCCGACGCTGGAGGTGCTGGCCAGCCACGTGGCGGTTTCGCTCGCCAACGCGCGCATGCTCAAACGCCTGGAAGAGTTGGCCACGATGGACGGCCTGACCGGCTTGTTCAACAAGCGCGCCCTGCAAGAGGTCGGCGTGCAGAAAATCAAGAGCGCCCAGCGCTTCAAGAAGCCACTTTCGCTCCTGATTTGCGACATCGACCACTTCAAGCGCGTCAATGACACCTATGGCCACGACATGGGCGACCTCGTGATCAAAGGCTTTGCGGACGTACTGAAGCGGGTGAAGCGCGACACCGACGCGGTCGGGCGCTTCGGTGGCGAAGAATTCGTGATCGTCTGTGAGGAGACGGACGAGCGCGGCGCCATGCTGCTCGCCGAGCGAATACGCAGCGAGCTCGAGGCCACGCAGTTTCACAGCGAGCTCGGTCAGCTAAAGGTCACCTGCTCGGTTGGCGCGTCCTTGTTCCCGGTCGCGGGCCAAAGCTGGGAAGCACTCTTCAAAGCGACCGATGAAGCGCTCTATGCGTCGAAGCGCGGAGGCCGTAACCGTGTCAGCTTGTGGTCGCCGAAGCTGCAAACCTCGGCCGCCTGAGCCGAATTTACACCAAGCGAAAGGCCATGTTGGCCGCGCGTGCGGCGGCGCCGTCCGCGTCGTCTCGATCGCCGATCACGAGGCACGCCGCGGGGGCGACGCCGAGCAGCGCCGCGGCATGCAAATAGCCTTCCGGGTCAGGTTTCAGGCGAGCGGGGCCGTTTCCTTCGCCATTTGCAACGACGACGTCGAACAACGGGCGCACGCCCAGCGCGTCGAGTTTGCGTTCCGCGGGATAGTCGCTGACGAGCGCGGTTCGCCCGCCACGAGCTTTGAACGCCCTGAGCTCCGCGAGCAGGCTTGCCCGAGGAAAGCGCCGGATCCACTTGCCGGGCCGGCGGAACATCCAATCTTGAACCACGCGTTCGATGTGCTCACTCGGCACTTGCAGTGTTTTGGCGGTGCGCGCGAGTTGGCTCTGGAACGGGCTTGCGTGCGTCAGCGCCTGGCCTGCGTGTTGCTCTTCGCGCAGCGCTTCGTGGTCGTGGCGAAACTGGCGCAAAGTTCGGAGCGCGGACCAACCGAATAAGGCGAGTTCCGCCGCCATCGCGAGTTTGACCCAGCGTGCCCGGTACAGCGTGCCGTCCAAGTCGACCAACCAGGCGTCGTACGTCGCTTCTGCCACGTGCCTCACTTAACGCGAAAGCCAGCGCTTTGCATCATCTCGCGGTCGCTCTTCGGAAAGTCGGGCGTCACTCCCGGGATCAGGGGGCCTCGCTCAAGATTTCTCGCGCCGGACCGACGCGTTCGACGGCTCCGGCGCGCAGCAGCGTGAGCTCCGCGCCGAGCGCGCGCGCTGCGGCGCGGTCATGGGTGACCAGCACCACGGGCAGACAAAGCGCGCTGACGTAGGCGCCCAGCTCCGCGCCGAGCTCGCTCGCCAACCCCTGATCGAGCGCTGAAAAAGGCTCATCCAAGAGCAGCGCTTGCGGCTCACTGGCGAGCGCCCGCGCCAAGGCGACGCGCTGCGCCTCGCCGCCGGAGAAGCTGCTCGGGTAGCGCTTCGCGAGATGGGCAACGCGCATCCGCGTGAGCCACTCGTGGCAACGCTCTTGCCGCTCGGCTCGGGATGCACTGCGCACCAACCCGTAGCCCACGTTGTCCAGCGCAGAGAGGTGGGGAAAGAGCGCGAGTGACTGGAAGACGAGAGCGATGCGCCGTCGATGGGGCGGCACCTCCAGCCCGCTTTCGGCCTCGAAGAGCGTGCGGCCGGCGAGCATCACGTGGCCCGCGTCGGGACGGAGCAAGCCGCAAATCGCCGATAAAATCGTGGTTTTGCCCGAGCCCGAAGGGCCAAAAAGCACGTTCAAGCCGGGCCCGAAGTCGAGCTCCACGTCGAGCGAGAAGCTCGCTTGACCGCGCGCCCGCCGCAGCGCGAGCCGCGCCGTGAGGCGTGGTTCAGAAGCCATCGGGCCGTTGCCGGCTGAGGCGGCTCGCCCCAATCAACACCGCCATGGCTAGCGCCGTCATGACCAGCGACAAGCGCGTGGCATCGGCGTCACGACCGGACAGCACCGCGTCGTAGATCGCCAGCGAAGCCGTGCGCGTTTGACCCGGAATGTTACCCGCAACCATCAAAGTGACGCCGAAGTCGCCCAAGGCGCGTGCGAAGCCCAGCATGATGCCGGCAGTGATGCCGCGCCGCGCCAACGGCAAGCTGATGCTGAAGAACACGCGCGCGGGGCTCGCCCCTAGAGTCTGAGCCGCACCCAACAAGCGCACGTCGACCGCCTCTAACGCGGCGCGTGCGGCTTTTGTGACCAGCGGCAACGCGCCGATCACGGCGGCGATGACGGCGCCGCCCTTGGAAAACACAATCGACGTGCCAAAAACCGCTTCGAAGCCGCGACCGATCACGCTTTCGCGCCCGAGCAGGACCAGCAAATAGTAACCGAGCACGGTCGGCGGTAGCACCATCGGCGCGGTGATCGCCGCGTCGATGAACTCGCGGCCCCAGACGCGCGGTAGAGCCAGCACGCCCGCGACGGCGATGCCGAGCACGCTGGCCAAGCCGGTCGCGAGCAGCGCCACCTCGAACGACAAGAGCAGCGGCTCGAGGTCGATCAAGGTGCCTTGCTGAGCGCCTCGCCGGGCAGCAAGAAGCCGTACTTCCGCAGGATGGCGCGGCCGGCCGGCGCCTTCAAGAAGGCCGCCAGCCGCTCCGCGCCCGGCGCGTTGTTGCCGTGCTTACAGACCACCAAGGATTGATCGATGGGTGTGTACGACATTTCGTCGATCATGGCCCAAGAGCCAGGCTTTTTGCCGAGGGCGAGGGACAAACCGACGATGGCGACGTCCGCGTTCCCGCTCTGCGCCAACTCCAGCGTTTGCTGCACGTTCTCGCCATACACCAAGTGATCGACGACGCGGTCCCAGACGCCCGTGCGCTGCAGTGCTTCGCGTGCGGCCATCCCGTAGGGAGCATGCTCCGGATTGGCGATCGCAATGTGACGGAAGCGCGTTTCGGCGAGGGACGGCAGGCCGAGCGCCTCACCGCCCTCACCCTTGACCCAAATCACGATCCGCCCACGCGCGTACTTGACCTGCGTTGCGCCGTCGCACGCGCCCGCCTTCACGACTTCGGCCACGTATGCGGTATTTGCGGCCAAGAAGAGATCGAACGGCGCGCCTTGAATGATCTGCCGCGCCAAAAGCCCGGTCGCGCCCGTGGTGAGCTTCACCTCGCTCGGCGTCTCGGCGGTGAAGGCCGGCACGAGCTCCGTAAAGGCATGCGCCAAGTCCGCCGCTGCGGCGACCCGCAACGGCTGCGCCGGCTTGGGTCGGCACGACACGAACAACGCGAGGCCCCAATAAACCACGGACGAGCGCATGATTGGCTATTCTTTGGCCTTACCGAAGATTTTCGAATGAGGCGGAGTGGAGCGGACCAACCACACGTTGCCGCCGATCACCGAGCCCTGCCCGATCACCGTGTCGCCCCCGAGGATGGTCGCGCCCGCGTAGATAGTGACGTTGTCTTCGATCGTTGGATGCCGCTTGTTGCGCGCAGGGTCCGATTCGCACTCCGAGCGGCGTGTGCTGAGCGCGCCCAAAGTGACGCCCTGATACATCTTCACTCCGCGACCGATAATGGACGTCTCGCCGATCACGACCCCGGTGCCGTGGTCCAAGAAGAAGCCGTCGCCTATTTTCGCGCCTGGGTGGATGTCGACGCCGGTGAGTCCGTGCGCATGCTCGGCAATGATGCGCGGCACGATCGGCACGCGCTCCAGGTACAGCACATGAGCGATGCGGTGCGCAGTGATGGCCTCCACCACCGGGTAGCTGAACACGATTTCTTCCACGCTCTTGGCGGCAGGGTCGCCTTCGAACGCGGCGGTGATGTCCGCGTTCAGGGTGCGACGGAGTTCGGGAATGCGACGCAAGAGACGGAGCACCACCTCTTCACTCCAGCCCGCAGGCCACGGCGATCGGACGTGCCCGCGGCGCTCCTCGTAGGCGAGGGCCCGGCCAATTTGCTCGACCAGGATCTCGCACGCGGGGTACAGGTGCTCGCTCACCGCGTAGCGAAGGTTGTTCCGGCTCAGCGAGCGCTGGCTATAAAAGCCCATGTAAATGACGGGCTTCAGGTGATTGTACGCCTGCACTACGGCGCGCTTGTTCGGCAGCGCCGCGCTCTCCAGGTTGTTGATCTCCTCCGGGCCGTCGTAGCTTTCGACGACGGCGTCGATGACGTCCTCCAAATCGCGAATACGGAGGGGGGAAGACATGTCTGGGCGAGCCTAGCGCCAAATCGGTCGCCGAGAAGAAGCTCTTCTGCCACCGTCAGCCGGCGCCGGTGGTCAATTGGTGGTGACCACGACACCGAAGGTGGTCGTAAATAGGTTGCCGCTCAGGTCTCGCAGGCCGTTTGGAAAGATCTGCTTAGTCGAATGGTCCAGGCGGTTGTCCAGGCGAATGAGGAGGTTTTTGCTGGGTAAATAGTCGAGGGTCAGGGTAGCGGTGGTGAGGGTGACGTCGCTGATTTTTAGGCCATTCACCGAGCCCAAGGTGACGCCATCTTTGTCGCGGTAGAGTTCGCCGCGGGCCGCCACCGCCAAGGCGCGCGTCAGCAAATAGCGGGCACCGATCATGCCGCCGAACCAGGCATGCGACGTGAAGTGCGTCGATGTCACTGCGTCCCGTTGCCGCTCCGCGCCGAGATCGGCGTTGAGCACCAAGTGAAGGGCGTCGAGTGGGTCGGACGTCAAGACCAAGTCGATGAAGTGGCGCCAGCCTTTGGTGTTGTTGCTGGGCCGGTCGACGGTGCCCGTGGTCGGTCCAAGTGCTGTGCTCGGCGAGCAGCCGCTCGGGCTCGCCGCATCGAACACGTTGCCCGCAGGGCAATTCACCTGGCCGATGTCGCTTTGCTCCGGGCCGCCCAAGTAGCCCAGGGATGCCGACACCCAATCATGGCTCTCGTTGCGAGCCGTGTGTGCGGTGGCCTGCACGCCGAAGGTCTTGCCGGTGTTGTTGTCGATCGTGTTGTTCCAGCCGTTCACGACCAACGCGCGCAGCGTGAAGTGCTGGGTCAGCTCGGCATTCAAGCGCAACCCGGTGTGAAAGAGCGGTTGCCCGAGCCAATACAGCACGCCGCGCGAGTAATTCAGGTTGTCCTGGCTCTCCGCGACCTCGACCCCGTAGATGGTGTCGAACTTGCCAAAATCCACGCTGAACTTGCCGTTTTCGCCGCCCGGGCGGAACGCTGCGAAGGCTTGCTTCACATTCTCGAGGCCGTACGAGGCGTCACAGTTGCCGACGCAGCTCGAGTTGTAGCGCCGCGCGCTGGGTCCAAAGCGCAACGACAGCGCGCCGCCGATCGGCTCGGCCGCGTGTGACACATCCAAGCCGGCCCAGGCCAAGGAAAAACCGTTCGCCGAATCAAACGCTCGGACCACGTCGTTACCGCCCACCTGCGGCTTCGGCGCGTTGTAGTTCCAGCTGAAGTACGCGTCCGCGAACAAGCGCACGTCGAACGAGTCGTACCATTCTTCTTCAGCGGCGACCGCGGGCTCAGCCGCTCGCGGCGGCGCCTCCATGGCGGGCGCAGGCGGCAGCTCTGGAAGAGCGCCGCTCGACGCCGGCTCGGTTTCTCCTGGGACCGCCGCCGGCGTTGATTCCACGGAGGCGGGCGCTGGGGTCGGTGCGAAAATGGGCGAGGCGGCGGGCGCCGCCGCAGCAGCTGCGGGTGGGTGGGGAAGCAGTGGCTGGCTCGGGGTCACGCCATGCGCAACGCCGGGCACGCAGAAAGCCGCCGCGCTCAGCGCACTGCCAGCTGCTCGAATCCCGATCCATCGACATCGCGCCATTCACTCTCTCTCCTCGCCAACGCCGCGCTAACTCGAAGCCCTTCTACCACTACTGACTCTGCAAACAGTGCGAAGCGCCGCAAACGTTGCGCCGAGCACGCCGCCTTCGCGGCGCTCGGGGCGACTCGGCGGCGCCCCGAGACGCGGCGGTTTGCGCGACCAATAAGCCAATATTTACAGATATTTGAGCCGGTGTTCCGCGGGCCGACGACGGTTCGCTCTGCCGCCGGGGTCAGTGACTTCCGAAAGCCCGGGACGGCACGGAAAACGCAGGGGCCGGCGCATGCCGAGGTTGACGTGTGCGCAGAGCTCGGCAAGAGCCGTACTATTGTCTAAATTCAATCCGCTCTGGGTGCTCCTTGCCCTGTGCTTGGGCCTTGCTGGCTGCGGCAATTCATCGGAGCACGCGGCGAGCGCGGGCGCTGGCGATGCGGGCATTAGTAAGCCGCTGCCGAGCGGGGACACGTGCGGCACGCCCGCAGAGGGCTGTGACTGCGAGAACCCGGGCGAGACCGTGGGCTGTGGACAGGTCGAGCGCAGCTCCGGGAATTACGTCTCCTGCTCCATGGGCGAGCGCTCGTGCCAAGCCGGCAAGTGGGGGCCTTGCGTGGGGGATCGCATCGCAACCCTGAACATCTCGCCCAGCCTACAACGCACCCAGGGTCTGGGCACGGGCACGACCTGCCTCGACAACCCCTGCGACCCCTATTGCCGCGTCGTGGTCGATGACCCGAGCGGGCTTCCCCTACCCGCGGGCGGCGCGCTCAGCAACGACGGCGGGCTCCAGGTTTTGCCGCACGAGGAATCGGCGGGCATGGGTCAATGCACATCGATGACGGTCACGCCGACGCCGCAATCGCTCGACATCACCAACTTCGGCGTCACTGGCTTGCTCGGCGAGTACTTCAACCGTGTGGATCGAACGGCGCCGCAAATCCCGGGGAGCTGGGCGCCCGACGGCACGCGTGCCGATCCCAACATCAACTTCACTTGGGACTACATCGTGCCGGGCGTCGGCAATCTGGGTACCGACAATTACTCGGTCCGTTGGACTGGCACGATCACGCCCAGCACGAGCGAGCCGTACACGCTCTGCTCTCGCACGGACGATGGCGTGCGGCTGTGGATCGATGGTCAACTGTTGATCAACTCTTGGTTCGATCAAGCCGGTCAGGCCCACTGCGCCGACCCATTGAACTGGACGGCGGATGTTGCGCACAGCATTCGTTTGGAATTTTTCCAGGACTTCGGCGGCTCGAGCGCAGCCCTGTATTGGTCGACCCCAACCATTTCTCAGCAAATCGTACCCTCGGATGCGTTCCTGGCGCCAGGTGCCCAGGCCGTGCCGCCGAAGACCGCCAAGTTCGGCATCCAATTGAACCCGCCGGGCTGTTATCCCGGCGTTCCACGACCGGCCTGGACCCTGGATCGACTGGACATCGCCGCGGTGGACGAGACCGGTGAAGTGGGCCTGATCAGCGCCGTCTCCGGCCCCATCAACGTCACAGCGTATGTCGGGCAGCTCAGCGCCACTGGCTTACTCAATGTGACGGTGAACCTGAAGAGCAACGAGACCGCACCTGCGGGCAGCGTCGCCGCCTTCCAAGGCGCGGTGTCCGGTACGGACCCCGCGAAGGTCATCTATCCGTACGATCAGACGGTGTTGCCCATCGGGCTCAGGGCCCCCGTGGTGCAGTGGGATACCGGCGGAACCCCCGCCAGCGCGGTCAAGATCACGCTGCGTTACCCCGCGACGGGCAGCGCCACCTTCATTTGGTCAGAGGTCGTGGCCGAGACCAACCCGCCGCAGGCGATCATTCCCCGCCAAGTGTGGAAGTATTTCGAGCAAACCGCGAAAGGCCACGTCGCCGGCGTATCGGTGCAGCGTCTGGTCGGCGGGCAACCGCGGCCGGCGATGACTCGCTCGCTCACGTTCTCGAGCACGCCCATTCGAGGCAAGATTTATTACACGCAGTATCAGCGCGGCGCGAAGACCAATGAGATGCAGACCGACCCCGGCTCGGAAGATCCGGCGGTCCCCGCGTTTGGCACGAGCGACGGCTGCCCGGTGTGTCACACACTCTCTGCGAGCGGCAACGTGTTCGCAACCGCAGCACGCGTGGGCATCGATCCTGGCGGGGGATCGCAGACCTTCAGTCCGACCCTGGGCGGCATCTCGCAAGTGACGGCCAACGGCTCCTTGACCCCGATCGCGGATTTCGTAGCCGACCCGGCGCGGGCCAATTACACGGCGGGCACCAAGGATTGGCGCGGCTTTGCCTGGGCACCGCTCACCCCGGACGGCAGGTATGCGCTGGTGGCCAATAACGTGTGGGGCAACACCAACGACACTCCGGTTGGCATCGACACCGCCGCGCGCAAGGTGAACACGGGCAGCTTCATGCTCTCCGGCGGGTCTGGAACGGGGTTGCTCGCGCAGTACTTTCCGTCGGTCAACTACACGGGCACGGTGTGGAAACGCTTCGAACCGCAAGTGAACTTCGACTTCGGCGTCGCCGCCCCAGGTGGACTCATCACCCCCGACTACTCAGTAAAGCGCACTGGCCAGATTCAGGCGTTCTTCAGCGAGACCTATAAGTTCGAGGTCGTCACGACGAGTGCCGATTCATTCACCCTGAGCGTGGGGGGTGCGCCGGTCAGCGGAGCCGGGCCGACGACCTTGACCGCGGACGTGGCCATGACCGCTGGCGCGCTCGTGCCCTTCGAGCTCGACCAAGTGAACGGCAGCGGCAAATCGAACGTGCAGCTATTTTGGAGCAGCCGCTCGACGCCGCGCGCGCTCGTGCCCGAGTCGCAGTTTTCGCCGCCCTCGGCGGAGCCGCAGCATGGCGCGCTGGCCGTCTATCGCGACGACGCGACCGGCCAGACCGTGACGCGCTTGGAGCCCGATATCAGCTCGAATTACTTCGGGCACAGCCCGGCCGCGGGCATCGGTGCGGACAATTTTAGCTCGAGCTGGGACGCGCAAATCGAATCGCCGTACACCGGCATGGTCAGCTTGTGCGTCGATTCCGACGACGAGGTCACGGTCCTGGTGGACGGGGCGACCGCGCTGACGGCGACGTCCAAATTCGCGGGCTGCTTCGCGAGTTACGCCTGGATCGCGGGCACCCTGCACTCCATCCACATCGATCATCACGAGGATGGCGCGAACGCGCACCTGTTACTGAGCTACAAATACGGCACAGCCAACGAGGCCGTCCCTGCTAGCAACTTGTATCCCGTCGGCTACAGCGCGCCCAGCACCGGGCTCACCGCGACCTACTACGACATCGACGGGTTCAACGTGAGCTTGACCGCGAATCAGAGCAGCGCACGCGCCTTTCAACGGGTCGACCCGAACATCGACTTTGATTTCGGCTCCGGACGTCCGAATTACTCGATCATCTCAGATGACGACACGTTCAGCGCGCGCTGGACGGGTAGCATCACGTTCGCCTGCGACGGCGTTTATGAGTTCCGAAGCACCGGCAACGTGGATGACGGCGGTCGGCTGTGGGTCGACGGCACGCGCGTGGCGAGTCGTTGGATCTACGGTCCCCTGTACGGCGGCGCGTACTTCGAGGGTGGCGTTCACGATTTCAAGTTCGATTGGTACGAGCAAGGCGGCCTAGCCGCCGCGCAGCTGCAGTGGAAGACGCCGTGCGCGGGCTCCCCGGGCTGGGTGACGATCCCGCCGTCGGTCTTCAAGCCAGCGCCCTACGCGCGGCCCACCGGTTTTGTCGTCGACGGCGGGGACAATGCCAACAATACGAGCTACTGGGTCTGGCAAACGCCAACCACGCCGGCGCCCACACCGGTGGACGTCACTGCCGGCCGCAATGGCAATTGGGGCCTGGCTGGGGCTGCGATGATGGTGCCTTCCTTCTCACCCGATGGCACGAAGCTCGTGTTCATCGACGGCGACTCTGCCGGCGGGGCGGGCTGGCGCAAGGGCATCAGCACCTTCGACTTCAGCCAAGCCGACAAGTTGTTCAAAAATCGGCGCTCGATCGCCAGTACCTGGCCGCAAGGGGATGCTCTGAAGTGGCCAGCGTTCGAGAGCGATTCGCGCAGCGTGATCTTTCAATCGACTGTCCCGGGCGACTCTTGTTGCCGGAAAACGGACTGGACCCGCTACGGCTACATGGGGCCAACGA